>CAVYIZ010000088.1:0-176189 GCA_963768555.1 uncultured Alphaproteobacteria bacterium
CAAAAAGAGTAGGTTGGCGCTCGTTCAGCTTGATACGTAAGCCTATTTTGCCGCCCTTGGGGACATGCGCCGTCTCGATCTCGCCGCGCTTTACACGGTGCAACACGGTCTGACGGGTGACGCCGAGGGCGCGTGTGGCCTCTTGCATGGTGACGAAGCCGTCGCCGGCCGGTTCGCCGAAGCGGGCCTTGAGCTCATCGGTCACGCGGATCCGCCAGGGCGCGCCCGGGGTCGCCTGCTCGCCTTGGATGAAACCGTCGTTGAGCCAGCGGTGCACGGTCGACGACGCGACGTTCAGTGCGGCCGCCGCCGCCGCGACGGTCATGACGTCTCCTTCTTCAACCGTCGCCTTGGGCTGGAAACATGGGATGCGCCAGTTGTTACGCAAGACGGCGACGCGGCCGGCCTCGAAGCGATGGCCGCGGGCGATCGTTCGCCCTTGGCGATTGAGGATGCCGGCGATCACGGTGTCGGGATAGAGGGCCGCCAGCCGGCGACGAGCGCGATCGTATCCTCATCGGTGCGTATCGTGGCCGGCCGCGAGCGCGGCAGCGCAAGATCAATCTCATTGAGCGCGCCGCCCTTCCAGCGCAACGTGAGGCGCGCCGCGCCCTTGTCGCGCTCGACTTTGACAATGACTTCCTCGAGCAGCGCCCGCAGCAGTTCCTTCCTGTCACGTGGCGTGGTGGTCGCGGCGCGCCAAACTGTGGCCAGATCAGCCCCGAGCGTCAGCAGACGGTTGCGTTCATCCTTGGACAGCGTCCGTGGACGTGCTTCCTCGCGGCGTGAAAGCTCGGTCTTCGCGGCTTCGAGCGCGCTCAAGCTCTCCTCCCATTCGCGCTCGAGGCCGCGAGCAACCAGGCGGTTGTCTGGATCGACGGCACGGTAACGGCGCTCGGCGCGGTTGGCTTCGTAGCTTGCCCGCTCGACGCCCAGACGCCATTGCCTGAGCGAGGTCTCGCGGTCGGCTTCGAGCCGTTCGGCGGCGGCGACAGCGGCGGCGAGCTTCGCCGGCTCGAGGGCGGCGAGGAAGGCCCGGGTGACGGCCTCGTCGATCTGGACGCCGCCAATATTGAGGCAATAGACGCCGCGGCCCTCCACCAGGACCTTGCCGGGACAATGATAACCCGGTGCGGCGCTGCGCCCGCGATAGTGGGTGTGCAAGCGGCGTCCGCAGTGCCCGCAGACGGCCAGGCCTTGCAGCAGGGCGCTCCCTTCCCTCACCGCGCCGCCCGCCTTGTGGGGTCCGGGGCGGGTGTTCTTGGCGATGCGATCCTGGTTGGCCTCATAGGTCTGCCAATCGATGAAGCCCGGGTGATGGTTCGGAATGAGCACCTGCCACTCGGAGCGAGGCAATTTTCGCACCCGCTTTCTGGCTGCGCCGGATTCATTGAGAATCGTGTCCCGACGAGATTTGCCATAAGCGTATGCGCCGGCATAGACGGGATTTGTGAGAACGTGGTGGATGGCGGTGTAGCTGGCCTCGACCCAGCGGATCTCTGCGCCCTGGCGCATCTGCAGAGGGAATGAGAGCTGTTGCGAGCGAAACCATAGCCAGACGCGGCGCGCCGAGCCCGTCTGGGCGAACTGCGTAAAGACACTGCGGATGGCGGTGACGACGGCCTCGTCGGGGTGGAAGCGGACCTCGCCATCGGCCTCGGCCCAAACAAAGCCGACCGGCAATCCTCGGCGGAGTTCGCCACGCGCCGCCTTGTTGCGAATGCCGCCGTTGAGGCGGGCCCGCAGCACATGCAGTTCGGCCTCGCTCATGGCGCCTTTAAGTCCGAGGAGCAGGCGATCATTAAAGAGCGCCGGATGATAGATGCCATCGGATCGCCGATGAGCGTATCGGTGAGGCCGCCGAGTTCGATGAGGCGATGCCAATCGGCGTTGTTGCGCGCGAGGCGCGAGACCTCGAGCCCGAGCACGAGGCCGACATGGGCGAGCGCGACTTCGGCGGTGAGGCGGGCGAAGCCCGATCGGGCAACAAAGCCTGAGCCGGAGAGCCCGAGGTCCTCATCGATGACGACGATGCGATCGGCGGGCCAGCCGAGTTCACGGGCTTTGCCGGCAAGCGCGTATTGTCGCTCGGTCGAACTCGCGATTGTTCTCGACCTGGGCGGCGCTGGACTGGCGCAGGTACACGATCGCCTGGCGGGAGAGATGGCTCGCCGTGATCTTGGCGCGCTCATTCATCGCTTCCCTCCGTCGTCGACCCGGCCGACAGCATGCGGGCGATGAGACGCGCGAGGATCTCGAGCGCCGCGAGGCGCGAGGCTTGGTCGAGCTGGCTCCACGCGCTCGCCAATAGGGCCGCCGGCGAGGGGTTCGGTGGAAGATCGGGCTGGTCGAGAAACGCCAGTTTCAATTGCATGACTGCTCTCCTTGCGCCGCGCCAACTCGACGCGCCGGCCGCAGAGAGCGTCGATGACCTTGCGCAGGCGAAGCAAATCGTCGAGTCTGCCGAGAGCGTGGCCGCCCTCGCCGAGATCCGCCGGCGTTCGCCCGGCCTGCTCCGTGCTCCAATCGGTCCACTCGGCCGGAATCAGTGACCGGCTGCCGTCCGGCAAGACCGCGACAACGAGGAGGACGCCGCGCCGCCGCATGCTGCTGATCACGGCCAGCGACCGGCCTTCGAAGGCGTGGCGTTTGCGAATGACAGTTACCGAATGCGGAAGATCACGGTGATGGGTAGTCTGTGGCCGCTTCCTTCGACACCATCCCGCATCGCGAGCTCATGCAGAGCGTGGCTCGACAAATCTGCGACCCGCACGTGCGGCGCTTGATCAAGCTGTGGCTGAGTGTCCCGGTCGAAGAGCGGGACGGCAAGGGAAGACGGCGACTGGTCGGGGGCAAGCGGCACAGGCGGGGCACGCCGCAAGGCGGCGTGATCAGCCCGATGCTGGCCAACCTCTACATGAACCGCTTTCTGAAGCATTGGCGGACGCGAGGATGCGGCGCGGCGTTCCGCGCCCATCTGGTGAACTACGCCGACGACTTCGTCATTCTCAGCTGCGGACACGCGGAGGAGGCGCTGACGTGGACGAGAGGGGTGATGGCCAAATTGGGGCTCAGCCTCAACGAGGCCAAGACCTCGGTGAAGAACGCCAGAGCGGAAAGCTTCGACTTCCTCGGCTACACGCTGGGGCCGACGTTCGCTCCCTGGGGCGGACAGAAATACCTGGGCGCGACTCCTTCCCGGAAAAGCGTGCAACGCATCAAGGACAAGATCGGCGATCTCCTGAGGCCAGGCGAGAAGGGCGCGTGGCCGAGCGTGCGCGACAGACTGAACCGCCTGCTGGCGGGCTGGTCGGCGTACTTCAGCTACGGAACCCGCGCGTCGGCCTATCGAGCCGTCGATCACCATGTCAGCGAGAGCGTTCGCCGCTTCCTCGCCAAACGGCACAAGGAGCCCGGGCGAGGCGCGCGCCGGTTTTCCTGGAGTGAAATCCACGGAACATACGGCGTGACCCAACTCGTTCAGCCCCTAAAGCCCGACGCCGTGGGCCTGCCATGAAGTCTGTCGGAAAGCCGGATGCCGGGTGCGAGAGGAAGCTGGAATGAGCTTGCCAGTGAAAGTCTGGTCCGTTCAAAGCCGAGCAGGCAGGACAGGAGCAAGTCTTGCGGGCGTCGCGGCGACGCGGGGTCCGAAGCGTAGACGGCGGTTGGACGGGGTGTGGAATTGACTCCCGAAATCGGCATGTTGCGGAGGCAGAGCTGGCGCCGGCGCCAGCGAAAGCCGCACATCCCGTCTCGTCATGCGAGAGACTGGGTGCTCCGCCGGGGGCTTAGACCACGTCACGGCCAAAAGGCCCATTCCGGAAACTATGAGACCCATCAGCGTCCACCGATGGTTTCCGGTGGGGGCGGCGAACGAGGGACAACCACAGTTCGTCGCATCGCTGATGGGAGTCGGACTGCTCCATACTATCGATGAAGTCGCCGAAGGAAACGAGGCGATGGAGAGAAGGGAGCGGCAGGAAGGGATCACGACGGGGCAGGCGAAGGGCCAGACACAGCGCTGGCAACCCTTGCAGCCGAACCTCGCGCGTGTGAACGAGGCGGCCAGATCGACCCGCCTCAGGTCCTTTCTGAAGAGCCCACCGCGGTAACGCCGCACGGTGGGATCTGGTGCAGCGAAGCTAGCTGCCATTCTAGCGGGTGAGAGTCCCGCCAACAGAAGGAGTTCAGGCCACTGTTGTAGTCATATCCAGCGGCAGGAAGGGCGACCGACCTGCCGGAAGCCTGGAAGTAAAAGTCCTCTGGGGCCGGGGAGACCTGGTCTGATCCGTCACAGGAGGGCGAGCAAACCGACAGGCCGTAGCGTAAGTAAATCGGGAAGCCCCGAAAGGCGTGCCCTGCGTGAAACGGATTGCAGGAATTATGGGAGTGCCGAGCTGTTCAGATCCTGGCGAAGGCCATGTTCGGCATCGGAGAACTGGACCATGACGATGACGAAACTCCCCGGGGTCACAGAGGGCGGCATGTCGGGAAAGAATGGACAGCGAAAGCTCGGAACCACTCGTGGGTCGCCTAGGCGCTCCCGCACAGCGAAGGCATCGCGTATAAGCCGCCAAGCGGCGAAGTCGCGATGTGCCTGCGAGTGGGGCGCATGGGGTCGATTAAGCGAAGACGGATCGGGACAGCATAACGGGGGGATCAAGGAAACGTCGGCATCATTCGAAGCCCGGTCCGCGCCTTGATCCCACCCGACTGAGAGGCTCGGGGTGAAACTCCCGGGCCTACTCGGCGAAGGGAAACGGAGCGCTTGGCCAAGCCTCAAGCCCCCGCGCCCTTCCTCGACTTTACAATCTGGAAGCCGTCGCCAGGCTCAAGGTCGGCGACGGCGCGGAGCCGGGCGTCAACCAAGGGCCGCTCATCAACGCGGAGGCGGTCGAAAAGGTGGAAGCGCATATCGCGGATGCGCTCTTTCTACGCCCGCGATCTCGGGCGGGTGTGGCGGGTCGCCGAGGCGCTGGAATACGGCATGGTGGGGATTAACTCCGGCGCCATCTCGACCGAGCTCGCCCCGTTCGGCGGCGTCAAGGAATCCGGTCTCGGCCGCGAAGGCTCGCGCCACGGCGCGGAGGAGTTCGTCGAGATCAAGTACATGTTGATGGGCGGGCTTGACCGGTGAGGTGATTGGCCGCCACGCCCATTGGGATAACTTGCCCACGGGACCGAACCCGCTTTGGGAGAAGGGGAACAAGCCCGCCGCCAGGGCCGCCGCCGTTTTTTCGCAATCCATGGTACTTTGCTGTTTTTGATAAACCGCCGTGGGTGCGGGAGGGAAAGCGAGGTTGGCATGGAGGGACTGGCGCCCAGGGTCCGCGCCGCGAGCAGCTGTTCAGCAACAGAATCGTGTACAATTTCCGGGTGATCCATCTCGCCGATTTTCGGATTCTCGCTTAGCCGGCGCACAACAGGGAATCGGGTCTGACGGGGCCGCCCCAAAGGCTCGATCCACCGAACCGCACCTGCCCCTCGGACGGCGCCAGATTACGCCTGCTCTGTCGGCGTCGTGCGCTCCTTCGCTTCGGCCGGCGTCTCCTGCTCGCGCACGATGTCGCGCACCGCGACGAGCCGCGTCTCGAGCGCCTCGAGGTCGGCTTTGGTCACTCGCCCGAGCGTCGAGGCGATCCACTTGTGCTGGACGGCGATCGCCTTCTGGGCCATCGCGCGACCCGATTCGGTCAGATGGATCGAGTACTGGCGCCGGTCCGACGCGGCCGCGCGGCGCTCGACGAAGCCTGCCTCCTCGAGCCGGTCGAGGAGGCCGGAAATGTTGCCCTTGGTCACATAGAGCCGCTCGGCGAGCTGCTGCTGGTTGACCCCTTCCTGCTCGCTCAGGGTCGTTAGCACGTCGCATTGCGGGATCGAGATGCCGATCTCGCGCAGCCGCTCGGCGATCGCCGCCTGCATCCGCGCCATCAGGCGCACCAGACGGAGCCAGACGCGGATCGATGTCTCGGGGTTGCTCCGGTCCGTCATCCGCGTCCTTCCTTGTAGAAATCCCGCGACGGCGCAGATATTCTATCCGCATGGGGCATTCCGCGCCGCGCGATTGCGAATCGGCGCCGCCTCAGTATAGACATGAACAATTCACGCGCCGCGATCAAGCCGCCGCGCAGGGAGAAAGGGAGGAGCGAAATGTTCGGACGCATGCAGGAATGGCCCCTGCTCATGCACAAGATCATCGACTTCGCCGCGATCCAAATTCCGACCCAGGAAGTCGCATCGCGCATGGTCGAGGGCCCGATGCATCGGACGAACTACCGCGAGATCCGCGGCCGGGCCCTCAAAGTGGCCAAGTGCCTCGAACGCGACGGGATCAGGCTCGGCGACCGGGTCGCGACGCTTGCCTGGAACGGCTTCCGCCACCTCGAGGCCTGGTACGGCATCACGGGCCTCGGGGCCATCTATCACACCGTCAACCCGCGCCTTTTCCCTGAGCAGATCGCCTGGATCGTCAACCACGCCGAAGACCGGCTCGTGATGATCGATCTCACCTTCGTGCCTTTGCTCGAAGCGATCGCCGACCATCTGCCGACCGTCGAGCGCTACGTCGTCCTGACAGACGCCGCGCACATGCCGGCGACGAAGCTCAAGAACGCCGTCGCCTACGAGGAGTGGCTGAAGGGGGTCGACGACGACTTCCGCTGGAAGGAGTTCGAAGAGCGCACCGCCGCCGGGCTCTGCTACACCTCCGGCACCACCGGCCACCCAAAGGGCGTGCTCTATTCGCACCGCTCGAACGTCCTCCATTCGATGATGGCGACCGGCCCCGAAACCCTGACGCTCAGCGCCTACGACTCGGTCCTGCCGGTCGTGCCGATGTTCCACGCCAATTCCTGGGGCCTCGCGCTCGCCTGCCTCATCCGCGGGGCGCGGATGGTGATGCCGGGGGCGAAGCTCGACGGCGCCTCGGTCTACGACATTCTCGAAACCGAGAAAGTGACGATGTCCGCCGCCGTCCCGACCGTCTGGCTGGGGTTGCTGCATTACCTGCGCAAGGAGGGCAAGAAACTCTCGACGCTCAAGCTCGTCGTCATCGGCGGCTCGGCCTGTCCGCCCGAGGTGATCCGCGCTTTTCAGGAAGACTACGGCGTCGAAGTGCGCCACGCCTGGGGCATGACCGAAATGAGTCCGCTCGGCACGGTCGGCTCGCTCAAGCCCAGCCAGGCGGCGCTGTCGCGCGAGGAAAAGTTCGCCATCCAGTGCAAGCAGGGCTGGGCGCCGTTCGGCGTCGAGATGAAGATCGTCGACGACGAAAACAACGACCTGCTGTGGGACGGCAAGCGCTTCGGCCGGCTGAAGGTGAAGGGCTTCGCCGTCTCCGAGACCTATTTCCGCGACGAGGGCGGCAAGATCCTCGACGACGAGGGATTCTTCGACACCGGCGACGTCGCCACCCTCGACCCCGACGGCGTCATGCAGATCACCGACCGGGCCAAGGACGTCATCAAGTCGGGCGGTGAGTGGATCTCGACCATCGACATCGAGAACCTCGCCATCGGCCACCCGGACGTGGCCGAGGCGGCGGTCATCGGCGTCGCGCACCCGAAATGGGACGAGCGGCCGCTGCTGGTCGTCGTGGCGAAAGAAGGCCACGAGGTGAAGACCGAGGACGTGCTCGATTTCCTGAGCTCGAAAATCGCCAAGTGGTGGATGCCGGACGACATGCAGGTGGTGAAGGAGATCCCCCACACCGCGACCGGCAAGATCAACAAGCTGAAACTGCGCGAGACGTTCAAGGGCTACAAGCTGCCGACGGACTGACGGCTGCGCCGTGGACGACGCGTCGCCCGGCCTCTTAGCCGGCGGGCATCGCCTCATGCGGGCGGGTTCGAGGGTTCAACGCCTCGGTGCCTGGCCGCGAACCGGCGGTCGCGCCGCTCCGCTTGCGGCCGCGGCATTCGATGAGGAGGCCTTCGTCGCCTTGCCGCCCGCTCGGTCCATCGAAGATCCGGCCGGAGACCATTGCGCGGTCGATTCGAGAATCCGTCTCGCCGCGTGCTCGTCGGTGACGAGCGTGTTGCAGCCGATCCGCTTCCAGGCGGCGAGGATGGCCTGGGCGCGAGCCGCGCCGCCTGTCGCGATGACGATGTGCCGCGCCCGGGCAATCGTGTCGAGGCTGATCGACATCACCCGCTCGTTCAGCGGGTGTGCGACGCTCCTCCCGTCCGCGTCGAGGAAATTGCACAAAGTGTCGGAGACGCAGCCCGCGTCGCAGAGCTCCTGAAGCTGAGCCTTCGATATCAGCCCTTTCGAAAGGGACGTCGCCGACATGCCGATGTCGCCGGCGCTCAGCACCGCGAGGTCCAGCGACGCGGCGATCCGCTCCAGCCGGTCCAGACCGCAGCGAAGGAACAGACGGTCGCGGGTTTCGGCCGAGTCGACGAGAAGGGGCGCGGGGAAGAGAAAGCATTCGGCCCCGAGCTCGCTTGCGAGGCGCCAGGTGAACTCGAGCGGGTTCGTCAGTGCGACTTCGACCACCCCGCCGAGCAGGGAGACCACCTTGACGCCGTCCCGACGCGGCGGACGGAACGTCGCGAGCGACGCGGTCAAGGTCCGGCCCCAGCCGACTCCCACGCACATGCCGTCGCTGATCGTTTCGGAAAGAAAAGCTCCAAGAGCCGCCCCGACGGCCTTCGCCGTTTCGTCGGCGCCGCCCTCCCCGGGAACGACGATCGCTTCGTCGAGGTTCAGCCGGTCTTCCAGCTTCAGGCTGAGGTCGATCAGCTCGGGAACGCCTTCGGCGATCCGGATCTGCACCTCGGCGCGCTTGAGCGCCTCGTCCAAGAGCTTCACCACGGTGGTCCGCGCGAGGCCGAGCCGATCGGCGATGTCTTTCTGGGTCAATCCGTGGATGTAATAGAGCCAGGCCGCCCGCAATCTGAGGGACTGCGCGTCCATGAGGGTCTTTTGTCCGTCGCGGACCAGCTTTGCCATGGCGCTTTCCGATCAAGCAGATGATGTCACCGGCTCTGGCCCGTCAACCATCGCACAAGGCGTTCGTTCACGATGCGCGGGCTTTCGATATGCGGCAGGTGGGCGGCGTCCTTGACGATGAGGCTTTCCGCGCCGAAGCGTTCGAGACGCTCCCGGTCAAGTGGGATGATGGCGTCCGCCTCGCCCCAGATCGCAGTCCGAGGCAGGGACGAACGGGCGACGGTTTGCAAGGACGGCTCGATGACCGAGTCGATGCGACGAAGTTCGTCTGCGATCTTGGCCAGACCTTGACGGACCCCGGGAGCCTTCAGCTGTTCCACAGCTCTCTCGGACATCTGGCGGTTGATCAGGCGCGGACGCGTCACGAGACGCCGCAGCAGGGCCTCCATTTCCTCGGCAGAGAAGGTTTTCGGGTAGTCGGTCAGAAAGCGCTCATCCACGGCCTGTCCCAGACCGGCGCCTGCGACTAGGCCGAGCGAACGCACGAGATCCGGCCGAGCGGCGGCGAACGCGATCGCGACGGCGTCGCCGAGGGAATGGGCGACGATGTGAACCGCGCCGACGCCCGAGCCTTCGATCGCCTTCTCCACGGCGCGGGCGAGGTCGTCCAGACGACCGGGAGCGGTTAGCGGCGTCTCGCCATGGCCGGGAAGAGCGAGAGCGTAGACTCTTCCCGCAGCCGCGACCGCGTGCTGGTTGGCGAGCCAGCTCAGGCGATCTGCGCCAAAACCGTGGATGAGGAGAATGGCGGGGCCGTCCTGCCCCGCCGTGTGGAGGACGGCGGGGATTATCGGCGCGGTCATGCTCACTTGGTCTCTATGACGCCGAGAACCGCGCCGACAGAAGCGATCTCGTCCGCGCCCACCAGGATCGCCTTCAGGATTCCCGCGGCCGGCGCCTCGATCTCGAAGGTGACCTTCGGCGTCGCAATCACGACGATCTGCTCGTCTTTCTCGACGGCGGCGCCAGGCTGCTTGAGCCAGGCGTCGACCTGCGCTTCCTCGATCTCGTTGCCGAGCTGCGGCATCAGAATGTTGACGTCCATGTCACACCTCCCTCCCGGGCGCTTTCTGTCACAGACCCCGTCGGGCGAGGTCGAGATCGTTCCAGGTCCTTACGCCGCGCCTGTTTCTGCTGTGCTCCGGGAACAGTTCGGCGGTGACAATGTCGACGATGTCGTGCGCCTGGGGAAAGTAGGTCGATTCCATGTCGGCGCCGGGAACGATCCAGTTCGGCGAACCGATGACCCTCGGCGGCGCCTTCAGGTCGCCGAACCCAAAGCGCGCAACGTTGGCCGATAGCGTCATCGCGAAGCTTCCCCGCTCGGAGGCCTCGGTCACAATGACCAGCCGTCCCGTCTTCCGCACCGACTCGAGGACCGGATCGTAGTTGAAAGGCACAAGGCAGCGCGCGTCGATGACCTCGGCCGCAATCCCGTAAGTCTGCTCGAGCTCGCTCGCCGCGTCCGTCGCCGGGTAGAGCGAAGGACCGATCGTGAGAATCGTGACATGTTCGCCCGCGCGTTTCACGTCGGGCTCGCCGGCCGGAATTCGATAGTAATCCTTGGGGACGCCGCCCGCATGGAAGAATTCCGGCGTGTCATAGAGGCGCTGGCTTTCGAAGAAGACAACGGGGTCTTCGCTCGAGAGAGCTGTCGCCATGAGTCCCTTCGCGTCGTAGGGCGTCGCCGGATAGAAGATCTTCAGTCCGGGGATATGAGCGACCAGAGCCGTCCAGTCCTGCGAATGCTGCGCCCCGTATTTGCTGCCGACCGAGCAACGCAGGACCACGGGAACCTTCAGCGCGCCCGCGGACATGCCCTGCCACTTCGCCATCTGGTTGAAGATCTCGTCGCCGGCGCGGCCGATGAAGTCCGCGTACATCAGCTCGATCAGCGCCCGGCCGCCTTCGAGCGCATAGCCAACCGCCGTCGCGACGATCGCGGCCTCGGAGATGGGCGCGTTGAACAGCCGATGATAGGGCAGCAGTTCCGAAAGGCCGCGGTAGACCCCGAAGGCCCCTCCCCAGTCACGGCACTCCTCACCATAAGCGATCAGACGCTCGTCGTTCAGCATATGATGGAGGATTGCCTCGAAAAGCCCGTCGCGCACCGTGATGGCGCGCATCGTCGAGAGTCTCGCGCCCGACTTCGACAGGCCGAAGCGGCTTTTTTTTGCGTTCTGAACGATCCTCGAGTTCGTGGCGGGATCGGCGGCGGTCGGAGCCGGCTTTGATGGAACCGGGATTTCCGCGTTCGAAAACATCAGCCGCCCGATGAGGACAGGATCCGCCTTGACGTCGACGATCGGGGCGACCGCCGGGTCTGCCGCGGCCCGAATGACGCGCCGGATCGACTCGCCGACTTCCGCCTTCATCGCTTCGACGGCTGCGCTGGTAACGACGCCCGCCTCCGTGAGGGCTCTGCCGAACGAAGCGATGGGATCGTAAGCCGACCAGCGCTTGATCTCGTCCTTCGTGCGGTAGACGTTGGCGTCCGTGGTCGAGTGCCCGGTGCTTCGATAGCATTCGACGTCCAGCAGCGCCGGGCCGCCGCCTGCGAGCAGCAACGCCCGCTTTCGCGCGACGGCGTCCGCCACGGCGAGCGGATTCGTTCCGTCGACCGTCTCCGCATGCATCGCCTCAACGTTCGCCGCCGCGGCGATGCGGGACAGGCGGTCCCAGCCCATGGTCTCGCCGATGGTCTGCCCGCCCATGGCGTAGAAATTGTTGTTGAAGAAGAAGAGCACCGGCAGGCCGCCCATCCTGACGTCCCAAAGCGTGCGATACTGCGCCATCGCGGCGAAGTTCATCGCCTCCCAGACCGGGCCGCAGCCGGTCGATCCGTCGCCCACGTTGGCGACCGCGACGCCGTCGCCGGGAAGGATCTTCTTGGCGAGCGCCGCCCCCGTCGCGATGCCGGCCGAGGCGCCGACGATGGCGTTGTTGGGGTAGGCGCCGAAGGGGGTGAAAAAGGCGTGCATCGAGCCGCCCATGCCCCCGTTGAATCCGTTCGCGCGCATGAAAATTTCCGCCAACAGGCCGAACAAAAGAAAGGCCTCGGCGAGAGCGGTCTCGGTTTCCCCGCCGATGTGACGCTCGACCGTCTTCAGAAGCGAGCCGCCGCGAAAGCCCTCCATTTCGCCCACGAGTTCGGCCTTGGGGAGCTTGGCGATCGCCGAGAGCCCCTTGGCGATGAATTCGCCGTGGCTGCGATGGCTGCCGAAGATGTGGTCGGACGGCTCGAGGGCGAGCGCCGCGCCGACCGCCGCTCCTTCGTGGCCGACCGAAAGATGCGCCGGCCCCTTGTAATTGTGGGTAATGCCCGCATAGGCCCCGGTCGCCTTCAGGGAGCCGAGCATGTTCTCGAACTCGCGGACGATCATCATGTCGCGCAGCGCCTTGAGGAGTGCGGCGTCGCCACGGACCATCCTTTCCTGCGCGATCGACGTCCGGTACGCGTGAATCGGAATCTCCGGAAAGTCGAGTTTCGACGCGCTGAGGAGAACTTCGGGGTCGACGAAAAGGGCCTTGGGCATGCGGGGGTCCTGGAACTCGGCGCCTGGCGGCAGGCGCGCTTCTTCTCTCTCTCCGCTCGATCTGTGTCAATGACATTTGTCTGCAATGGGCGACAAATGTTTGTGAGGGCGCCTTCATCGGTAGTGGACGGATTTGGCTCGCCTCCGCCGGCGCCTCTTGCAGCAACGACTGAATAAAAGGCACGATCGATATATTCACAAAAAGCGATTGGTTCTTATGTCTCTGGAGAAGAGAGTCTCATCCCCCGCGAGTTCACGGAGAGGACCTCGAGGCGACCACGTTGAAGCTCCTGCGCCGTCGGGATTGAGGTAACTGCGGCATATTTCGGCGGCGCCGACCCGGCCAGTGCCCGCGGAACGAATTCCCTGCTTTCGCGCAAAAATTCCCTGCTGATTCCCTGCTCGGCTGAAAATTCCCTGCTCTAATGCGCCAGGAATTCTTCCGCAAGGTCTTGTAATCAAGCGCCTTTTCGGCCTGTATTTTGACTAAATTGATAAAATTCCCTGCTCATTCCTTATGAGCAGGGAATTGTCCCTGGCCGAACGCCGAGAAAGGCGCCGCCGCCTTCGCCATTGCGCGTGCCGCCATGCGCTTTCTCCTTGCAACGGCGGGAAAGCTGCACTATATGGCGTTACATCAACGTCTCATAGCTCTTCATCGTTCTGATGAAGGGAGTGTTTGAGAGTGGGCCCGGCCGGGACCCGCTCTTTTTTGTTTCTGCAAGGTCGATGACCGAAGCGCTGCCTCCTCATCTTTCTCCCCCTGTCGAGGGGCAGGACGAACCGCGCCTGATCGAGGACGCCGGACAGGCGGTGCGGGTCGGACGCATCGCCGAGCCTGTCCTTCGCGATCTCGGCCTCAGGCTGGTGCGGACGAAAATATCAGCCGCCGCCGGGGCGACGGTGCAAGTCATGGCGGAGCGGCCCGACGGCGTCATGACGATCGACGACTGCGAACGCGCCAGCATCGCCCTGTCGCCCGTGTTCGACGTTGAGGAGATCATGTCGCAGGCTTGGCGTCTCGAAGTTTCCTCGCCGGGCATCGACCGTCCGCTCGTGCGCCAGTCGGATTTCGAGCGCGCTCTCGGACATGAGGCGCGAATCGAGATGACGGTCGCGATTAACGGCCGCAAGCGCTTCCGCGGCCGCATCGAGGCGGTGGCGCCCGGTCCCGACGGGCCGGCGGCTCGTCTTCTCGTCGCCGCCGACGATAAGAGCGAGAGCCCAGTGGAGCTGCCGATCCGCGCCATGGCCGAAGCGCGGCTGGTGCTGACCGACGACTTGATCCGCGCCGCGTTGAGACGGGAAAAGGCGGCGCTGAAGGAAGCCAGACGACCCGCCGCGCGCCGGCCTACGGCCGAGCCAAGGGCGAAGTCCGGCGGGAATTTGAAACGTAAAGACGAGGCCCGCGGCGCGCCACCCGCTCCGCTCGGGCCCGACGAAGGAGACCCAAATGGCCGTTAGCGCCAACAGACTCGAACTTTTGCAGATCGTCGACGCCGTCGCGCGAGAGAAATCGATCGACCGCGCGATCGTCCTCGCATCGATGGAGGACGCCATGCAAAAGGCCGCGCGCTCGCGCTACGGTCAGGAGACCGAGGTCCGGGCGGAAATCAATCCGAAGACCGGCGAAATCCGCTTCTCGCGGCTGTTGCTGGTGGTCGATCAGGTCGAGAACGACGCCACCCAAATCACGCTGACTGATGCGCACAAGAAGAACCCTTCGGCGCAACTCGGTGACTGGATTTCCGAATCGCTGCCGCCGTTCGACTACGGCCGCATCCCTGCGCAGGCGTCCAAGCAAGTGCTGGTGCAGAAGATCCGCGAAGCTGAGCGCGACAAGCAGTACGAAGTGTTCAAAGACCGGATCGGCGAGATCATCAACGGTCAAGTGAAGCGGGTCGAGTACGGCAACGTCGTCGTCGACCTTGGCGGGGCCGGCGGAGAAGCGGTGGTGCGGCGCGACGAACTGATCCCGCGCGAGATGTTCCGTCCCGGCGACCGCATACGCGCCTATGTCTACGACGTTCGCCGCGAAGCTCGCGGGCCGCAGATCTTCCTGTCACGCACGCACCCGCAATTCACTGCCAAGCTCTTTGCCCAGGAAGTGCCGGAGATTTACGACGGCATCGTCGAGGTGAAATCGGTCGCCCGCGACCCCGGCTCCCGCGCCAAGATCGCGGTGACGTCGAACAATTCCTCGATCGACCCCGTCGGCGCCTGCGTCGGCATGCGCGGCTCGCGCGTGCAGGCGGTCGTCAATGAACTCCAGGGCGAAAAGATCGACATCATTCCATGGTCGCCGGACGCGGCCACCTTCATCGTCAACGCGCTGCAGCCGGCCGAGGTGATGAAAGTGGTGCTCGACGAAGACTCGACCCGCATCGAGGTCGTCGTGCCCGACGATCAGCTGTCGCTCGCGATCGGCCGCCGCGGACAGAACGTGCGGCTCGCTTCGCAGCTTACCGGTTGGGACATCGACATCCTGACGGAGGCCGAGGAGTCGGAGCGCCGCCAGAAGGAATTCGCCGAGCGCACGGCCGTCTTTATGGAAGCGCTCGACGTTGACGAAACGGTGGCGCAGCTCCTCGCGTCGGAAGGCTTCCGCTCGGTCGAGGAAATCGCCTATGTCGAGCCGCGCGAGCTTGCCACGATCGAGGGTTTCGACGACGAGACCGCCGGCGAGATCCAGTCGCGCGCGCTGGCGCACCTCGCCCAAATCGAGGCGCAATTCGACGAGCAGCGCAAGGCGCTCGGCGTCGCCGACGAGCTCAAGGAGATCGAGGGCCTTAGCTCGCCGATGCTGGTCAAGCTCGGCGAAAACGGCGTCAAGTCGCTGGAGGATCTGGCCGACTGCGCCAGCGACGATCTGGTCGGCTGGACCGAGCGGGGCGACGGAGGCGAGACGGCGAAGCCGGGCTTCCTCAGCAGCTTTGGCGTGACGCGGGCGCACGCTGACGCGATGATTCTGGACGCGCGCGTGCGCGCGGGTTGGATCGAGGCTCCCGAGCCTGCGGCCGAGCCCGCCGAAACCCAGCATCCCCCGGTGGAGTAGGAAGGGACCGATTGCGGACGAAGACTCATCGCGATGACAGTGGGTCGGAGCGGACCTGCATCGTATCGGGCGCCAAGGGCGCTCCCGAGACGATGCTGCGTTTTGCGCTCGCGGCCGACGGCTCGGTCGTACCGGACATCCGCTGCAAGTTGCCGGGCCGCGGCGTCTGGACGCGACTGAGCTCGGAGGCGGTGCGGCGCGCGGCGGACAAACGAGCATTTTCGCGCGCCTTTCGCGCCGAGGCGCAGGCGTCCGCGATGCTGGCTGCGACCGTGGACGCGCTGCTCGAGCGCGACGCGCTGCAATCGCTGTCGATGGCGAACAAGGCCGGCCTCGTTGTCGCCGGCGCGTTCAAGGTCGATTCGGCGATCGAGAACGGGGACGTGGCGGCGCTGGTTCAAGCGAGCGATGGGGCTTCGGATGGAGCGCAAAAGCGGGCGCGGGCTCTGCGGGCGAGATTCGGCGATACCTGCAAAACGATCCCGTGGATATATCTCTTCTCATCGAGCCAATTGGGTTTGGCGTTGGGGAAGGCAAATGTGATACATGCTGCGCTCAAATCCGGCGCGGCGAGTTCGGCCTTTCTCGCAAGGGCGGATCGTCTGCGCCGTTATCGCACGAGCGAAGCGGACCCGACACGAACATCAGACAGCGGCGGCGCGCCGGCCCGCGGCGCCGACACGCTTGGCCGGCCGGGCAGATTGGCTGAAGGGCCAAGCGATTAGGAACAAGCATGAACGAAACGAGCAACACAGACAAGCCGACCGGCGGCCAGCCGAAACCGACCCTTCATCTCAAGCGCCCGGTAGAGCAGGGCACCGTTCGGCAAAGCTTCTCGCACGGGCGCAGCAAGGCGGTCGTCGTCGAGAAGGTGAAGCGGCGCGTTCTGGGGCCGGGGGAGACCGCGCCCGCCGCGTCCGGAACGGCCGCCCCCTCCAAGCCTACGATTTCCATCGCCCCGAGAGGGCCGACCCCCGCCGCTCCGGCGAAGCCCGCCTCGCCGCCGCCGCCCAAGACGGGCGTCGTCCTGCCGACGCTTACCGTCGAGCAGCGCGAAGCCCGCGCGCGGGCGCTTCTCGACGCTCGGGCGCGAGAGGAGGAGGACCGCCGGCGCCAGGAGGCCGAGGCCGAGGCCCGTCGCGAGCGCGAGGCGCGCGAGCGGGCCGAACGCGAGGCGGCCGAGGCACGCAAGCGCGAGGAGGAGCTGCGCCGGGCGCAGGAAGCCAATTTCAAGCGCCAGTCCGAGGAGGAGGCGCGCCGGCGTCTTGCCGGCGGAGAGCCTGCGCCGTCGCCTTCGATTCCACGAAAAGCGCCGGCGGCCGGTGTCGCGCCGGCTCCAGCTTTGGCGAGGGCGGGCGAAGAGGAGCCGCGCGCCGCACGTCGGCCGACGCTCGCGCCCATGCTGCCGCAGAAGGTTCTCGTGCCGACGCCGCGTCCCGCGCGCACCGGCGAGCAGCGCAACCGCGGCCGGCTTACGGTCGCCAATGCGACGGCGATCGAGGAGGAGCGCACCCGTTCGGTCGCCTCGTTCCGTCGCCGCACGCAGAGGCTGAAAGGCCTCGGCGCACAGGACCACAAAGAGAAGATTGCTCGCGAAATCGTATTGCCCGAGGCGATCACCATCCAGGAACTCGCCAGCCGCATGTCCGAGCGCGCCGTCGACGTGATCAAGCTTCTGATGCGCCAGGGCCGCATGGTGACGCTGACCGACGTGCTCGACGCCGACACGGCCGAGCTCATCGCCGAGGAAATGGGCCACTCCGTCAAGCGCGTCGCGGAATCCGACGTCGAAGAGGGATTGTTCGACCGTCCCGACGAGGAAGGGGCGACCGTTCCGCGTCCGCCGATCGTCACCATCATGGGCCACGTCGACCACGGCAAGACGTCGCTGCTCGACGCAATCCGCCACGCCAACGTCGTGGCGGGCGAGGCCGGCGGCATCACCCAGCACATCGGCGCCTATCAGGTCGTCGCTCCGGGCGGCCAGACGATCACCTTCATCGATACGCCCGGTCACGCTGCCTTCACCGCGATGCGGGCCCGGGGCGCCAAGGTGACCGACATTGTCGTTCTGGTCGTCGCCGCGGACGACGGGGTCATGCCGCAAACGATCGAGGCGATCCGCCACGCCAAGGCGGCCAAGGCGCCGATCATCGTCGCCGTCAACAAGATCGACAAGCCGGAGGCCAATCCGCAGCGCGTCATGCAGGAACTCCTGCAGCACGACGTGCAGGTCGAGGCGTTCGGCGGCGACGCGCTGGCGGTCGAAGTCTCGGCAACCAAGCAAATCAACCTGGACAAGCTGCTCGAAGCGATTGCTTTGCAGGCGGAGCTTCTGGATCTCGTCGCCGACCCGGACCGCAGCGCGGAAGGGACGGTCATCGAGGCCCGCCTCGACCGCGGCCGCGGACCGGTCGCGACCGTTCTCGTCCAGCGCGGCACGCTGCGCGTCGGCCAGCTGGTCGTCGCGGGCTCTCATTGGGGCCGCGTGCGCGCGCTTCTCGACGACAGGGGCCAGGCCGTTCAGGCGGCGGGCCCGTCGATGCCCGTCGAGGTGCTGGGCTTCGACGGCGCGCCGGAAGCGGGCGACCGGGTCGCCGTCGTCGAAACGGAAGCGCGGGCGCGCGAAATCACCGAATACCGCGAGCGCCAGAAACGCGAGAAGGCGGCCGCGCGCGGACCCGCGGTGCGCACCTCGCTCTCGGACATGATGAGCAACTTGAAGGCCGCCGGCCGCAAGGAGCTGCCGATCGTCGTCAAGGCGGACGTGCAGGGCTCGGTCGAGGCGATCACCGCCGCGGTCGAGAAGCTCGGCAACGACGAAGTCGTGGCGCGCGTCATCTATGGCGGCGTCGGCGGCGTCACCGAGTCGGACGTGACGCTGGCGGAGGCCTCGCATGCGGTCATCATCGGCTTCAACGTGCGCGCCCACAAGGAGGCTCGCGATCTCGCCGAACAGGCGGGCATCGAGATCCGCTACTACAACATCATCTACAATCTCGTGGACGACGTGAAGGCGGCGCTGTCCGGCATGCTGTCGCCGACCCTTCGCGAGACGATGCTCGGCAACGCGCAGATCCTCGAGATCTTCCACATCTCCAAGGTCGGCAATGTCGCGGGCTGCCGGGTCACCGACGGCGTCGTGCAGCGCGGCGCGCATGTGCGTCTGATCCGCGACAACGTCGTCGTGCACGAGGGCAAGCTCTCGACACTCAAGCGCTTCAAGGACGAGGTCGGGCAGGTGCAGGCCGGCCAGGAATGCGGCATGGCCTTCGAGAACTATCAGGACATGCGCGTCGGCGACGTCATCGAGTGCTACAACGTCGAGGAAATCCGCCGCACCCTGTGATGCGGCGGACGGGACGACAGACATGAGGGCCAACGTGGCCTGCGCGGCCGAGGGTTTCGACCGCCGTTCCTTCACGGTGGCCGAGATCCTGCGGATGCAAGACGACGGCATCATCTCGGACGGCGAGAATTTCGAGCTGATCGAAGGCAAGATCGTGCCGATGCAGGCGAAAACACGCGTTGATGAGCTGATCAAGTCGGCGCTGACTATAGGCGTCGCCCAGGCCCTGCCAAAGCGGCTTTGGCTCGGCGTAGAGACTACGATTTATCTGAGCCCCAACACTTTCGTCGAGCCCGACCTTGTCGTCTATCCGAAGGGCATCAAGCTCGAAGAGGTTCAAAGGTTCGGACATCCTGCTCGCAATCGAAGTCGCCTTGACGAGCCTCGATTACGATCGCGGTCTGAATGCGAGGCTCTACGCGCGACACGGATTCAACGAGTTCTGGGTGATCGATGCGGCGCGGCGGCGGACCTTCATCCATTCCGGCTCAGGAGCCGACGGGTGGCGCTCGATCGTCGAAAGGGGCCCCGGAGGCAGCGCTGACCTTCGCCGCGCTGCCGGGCCTTTCGGTCCGGTTGGAGTCGATCTGAGCGGCGCTTCACGCCCGGTCCAGTGTTGCTTTTGGTCAAGATCCTTCATGCGCGCCCGCGCGAGGTCATATTCCGATGTCCCGCCCGTCCTCCAGAATCCACACTCAAACCCACCGCGCCGAACGGGTAGGCGAACTCATCCGGCATGCGCTGGCCGAGATCCTGGCGCGCGGCGAAGTGCTCGACGTCGCGCTCGACCGTCATCCGGTGACCGTTCCGGAAGTCCACATGTCGCCCGATCTCAAGCTCGCCAACGTCTCGGTCATGCCGCTTGGCGGCGAGGGGGCGGCGGCGACCGTCGAGGCCCTGAACCGACACAAGAAGGAACTGCGCACGCTGGTCGCGCATCGGATCAACCTTAAATTTGCGCCCGATCTGCGCTTTGCGCTCGACCCGAGCTTCGACGCCCAAGCGCGCATTGACGCGATTTTGAGATCCCCGGAGGTGGCGCGCGACCTCGGACCGCTCGACCCCGCAGGGGATGACGAATGACGGACGAGCGGGGCGAGCGCACGCCTGCCGGCAGCGGCGAGCCCGGCAAGCGGGCGCGCGGGAAGGCGCCGCAGAGGAGGTCGACCCGGGCCGAGGTCGACGGCTGGGTCAACCTCGACAAACCCGTCGGGGTCACGTCGACCCAGGCGGTCGGGCGGCTCAAGTTCCTGTTCAACGCCAAGAAGGCGGGGCATGCAGGGACGCTCGATCCCCTTGCATCGGGCGTCCTGCCGGTCGCCTTCGGCGAGGCGACAAAAACTGTGCCGATTGTCCAGGAGGGGACCAAGGCCTACCGCTTTCGCGTGCGCTGGGGCGAGGAAAGCGCGACCGACGACTCGGAGGGTGAAATCGTCGCCCGCTCCGCCAAGCGGCCGAGCGGAGCCGAGATCGCGGCCCTTCTGCCGCGGTTCGTCGGCCTCATCGAGCAGACGCCGCCAACCTATTCCGCCATCAAGATCGACGGGGCGCGCGCCTATGACCTTGCCCGCGATGGCGAAAGCTTTTCGATCGCGTCGCGTCCGATCCGCGTTTACCGGCTCGACCTCGTTTCTTCCGACCCGGACTCGGCGGTGCTGGAGGCCGAGTGCGGGAAGGGGGCCTATGTGCGGGCGATCGCGCGCGATGTCGGGCGCGCGCTCGGATGCTATGGCCATGTGATCGAACTCAGGCGCACGCGCGTCGGCCCGTTCTCGGCGGACACGGTGGTTCCGCTCGACCGCCTGCCGGACGACGCCGATCTCATGGGTCGCGCCATGCTGCCCTTGCAGCAGGGTCTCGCGGAGCTCGCGTGCCTGCCTGTCGATCGCAACGGCGCCGCGATTCTGCGGCGCGGCCAGCGCCTCCTGTTGCGCGGCGCGGCACCGGCGGCGGGCCCGGCCTGGGCCGCCTGCTTCGGGACTCCAGTCGCCTTCGGCGTGATCGAGGACGGCTATTTCGTCTCGACCCGGGTCTTCAACGCCAAGGGATAGACGCTCACTTCCAGGCGTCGAACGCCTTTTCCAGCATCGCTTCGCCGTCCGCCGACTTCTGGAACACCAGCTTGGCGATCCGGTCGTCGTTGAGCAGCAACGGGAAATCGAACCAAGCGCGCGTCTTCATCATATCGAGGTTGCGGGCGAGGTCCTGGTCGCTCTTGGCGAGAGCGATGAGGAAGTAGTCGTCGCTGATCTTGACTTTCACGCTGTTCAGCTGCTCCGACGCGGTCGCATCGAGCTTGCGCATCTGCGGCAGGCCGACATCCTTGAAGCCGGTGATTGACGCGCCCTCGGCGAACGAGAACTTGAGGTCGATCGTGTGGGTCGCCTCGAGCGTCGGATCGGTGTTCTTCCGCAGGATCATCGTCGCATGCATTTTGAGGTCGGGAATGTCGGCGTCCGCCTTCAACGCGAAGGAGGCCGGCTGTCCCGGCGCAGCCGGGATCGTCGACCACACCGTCGAGCCCAGGTTCACCACCGGCTTCTGCGGATTGTCGGGCGAGGCGATCAGCATGGCCGCTCGACCTGCGGCAGGCAGCTGGTCGGGGTTCTGCGCCTCCGGCGGCGCGGCGGCCTGTCCGCTCGGAGTGGCCTGTCCGCTCTGAGCGGTCTGTCCGGCCTGCGGTTCGCCGGCGGCGGGGGCGGGCGACGCCGGCTCGGGGGCGGGGACGCTGTTCACGGCCGGCGAGGGCTCGGCGCGCTGGGCGATCTTGGCGGGGGTTTGGGTCGCCTCCTGCTGCGGTTCCGCCGGCGGGGCGATCGCGAGGTCCTGCGGCTTTTGACGCATGAGGATCGCCGCGCCCGCGATGGACAAGACGACGCCAACCACCACCGCGAGCGCGAGCCACGGCCACGACCGGCGCGTTTCCGCAATCGCGGTCGGCGCGGAGGGCCGTTGCCCTTCCGACTCGAGTCTCGGCGCCGAGCCGACGCGCTCGACGTCGACCGGCGCCACGGGCGCCAGCCCGGCGTTGTCGCTGAGGCTCGCGATCACCGGCGGAGCGCCGCGACTCTCGGCATGCTCGGCGAGCGCGCTCGGGACCACCTTGGCGAGATTGGCCGGAGCTGCGGCTCCGCTGTCGGACTTCGCCAGCGTCACCAGCGGGGCGGCGTTGGCGTTCACTCGATCGTCTGGCGGCGGCGCGACGTGCACCGGGGGCGGTTTGGCCGCGCCGGGCGCGGCGCGAGGCGCGGCGGTTGCGGCAAGCCGGGCCGCAGGTTTGCCGGCCGGCGGCCCAGAGGAAGCGGCCGGCGACGGAGCGGGCGCGTGTTGCGGCGGCGCGGTCGGCGCGGGCGGGCGGCTCGGGCCGGGCCGCGGCTGAGTGGGCGCAACGGCTGGGGCCGGCGCGGCCTGGAATGGTTTGGTCGCCGGCGCCTGCGACGGGGGGCCCTCAGGCGCGGAAGGGGAGGCGCGGGGAGGCGCTGGCGGCGCGACGGGGGCACGTGGAGCCGTGGCGGGCGCGACGGGGGGAGGCGGGGGCGCGGGCGCCCTCGACTCCGGCGGCTTCGGCGCGGGCGGGCGGCTCGGCGCCGACGGCTCCGGCGGGGCCGATCGCGCCTCCGCGGGCGCCTCATGCGGGGCCTCCCCAGGTCCGAACTGCGACTCGACCTGCGCAATCGCCTTGTCCAGCGCGCGCTCCTCCCGCTCGATGTCGCTGTCGGGCAGCGGCGGACGCAGGGACCTGAGCTGCGTGACGAGCGCGACGCGCGCGCGGTCATAGATCGCATGACGCGCCGCAGCCGTGCTCGCATTCGGAAGATTGGCGACGGCGCGGTTGAGCAGCGATTGATAGTCAGCCATGCGGAATGCGCTCGCTCTCCGACTTCTCAATCCTGGAATGGATCGTGCACGAGGATCGTGTCGTCGCGCTCGGGGCTCGTCGACAACAGGGCGACCGGGACGCCAACCAGCTCTTCGATCCGTCGCACGTATTTAATGGCCTGCGCTGGAAGATCGGCCCACGAGCGGGCTTTGCTGGTGACGCCTTTCCAGCCCTCGATCGTTTCGTAAACCGGTTCGATCCGCGCTTGCGCGGATTGGGAGGCCGGCAAATACTCGATCTCCTTGCCGTCCAGCCGGTAGCTGGTTGCGACTTTGATCTGTTCGAAGCCGTCGAGAATGTCAAGCTTCGTCAAGGCGAGGCCGTCGATGCCGCATGTGCGCGCCGTCTGTCTGGCGAGCACCGCGTCGAACCAGCCGCACCGGCGGCGACGGCCGGTGTTGGTGCCGAACTCCTTGCCGCGGTCGCCAATCAACCGACCGATCTCGTCATGCAGTTCGCTCGGGAAGGGACCGGCGCCGACGCGCGTCACATAGGCCTTGGCGATGCCCAGCACGTAGCCGATGGCGCTCGGCCCGAGGCCGGAGCCGGTCGCCGCATTCGCCGCCACCGTGTTGGAGGATGTGACGAATGGATAGGTCCCATGATCGACGTCGAGAAGCGCCCCCTGCGCGCCCTCGAACAGGATGCGCTTGCCGGCCCGCCGCTCGCGATCGAGCAGCTCGAACGTCGGCGCCATGAACGGCAAGACCTTCGGCGCGATCGCAAGAAGCTCCTCCCGGACGGCCTTGGCGTTCGGCGCGGGCAGACCCAGGCCGCGGCAGAGGGGATCGTGGTGGGCGAGCAGACGCTCGATCTTGTCGTCGAGCCCCTCCGGCTCGGCGAGGTCCATCAGCCGGATCGCGCGGCGCGCGACCTTGTCCTCGTAGGCCGGCCCGATGCCGCGCTTGGTCGTGCCGATCTTGGTTCCCCGCGCGGTCGCCGATTTGCGATGGGCGTCCAGTTCGCGGTGAAGCGAGAGGATGAGCGGAACGTTCTCGGCGATCTTGAGATTGGCCGGCGTCACCTCGACGCCCTGACCGCGGATGCTCTCGATCTCCTCAACCAGATAGTAAGGGTCGAGCACCACGCCATTGCCGATCACCGCGAGCTTGCCCGGGCGGACGATGCCTGAGGGAAGCAGCGCGAGCTTGAACACCTTTCCGTCGATCACCAGCGTGTGGCCGGCGTTGTGGCCGCCTTGGAAGCGGACGACGATGTCCGCGCCGAGCGACAGCCAGTCGACGATCTTGCCCTTCCCTTCGTCGCCCCATTGGGCGCCGACAACAACGACGTTGGCCATCGAGGGTCGCTCTCCTTGCTCCTCAAAGCGCGAAACCCCGACCCCAGCAACAATAAGCTGGAGCCGGGGCCTATTGCGAAAATTGCGTAAACGATCAGGGGAGCGGAGTAAAGGCGCGCCGGCATCGCAGGGTCCGTCGCAAGCGACAAGCGAAAAACGGGCTCGTACCGTCTTGGAACCGTTGCAACCGATCTCCATATGCGCGGCGCGGCCCACAAGGCCCAAATGGGAGAATGACATGACCCCCGAAGAACGCCAGATGCTTGCCGGTCTATTCGAGCGCATCAAAGCGAATGGCTCTGCGCCACGCGACGCGGAAGCCGAATCCTTCATCAACGACGCCGTCCGCGCGGCCCCCTTCGCACCCTACGTTCTTGCCCAGACGGCGCTCGTTCAGCAGCACGCCCTCGAGGCGGCGGCCCACAGGATCGCCGAGCTCGAGTCGCAACTCCACGAAACGGCGCAGCAGCAGGGGCAAGGGAGCTTTCTCGGCAACCTCGGCCGGTCGATCTTCGGCGGCGGCGCGCCCTCGGCCCCGCCGCGCCCCGGCTACGATCCCAACGCCGACCAGCGCGGGCCGGCGCCGCAGCAGGGCTATGCGCCTCAGCCGCAGCCGGGCTACGCCCCGCCGCCTCCGCCTCCGCCGCAATACGGCGTTCCTCGCCCCGGCCCCTGGGGCGGCGGCGCTCCTGCCCCAAGCGGCGGGGGAGGCTTCCTCCAGAACGCCGCGTCGACCGCGGCGGGCGTCGCAGGCGGCGTCGCGCTCGGCAACCTTCTCGGCGGCCTGTTCGGCGGCCACTCGGGCGGCGGCGGCCTGTTCGGCGGCGGCTCGAGCGGGGCGGGATTGGCGAGCGGCGGCGTCCCGACCGAGACGATCAACAACTTCTACGAGGCCGCGCCGGACGACTCCGACAAGGTCGAGCCGAGCGCGCCTGACGATGCGGGCTACATCGACGACTTGTCCTTCGACGACGGGTCGGGCGGAGGCGGCTACGACGACGTCTGAGGCGCGCCGGTGAGCGGATTCGTCTCGTCCCAGCCGTAGCGCAGGGTTTCGAACCGCATCGCGCGCAGGTCGATCATCAGGAGCCGGCCAACCAGGCCGGCGTCGTCGTCGCCGAAGCCGCCGACGATCTCGCGAATCGCTTCGATCGCCATCAGCGAGCCGAGAACGCCGCCGATCGCGCCGAGCACGCCGGCCTCGGCGCAGGTCGGGATCGTTCCGGGCTCCGGCGGGTCGGGGAAGAGGCAGCGGTAGGTCGGGTTCGGCCGGCCGTCCGGGCCGGTCTCATAAGGCTTCAGGGTCGTCAGCGTCCCGTCGAATTCGCCGATCGCGGCCGACACGAGCGGTCGGCGCTCGAGACAGCAGGCGTCGGACAGCGCATAGCGCGTGGCGAAATTGTCCGACCCGTCGAGGACGACGTCGAACCGCCTGACGATCGCCCGCGCGTTCGAGGCGTCGAGCCGCTCGTTGATCGGCTCGACAGCGACATGCGGATTGATCCGCACAATCGCCTCAGCCGCGCTCGCAGTCTTCGGCCGGCCGAGGTCCCCCGTCCCGTGGATGATCTGCCGGTGCAAATTCGAGAGCGCGACCGTGTCGTCGTCGGCGACTTCGAGGGTTCCGACCCCCGCGCCTGCCAGGTATTGCAGGGCGGGAGAGCCGAGGCCGCCGGCCCCGGCCACGAGAACCCGCGCGGCCTTCAGCCTGTTTTGTCCGGGTCCGCCGACGCCGTGCAGCACGATCTGGCGCGCGTAGCGCTCGACTTCTTCGCTCGAAAGGCTCATTGCGTCCGTGAGTTTAGCCGGGCGGCGGCAATCGGAGTAACTCCCAAGCCTGCACGCTGAGGAACACCGTCATTGCGTGCGAAGCGAAGCAATAGAGACGTGCAGCACGCGCGGCGTTCCGCTGCCGTTTCGCGGCTCGCGATGACGTGGCGGCGCCGGGCCTCCGTCTCATCCGACCAAACGTGCAATGTCGATAGGCGCGCGAACGATTTCAATGTCTTGGGCGCCAAATTCCGCAAGTTTCGCCGCCTCGAAAATTTGGCTCCGACGGGCCGGGTTCGATGAGGCGCCGGCATGGCAAATTCTCGGGCGAAGAGAACGCGCTCTTCGGATCGCTGGGGCATCGAGCTCGTGTCCATCGCGCTTTGCCCATCGGCGGGTCGGCTCGCTGCTGCGCGCCGGTCGAGCCAGTGACTTATCCGCACCGCGCACGCCCCTCCCCCCAGTCCGAGTCTTCCACTCGGGTCGACCGGGAGCGGCTGGCGCCAAGGCTTCTTGTCGGGAATCGCTCTCTTGCGCATGGGGGCTTCTGGATTGAGACCAAAAAGAACCATGGCACGGATTCCATCCTTTGTCCATCATTTGTTCTCATGGAATAGGCAAATCATTGAAAACATGTCTGATTCAGCGCGATTCTCGACCTTGCGCGCCTGGAGCGCCCCTGAGAGAAGGCCGTGGTCATGTCGCCCGACGGCCTGCTGCCGGAGACAATCGAGTTCGCCGATCATCCTTGGTATCATCCGGAGCTGAAATCGCCCTCGTTCGAGCCGCATCCCCTCTTCGCGCCGCAGTGAAGGCGCAGAGCCGGCTGGCGTAGTGGCATTGCCGGCTGAGCGGGCCTTGGCATATTCTCGAATTGGATGACAACGCCAGTTTTGATGTGCTTTGGGGATGTAATTGCTGGATTTCTGCGAACCGTCAAGAGACGGAACTCGGTTCGAGCAATTGCTTCGGGAGGTCTTACCAGCGCGTGGTCGTCAACGTCGAGATCGTCAAACGATCGGATAAAGTCAAAGGCTTCCTCGCCCTGCCCAAGCGCTGGATCGTCGAACGCACCCTCGCCTGGCTCGGCCGCTGCCGTAGACTGGCGAAGGATTGGGAATGTCTTAATCGCAAGGCGCTCGCCTTCCTGCGTCTCGCCTCTATCCGGCTGCGAAAGCTATGCAATCCCGTATGATGTTTCCGGACAAACTCTCAATATCTTCTGCCTCCGTCGGCATAGAGCCTGACCAGGAACGGGAAGGCTCCGAACAAGCTCGCCATCAGCAGCGCGCCGCCGTCGCGGTCCTGGAGGTCGGCGGCGTGCACGATCGCGTCGTGCATCAGCAGGCCTTGCGTATCGACAAGGACATGCCACTTCTTCCCTTTGATTTTCTTGCCCGCATCGTAGCCGCGCGGATCGATGCAAGCCCCCCTTTTCCGCGCTCTTGACGCCCTCATCCCGAGCTTGTCGAGGGATGGCTATCGATGATTGCGGCGGTCGGGCTCGCCTCGCGCGAGGCAGCCTCGCGACAGCGCGCGTAAAGCGCATCGTGGATGCGATCGAGCGTGCCGTCCCAAAGATGGCGGGCTCCTTCAGGCCGCCTTCGTCGAGTGGAAGGTTCATCTCTACAGGCATGACAGCTCTTAGCTTTCGACAGAAAGAAAGAGCCTAGCAGCCTGTCGGACTTAACCTTCGGACCATTGATTTCATTAGCGTTTTTCGAATTTGTGAGAAACACAATACCAAATGATATCAACATCTTACGCGGTACGAAAAGATCAAGTCCGACAAACTGCTAGCAGGTGCTTATGCAAAAATCTCAAATGCCCGCAGCGGGCTGCCTTATTCAAACTGGCCCACTACCAAACGATGTTCGGGCTTGACGCGGAGGCCGGGAAATCGCTGCGGCACTCCATCACGCCGAAGCAGCCTCCTCCGGCCTGAATTTTTGCGCTGAGAATTCAACCTCCCCTTCTGCTCCGAGCTGCGCCGTTCCGGAGCCCGCTCGGCGATGCTCGCCGGGCTCGAGTTTGCCGCGGCTGGGCTCTCGCTCACGGATGGTTGCCGCCGATGTTCGCAGCGGCCGGTCTCGCTGATGGTCGCCGGGCTCATGCTCGCCGATGTTCGACGGGGCTCGTGCTTGCTGACGAGTTTGCAGTGGCGGGCTCGCTGACGATCGCCGATGCTTGCCGAATGGTCGCGGCGGCGGGTTTGCCGATGGTCGCGGTGCTCATGCTATCCGATGCTCGCCGTGGCCAGGCTCGCCGGTGCTCGCCGATGCTCATGCTCTCCAACGATTGCCGAGGGGCGGCGCGGAAGGCGGACGACCATCTCTTTTGCGCATGCTATTATCTCTTTTTCAGTGTTTGCAACGTAAGGTTGCGGCCCTGCACCTGACGCGGGAATTTTCTTGACGTCGCAGGTTGCCAAAGTATACCTTCCGGTTTTTGCGTTTGAATATTTCCATGCCGACGGCTCTGTATAAAGCGATTGACAAGGACATAAGCAACTTGCGCATGGCCTTGATCCTCAGAGTGTCGGAGCAATTTGTCGAGAAACTGCGTAAGCCACTTGACAGTGTTGCCGCGGGCCGCCGATTTCGTAGGCTCCATTCCCCTGCCAATCGCAGTGCGCTCGGCTAGCTCTGTCTATGTCAGATACCGCCGAAAGGCGAAGGTTATGATATGTTCCTCTGCAAATCGACTGACGCGGATCGGGAGGGTTGTTTTCCCGCAATATATGCAGTGGCGCGCGTAAAAATGACTCGTAGATCAATCCAAACGGTGAATCACCCTCCTTGTCGCAATTCCAATAGGTTGCCGCGGGGCCAGGGGATTCGAAGCGTATGACTGCCGTCGGGTCGTCTCGAAGCTGGCCAACACGGGCCGCCTCGCCCGCCGCAGCAGCATCCACCTAACTAACGGGTTGTTCGTACTCTGAGTTATATTTGGGAGTTGGCAAATGGACGAGCTTCAGAGGTCTAAGGTTAAATCACAATTGCGACAAGACGTCGAAGACGAGTTTGCTAGAAGAAGCGCGGAACATCGTGCCAGGGTCAATCAAACCAAGGCGCAGCGGCGGTATCGAGAAGCCCACGGGCTTGAGGTAACGCCGGTTCGCTTGGATTTCTTGGCGATCGGAGACTCGTGGTTTGACTATCCTGTAAATGATTTGGGAGTTCCTTGGCCAAATCAAGATATAGTCGCCCAATTACAAACAATAGGGAATCCGTCCCCGCTTATTCTTAGTCGCGCGATACTGGGCCAAGCCATGACAACAGTGATGAGTTTGCTGAACCAAAAGCAATATGTAAATGATATTGCAGACTCAACGCAATGGATCGGCGGCAAGCCGGATGCAATCCTCGTGTCGGGCGGTGGGGACGATATGGTGGGGGACCAGTTTGTAGTCTATTTGGACTATTTTGGTAGAGGATTGTCGGCTCGAGTGCAGGGGGTAATAGATTTAATTGAGGCGTCGTACCAAGCGCTGTTCGATTTTCGTGATATTCATGCGCCAGGTACACCTATTTTTTGTCACTGTTACGACTATGCGATACCGAACGGAAATGGTGTCCTTGGCCAGGGACCTTGGCTTAAGCCGTCTCTCGATTTCACTTCGTACGGTTATCCGGACGGGCTGACAATCGTTAAGGATGCAATAGATGGCTTTTACAATATGTTCAACGGACTATCGGGAAAGAAAAACAACTTCATTCTTGTTGACACGAGGGGAACCTTGACACGAGATACGTCGCACCCGTTAGGGTGGGCAAATGAGATACATCCCTATACGGCTGGGTTCCTCGCTCTTGCGAACAAATTCATTCCAGCGCTACGAACTGTGTTTCCCGGTCGAATTTGAGAGCCGGTCTCGTAAATCTGCACAGGGAGCGCCGAGGCTAGCTTAGCTAGCTAGGCCCTGAGGATCGGCTGGCGTGAGCTTCTCAGCAGGGTCGATCACTCGACCGGATAATGCGCGCCGCGCCTACGGCCGGCCCCGCAACGACGCCTGCAAGGTCGCTAACGACAGACCTTCGCGCTGCACCTCAATTGGATCGTCGCCAGCAGCCGGATCACCCGCTCGTCTAAGGGCGTCAGGCGCTCGCGTGCGGCCTTTTGCCTCCGTGCGCGCCCGCTCCTCTCGTCGAAACGAATAATAGGAGCCTCTTGCAAAATTCAATGAGCGCGACGCAATTCGCCTTCATTAGGCGTTGTGAGCGGCCGAGGCTCAGGCCGGCGCGGGCCGAAACTGCGTGACGCGGAGTATTTGATCGACGGCGAGCGCGACGACGCCGAACATGAGGTGGCATTTGACCTTGATCGCGCCGCGCACGCGGACGGCCCGCGCGCCGAATTCGTCCTTCAGTCGGGCGTTCACGCGTTCGGCCATGGTTCGAAAATCAAAGAGCCGGTCGTCGGGGTCGGGTATGTGGATGAGTTTCATGCGCTCGACTTCTTTGGCCCATTCGGCCTTGGCTTCGTGCTGGGCGCGAAAGTTGCGATCGATGATCGGCGCATGGCCGAGCGCCTTGCTGTGGTCATGGATGGCGGCGGCGTCGTAGGCCGCATCCATTAGATCGTAGAGATAGGAGACGCGGGCGCCGGTCATGGTCATCAAGGGAATGGCGACCTGACTGTCGTGGACGGAAGCCGAAGTCAGTACGCAGGAGACCGGGATTTGGCCGCAGGCGACATCCAGATGCAGTTTGTAGCCGATCCAGGTTTCCTTGTAGCCCTTGCTGTTCTTCTTGGAGCCGACATCGCACGCGGAGGGCAGATCGGCGAGCATCTGATCGAGGTTCTGCGTGGTCTGCCGTTCGAGCCGGGTCGGCTCGGGTTTTGGCCGTTGCTCGTCCTTGCGCGGGCGTCCGCGCTTGCGCGTCGGCTGAGCGCCATCGGGCGGCGGCGGATCCTCACTTTTGTCGTTCGGCTCCGTCTTGACCGGCTTCTCGCGCGCCTCGATCTCGGTGGCGTCGCGCGCGATCACGCCGACGATGCGCCCGCCGAGCGAGCGCTCGATCAGCGCCGCGTGCATCTTGGCGGGCAGATCGGACTGCGCAAACTCCGCGAAGGCGCGGGAAAACGTCGCTTCCGACGGCACTTGCGAGCGTCGTTCCCAACCGAGAATGCGTCGCAGCGACTTGTCGACATCGAGGCGCTCGATCAGCGCGGTGGTGGTAGAACGCCCAGCACCGCCTTGGCGACGAAGGCCCTGGCGAGGGCGCGGCGATCGCCTTGCGGCCGGCCGGGGCCTCGGGGCGGTTCGGGAACGAAGGCCTCGAGGCCGATCACGTCGAGGGTCGTGACGAGCCGCCCGAGCGCTTCGGTCATCGGGTCGATTTCCTCACGAAGCCAAGGAAACAGAGTGCCCTGGATATGGTTCCAGCGGGCTTTCATGGCGTCGAGAGGATCGTTGGTCATGCCTGTTATCGCGAATCAGGGCGATGGAACCAAAACAATATTTCAACATCCGCTAAAGACAAGGCGTAATATTTTATAGCATATCACTTGAAACGCGCCGGACTTGATCTAAATATATTGCCTCTCTACGTTAGGATGTCCGAAATAATTTTGCAACTGCCTCATAGGAATGTGTATTTGATGCCGAGCAAGCGAAGTGAGATGAAGCGGCGATGCTCTTCTATTTGCTGAGGCTGCGATACAACCGACAGTTAATGAAGTTGCATTGCCTGCAGTTTCAACGCTACGCGCGCATTTGAAATTTAGCATTGACAGTTTAGCGGAGGGGTTGCAGCGGGACGTGACCGTCGTGCCTGACTTCATATCGGCGCTGAAGGCGGCAAGAATTGCGTCGTGTCCGGTTGCCGTCCAAAACGCGGTAGACATCATACCAGCTTTCGCATCGAACATAGTAACCGTTCACATCCCCCCGGCCCGGCGACGTTCAAGCCGCGCGGCTATTCAGGCGGCGGCGATGGCGGGGATCGGGGGCGAGGGTAGGTTGGCTCGTGCGGCGGCGATGAGTGAGCAAGCGTAGACCCAGGGGTCGGCGCCCCGCTTTCGGCAGGTGTCGACGACGCTGAGGCCGGCGGCGTAGAACCGGCTGCCCTCGTCGGTTCGGGTTCCGAAGCTGATGCGCCGGGCGATCACGGCGTGGCGCAACGCGCGTTCGGCCTCGTTGTTGGTCGGCGGCAGGTTCGGGTCGGAGACGAACGCGACGACCGCGTCCCAGTCGTTGAGGATTTCCCCCGCCAAATCGCGAACCTTCTTTTCGATGTCGTGCCGGTTGCACTGGCAGTTCCATTTGACGCGGGCCATCAGTCGCTTGACGGCGTCGGTGTCGGCGTCGCCGTCATGGACCCGCTCGATGAGGCGGCGAAGATCGCGCACGAGGTCGCGACCGAAGCCGGAACCGGCGCCGTAATAGCCCTCCGCGAGCGCCAGACCCTTGCGGATGAGATGGGCCAGACAGCGCTGCCGGCGGGGATGGTCGCGGTAGGCGTTGTAGCCGTCGGTCACGAGCCAACCCAGGAAGGCCTCGCCGATCAGCGCGGCGAGTTCCTCCTTGCGGCGGCTGCCGATGCGATAGACGATCGTGACCGCCGTCGCCGCGACCCACATCCAGCGCAACGCGCCGCGCTGATACCAGGGGGTCTCGTCGAGATGGACGATTTCGGCCGCGCGCACGTCCTCGATGAGTTGCTCGACCACGGGCTCGCTGGCGAGGCCGAATTCGTGGACGCAGCGCTCGATGGTCGCGGTCCCGAGTTCCAGGGCGAGCCAGTCGGCCAGGAATTCCTGGATCTTGCGCGCGAGAGACGGAAGCGTAGCGACAACGCCGCGATGAAAGTGGCGAGCATCGGACCCACCAGACAGCGCTCGGTCATCGTCAGATCTCGTCTACGACCCTCGACAAGCGAGCGCGCTCCGACGCCGGGGCATGACACGGTCTCGTGACCGCATCGGCAGCGCACGAAGAAGTAGACGTGTTTGGTCGCGGCGACTTGCAACGACATGTCGGCGCGCGTGAGTTCGAGAGTGTTATGGGCGCTGACGCAACGGCGCTCCAGCTCGCCACCGAGGGCGGCTCCACAGCGGGAGCACACGGTCGGCGCGTGCTCGGCTTCTCCGCTCACAACGATCGGCCGGCTTCGCCAACAGCCTTTCTCGCCGGGCCGTTTGCCGGCCGGTTTGGCGGTCCCATTGTCGTCCGACTTACCGGCTTTCTCGGGCGCGGCGGGGGAAGTTTCGGCCTCGCCGCCGCCCTCGAGGCGATCCGCGCCCCCAGCGCCTCTCCCGTCACGTCGATAGGGGTCGTCGCTCGACGGCGGGCGCGAACTGGTCCTGGAGTCCTCGCCCGCCCGGTTGGCCAGCGCGCGCGCCAACTCATGCAACCGCCAAGCCAAGTCCTCCAATTCCTCGCGCGACATCGCCGCCAGGTCTGTCCGATCGATATCCTTCAAGTCAGGGGCGAATTGGGGAGGCACGCAAGGCGTAAGATCCTGTTCGCGCCAAAGCGCAAGCCCCCGACTCGGCGCTCAAACGGCCACACCCCCGGCATCATAATACCGCTGCAACGGACCGGGGGTGTGAACGGTTACCGAACATATTGGCCAGAGCACCAGCATCGCGGTTGTTGTAGGCGGTTCGCCATATCTCGGTGCCCTTATTACATTCAGCCGCCGTGTCGACTGACTGAGCAAGAGCGCCCGACGACACAAGAATTGCCGCGCCCGCCATAGCGAACATCAATTTATTCATAGCATCCTCCCTTCAAACGCACTCTTTGCTGCCGATGTCTGTCGGCGTCGTTCGCTGCCAGCGGTGTTCCTTAACGCGTGGGGCTCGCTGCGCCGCATCGCACGACAAATACTACTCCCAATAAGCCCCAGGGTCGTGGCGAATTGTCGCCCATCCCGCGGGCCCAATCGGCGGTAAAATTGATTTGAATCACGGGTTCACGGGGAGGAGGGACTAACGGGCAGCAATAGGCTCTCGCTCGCCAGATCGAGGCTGTTTGGAGCGTGCGCCGCTCAGCGCTCGTAAGAGAGCGACGCGCCCGAGTGACAAAAGGACCGGTCCGGCCCGACAGCGACGGCCGGCGTCGAACCTTAGGGTTTACCCACCAGGCGGGTGTTTCGATGAACGCGTACGTAAAACCTCCCCTTCAGGCTGTGAGCCGCAACGCTGGAATTGACGCTCTGCGGGCGAGCCTGATCCTGGTCGTCGTCGTTTTTCACGCGGCGATAACCTACGGCGCCATGGGCTTATGGTTCTACAAGGAGATCGAGCCGAGCAGCGCAGCCTCCTCGTTCATTCTCACGCTCTTCGTCACCTACAATCAGGCCTTTTTCATGGGTCTGTTCTTTCTGATCGCCGGTTCGCTGACGCCGGGCGCAATCGCACATCACGGGTCGCAGGAATTCCTTCGCGAGCGTCTTCTCCGGCTCGGCGTGCCGCTCCTCGTCTTTATTCTCGTGCTTGGCCCGATCACGGCGGCGCTGGCGGAGACCGTGCACGGCTATCCTATTTTCGCGGTGCTCGGCTGGATCGCGAGCCACGCCGTGATCATTCCCGGGCCGATGTGGTTCGTCGAGGCGCTGTTGATCTTCTCCGCCGCCTATGTGGCCCTGCGCGCCGCGGTCGGCCCCGCGCGACTGGAAAGAGCGCGGCCTTTTCCTTCCAACGCAGTCCTCGCGGTGTCCGCACTGGGTACGGGCGCCGCCGCGTTTCTGCTGCGCCTGCGCTGGCCCCCCGGCGACAGATTTTCTTGGGCTCCAGTTCGGCTATTTCGCGAGTTACGTCGTCCTGTTCGCCGCCGGCTGCCTCGGGGCCAAGGGGCGCTGGCTCGAAAACGTGCCGGCGAAGCAGCTCTGGACCTGGCGATGGATCTCGCTGGCCGCCGCCGTGGCGTATCCTCTCGTGATCCTCGCTGGCCGCTGGAGCCCCGCCTTCTATGCCTTCTGGGAGCCCTGTTCGCCTGGGGCGTCATCCTGAGCCTGCTCGTTTTCTTCCAGCGCCGTTTCGTCGCCTTGGGCCCGGTTTGGCAAAGCTGGCGTGACGCGCCTATCTCATCTACATCATCCATCCGCCGATCCTGGTCATCGTGTCGCTGGCGATGCGCGGCCTCGCAGCGCCGGCCCTTGTCAAATTCGCCCTCGCGGGGACGGGGGCCTGCGCCCTTTGCTTCATCGCCGCCGGAGCGCTGTTGGCGATCCCCGTCGTCCGGCGCGTCGTCTAGCGCGCTGTTCTTCTCGCCGACGTCGAGAACAGCGCCTATCCGGAGGAAAAGCACCTCGTGCCGATCGCCGACGCCGAATTCGAGGCGTTCATGAAGTCGCTGCCGGAGGCGTAACCGAATTCCTTGCTTCGCCGTCGCATCGAAATGGACCCTTCAGCGAAAACTCCGACCCTCGCCGCGAGCAGCGGCTCCGACAGGAAGTCAGACAGCTTCTCGCAGCCTGATAGCCCGGCCGGCTGGTCCTTGACCTTTCCGTTCTCGCGCTGTCTAATTTCAGCCAGCGGAGCTGATCCGACGCGGTCGCGCATGGCGAGGGGGGGACGCCGCTATGGCAAACGCCGAAATCGCTGCAATTCGCGAGATGATCGCGCAGTTCCCGATGGGCTCCTCCGTCGAGGAAATGCGCCAAGCTTATGACGGCGCAGGCGCTAATTTCCCCATCGCGGCCGACGTGGTGCTGGAACCGCAAACCATCGGCGCCGTGCGCGCGGAATGGAGTTCGACCCCAGGAGCGGACAACACCCACGCGATGCTTTTCCTCCACGGCGGCGGCTATGTGATCGGCTCCATCCTCAGCCATCGCCACCTGGCCGTCGAGCTCGGCCGTGCGGCAGGGATGCGGACTCTCGCGCTGGATTATCGGTTGGCGCCGGAGGCTCCGTTTCCGGCGGCGGTCGACGACGCCACGTCCGCATATCGTTTCCTGCTGGATCAGGGGCTCAAACCCGCGTCCATTGCGATCGCCGGCGACAGCGCCGGCGGAGCGCTGACCCTCGCCGTCTTGCTGGCCGCGCGAGACGCCGGCCTCCCTCAGCCGGCCTGCGGGTTCCTGATGTCGCCATGGGTCGACCTCGAGGCGACGGGCGGTTCGATGGCGTCAAAGGCGGCCGAGGATTCCATGGTCAACGAAGCAGAGCTGCATCGGTTTGCAGCCGCCTATCTCAGCGGAGGTAGCGCCCGCAATCCGCTTGCCGCTCCGCTGTACGCCAATCTTTCGGGCATCGCGCCGCTGCTGATTTAGGTCGGGTCGGCGGAGGTTCTGCTCGACGATTTCGATCCGACTGGCGGGCCTGGCCGGCGCTGCCGAGGTTCCCGTCCGTCTCGAAGTCTGGCCGGAAATGCTGCATGTCTGGCACTTCTTTCATCCGGTGCTGACCGACGGCCGGCGCGCCATTGCGAGCGCGGGCTCGTTCATCCGCGAGAGGATGAATTAACGCGGCGCCTGTCTCGATCGAGCCGCAATACGCGCCTCGCCTCCGCCTCAGTCCCGAACGGTCTCGCCGAAGTCGGTTCGCCGCCGCATCATGATTGCCTCGACGGACGCGCTCGGCTCTTTGTTGTCTTCTTGCTCGGCTGAGCGGTTGGCGCCGCTGCAGTCGCCGCCGCGAGCGGAGCATGCGCCACCGCCGCGGTCGCTACGCCGCTCACGGATCGGTTTGGATTGCAGGCGTCGTCACGGCGCCCAGTCGAGCATGATCTTGCCATAGGGGCCGTGAGAATGGAGGACGCCCGCGCCCTCAAGCCGGCGTCACCGGCGTCTTCGACTGCGTCATCGCCTTCAAGACGTTCACGTCGATATTCAGGTGCGCCGCTGCCAGTTCATGCGGTACGTTCGCGATCCAGGGAGCCAGCGAAACATCGGAATATTCGGCGGTGGCAGCGAGGGCTAGTGGCGCGATTCGATCACAGTGACGGGTATAAGCCCTTTGGGTTTGAGGCCCACATCGTCGCTCTTTGAAGCGCGTCGGCACGAGCCCTTCGCCCCGAGTTGCAGGGAAGCGGCGTCGATCCTTCCGCCAGCCAAAAGACCGACAATTTCCTTGACAAGGCGGCGGTTGTTCCTTATTTGTTCTCTCCGCTGTCCTCGAGGAGAAGGCCGAGTGTCCCGTTCCATCGAAGCCGTTCCGCCTGGCGCCGCTTGCGACCGGTGGGCGCGGCGCGCCGGAGCCCGCCGGGAGGGAGGTGCCGAGAAGAGAAATCTCTTTTTGATTTGGATTGCTCGTAACCGATTGAAAAGGACGACAGGAATCCAAGGAAATCCAAGCCCGTTTTCTTGGTCCGGCTTGGACTGGCTTTGATTCGGCTTGGAGGAATTTGGCCCGAGGCGTTACGGCGTCAGCCGTTCGCTCTCCGCCCTCACCAGGAGGAAAACGTCGCCTCGACCTTGCTCAGGAACGCCGCCCGCCGCTCCGGCTTCGTGTGATCCATGTCGTAATGGGCGAGATAGTCGACCCGCGCCCCCGGCGCGCAGTTGAACTTCATCGATCGCTTGAGGAAGCGGCGCGGCGGGTCGCCGGCCAGGAAGGTCGACAGCCGCGAGCCGCCGTAAGTGCAGACGACGCCGAGCCGATTGACGTTGAAGAGGCGCGGGACATAGGCGCCGTCCGGCCGGAGGTCGAAGCTGACGCCCGGGCAAAAACACCTTGTCGACAAACCCCTTGAGGATCGCCGGGAACCCCATGTTCCAAACCGGGAACGAGAACACGAGCCCCTCGGCGGCGAGCAGCCGCTCGACGTAAGGGGCGACCCGCCGGCGGTCGGCGCCCAAGTCATAATATTCGATCCGGTCCTGACGGGTCATGATCGGGTCAAAGCCTTCGGCGTTGAGATCGCAGTCGTCGACCGCGTGGCCGCGCGCGCGCAAAGTTTCGACCGCCTTGGCGTGCAGGGCGGCGCCAAAACTGGTCTCGAGCGGATGGGCGAAGAGGACGAGGACGCGCATGGCCTCCCAGCCTTGCGCGGCGCGCGAAGCCGACGCAAGTCCATAAGAACCATCTCCTTCCGGTCTGGCCCTTCGCGCCCGGCCGAACCGCCCGCGCGCGAGGATATTTTTACGGAGCCAAAGCCGGCCTTGCGACTGGGGCGAGAGCCTGGAAGGCGCCTGGAGCCAGAGCCGGAAAGGCGAACGGGAACGCGAGGTTGAGATGCGAGCGATCTTGTCGTCGCACGGGCGAACTCGACCGCCCTCGCGTCCTTGCGCGATTGAGCCTCGACCGCTTTCCCGAGTGTTTTGGACGCCGTTCTCTGCCTATTTGTACTCCCATTCGGCTCCTGCGCCGACGCTCGATCCGCCGCTCGCATCGACCCCGGCCTGCAGGCGGATGTGACGGGCGACGTCGAGATCGACGGAAACGCCGTTATCCTCGGGCCTGGCGCCGGTCGTCGCCCTGACGCTGATCCTGTCGCTGATCGCGCGGCTGACGCCGACCGTCGGGCTGCCGCTCGCGCTCGAACCGATATCGAGACTGTCGACGCCCAGCGATTTTCGCAATCGCTCGAACGCGTCGCCGCGGCCGGTGAGGGTTGCGACGGCGTTGGCCAGTTGCAGCGCCTGGAAAGCCGACAGATTGCCCGAAGCATTCTGAAACAGAACGCGGGAGAGAATTTCGTCCTGCGGCAGGCTGGGATCGGAAGTGAACGTGAACACCGGCTGCGCCGCCGGGCCGGTGACGCTGATGCGCGCCGTGATGTCGGCCGAGGTCGTCTCGGCGACAAGGTCGAGTTCGGGCATCACGTCGCCATGAAACAGGACGCGGCCGCGGGTGAACGACCAGCCGCTTGCCCAGGAGCGACAGCGACCCGCGCAAGAGATCGAAGCCGCCGGTCACCTGCGGATTGGCCGCAGGCCCGGCGACGCGCAGGTCGCCGGCTCAGCTTCCGCATCGATGCCCCGACCACGAACGAAAATCCGGTTGGGCGCCGATATCGTCAGGGCCAGCGTCGCGTTGAACGGCGGCGCCCGCGCGCTTGCAGACCTGGCCTTGGCGTTCAGCGCAAGGAGCGCGCGCGCCGTCGCAGTCGGGTTGACGTGCCTCGTCCCGGGAATTGGGGCCGCGACGCCGCCGAGGCGCTCCGGCACGGTGATGTCCATGGAAACGATTGTGATGCGGCCGGCGACGTTGGGCGTGCGGCCGAGCGCGCCGGTGATGTCCAACGACATGTCGGCTACGGCCTGTGACGACGTCGGTCGCAATCAGCTGGGCGCGCTGGCCGGTGAGGCGAATGGCGCCGGGAAAGCCGGCGGCCGGGTCGAGTCGTCACCTGACCGGTCGCGCCGATCGAGCCGCCGTTGGGGGTCGTCCCTTTGAGGCGATCGATCCGCAGGGCGTCGCCGTTCGCCACAACAGCCCGCTGATCGAGGCGATCTTGAGCCCGGTCTGATCGTCGCTGAATGCGCCGTTGCTGAGGCTCAGCGAACCCTCCGCCCGCGGTTTCGCCACGGTCCCTGCGAGGCTGAAGGTCGATCGCCAGGGCGCCCGATGACATGGCGGCCCGTAGACCGAAAGCGTGCTGTTGGCGAGGCCGGCGTCGAGCTTGCCGGCGATTTTCACGTCGAGCGAGCCGTCGGCCGTCAAAGGGGCGGATCCTGTGGCGCGAAGGGAGCTGCCGCTCGCCCGCATTGACGGCGACGTCGAGCGACGTGCGGCCTGCGCCGAGGCGACCGGAGCCCGCGACATCCAGCGCAGGCAGAGCGGCGTTGCGCGTTTGCGGCGCCGCTCACGCCCTTCAATCGCAGGCGCCAGTCGCCTGACGGCTCGTCCGGCGTTCCCCCGATCGTCGCCTCGCCGTCTGCCGACCCCGGAGAGGCCGAGGCCCGGCGCCGCGAGGTCGAGCGCCGAGAGCGGCAGCGCCGTCATCGCCGCCCGAAGGTCGAGCGTCGACCCGGCATGACCGTCGAGCGAAAGCCGGCCGGCATTGACGGCGAGCGCAAGATTTTCGATGTCGAGGCCGTCGCCCCCATAGGCAAGCGAGGCCGGATGAGCGAGCGCCAGCCGCTGGCCGGCGCCTTGCGCGCTGAGGCTCGCGAGTTCGAGCCGGGTTGACTGCCCGCCGAACAGCCGCCCGCGCGCCTTCAGCGCGCATGCCGCGCGCAGACGCGCTGAGATCGAGATCGCTGGAATTCGGCGCGGGTCGTCGCCGTCAGTTTGACGTCGCCGATCGATTGTCCGCCGATCCCCGCCCGGGAGAGACTGGCGACCCCGGACATGATTCTGGCGCCCCAGACGTCGCCGAGCCGTCAGGTTGATCTTGAGGCCGTCGAGCGTGCTGGGGCCGACGCTCAGCCTGTCGCTGTCGGCGACGATCGCGACATCCTGCCGGCCGCCGGCGCTCGAAGCGCCGAGCTTCGCCTGAAGGGCGCCGCCCATCTTTGTCAGAACCAGCGGCGAGAGATCATCGAGATTTGCGGCGCCGAAAGTCAATTCGCCGTTCGCCAGCTGATCGGCGCCGATCGTGAGCGCGCCCGCCAGGCGCGCCGACGCGAGGCTGAGCGCAAGATTGTCGGCGACCCAACCGCCATCGGCTTGCCTGGCGAGATGAGCCGAACCCTTCAGCGGCTGGCGGTCGACGTCGCCGGACGCCGAAGCGCTCGCATCGATCGAGGCCGGTGATGTCGCTGGCGCGCGCCTCCAGCGCGAGGCCCGACGTCGGGCGATCGAGCAGACGTCCCTCGCTGAGCGTAGCCTTCAGGCTCGCGTCGAGATGGGCGAGCGTCGCCGGTCAGCCCGGCGACGACCTCGGCCTTGCCGGCAATGCGGGGATCGAGAAACTGCGCCTGCGGCACATCGATTCTCGCGTTGAGATCGACCTTGTCGCGCGCCGCCGAGCCGTCGAGCCGGGCGGATCCGTGCCTGCCGGCCGCCAGGAGATTGCTGAAGCCGAACCCGCCGCCGGGCAGCGACCGCGCGCCGCCGGTGAGATCGAGCTCGCCGCCGGTGATCCTGTCGAGGATCGGATAACCGCTTTCCAGATGCGTCGCATGCGCCTCGAGGGTCGCGGCCAGCGCGCCGTAGCGCGGCGCGCCGTCGAGATCGGCGGCGATGCGGGCCTCGCCCTTGAGGGTCCTGCCGGCGATCAGCGCGAACCGGCTCAAGTCGCGCGCCGCAACGTCCAGCTTGCCGTGAACTTTTGCGCGGCCGAGAAGACCGTAAAAATTCGCGTTCAGGGATGAAGCGGCGAGGTCGAGCGCGTCGAAGGTCATTTCGCCGCTCTGGCGAAGCTGCGCCGCGCATCGTCAGCGCAATCTCGGGGCCGACGGCCTGGTTGATGGACGGATCGGCGAGGGCAAGGCCGTTCACCTTTGCGTCGCCCGCAAACGCGATCCGCGTCGTCGCCTCCGTCAACGACCCATTCGGTGCGGCGCGGAATGTCGCGGCGACATGGTCGAGCGATCCTTCGGCGACACGGATTTGCCCGGCCTCGAAGGCGGCGTCGAGCGTCGGGCCGGCAAGGGGTCCCTTGATCGACGCGTTGAGATCGAGCTTTCCGATCGTCTTCGACGCCTGGAATCGCGCCCGCGTGGACCTTGAGATCGAGCACGTGATCCGCCGTCGCGCCGCCGTCGATATCGAGCCGGGCGGTGGCCGAAACGAGATGCAGGCCGGGGAGCTTGAGGCTCGAATTGTCGTTGATGACAACGTCGCCCTTGAGCGTCGTTTCGCCGGCGAAGACCGGGCGGACGATGCCGGGCGCGAGGCCTTCGAGCCGCGACTTCAGGTCGAGTGTCAGCCGCCGCGCAGACGTCCTGCCGGGCGACGAACGACCTGACCGTTGGCCCAGACGTCCGGGCCCGCGGTGAAATCGAGTTTCGCCTTGAAAGCGTCGAGCGGGCCTGCGCCGTCGAACGCGAGCTTGACCGGCGGCAGGCCGGGCAGATTGGCGAAATGGGCAAAGAGGCCGCCGGCCGGCTCGGCGGAATTCACATTGAGCGTGAGCTGGTCGGTGGCCGGAACATAGGCCCAGGAGCGCGGTGAAGCTCGCCCGGCGCATCAAGCCGTTCGGCGCTGAGATGCAGATCGAGGCCCTCGGACGGCGGCCCGAGCGTCGCCTTGCCCGCGAGGCTGAGGCGCGCCTCGACGCCGAGGACCGGTTCGCCGAGCGAGAGTTCCTGCACGGCGAATTGCTTGACGATCACCTTGACCGGCAATTCGGGCAGGATCGACTGAGGAGCCGTCGCGTCCGGCGGCGGCTGCGCGGCTTCGGGACGGAGCCGGGCGCCGCAGGAACTGCATATGGCCGATCGTGAGCTGATCGACCTCCAGCCGTCGCTTGAGCAGCGCGAGCCGGCTCCACACCAGCCGGATCTTGTCGATCTTCAGCCACGGCCCGTCGCGATCGGAGAGAACGACATCGCTGATCGACGCGTCGGAGGAGAGCACGCCGTCGACGGCGCCGATGGAGACGTTCGTCGACGGCGTCGACAGCGCCTTCGAGATCAGGTCGGCGAGCACGCCCTTGTCCGACTCGGCGGTCGCAGCCCGGCGCGCAAAGGGCGAGCAGCGCGACGATCATCGCCGCCAGCGTCCTCGATCGGATGCGAAGGAGAAACGACGGCATCAGAAAGCCTGCCCGATGCTGACATAGATCGCCAGCGGTCCGTTGCCGGAGCGACGCTCGAACGGAAACGCGACGTCGAGGCGGATCGGGCCGATCGACGTATAGTAGCGCAGTCCCAGACCCGCCGCCATGTACAGGGGCTGGCTGAAATCCGGGAAGGTCGAGGCGAAGGCGTTTCCGGCGTCGAAGAAGGGCGCGAGGCCGATCGTATCGGTCACCTTGACGCGCAATTCGGCCGACGCCTCGAACAGGCTGCGGCCGCCGACGACGGCGCCGAAGGGGGCGATCGGGCCGAGGCTGTCGTAGGCATAGCCGCGCACCGAGCCGCCGCCGCCCGCATAGAATCGCCAGTTGGCGGGGATTTCGCCGAGCGAGGGGCCGCCCAGGGCGCCGAAGCCGACGCGGCCCGCAAGGACGAAGCGGGAATTGGCGTCGACCGAGTAATAGCTGGAGGCGAACGCCTTGATCCGCACGAGATCGAGGCTCGAACCGAGGAATGTCCCGAACCCTGCGGCGGAAGCGTTGAGCCGCGCGCCGCGCGTGGGATCGAGCTTGCTGTCGGTGGAATCATACGTGAGCGACACGGGAACCCCGACTAACGTGTAGTCGACCCGGCCGAGCGAATCCGTGGCGACGCCGCGCTGCGCTTCGAGGCCGGCCTGAACCGAGAACACATCGCTGAAGCGGTGGCGCAACACGGCCGTCGCGTCGGCGTCCGTGACTTCATAGCCCACGAAGCCGAGGCCGCTGGTGCTCACCTGCTCGCCGAGAGCGTCGAACAGAAAATCGTTGGTCGTGCCGTTCAAACGCCGGTTTGAGGAAGCTCGCGGAGACGCGCCCTCCGAGACCGCCGGTCGTGAAGCGCTGGAGATCCGGCCAATATCCCGCATTCGGCGGCGCGTAGAACAGGTCGGCCTCCAGGCGAAGACGCTCCGCGCCGCCGAACAGATTGCGGTCTTCCCAATAGGCCTGACCGGCGGGACCGTTGGTGGTCGAATATTTCGCCGACACGCCGACGGCATAGGGAAGACGGTCGCCCACGTCGATCTGGTAGGGCAAAAGGCCGGACGCGTCGAGGCTCGTTCCTTCGGTGATGCGCACGCTGCCGACCGCCGGGATTTGACGGATGCTGGTCTTCGCCTCGGCGAGCGCCTGCGGCGAATAGGGATCGCCCGGATGAATGTAGAGGAACGAACGCACGATGGCGGGATCGAAATGCTCGGGCCCGACGATCGTCGCCTCGCCGAACCGCGCGACCGGACCAGGGTCCATCGTCAAAGTCACATCCATCGAATCCGCCGCATGGTCGACGACGGGAGCGATCGATTGAACCTTGGCCAGCGGGCGTCCCTGGGCGCGGAAATAATCGACGATGCGCGCCTCGGCCGCGCGCAGGTCGCTGGCGGCGGCGGGGTCGCCCGGCTTGAGGCCGACGATTCGGGCAGGCAATTCCTCCTCGGAGAATTCGGCGCCGGCGGGGTTCAGGATGCGGATGGAGCGAAGCCTGAACAGCGGGCCGGGCGCGACCTTGATGGCGATCGGCGCGACGGCGCGGTTGCGATAACGTTCGGCGGCGCTCGAGAACGCCCCGATGTCGCTCGACCCGATCGTCAGGCCGGCGCGATCGATCGAGATCGTAACATTGGCGTTGTAATAGCCTGCCCCCCACAGGGCGTCGATCACCGGAACGAAATCGCCCGCAGCGCGCCGCGCCAGCGCATCGCCGTCAACAGGAGCGTCCTGTCGCAGCTTGTAAAGCGACGAAGCGTCCTTCACCGCATTCGTCAGCGTCCTGTCGCCGCCCGCGACGTCGATCGTCACGGCGTAGGAAATTGCCGCCCGCGAGACGGGCGGCGGGGTTTCGCTCGAGCCCCAGAGGCCGAAGAAATCGAAAGCCCGAGCGCCTTCTTCCGCGTCGAACGCAAGGATGCCCGCCGCGAACGCCGCAATCAAACGCACGCTCACGCGGTCAGACAGGTTTCGGGAACGCCTGCAACTCAAACCGAACGCCTTCCGACCCAGCCTGTTTGTCACCCGATCGATCAGTCATGGATCAGACTGTCTTGCGCGTCAAAGTCGAGACGACGCGCTGCGAGCTTTTGTCGGCAGCCCCCCATCGCCGCCATTGTTGTCCTCGGACGCGGCGGTCATAGAACTGAATTGGACACGGGAACTTACTCTAATCGTGATTATCCGACGGATGAGCAAGTTGCTCTTTGGCGCGGGATTGCTCGTGCTTCGTTTGATGCGCGAGATTCTGGAATGCGGGCTCGGTTAGATGAACGACGACTTCGCCCTTGTCGGTGTGAATGACGAGCATCGCGCCGCCCGTCGCTTTTCGAATGTCTACGCTACTGGCTCGGTACTCGATCTTCTCAGCCATAGGCGTTCTCCCTATTTCCTCGACACTAGATGGTGTGGCCTGGCGTGTCATGTCGCCCCGGAAACGGTAGGGCGTCCGAGGCCTCCGACCCCAACATCTGCGCCCGCGCCCGGCCGTCGCGTCGCCCGCGCTTGTTACGCCGTCCTCCAGTCGAGCACGATCTTGCCGCAGTCGCCGCGGCGCATGGTCTCGAAACCTTCCAGGAACTTCTCCGCCGGCAGGCGGTGGGTGATGACCTTGCGCACGTCGAGGCCGCTCTCCAACATCGCGATCATCTTGTGCCAGGTCTCGAACATCTCGCGCCCGTAAATGCCTTTCAGCGTCAGCTGCTTGAAGATGACCTTGTTCCAGTCGACCAGGGTCGGCTTAGCCGGCAGGCCGAGGAGCGCGACCCGCCCGCCGGTGACCACCGAATCGAACAGCTGGTCGAACGCCGCCGGCGCGCCGCTCATTTCGAGCGCGACGTCAAAACCTTCCGTCATCTTCAGCCGGCTCATCGTCTCCTTGAGGTCCTCCTTCGACACGTCGACCGCCACCACGTCGGCGACTTCGGCGGCAAGCGCGAGCCGCTTCGGATTGACGTCGGTGATCACCACGTGCCGCGCGCCGACATGGCGGGCGACCGCGCCCGCCATGATGCCGATCGGCCCGGCGCCGGTGATCAGCACGTCCTCGCCGACGAGGTCGAAGGAGAGCGCGGTGTAGACCGCGTTGCCGAGCGGATCGAGGATCGCGCCGAGTTCGTCGTCGACGTCGTCGGGCAGGGGCACGATGTTGAAGGCGGGAACGCGCACGTATTCGGCGAAGGCGCCGGGAATGTTGACCCCGATGCCGCGCGTCTCCGGGTCGAGATGGTAGCGCCCGCCGCGCGCCGCCCGGCTGCGCATGCCGATCACGTGGCCCTCGCCCGACACGCGCTCTCCGACCTCGAGCCGGCGCACGTTCGCCCCGACCGCCTCGATCTCTCCCGCATATTCGTGGCCGATCGTCATCGGCGTCGGGATCGTCTTCTGCGCCCACGCGTCCCAGTTGAAGATGTGGACGTCGGTGCCGCAGATGCCGGTCTTGTGGACCTTCACCAGGACGTCGTCGGGGCCGATCGACGGGACCGGCTCGTCGCTCAGCCAAAGGCCGGGCTCGGGCTTCTGCTTGACGAGGGCTTTCATGGGCTCGCCTTTCGGTGGTCAGCGGGGTCAACCCGAACTCTCTCGTCGGGCGCAATTCACTTGCTCAGGCAAATTGCTTGGTCAGGAAGGCCTCGATCGACGTCGCCAGTGCGATCGGCGTCTCAAGCATCGGGTAATGGCCCGAATTCGCCATCACCTCCAGTTCGGCGTTGGGGTAATACGCCATATAGGTCGCCTTCATCACGTCGACCGTCAACGCGCCGTCGTGCTCACCGACGATCACCTTGACCGGCAGCGTCTTGCCGGCGATCTCGCGATGGAAGTCGGTCTTCGCCCAGCTCGCGAGATATCCGGAGAAGGCCGCGTCGAGGGCGATCGTCTTGGGGTGAAGCGCGATCTCGTCGATGAACCGCTTGCTCAGGCGTCCGCCGACGGAAAAGCCGACGATCCCGCGCGCCGCGTCCGGGTTGCTCACGGCGCTTTCGATAGGTCTCGTCGTCGAAGCCCGCGCCCGAGGCCGGCACGGGCGTCACGGCGACCAGCTTCTCCACGCGCGAAGGCGCATCGGCCAGTACCCTCTGCGCGGCCATGCCGCCCATGGAATGTCCGACCAGGCTGAACGTGTCGATCTTCAGAGCGTCGGCGAGGGCGATGACGTCTTTGGCGATCTGCTCAACGGTATAGGGGGCCGTCGAGATGTTTCGATGCGGTGTAACCGCGGTAGGCCGGGCAGATCCAGGTCGCGGCATCGGGGTCGAGCCAGCGATAGAGCGGCGCAAAACTCTGTTCGTCGCCGAACCATCCATGGAGCGCAATGACCTTTCTCGGGCCATCGCCAAACGCATCATAGCCGAGCATCGTATCCCCTTATCAGCAAATCGGGCGCCCGTGCTCGCCGCCCGAACCGCCGGTCATATAATGTTGAGCGCGCGGCCGGCGTCGGCGAAGGCGGAGACGGCGAAGTCGACGTCCTGCGTGTTGAGCGCCGCCGACATCTGCGTGCGGATGCGTGCCGCCCCTTTCGGCACCACCGGGAAGAAGAAGCCCGCCACGTAGACGCCGCGCTCGTCGAGCGCGCGGGCGAGGTCTTGCGCGAGCCGCGCCTCGCCGAGCATCACCGGAATGATCGGCGTCACGCCGGGCAGCGCCCGGAAGCCGGCCCGCTCGATCCCGGCGCGGAAGCGCCGCGCATGCGATTCGAGCAGCGAGCGGCGGTCGTCGGCCTCGATCGCGATCTCGAGCGCCTTGAGCGCGCCGGCGGCGATCGGCGGCGCGAGCGAGTTCGAGAACAGATAGGGCCGCGCCCGCTGGCGCAGGAGGTCGACGATCGGCTGCGCGGCGGCGACGAAGCCGCCCATGCCGCCGCCGAGGGTCTTGCCGAAAGTGCCGGTGACGATGTCGACGCGGTCGCCCGCGCCGGTCAGGGCCGGCGTGCCGCGGCCCTTCTCGCCGAGATGGCCGGTCGCGTGGCAGTCGTCGACCAGCACGAGGGCGCCATAGCGGTCGGCGAGCGCGCAGATCTCCGGAAGCTTTGCGACATAGCCGTCCATCGAGAACACGCCGTCGGTCGCGACCAGCTTGAACCTCGCCCCGTCGGCCCCAGCCTCCTTCAGCCGGTCCTCGAGCTCGTTCATGTCGGAATTGGCGAAACGGTAGCGTTTTGCCTTGGAGAGCCTGACGCCGTCGATGATCGAGGCGTGGTTGAGGCTGTCCGAGATGATCGCGTCCTCTTCGCCGATGAGCGGCTCGAAGACGCCGCCGTTGGCGTCGAAGCAGGCGGCGAACACGATCGCGTCGTCCTTGCCGAGGTGCCTTGCGATCGCCTGTTCGAGTTCGCGATGCAGGGTCTGCGCGCCGCAGATGAACCGCACCGAGGCCATGCCGAAGCCGAATTCGTCCATCGCCTGCGCCGCCGCGGCGACGACGTCGGGATGGTCGGCGAGGCCGAGGTAATTGTTTGCGCAGAGGTTCAGCATCTCCCGGGGGCCCGCGTCCGAGGCCACGCGGATGCGCCCGCCCTGAGGCCCGGTCAGCAAACGCTCGCGCTTGAAAAGACCGGCCGCCTCGATATCGTCGAGGGTGGCGCGGATATGCCTCAGGAACGCGTCGGACATGGCGCCTCACAGCGAAGGCCGGGAGCGCAGCATAGCGGCGCAAGGGCGACGCTCAAGTCAGACAACGGCCGCGCCGCCGAACGAGCAGCCGCATACCGGACGAGCGAAGCAACAACTCGCAGGTAAGTGCTCCCACAGTTCTGCGCGCTTCCGTCAACCGTCGAGGCCGCTGCTCGCCGTTGCGTTGGCATAGCGATCAGGTGTTGCAGCTGTAACCATTTTCCTGAGGGCTGAAGCGGTGACGTAACAGAGTCTCGCCATTCTCTTTCGCAGTCAAGACAGCCGCCCGAACCAGCTGCGGCGTCCTTTATGACAATCGGAGGATGGATACTATGAAGATTCTTATGGCTTCGACGCCAGCGAACGGCCACGTGAATCCAATGCTCGCGATAGCACGGATTCTGATGACCGAAGACCATGACGTCGCCATCTTTACGGGATCGGCTTTTCGCGCCCGCGTCGAAGCTTCCGGCGCGGAATTCTTTTCGTTGCCACCCGAAGCGGATTTTGACCTGACAGATCCGTTCGCGCGAGTTCCAGAACTGAAAGTCATGCCGCCGGGACCCGATTGGCATCGCGTCGCCATGGAGCGCTTTTTCGTCGACAATATTCCGGCTCAACACGAGGGCCTGCGAAGGCTTCTACATAGCTTTGGTCCTGACGTCATTATCGGCGACGACATGTTCTTTGGCGTGCTGCCAATGCTGCTCGGCGCGCGTTCGAAGCGGCCGCCCATTGTTCTGTGTGGCACCTCGATCCTGCACTGGCCGCGCGAAGACGGCGCCCCGCTCTTCCTCGGCCTGCCGCCGGCGACAACACTCAAACATCGTGCTGAGTACGCAGCCGTCGCGCGGGACTATCACGAGGCCGTCGATCGGCCTGTGGGACTTCGCCTGAACAAGTTGCTCAAGGAACTGGGTGTCGGTCCGACATCAATGACGTTGTTCCATTCCAGTGTCGGACTTGCAGACGCCTATCTGCAATTGTCAGTGCCGGGCTTCGAATTTCCGCGCGATATCCCCCGCTCGGTGCATTTCGTCGGCACGCCGCCGATCATTCCCAACCAGGTCCCGCCTCCACCCTGGGCGCACGAACTCGACGGTTCGCGAAAGGTCGTGCTGGTCACGCAGGGAACGGTCGCCAATCACAATTTCAACCTGCTGGTCGGGCCGACCTTGGCGGCGCTCGCGAATGAGCCGGATGTGCTGGTCGTCGCGACCGCGGGAGGCCGCCCCATCGACGCGATTCCGGGTCCTCTCCCCTCAAATGCGCGTGTTTCGAGCTATTTGCCCTTCGAGTGGTTATTGCCAAAGGTCGACGTGCTGGTCACCAACGGCGGCTATGGCAGCATCAACCAGGCAATGAGCTTCGGCATACCGCTCGTCACCGCGGGGCTTACCGAGGACAAGGCTGACGTCAACGCGAGGGTCGCGTGGTCTGGCGTCGGCATCAATCTCGCGACCAACGAGCCGAGTCGCGACGCGCTGCGCAGCGCGGTGAAGACCGTACTCGATCAGCCGGGTTACCGCTTGCGAGCCCGGCAGATGGCGGACCAGTTCGCAGCAATCGATACGCGGTCGGAAATCCATAGAATTGTCAGCCAGCTCGTCGCGGATGAGAGAGAGTTGTCGGGAGCCGACACCCTGGCGGCACACCAGCCGCGGCGCGCCGGCCAGCGTAGCTGACGAGCGCCGCCGATCTGAAGTCCCTGACTCGGCAAATCTGTCTTGGACTTCAGATCGAAAGCGGCGCTGGAATTACAAGTTTGCTCGTTCCCATGACTTTCCGAAGTCCGCGAAGCGTGTTGCGGCGATGAAGCTTGGACTTCGGAAAGTGGGCGCTGGATCGCGGTGCGGCGCAGCCAAACTTTGCCTTCGCCGCGATGCCAATTTTGAAATGCGTCGGAGGTGTTCACGCCATGCGAATCCGGTCGACTTCCTTTGCCTTCACGCTGCTGCTCGGCTTCCTCGCGGCCGTGCCCTATTCCGGCATCGACATCAATTTGCCGGCGCTTTCCGCAACCGGCGCGACGCTGAACGCCAGCGCCTCCGATGTCGGACTGACGATGAGCGCCTTCGTGCTCAGCCTCGCGGTGATGCCACTGATCTACGGCCCAGCCTCTCGACCGGTTTGGCCGCAAGCCGATAGTGCTGCTCGGGATTCTGCTTTTGGTGATGGGCAGTATTGCCTGCGCACTCGCCCCGTCGCTGCCGGTGCTTTTGGCAAGTCGCGTCGCTCAGGGCATCGGCGCCGCCGCAATGGGAACGATATTTGCGATCAGCCGCGATCTCTTCGACGGTAACGCCGCACGGATCAAGATCGCCAACGTCATGGTCGCAGCTAATGTTTCGACCATGGTTGCGCCTACGGCGGGCGCCACGCTGCTCGCGCTCGGCAACTGGCGATTGATCTATGCAGTCCAGGCCGGGATTGGCTCGATTCTGTTGCTGGCGGTGCTTTTTGGTCTTTCCGAGAGCGCGAGGATCGATCCAACTCATCGCTCGAGTCCGGCGATCGTATCGAGCTATCTTCGCGTATTGACGCATCCGGTTTCGTTCGGATTCGTCTTGGTCGGCGCAGCCGCCGGCGCGACGGTGTTTGCTTACGTCACCGGCGCTTCGCTGTTCTTTATCGGCGTGGTTGGGCTGCGTCCCGACCAATATGGCCTTATCTTCAGTGCGTGTTCAGCCGCAATCATGTGCGGCGCCTTCTTGGACGGTCGCCTCAGCCGTCGGGGAATAGCATCCGGCCAGGTGCTCGCAAGTAGGGCTTAAACTGATGACAGCCGGTTCCGTTGTGCTTCTCGCCATTACATTAAGCGATTTGAGATCGCCGGCACTCCCCGCCGGGCTGCTGATCGTTGTCGCGCTCGCCTTCGGCCTGAGTGTTCCGAATGTGATGAACGCGACGATGCAGCCTCTGCCGGAGATCGCTGGCGCCGTCAGCGCTGCCGCCGGAAGCGTACAGCTGACGGCTGCCGCGGTCTCGAGCGGGCTTGTTTCGCTTCTGTTTGACGGACGGTCGGCGCTCTCGATGTGCGCGATGATGGCGCTGTGTTCCTTTCTCGGATTATGTGCTTACTTCCTCATCGCCCGTCCCGCAGAGCACCGACTTGGAGCTGTCTAGGCTGACGTGTTTTTAAGAGATGAGTTTGCCTTGCGACGGGTCCGTCGCATCGGAGGTGTGCACTCGGCAATGGCGGTCATGTCAGCCAGGTCGCCTCGTGAACTCGCAGCGGTCCTCCGCGGAGAGGATCTCCCCGCGTCAGGCTTTCATCGCTAGGCGCCCCAGTCGATCAGCGCCTCGCCGCGGTGGATCGCGTCCGCCTCATCCGTCAGCCGGCCGTCCGCCTCATGGAGGACGAGGCCCGGCGCGATCCGGAGCGGCGCCTTCGAGCCTTTCACTCCCGAGGCCATGAGCCTGTGGGCGGATGCGCCGGCGCGCGGATGAACGGGCAGGAGCGCGAGCGCGCCGAGCCTGTTCTCCGCTGCGGCGAGGATCGCCGCTAGCGCTTCCGGGCGATGGATCATGACGAACCGCCCGCCCGGCTCGAGGATCGCCAGACAGGCGCGGATCCAGGCGACGAGCGGCGCTGCGCCCGTTTCGCCGGCGAAGACATGGGCGCGCGCCCGCGCCTGTTCGGGCGAGACGCGAACCGCCCGGGAATCGAAAAACGGCGGATTGGTGACGACCGCCTCGGCATGCTCGTCGGCGAGCCCCGCCTCGCGCCGGGCGCGGGCGGCGCAGACGTCGAGCTGCAGGATCCGCGCGCGCTCGGCCAATCGGTTGCGTTCGGCGTTTTCGGCTGCGAGGGCGGCGAGATCGGCGTCGATCTCGACGAGGTCGGCGCTGACGCGAGGAACGCGGCTGAGGATTGCGAGGGCGACCGCGCCGACCCCGGCGCCGATGTCGACGAAGCGGCCTTCGGAAAAATCCGCCGCGGCGGCGAGCAGGGCGGCGTCGGTTCCGGCCCGATGGCCGCGCCTGGGCTGGACGAGGGTCAGACGTCCGCCGAGCCACGCGTCGCATGACAAGCTGTCCGGCCTTGACTCTACGCCGAGGCCGTCCGGCCGAGCTCAGCCATTGCGCAGTTCGGCGGCGAGCCCGGCATCCGTCAGCAGTCGTCGCGCCCGCGCTTCCTCGCGCGCCTCAACCAGAATCCGCCTCGGCAGGAATCCGAGCGATCCCTCGACCGCGGCCATGTGCTGGTCGGCGATAAAGAAGCCAATGCCCGCCGCCCTCAGAAGCGATTCGATCGCGCTGATCAGCACGAGATCATTCGTACGCAGAATTTCGACCAATGGCGAACCCCAGGGGCGCACTTGCCCCGTCGTACCGGCGTCTTTATGGTCGAATGACAGGGTCTGGCAAGGGAAAGCGTCACGTGGGTCTTGTCATTCCACTTGGAGAGAAGTCGGCCGATCGTCTGATCGAGCCCCTGTCGTCGCTCGTGGCGGACGACATGGAGCGGGTGAATCAGACCATTCTTTCGCGCACCGGATCGGACGTCACGATGATTCCGGAGGTCGCCAACCATCTAATTTCGTCCGGCGGCAAGCGGCTGCGTCCGATCCTCACTCTCGCCAGCGCGGGGATGTGCGACTACGCCGGAACGGGCCACGTCAAGCTCGCCGCCGCGGTCGAATTCATGCACACCGCGACGCTCCTGCACGACGACGTGGTCGACGAAAGCGACATGCGGCGCGGCAAGGCGGCGGCGCGGGTGCTGTGGGGCAACGAGGCGAGCGTGCTGGTCGGCGACTTCCTGCTCGGACAGGCGTTCAAGATGATGGTCGAGGTCGGCTCGCTGCACTGTCTCGAGGTGCTGTCGAGCGCGGCCGCGGTGATCGCCGAGGGCGAGGTGATGCAGCTTTCGGCCGCCAAGGACACCGAGACGACCGAGGACGCCTATCTCGCCGTCATCCGCGCCAAGACCGCCGCGCTGTTCGCCGCCGCCTGCGAGGTCGGCCCGATTTTGGCGAACCGCCCGAGGGCCGAGATCGCCGCCTGCCGCGGCTACGGCGCCAATCTCGGCATCGCCTTCCAGCTGATCGACGACGCGCTCGACTATGGCGGTTCGTCGGCCAAGCTCGGCAAAAACGTCGGCGACGATTTCCGCGAAGGCAAGATCACCTTGCCGGTGGTGCTCTCATTCCGGCGCGGCACGCCGACGGAGCGCGAGTTCTGGAAGCGCACGCTGGAGGTGGGAGAGGTCGTCGAGGGCGATCTCGAGACTGCGCTGGCGACGATGAAGAAGCATCGCGCCCTCGAGGACACGATCGAGCGCGCCCGCCACTACGGGGCTATGGCGGTCGACGCGCTCGAGCTTTTCCCCGCCTCGCCCTGGAAGCACGCGTTGCGCGACGCGGTCGAGTTCGCGGTCAGCCGGGCGTATTGAGGCCAGGTTGAGCCGCATTCCGGAAATCCGCAGGCGCGGTTCCGGGCGGGCGCCCTTTAGCGTCGCGACCGCGACGCCCGAATCCGCTGGTAACAGGGGCAAAAACAGCGGATTTCGCAAAACGGGGCCGCTCCGGCCACGGCTTTGCTGGAAAGACGCCTGCAAGTTCAGCAGTTTGAGCGAAAGTCGCCGCAGCAGACGGAACAGCGGATTTATTCGCGGCAACAGCGGATTTGTCGAGCGCGGGCGGGATCTCGGGCTGCAAATGGCTGGGCGAGCCGTCGAGCTCCGGAGCGATGAAGCCGCCGCCTGTTCGCTCCAGACCGCCCCCGAAAAGCAGGGCGGCTGAGGAAACGTTTCAGGGGAAAACAGGGAGTTCCCCCCGCGGGCCCCGCTGCTGCGCAGACATGCCAAATCCGCATGGTTAGCGCGCGCTCGAGACAACGGTAAAATTACAGTTATACTGAATTCGGATGATCGGCTTGGGCCGGAAGAGCGCTTTGAGGCGAAACATGGCGCATGTTGCCGGCGCCGACGGCGCCCGAGACGGTTGGGCAGTTGTTTTCCTCGAGGCGGGACAATGCCGCGTGCAAAGAGTCGGGCGCTTATCTGAAATCTTCGACGGCGGCTTGAGCCCGAAAATCGTCGCGGTTGATATCCCGATTGGTCTTTTGGACTCGTTCGAAACCGGCGGACGCTGCTGTGATCGTGAGGCGAGGAAATGTCTCGGTCCGAAGCGGCGCGCCAGCGTGTTCCCGGCGCCCGTTCGGCCGGTCCTCAAGGCATCCAAATATGAGGAGGCTTGCCGTTTCTCGCGTCAGAGCGCGGAGAATGGCAAGGCAATCAGCAGGCAAACCTGGGCCATCGTCGACAAGATCAAGCAAGTCGACGACCTTTTGCGGACGCGCCCTGCGCTGCGAGAAGTCGTCCGCGAAGTGCATCCGGAAGTGTGCTTCCGTGAGTTGGCCGGGCGGCCGATGGACTATTCAAAGAAAAAACGGGAGGGGCAGGACGAGCGACGGCGAGCATTGCGTCAATGTTTTCACGGCCTGGACCTGGATGAAATCCTCACAGCGGGTCGGGAAACAGGGTCTGGCGGCCGAAGACACGGTAGACGCTGCCGTCGCATGCTGGTCGGCGCTTCGTCTGGCCGCCGGGGAGGGGCGCAATGCCGGTTGCGGCAGGAATTGTAGGCGACGCGTTCGTGCGCACAGTCCTCGCAGCGCTCGACGTGTCCGCCGAGCGCGGCGGTGCGACAGGTTTCGATCGCCAACATCGCCTTCAACTGGGCGAGGCTCACGTGACAACGCGAGGCCGAGTTGCTGCCGGTTCCCTACTATCACGTCGTCTTCACCCTGCCGGCTTCGATCGGCGCGATCGCGTTCCAGAACAAGGCCGCCGTCTACGACCTCCTGTTCAGGACCGCCGCCGAGACGCTGATCACGATCGCCGCCGACCCCAAGCATCTCGGCGCGCGCATCGGCCTCACCGCCGTGCTGCACACCTGGGGCTCGGCGCTCACCCATCATCCCCATGTCCACGTGATTGTTCCGGGCGGCGGCCTTTCTCTGGACGGCGAACGTTGGGTGGCTTGCAGGCCCGGCTTCTTCCTGCCCGCGCGCGTGCTGTCGCGCCTCTTCCGCCGCCTCTTTCTTGAAGGCCTCGCAGCCCTTCATGCGGCCGGCCGTCTCGCCTTCTTCGGCGACGTTGCCCCGCTCGCCGACAAAGCCGCCTTCGACGCCGCCCTCGCGCCGCTGCGCCGCTCCGATTGGTTCGTCTACGCCAAGAGACCCTTCGCCGGACCGCAGGCCGTTCTCGCCTATCTCGCCCGCTACACCCATCGCGTCGCGATCTCGAACTCCCGGCTCATTGCGCTCGACGAGAACGGCGTCTCCTTCAAATGGAAAGACTACCGGATCAAAAGCCGCGACCGGCTCAAGACCATGACGCTCGCGACCCACGAGTTCATCCGCCGCTTTCTCCTGCACGTGCTGCCGAGCGGCTTCCACCGCATCCGACACTACGGCCTGTTCGCCGGAACCGTTCGCGCTCGGAACATCGAGCGCGCGCGGCAATTGCTCGCCGCAGCAGAGAATGCGCCCCAGCCTTCGCGCGAGGCCGACAGTCGAGCTGAAGATGTCTCGCCTGCGCGGCGCTGCCCGTGCTGCGGCGGCCGGATGATCGTCGTCGAGACGTTCGAAGGGCCGCACCCTTGGCGTTCCCCGTCGCCGAGCCGGATCAGGATCGACAGCTCATGACCGTCGCCCCGCATCCCGCCGCGCACCGTCGATCGCCTCCGCCTCCAGCCGCGCGCCGGAACACGAGCGCAACGCCCGTCCGAGGTCGCACGTCCTCTTGCGACCGAGGCCAACGCCTCGCTCCTGCCATCGTCGCCATCGAAAACGGCCAACGCCGCCGCTTCCGACGAAGTCGCCAAGCGCCCCCGATCGCCGACGCCTCGCTCGCCAGCCGTCCGCGACCCTCAATTCCCCATAGGCGCGCTCGCCAAACGGTCCCCCTACCTCCCCGCGGTTTCCTCCTTGGGAGGCAACCAGCGCCTGTGGTGCGCCATTATCGGTGAAAATGGTGGCGGCGCGGGCCGATTTGTCGGAGCCTTCAGCACCCCTGCGGCTATTTTCATAGCAGGCAACCAGCGCCTGTGGCGCGCCATTATCGGTGAAAATGGTGGCGGCGCGGGCCGATTTGTCGGAGCCTTCAGCGCCGGCCCCGGGCCCACTCCCACCGTCAAAAAGGGCCGGCGCCCGAAACCCTTCACCGAAGCGGAAGTTCCCAATCCCAATTTGATTTGGATCAAGGGTCCTCGGCAGGTTCGGCGGTAAAGAAATTATGTGGCTGTAAGGAGACGGCGGGGAAAGGAAAGGCGGGGAACGTCGGGCAATAGAGAAGGGGTAAACGCCATGTATAAGCTCGTGATTTCAACGCTGATAGGCGCAATAATGGTGTCGTCTACAGCTTTGGCGCAATCTATGGACCCAAAGGCCGAATGCAATAGATACGCTGACACGTGGCGAGCCGCATATAACAAGGGTGACGCCGAATTTGTTGCAAACTCGTACGATCCGAAGTCGGGCACTTACATAGACTTAACCTGGACCGGCACGGGACACGACGCGTTACTCGCCGGGTTCAAAAATGTGATGACGTCTATGGGACAGGTGAATTCAATCGTCTGTGAACATTCGAACCGAATGGGCAACAAGGCTGTTGCGGACGGGACTTGGGAGGGCAAGGGGAAAGGACCAGACGGTAAGGAGGCAACTTTTCAGGGTCATTGGATGAGCGTCTCAGAAATGCGTGATGGGAAGTGGGTCATTTTGACCCACTTGTCGAATGTGGACACTCTCACACCGAGCGCGCCGAAATAGTGAAGCCGAAGAGGGCAGGAGCGTAGGCTCCTGCCCTCCCGAAGGACGGGTGGCCGAAGGACGGGTGCCAACAGATTTCTTATTTCACCTTATTCGCCGTCCGCATACGAAGGAGGCGCTCGACTTCGCGGAAAGCACGTCCAGACGAGGCTGCCAACTCTTGTGCCCTCGATTGTGGAGGTATCTGAGGTGGAGTCCCGCTCGTTCAAAATGCGGTTGTCGAACGGCCGGTTTCCGCCCATTAGAGACGTTCCACCCGTGGGGCGCCAGATCGGCCGGTCCGGCCATGTCAAAATCTTCAGCGCGCTGCCGAATGGCCGGAGTTGACCCGTTGCTGCCCTTCAAAATCGGCCCGACGAACGGGCGGGAAGCGCGAGAAAGCGGGCTTCGGCTGAAGGCGTCGATTGCGCCAGGGCACTTCGTGCCCTGGCGCTTTTTGGACGCCGGCCGCCTGAGTGCGAGGCGCCTCTCGTGATGGCGGCGTCCAAAAACCTGCACAATTGCGGTCTATCGGCGCGTCTCTAAACGCTCGCGTCGAGAAACCGTCGCTCTTGAAAAAGCATGTGGTGCCAACCGCGTGCGAGCTCGCGTGAACAGCTTCTCGGTGACTGCCTCGCGCCTTGCCTCGATCCACTTCTGGCGGCGGGCGATGAGATGGAGTGGACTTCTCCTCCTGCGCCACAGGCGGCAGATCGAGCAGCACGTAATAGAGGTACTTCTCGAACTCCTCCGGGAAGCGGCCGACCATCGCTTCCGGGTCGGGGGTCAGCGCGGCGTCGGTGATAAGGCCGAACTGGACCTGACCGGCATAGGAGAAGATCGACACGCCCATGCCGACGTCGCCGGTCTGCGGCACCCAGAAGAGATCTGTTTGGCTCAATTCGCATTAGCTATGCAGTCTCTCATGTGATAGAACATAAAGTGAACGCAGGAGGCGCGCATGGACCATCAAGAATATCTGGCTTGGCTGTCTGAGATTGATGATCTCTCCCCGGAGCAGCGGATTGCAACGGTTCGGCTCTTGGCTGGTCAGCCGTCGCTGGAAGCCGTGATCGGCCTGCTGGAGGAGCGGATCGGGCAGCGCGAAGCTGTCCGCACTGTGCGACGGGTGGAGCTGTGATCCGAGGTCGCTCCAACGGGCTGAACCGGTATTTTTGCAAGATCTGCGGCAAAACCTTCAACGCCCTGACTGGGACGCCGTTAGCCCGGCTGCGACGCAAGGATTGTTGGACGGAATTCGCCGCGTCGTTAAGCGATGGCGACACGGTGAAGACCTCGGCCGAGCGCTGTGGGGTGGCCGGCAGCACTGCTTTTCGCTGGCGTCACCGCTTCCTGCGCGCGGTGACGGCTGGCGCGATCAAACTGCGCGGCATCGTCGAGGCCGACGAGACGTTTGTCTTGAGCAGTCGTAAAGGCGAACGGAATCTCGATCGCAAGGCCCGCAAGCGCGGCGGAAAGGCGTCCAAACGGGGATTGTCGGATGAGCAGGTTCCGGTCCTGGTGGCCGCCGACCGCTCCGGCGTCACCGTCAGCGCCGTGTTGCCGGTGGTGTCTGCCGCTCATTTGCAAGCGGTTTTGCAGCCAGTCCTTGATCAGGACGCTCTGCTGGTCACCGACGGCTGCACCAGTTATCCGCCCTGCGCCGCCGCGCTGGGCGTCAGCCATGAGGCGCTCAACCAAACTGCCGGCGAGCGCGTCCGGGGCGAATTGCACATCCAGACCGTCAACAGCCGCCATGAGCGGCTCAAGACCTTCCTGCGTCGCCATCGCGGCGTAGCCACCAAGTATCTCGACAGCTATCTCAGATGGTTTCACCTTGCAGTGCTTCCACGACAGCCCACACCACGCGCCGTCCTCGCCGCAGCCGCAGGAATCCTGCCGGTCAGACAAATTGCATAGCTAATGCGAACTGAGCCTTCTGTTTAATGGTGCTGCCGGCGACCTTCAGCGGCTCGGTCGGGCCCGGCAGGTTGGTCATCACCGTGGTCGACTTGTTGGCCAAGAGGTCGAACAGCTGGTCCTGGACGGTTTTCGGCAGATAGCCGAGGGCGGCGAAGAGGCCGAGCGTGACGGCGGGCTCATGGGAGGTCTTCAAGTCGAGCATGCGCTGGCGGACCGTAATCAGCCGCTCGAGCGGATGTTCGACGCCGACCGGCAGCAAGACGCCAACGACGCCGAAGCGGTTGCCGAGCGCAAGATCTCCCGGCTGCCGCAGGTCGATCGGAACCTGCGCGCGGACTTCGACGCCCTCCGTCTTGTCGCCCTTCTCCTTGAGGTAGCGGCGCATCGCGCCGGCGACGCAGGAAAGCAGCAAGTCGTTGATCGTACAGCCGAGCGCCCGGCTCACCGCCTTGACCTCCGGCAGCCTCAGCGGCTCGCACCAGGCGACGCGCTTCGAGCCCTTCGGCTTGCCCTTGAAGCGGGTCTGGCTGTCGCTCGACATGAAGAGCAGGTAGCCGAGTTCCCCCGCCACGCCCGCCCCGTCGCGCAACAGGTTCGCGGCGCGCAGCGGGTGGCGCGCGAGAGCGAACGCCGCGCCGAGAGCCGAGATCGAGGCCTGCGTTCCGGCGTTGATCGCGGCGACGACGGGGGCCATCAGGCTCTGCAGCCAGCCGTCATCCTCGTCCGCCGGTTCCGCGCGGCGCCCCTCGCGCGCGGCCCCGTCGACCAGCGCCATAGTGACGCGCTTCAGCGCTATGCCGTCGGCGATCGCATGATGCATGCGGGTAACCAGGGCCGCCCCGCCCTCGTATTCTTCGACGATATGCGTCATCCAGAGCGGACGGTTGGGATCGAGCGGCTTGGACGCGAGCTCGCCGACGAAGCGCTGAGTTCGGCCTTACCGCCGCGCCCCGGCAGCTTTACCCGCTTAACGTGGTGGGCGGGATCGAAATTCGGATCGTCGCGCCAGTAGACGCCGGACGGCGCAACCTCGACCTTCTGGCGATAGCGCCGGTAGCTCGTGAAGCCGTCGGCCATCTGTTTTTCGACCTTGTCGAGCGCGACCGGCCCCTCGAGCACCCAGACGGCCACGATCATCATCGGATTGGCCGGCCGGTCCATGGCAGCCACGTCGTGTCGACCGATGACATGCGCTCGCTGTGGCTCATTTTTTCCTCCAGGATGTCTGTCGTTTAAGCTCTATTGTAGGTGCTTTATCGGGAGGGTGCAGTGATCCAGATCAAACGTTGGTCGATCTTCGGCGAAGCGGGAATCTTCTCCTTCCGTCGACGGCCGCGCGCAAAAAGGGAACGCCTCCTTTGGGCGGTAAAACCTATCGCTCTTATATCAAAGTCTGTTGAGAGATGAGAGAGTTGGGTCGAGCTTCGAGGGCTGCGTGAGATGGATACTGCGGCGTTTGCGACTTGGCTTGGCGGGATTGGGCTTGTAGTGCGGCACGGTTTTGAGACACGCGGCTGCGCTTGCTCAGGCGGCCAAGGGTAAGGCGGCTGCGAGGGTCGGGTCAATCGCAATTCGTGGCGTGGTTTGCTCCTCTCTGACCCTCGCGGGCGTTTTGTATCCATGGCGCGCGACGAGCCAAGTTTCATTGTAGCGCCTGGCGAATGCGACGAGCTCGGCGCGCAGTTCCTCGATGGTTTTGAACGTCCGGACCCAGAGCAAGTTCTCCTTCAAGGTTCGGATGAAGCGCTCGGCGACGCCATTGCCCTCGGGTTCGCGCACGAAGGACGGCGAAGCTTCGATGCCCAGACACTTGATCTCGTCCTGGAAATCGCCGGACATGTAATTGGAGCCATGATCGTGACGCACCTTGAGCCCACGCGCCACGCCGGGCGCGATGGAGCCGAAGCACCGATGCACCCCCTGCCGGACCGGCTCCAGCGCCTCGAAGCGATTGGCTGAACGCGCGGCGTGAATGCCGATGATTTCTGAGTTCGCGTGTTCCACGGCGACGAAAACATAGGCCCGCCCTTGCTCGAGGGTGACGGTCTGGCTCATGTCCGTTCCCCACATTTCATTGACCTTGTCGGTGACGATGGTTCCGTCGTGCGTCTTCTCTTGGTTGCGCCCGACGCGATGGGGCGCGAGCAAGCCGTTCTCTCCCATCACCCGGCGCACGCGGCGAGGGCTCGAGCGAACCCCGGCAACGCGCAGTCGCGCCCATATTTTGCGATAGCCTTCGCCGTGAAAGTCGGACGCTTCGATTTCCCGGCGGATAAGATCGGCCAGGTCAGCATCCGGACAAGGGCCTGTCGGACCGGGGCGACGGGCGATCGCAGGCGATGGCGTTCCCTTGAGAAAGCGATACACGCCGGCGCGCGGGACATTCCACGCGCGCGAGACCCGCGCCAGGCCATAGCAACGAGACGTGGAAGGCGAGACCGTCTGGCTCATCGTCTCGACCTCCTTCGGGCCAAAGGGCTTTTGGCCTCCATGGCGGCGATCTTGGCGGACAGCAATTCGTTGTCCATGGTGATCTCGCCCACCTTGGATTTCAGTCGGGCGATTTCATCCTCGCGGTCGTCGCGCTCGCGTTCCTTCAAGGCTGACGCCGCGCCGGCGAGCGCTCGGTCCCGCCATTCGGTCAGCTTGGCCACCGAGACATTCGCTTCCCGGGCGACGACATCCAACGGTTCGCCACGCAACAAACGCGCCACCACCACCATCTTGCGTTGAACCGAATAGCGCTTCGGTCCTGCCTCGACGCCCGAGTGGGCGCCTGCGCCAGCTATGGGGGAGCGCTCCGTGCGCCCCTCGGGCTTCAGCCCTGCATCAATCGTCATTTCGAAACCTCCGGTTGCAGTTCAATTACCGCAGCCAGATGTCTCAGCTAACCGTGACGCATCCCATGGCGGGATTGGGCTTTTGGCGCCGGCGCAACGCGCCGAGGCGTTCCGGGAGTTGGCGCTGGCCGAAGCGGACGATCCGATCGACCCTTCGGCTCACCCTGTCGATGCGGCCGTGCTGCCTTATGAGGCTGCTGTTGCGCCCTCGCTCCCGGTCGCGGAGACGGACGATGCCGCGACTGAGGAAGACCTGTTGTCGAAGGTCGGGCGGGATCGGATTGCGCGCTTTGGTTGTCCGCACTGCGGTCGGGATGACGTTCGTCCCTGGGGCAAGGCTGGCGGCAAGCCTCGGTACCGCTGCACGAGTTGCCGGAAGACATTCAACCCGCTGACCGGGACGCCGTTGGCCGGCTTGCATCACCAGGATCGCTGGCCTGACCAGGCGCAGGCGCTGATCGCCGGCGAGACGATCGCGAAAGCTGCGGAACGTTGCAAGGTGGCCTACACCACCGCGTTCCGGTGGAGACATCGGTTCCTGTCCGCGCTCAATCTCGACAAGCCGCGGCGCCTGTCCGGGATCGTCGAGGCGGACGAGACCTTCATCCTCGAATCCTTCAAGGGCAAACGCCGCGATCTGCCGAGAGCATCGCGCCAGCGGGGCGGCAAGGCCGCCAAGCGGGGTCTGTCGGCGGAGCAGATCCCAGTCATCGTCGCCCGCGACCGCACCGGCGCGACCATCGATGCCGTCCTGCCGCGGCTCGACGCCGCCAGCATCACGGCCGCGCTCGGGCAGGTCATCACTCGGCCAGCGGAACTGTGCTGCGATGGAGGTGCGGCGATCACCGCATTCGCTCGGCGTGCCCGGGTCAAGTTCCATGCCTTGCCCGCACCCGGCACGCCAAAGCCGGAGGCGCCAGATCTCCACATCAATAACGTGAACGCCTACCACGGCCGGCTGAAGGAGTGGATGCGGCGCTTCCATGGCGTCGCCACCAAGAACCTTCCGAGCTATCTGAGCTGGCGGCGAACGATCGAGGCCCTCTCAACAAACTCGGTCCCGGACGCCTGGATCATGGGTGACGCCGGATTGGGTCCATATCAACAGAATTCGATATAAGAGCGAAACCTATTTCGGGCTCGCACTGGAATGCCGGCTTTCGCCCAAACTCCGGTCCTTGCCGAGGCGACCCCTGTAGGCCCGCTCTCCGCCCAAACCCGAAATTCAACATTTTCGGGGGTCTTGTTGTCGAGCCATCGGGCCAGGATCGCCGGGTCGTTCCCGTGATCGGCGGCGCAGAGTTCCGTGATCGAACGTCGCACCATTGTGCAGGCCTCCTCGGCGTCGCCGACGACGGCCTCACGGATTACCATTTTCGGACGACAGCCAGCAGCTGAAGGGGCGACAAGCACCCGGAAATCGGAAGCCTTATCCATCAGGTCCTTCACGATAGACGCGCCGGTACCGCGGCCCGAGCCCGGTCAGCACCTGATAGCCGATCGTGCCGCTCCGCGTCGCAAAGTCGTCGAGCTCCACGGCCGCGCCGAAGAACTCCGCCCGGTCGCCCGGCCGCGCGGCCTCCTCCGGCAGGTCGGTGACGTCGGCGACGCAAAGATCCATCGAAATGCGGCCGACCAGGGGGCAGCGCCTGCCCGCGATGACGACCTCGGCGCCGGGCCGCCCGTCGGTCGCGCCCGCCCCGCGCGGCAAGCCGTCGGCATAGCCCGCGAGCAGCGTCGCAAGGCGCGTTCGGCGCCGCGCCGTCCACTGGGCGTTGTAGCCGCAGGTCGCGCCGGCCTCGATCCAGCGGGTCTGCTGGATGGCGACGGAAAGCGTCACGACCGGGCGCATCGGGTTCGGCCTGCCCGGGGTCGGATTGCCGCCATAAAGGGCGTAGCCCGGCCGGGCGAGATCGTAGATCGGACGCACGTCCAAAAACATGCCGGACGAATTGGCGAGCGACCCGGGAAGGCGCCGAAACGCCTTCCGCGCAGCTTTGAAGCGAGCGATCTGTGCTGCGTTGATCGGATCATCCGGCCGCTCCGACGAGACGAAATGGCTCATCAGCAGGTCGGCGCCGCTCGCCGCGCCGCGCCGCTCCATCGCTTGTTGCAAGGCGGAGAGCGAATCGAAGCCGAGCCGGCTCATGCCGGTGTCGAGATGCAAGGCGCAGGGGTGGGGGGGGCCGCGCGTGCTCGCCAGGGCCGACCAGCGCTCAAACTCCCCCTCGCTTCCGATGACCGGCTTCAGGCGATGTTCGGCGTATTCGGCCGGGTCGGCGCCGGCCTCCAGGCCGTTGAGAATGTAGATCTCCGCCTCATCGGGCAGCACGCGCCGCGCGGCAAAACCCTCGCCGAGATGGGCGATGAAGAAGATTCTGGCGCCCGCAGCCCACAGCGCGGGCGCCGCCTTGTCGAGGCCAATTCCGTAGGCGTTCGCCTTCACCACGGCCGCGCACCGTCCCGGCGCCGCGCGCTTGGCGAGCCTGCGCCAATTGTCGGCGAGCGCGACAAGATCGATGGTGAGGCGGCCCGGGGCGCTTTTCGGAGGGGCGAGGTCGATCACGAAAGCCGCTTCTCCATCACCGCCGTCGTCGGCGCGTCGAAGCCCTCGTGCGCTTCGACGCTGCGGCGGGCGAAGCCGAACCGCTCGAACAGCCGCTCGTTTTCCGGCAGTGCGAGCCGGACTTTGAGCCTCATGCGCCTGGCGCCGCGCTCCCTCGCTGTCGCTTCGCATTCGGCGAGCAGACGGCGGCCCCCTCCACCACGCCATAGCCCGTCGAAAGACGGGCGTCTTCGACGCCCTATGGCGTGGTCCCCCTCCCCCGCCTCGCAGGGGAGGAAAGCGGCTGGCGATTTCCTCCCCCGCTTGCGGGGGAGGGGGACCGCCCGCAGGGCGGTGGTGGGGGCCGGCACGCGCCCGACGCAGAGCGCGTCGCCGTCGATCCGCCAGAAGAGGACTGCGACGAGGCTTCCGCCCTGGAAGGCCCCGGCGCCGCCGCCGGCCGCGATCTTGGCCGCGATCGAATCCGCAGTCTCGCGCAGCGCCGACGAGGGCGGACGGGTCGCGCGGCTCTGGGCTGAGAAGGCGGCGCGAATGACCTCCGCCGCGTCCCTTGCGTCCGCGGCGCCGAGGGTTCGCCAGGCGAAATCCGCCGGCGCGGGTCGTTCGGCGGCTCTGGTCAGTGAGGTCATTTCAGGGCCACTTCGTGTCTGTCTCAAAAGCCATGGACGTCATGCCTCAAGGCGCCCTTTGCGGGAGCAAAGGGCCTCGAAAGTCTGCCCTGAGCCCGCCGAAGGGGATGCTCCAGAGGACGTTTGCGATGACGCCCGCGCCACCTGGATCGTCCTTCGAGGCCCCTTCGGGGCGCCTCAGGACGAGGACGGTGGACTTTTGAAACAGGCTCTTATGCGCGAGCCGGAAGCGCCCGGCAATAAGCCCCATCTCGACCCCGGCTGCGCCTCGTTTTCGCCGCTCTGGCTGGCAATGAGCCCGCGGGCGCGGTAAATCGCGCCGAACGAAGAGGCGATGGTCCATGATCACGATGTTCACCCGCAGGGCGGCGCTGAAGGCCGGCGCCGGCGGCGCGCTCGCGGCGCTTCTCGCCCGCCCGCTCGCCGCCTTCGCCGACGATTCGGTCGAGACCCACGGCCTCTCGTCCTTCGGCGATCTCGCCTTGCCGCCCGACTTCCCGCATTTATCCTATGTCAACCCGCAGGCGCCGACGGGCGGGCTCCTGTCGCTGCAGATCACCGGAACCAGCGGCAACCAGAACTTCGACACCTTCGACACGCTCAACATCTACAGTTGGAAGGGCAACGGCGCAGCCGGGATGGGCGCGACGTTCGACACGCTGATGACCGCCAACGGCGACGAGCCCGATTCGGTCTATGGGCTGCTGGCTCAGTCGGTGCGCGTTTCGGGCGACAAGCTCGACTATCGCTTTCGCCTGAGGCCCGAGGCGCGTTTCTTCGACGGATCGAAGGTCACCGCGGCCGATGTCGCCTTTTCGCTCAATGTTCTGAAAGACAAGGGCCATCCGATCTACGCCCAGTTGCTGAAGGAGGTCGAATCCGCGAACCCCGAGGGCGACGACGTCGCGCACGTGCGCTTCGTCAAGGGCCGCTCGCGCGACGCCCACCTCATCGTCGTCGGCATGCCGGTCTTCTCGGCCGCCTGGTGGAAAGGGCGCGACTTCACCGCCGCCACGCTCGACCCGCCCCTGGGCTCGGGGCCCTACAGGGTCAAGACCTTCGAGCAGGGGCGGTTCATCGAATTCGAGCGCGATCCCAACCATTGGGGCGCCAAGCTGCCGGTCAATCTCGGCCAGAACAATTTCGACCGGCTGCGCTTCGAATACTACCGGGAGCGGCAGGTCGCGTTCGAGGCGTTCAAGGCCGGCGCGATCAACTACCACGAGGAATTCACCTCGCGCTTCTGGGCCACGGCCTACGACTTCCCCGCCGCCAAGGACGGGCGGGTGAAGAAGGAGACGCTGCACGACGGCGCGCCGTCGCGCACGCAGGGCTGGTATCTCAACACCCGCCGCGAACAGTTCAAGGACCCGCGCGTTCGCGAGGCGATCGGCCTGGCGTTCGATTTCGAATGGACCAACAAGAACGTGATGTATTCCGCCTACAAGCGGATCGTCTCCTACTTCCCCAACACCGACATGGAGGCGAAGGGTAAACCCGGCCCGGAGGAACTCAAGCTGCTCGAGCCGTTCCACGACAAGCTCGCGGCTTCGGTGTTCGGCGAGCCGTACACGCCGCCGCAGAGCGACGGCTCCGGCTTCGACCGAACGCTGCTCAAGCAGGCCTACGAACTCCTGTTGTCGGCCGGATGCAAGCGCGACGGGGGAGCGATGACGCTGCCGAACGGCAAGCCGCTGACGATCGAGTTCCTCGACTCCAGCAGCGCCCTTCAGCCCCACACCATGCCGTTCATCCAAAATCTGGGAAAGCTCGGCATCCAGGCGAACACGCGCATTGTCGACGCCGCGCAATACAAGAGCCGCACTGACGCCTTCGACTTCGACGTCGTCACCACGGCGACGGGCGGCTCGACGACGCCGGGGGCCGATCTGCGGACCGTCTATACCTCTGAGGCCGCGGCCCAGAACGCCTCGCGCAATCTGGCCGGAATTTCCGATCCCGTCGTCGACGCGCTGGTCGAGACGATCGCAGACGCGAAATCCCGCCAGGATCTCAACGCGGCCTGCCGCGCGCTCGATCGCGTCCTGCGCGCGGGACACTATTGGGTGCCGATGTGGTATCGCGACACCTACTGGGTCGCTTACTGGGACGCCTTCGCGCGGCGCGAGCGGCAGCCGAAGCTCGGCGTCGGCGCGCCCGGCACCTGGTGGTGGGACGAAGCCAAGGCCAAGGCGATTGGCCTGTGAGGGGTATAACACAATCGCCGAACGTGTGCAACCGGATTGATGGTTGACACTTTGGACCGGATACATGGTTGACACTTTTGGCCACTTACGCGGCCGGCTGTTGCTGCTGCTCTTCCTGTGGGATTGTGGGCAACGCCTCAGCGTTGTCCACAAGTCCACAGGCGGGCGGCCGCGACAATTTCCGGCGGCGAAGGCGGCCGCTTTTGTCGAGGAATCCGAGTTCGACGTCGGCGTAGCGAACCCGCAATTCGCCCGCCTCGGTCTCCTCGATCGCCACGGGCTCGCCGACCAGGGCCTCGCTGACGAAGATCAGGTCGCCGGCCCATTTGATCACGCCGTTCGAGCGCACGCGCCGCACGGCGCAGTCGTCCGGATAATCGGGCTCGCGCAGGGCGCAAGGATAAGCGCGATCGGAGGCGCGATAGAGCGCCGCCGGCGTCTCGAAATCCAAGGCCTCGTGCGGCCGTTCGTGGTTGTAGACGGCGCGGAACTCGTCGAAGCGGCGCTGCTGCTCGGCGAGCGTGGCCGCCGGCGGGTCGGCGGCGTCCGCCTTCAGGGTCCGGTGCATGCGCTCGTGGCGGCCGTTCTGCGTCGGTTTGCCCGGCTCGATCCGTTCGGGGCGCACGCCGAGCTTGATCCACCACCCCGCAAGCCGCGACAGCCCGCCTGCGCCGACCGACGCGAACGGCGGCCCATTGTCCGAGCGGATCGCAAGCGGCAACCCGAACTCGCAGAACGCCGCGTCGAACACCGGGCGCACGTGCTCCCCGTCGGTCTGCGCCACCGCCTGGCAGCGCAAGAGATAGCGGCTCATCGCGTCGCTGATCGTCAGCGGATCGCAGCGCTGGCGGTCGCCCGTCATAAACCAGCCCTTGAAGTCGGCGCACCACACCGCGTTGGGCCCGTCGGCGGCCAGGAACGGCGAAGAAAAGGGCGGACACCGCCTGCGCGGCCGACGCGATTGGGTCAGCCCCTCCTTGCGCAGCCAGTCGCCGATCGTGCTGAGCGCCGGCGGCGCGACATCCGGCAAGCGGTCGGCGAGCGTCCTGCGCAGCTTCTTGGGACCCCAGGTCGGATGCCGCTCGCGCAGCGCCAGCGCCGCCGCCACCAGCTCCTCGTCGCGCGCCCGCCCATGGCGGATCGGCGCGCGGCTGCGCTCCTTCAACCCCTCCGCGCCTTCCGCCGCATAGCGCGCCAGCCATTTGTAGCCGGTCTGGCGGCTGATCCCGAACGCGGCGCAAACCTCCGTCATCACCGCCTCGTCCTCACGCGCCGCAATCACAAATCGCATCCGCTCGTCCATCGCGCAGGTCTCACTCCAAGGCATCGGCGGGGCCCTCCTCGCCGTGCAATAGACCTGTCAACGATGTATCCGGTCCAATCCGTCAGCGATCTTACCGGATCGTACAAACGCATCCCTTCCCCAGCTTTGCTGGGGAAGGTGGCGCGGAGCGCCGGATGGGGTATGGCCCGCTGCTCTACCCACTGCATGAGCGTCACCGCGAGCCTACGCGGAAACAGACCTGCTTTCCGCACCCCATCCGGCCCTTCGGGCCCCCTTCCCCGCTTCCGCGGAGAAGGGAGAGACTCGCCGCTGAAAGCTGACATGTTCGCCTATCTCCTCCGCCGCCTCCTGCTGATGATCCCGACGATCCTCGGCATCATGGCCGTCTCGTTCGCCATCGTTCAGTTCGTCCCTGGCGGCCCGGTCGAGCGCGCGATCGCGCAGTTGCAGGGCGCGGACCAGAGTTCGACCGCCGGATTTGGCGGCGGGGGCGGTCAGATCGGCGCTGGCGCATCGCAGGCGGGCGGCGACATCTCCTCGCGCTATCGCGGCTCGCAGGGCCTCGATCCGAAGTTCATCAAGGAGCTGGAGAAGCAGTACGGCTTCGACAAGCCGGCGTGGGAGCGGTTCTGGATTCTGGTGCGCGACTACGCGACCTTCAATTTCGGCAAGAGCTACTACCGCGACACCCCCGTTCTGACGCTGATTGAGGAGAAGCTGCCGGTTTCGATCTCGCTCGGCATGTGGATGACGTTCATCTCCTATGCCATTTCAATTCCGCTCGGCATCCGCAAGGCGGTCAAGGACGGCTCGCGCTTCGACACCGCAACCTCGGCGGTCGTCATCTTCGGCTACGCGATCCCGAATTTCCTGTTCGCCGTGCTGCTGATCGTGCTCTTCTGCGGCGGCTCGTTCTGGCAGATCTTTCCTCTGCGCGGCCTCACCTCCGACAATTTCGCCGATCTCGACTGGCCCCACAAGATTCTCGACTACCTCTGGCACATCACCTTGCCGGTGACGGCGCTGGTCCTCGGCTCCTTCGCCACCTCGACGCTGCTCACCAAGAACTCCTTTCTCGACGAGATCAAGAAGTCATACGTGCAGACGGCTCGGATGAAGGGCCTGAGCGAGGGGCGCGTGCTCTACGGCCACGTGTTCCGCAACGCGATGCTGATCGTCATCGCAGGATTCCCCGGCGCCTTCATCGCCGCCTTCTTCACCGGCTCGCTCCTGATCGAGCAGGTGTTTTCGCTCGACGGCCTCGGCTATCTTTCCTACAATTCGCTCATTCAGCGCGATTATCCGGTGGTGCTCGCCAACCTCTATATCTTCGCCCTAATCGGCCTTGTCGTGAATCTGATCTCCGATCTCACCTACACCTGGATCGATCCGCGCATCGATTTCGAGACGCGCGAGGTGTGATGAGCGATCACGCGGAGCGCACGGGCCCTCACTCAGGCCCCTCACCCCAGCCCTCTCCCGCAAGCGGGAGAGGGGGCGAATCCCTTCTCCCGCTTGCGGGAGAAGGTGGCGCGCAGCGCCGGATGAGGGCCAGCGCCGCCGCCCCTCGCCCCTGGCTCAAACTCTCGCCGATGAACCGTCGGCGGCTCGACAACTTCCGGCGCAACCGGCGCGGGGCTTGGTCGCTGCGGATCTTTCTGGTGCTATTCGCCTGCTCGCTTTGCGCGGAATTCATCGCCAATGACCGGCCTTTGATCGCCTCCTACAAGGGCGAGCTCCTGTTTCCGGTGTTCGTCGACTATCCGGAGGACAAGTTCGGCGGCTTCCAGGCGCGGGCCGACTATCGCGATCCGTTCGTCGCCAACGAGATCAAGGCGCGCGGCTGGATGATCTGGCCGCCGATCCGCTTCGCCAATTCGACCACCATACTCGATCCGCCGACCCCCCTGCCCACCCCGCCGACCTGGATGCTGGGCGACGCCCAGTGCCGCGCGGCCCTGGAAAAGCAGGGCGTGAAGGACGCGGCGAGCATTGCCTCCCCGTGCTGGAAGCTCGAGCCGCTGTGGCTCGGCTCGGATCAGGACGGGCACGACATCGTCGCGCGCCTCATCTACGGCTTCCGCATCTCGGTGCTGTTCGGGCTCATTCTCGCCGGCGTTTCGTCGGTCATCGGCGTGTTCGCCGGAGCGGTGCAGGGCTATTTCGGCGGCTGGCTCGACCTCATGATGCAGCGGGTGATCGAGATCTGGTCGTCGCTGCCCCATCTCTATATTCTCATCATCCTGTCGGCGATCCTGGCGCCGAGCTTCTTCGTGCTCCTGACGATCCTGCTGCTGTTCTCCTGGGTGAGCCTCGTCCATGTCGTGCGGGCTGAGTTCCTTCGCGCGCGCAACTTCGAATACGTCAACGCGGCGCGCGCCCTCGGCCTCTCCAACGCAAAAATCATCGTCAAGCACGTGCTGCCGAATGCGATGGTGGCGACGCTGACCTTCCTGCCGTTCATCGTCAATTCGTCGATCAGCACGCTGACCTCGCTCGACTTTCTCGGGCTCGGCATGCCGCCGGGCTCGCCGTCGCTGGGCGAGCTGCTGCTGCAAGGCAAGTCCAATCTGTCGGCGCCGTGGATCGGACTTTCCGCCTTCGCCGTCACCGCGCTGATGCTGTCGCTTCTGATCTTCATCGGCGAAGCGGTGCGCGACGCCTTCGATCCGAGGAAGACCTTCTCGTGAGAGACGCTGCGCCCCTCATCGACGTGCGCGAGCTCTCGATCGCCTTTTCGCAGGGGAACGAGCGCCGGATCGTGGTGGACCGCGTCTCGTTCCGGCTCGAGAAGGGCAGGGCGCTGGCGCTGGTCGGCGAATCGGGCTCGGGCAAGACGGTGACGGCGCAGGCGATCGTCCGCCTCCTGCCGCAGCCGGCGGCGAGCTACCCGACCGGCGAGATCCTGTTTCGCGGCCGCGATGTCCTGAAGATGTCGGACCGCGAATTGCGCGACATGCGCGGCGCTGCCGTCACGATGGTATTCCAGGAGCCGATGACCTCGCTGAACCCCTTGCACACCATCGCAGGGCAGATCGGCGAGATCATCGCGCTGCACCATGGGCGCGCCGCGGCGACCAAAGCGCGCATCGTCGACCTCCTGACCGAAGTCGGCATCGTCGACCCGGCCGAGCGGCTCGGCGCCTATCCGCATCAACTCTCGGGCGGCCAGCGCCAGCGCGTGATGATCGCCATGGCGCTCGCCAACCGTCCGGACCTGCTCATCGCCGACGAGCCGACGACCGCGCTCGACGTCACCGTGCAAGCTCAGATCCTGAAATTGCTCAAGGACCTGCAGGCGAAGATCAGCATGGCGATGCTGTTCATCACCCACGATCTCAATGTCGTGCGGCGCATCGCCGACAACGTGATCGTCATGCAGCAGGGCAGGATCGTCGAGGCCGGACGCACGGCCGACGTGTTCGCCGACCCGCGCCATCCCTATACGAAGGCGCTGCTCGCCGCGGAGCCGAAGGGCGACGCGCCGCCCGGAGACAAGAGCGCGCCGACGATCGCGAGCACGGACAATCTCAGGGTCTGGTTTCCGATCCGGCGCGGCCTCTTCCGCCGCACCGTCGGGCACGTCAAGGCGGTCGACGGCGTGTCGCTCGCCGTGCGCGAGGGCCAGACCGTCGGCGTCGTCGGCGAATCCGGCTCGGGGAAGACCACTCTCGGCCATGCGATGCTGAGGCTCATTCGCTCGGAGGGCCCGATCGCCTATTGCGGCCGGCCGATCGAGGGGCTCAAAGCCAAGGCCATGCGTCCGCTGCGGCGCGACATGCAGATCGTGTTCCAGGATCCGTTCGGTTCGCTGTCGCCCCGGATGTCGGTCGCCGAGATCGTCGAGGAGGGCCTGATCGCGCAGGGCTCGAAGCTCAACGCCGCCGAGAGGCGGCGCATCGTCGAGCGCTCGCTCGCCGACACCGGGCTCGATCCCTCCACGCTCGACCGCTACCCGCACGAATTCTCCGGCGGGCAGCGCCAGCGCATCGCCATCGCCCGGGCGATGGCGCTCGATCCGAAATTCGTCGTGCTCGACGAGCCGACCTCCGCCCTCGACATGTCGATCCAGGCGCAGATCGTCGATCTCTTGCGCGATCTGCAGAAGCGCCGCAAACTCGCCTATCTGTTCATCTCGCACGATCTGAAGGTCGTGCGCGCGCTGGCGAGCGAGGTCATCGTCATGCGGCGGGGCAAGGTCGTCGAGAGCGGGGAGGCGAAAGCGGTGTTTGCCGCGCCGCAAAATGACTATACGCGCGCCCTGTTCGCCGCGGCCTTCTCCAACGAAGCGACGCTGTCGGGCGTCGTGAGCCAGTGAGCGCCCCGCGACGCCTCGTCCTGAGGAGCGGCGCCACAGGCGACGCGTCTCGAAGGACGCTCCAGAGCGCGCGAAGGCGCCGCCTTCTCGAGCATCCTTCGAGACGCGATGCTTCGCATCGCTCCTCAGGATAAGGCGGTGGGTTGGAGCCTCCGCGTCAACGGACTCAAGCGGCACGGACAAATGACCTGCGCCTTCATCATCGTGCTCGATTCGGTCGGCTGTGGCGGCGCGGAAGACGCAAAAGCCTATGGCGACGAAGGCGCCGACACGCTCGGCCACATCGCCGAGGCCTGCGCGCTGGGCCTGGGCAATCAGGATGGCCTGCGGCGCGGGCCGCTCAGCCTTCCGCGCCTCGACGCGCTCGGCCTCGGGCATGCGATCAAGGCCTCGACCGGCCGCGCGCCGCCGGGCTTCGCCATGGAGCAGCCGCGCGGACAATGGGGTTACGGAATCGAGACCTCCCGCGGCAAGGATACGCCCTCGGGCCACTGGGAGCTCGCCGGAACCCCAGTCGACTTCGATTGGGGTTACTTCCCCCAGACAATTCCCGCCTTCCCGGAATCCCTCACCGCGGCGCTGGTCGCCGAAGGCGAGCTGCCCGGCATTCTCGGCAATCGTCACGCCTCGGGCACGGCGATTATCGAGGAGCTCGGCGAGGAGCACGTCCGCACGCTGAAGCCCATCTGCTACACCTCGGCCAACTCGGTCCTGCAGATCGCCGCGCACGAGGAAGTTTTCGGCCTCGAGCGGCTCTACGGCCTCTGCCGCCTAGCAAGGCGTCTATGCGATCCGTTGAACATCGGGCGCGTCATCGCGCGGCCGTTCGTCGGCAAGAGCGCGAAGGATTTCGTCCGCACGCCCCACCGCAAGGATTTCGCCGTGCCGCCGCCGGACGGCAACCTCATGCAGCGCGCCGCGAGGGCAGGCCGAGCCGTGGTCTCGATCGGCAAGATCGGCGACATTTTCGCCCATCGCGACACCGGCTCGGAGCGCAAGGGCAAGAGCAACGACGGCAACGTCGACCTCCTCATCGAAGCGCTCGGAGACACGCCGGATGGCGGGCTCGTCTTCCTCAATCTGGTCGACTTCGACACCGAATACGGCCATCGCCGCGACGTCCCCGGCTTCGCCGCCTACCTCGAGGCTTTCGACAAGCGCCTGGTCGAGATCGAGGCGGCGCTGCGGTCGGACGACTATTGCCTGATCACCGCCGACCACGGCAACGATCCGACCTTCAAAGGCTTCGACCACACCCGCGAGCACGTGCCGATCGTCGCCTTCGGCGCCGGCGCGCCGGTCGGGCCGATCGGCGCGCGGTCGTCGCTCGCCGACATCGCGGAGACCGTCGCCGCCAAACTCGGCCTGCCGAAGGGGCCATACGGGCGGGCCTGGATCGCATGAGCTTCGCCCTCGACGAGCGGCTCGAAAGGGACACGCTCGCCATCGGCGACATGCCGCTCTCGCGCGTGCTGCTGATGAACGACGCGCGCTGGCCCTGGCTCATTCTGGTCCCCCGGCGCGAAGGCCTCGTCGAGCTGACGGACCTCGAGGCGAGCGACCGCGCGCGGCTCATTGAAGAGGCGGCTTTGGCCGCCGGATTCCTCAAGGCGCATGCGAAGGCCGACAAGATCAATGTCGGCGCGCTCGGCAACGTCGTGCGCCAGCTTCACCTGCATGTCGTCGCGCGGCTTGTCGGCGACGCCGCTTGGCCCGGCCCGGTGTGGGGTTTTGGCGGCGCGGTCCCTTACGGGGAGGCGCAGGCGCGGGCGCTGATCGCGGCGGCGCGGGAGGCGTTGCCGACGCAGTCTTGTTTACGGCGTAAACGGCGAGCGCAAGACTCGGCGCAAACAGGGCAGCCGCGGTAATTGTCTAATGCGGAGTGATAGACGGCGTTTGGAAGAGCGTAATGAGCTGAATTGCAGCGATCGCGACTAGGATAGCCGCCGAGCTCGATGGAAAGGTGTACAGGAACCGGCCGCAGTCGGAAGCCTACCTTGGCGCCGAGCCTGGATGTCGCGAAAGGGCGGACACCTGCCATCCAAAGGTCGGCCGGGAAGGGTAGGACCCGCCCAAAGCGGTAATTCCGGTTCCTCTATTGGCCGTATGTCGCCAACGCAAAGGAGGGACAGCCGGCTTCCCAGGCCGAACGATCAATTTAGCCTAAATACCGCAGTTGAGATTTTGCGAGTGGATTCGAATCGCGCATTCTCAAGGGTATGACGCGCGATTCTTCCCGCTCATCGGCTCACCCACCCGGTGAACAATCCTTGGTTGTCGGGAGCGAGCCGCCCGGAGGCGTCGACATCGACAGCTTCTTTGGGCCGGTCCGTGTCGAATGGGACCATGAGGCGGCGATGACGCCGCTCGGCCAGCTCCCGTTCTTCATCCATTTCCTCAAAGCGACCGGGTTGTTCGACGCCTTCGTCGTCGACTGTCCGCTGCGCTACGGCAGTCCCAACGCCCCGAAGAAGCGCGACATTCTCGGCACGGCGATGTTCTCCATGCTCGCTGGCCACAAGCGTTACGCCCATATCGCGGCGCTGCGCTGCGACGCCGTCTTGCCCGAGCTGCTCAGCATGGAAAAGATCGTCAGCGAGGATGCGGTAAGGCGCGCTTTCAAGGCGATCGACGAGAAGGAAGGCGCGACATGGCTGCGCCAGCATCTTGCATTTTGCGTCGAGCCGCTGCTCGCCGAGTCCTGGATCCTGGACGTCGATACGACGATCAAGCCGCTCTATGGCCATCAGGAAGGGGCGGTCTTGGGCTACAACCCCAAGAAGCCCGGGCGTCCGAGCCATTGCTACCACACCTACTCGATGGCTTCGACGCGTCTCGTTCTCGATGTCGACGTCTGTCCCGGCGACGAGCATGCATCCAAACATAGCGCGCCGAGCTTATGGGCGCTGCTCGATCGCTTGCCGCGCGACTTGTGGCCGGCGCTGTTGCGCGGAGACTCGGGCTTCGGCAACGAGGGGATCATGCGCGAGGCCGAGGCGCGCGGCTTGCCGTATCTGTTCAAGCTGCGCCTGACCGCCAACGTCAAGCGTATGATCGAGAAGCTCGCCGGCGCGCGCGAATGGGTTTGCGCCGGCCAAGGCTTCGAGGCCAAGGAGAGCGCCGTTCGCTTGACGGGCTGGAGCCGGGAGCGGCGGGTGATCGTGCTGCGTCGGCGTCTCAAAGGCGCTTTGGGGCTTGCGCAAAGCGACGAAGACGGGACGCCGCAGCTTTCCTTCACCGAGATCGGCGAGGCGACAGAAGTCTACGAATATTCGGTTCTGGTCACCTCGCTCGAGGAAGAAACTGAAGCGTTCGGCCAGCTCTATCGCGATCGCGGCGATGGAGAAAATATTTTCGATGAAATGAAGAACCAATGGGGCTGGGGCGGCTTCACGACGCATGATCTCGCGCGCTGCCGCCTTGCGGCGCGGCTGCTCGCGCTGTTTTACGACTGGTGGAACATTTTTGTGCGTCTCGCCGAACCGGGTCTGCACCGCGAGGCGATCACCAGCCGGCCCCTGTTTCTTTCCGCCATCGCGACGCGCACGCGGCACGCGCGCCAAACGACGATCCGCGTGACGAGCTCGCACGCCAGGGCCAAGCCAGCCGCCAAGGCGCTCGCGGCTGTAGCCGAGTTCCTACGAGGCTTGGCTGAAAATGCGGAGCAGTTGACGCGCCTGCAAAAATGGCGGGCGATCCTCTCGCGCGCCTTCAAGGCGTTCCTCAAAGGTCGATTGTTGCGCCCGCCGCCGCGTCTCGCGCCAAGCTGACGCAACCAGAGCGCGCAAAATCGCAGAACGCCGCTACCTCAAGCCGACCAACTGCGGTTTTTAGGTTTAGCCGTTCCCTTTGCTGAACTTGACGCTCGTGATCCGGCGGAGCAACCTCATCCGTCGGCCGGGCAAAGCCGCCGTACGCCGGGAGTGGCTCCCGTTTGACCTAAATCAATGCCGCCGCTGCAACGGCCGGTGACTAAGAGTTTGGGCGTCGATCGAAGGGATCGTTTGTCCCACGGAAGTAGGGAGGAAGATATGCAGAGATTGTTGGCGGCGTCCGCCGCTGCGATCGCTTTGGTGACTGCGACCGCCGCCGGCGTCGCTGTGACTCAGAAGGTGTACAATATCCCCGCGATCGTCAAGATCGCCGGAATCCAGTGGTTCAACCGAATGGAAACCGGCGTGAAGAAGTTCGCGGCCGATACCGGGAACAACAGCTACGAAGTTGGGCCCGCCAAGGCGGACGCGCAGCTTCAGGTTCAGTTGGTCGAAGATATGATCGCCAAGAAAGCCGATGCGATAACAGTCGTGCCTTTCTCGCCAGAAGCGCTCGAACCCGTGCTCGAAAAGGCGCGCAATGCCGGCATCAAGGTCGTCACGCACGAGGCCTCGAACATCCAGAACGCCGATTGGGATCTGGAAGCCTTCGCGAACGTCGACTACGGCAAGCACCAGATGGATCTGCTGGCCGACTGCATGCACGGCGAGGGCCAATACGCCGTGTTCGTCGGCAGCCTGACCTCGAAGACTCATAACGAATGGGTCGACGGCGCCATCGCCAGGCAGAAGGAAAAGTACCCGAAGATGGAGTTGGTCGGAGACCGCAACGAGACTTACGACGACCAGCAGAAAGCTTACGCAAAGACCCAGGAGTTGCTGCGCAAATACCCGAACCTCAAGGGATTCAAAGGAAGCGCGTCGACCGACGTCGCCGGCATTGGCCTCGCCATCGAGGAGCGCGGTCTGCAGAACAAGACCTGCGTGGTCGGCACCAGCCTGCCGTCGATCGCAGGTCAGTATCTTGAGAGCGGCGCAGTCAAGGCGATCAACTTTTGGGATCCCGCGGACGCCGGTTACCTGATGCAGAAGATCGCCGTGATGCTGCTCAAGGCCGAGCCGATCACCGACGGCATGGATCTCGGCATCGACGGCTATCACAAAGTCAAGCTGGACGGGAAGGTGATCTACGGTCAGGCCTGGGTCGACGTGACCAAGGAGAACGCCGCCAAGTATCCGTTCTGACAAACGGGCCGGCCCGGCGTTGCGGCGCGCCCCTGCGCCAGCCGGCTCTGGCGGGAGAAACTCATGTCGGCGCAACGTCTTCTTTGCGTGGAGGGCGTCAGCAAGTCGTTCGCCGCCGTTCACGCGCTGCAGGATGTATCCCTCGCCATTGAAGCGGGCGAGATCGTTTGCATTGCCGGCGAAAACGGCAGCGGTAAGTCCACGCTGGTCAAGATTCTGGCCGGAGTTGTGACGCCGGACGCAGGAACGATCGAAGTAGACGGACGGACACGCCCGGTATGGCAGCCGATCGACGCAGTGCGCGCCGGCTTCGAGGTGATCTACCAGGACTTTTCTTTGTTCCCCAACCTGACGGTGGCGGAGAACATCGCCTTTAATCACCAGCTCTCGGAGCGCCGACGACTGGTTTCCTGGCGGGAGGTGAGGCGGATCGCTGAGCAGGGGCTCGGCAAAGTGGGGGTCGCCGTGCCGCTCGACGCCCTGGTCGAGCAACTGAGCGTCGCCGACAAGCAGGTCATGGCGATCGCCCGGGCGCTTGTCCAGGGCGCTCGGTTGATCGCCATGGACGAGCCGACCACGGCGCTGACCGAACGCGAAGTCAAGTCGCTGTTTGAAATCGTGCGCCGGCTCAAAGCGGATGGCGTCGCCGTGATTTTCATCAGCCACAAACTTTCCGAGATCTTCGCCATCTGCGAGCGCGTCATCGTCCTTCGTAATGGCGTCAAGGTCGCGGATGGGCCGGCGTCGAGCTTTGACGTGGTCTCCCTTTCGCAACTTATGCTCGGCCGGCGGCTCGATCAGCACGCGAGCGCGCGCGCCTACGAACCAGGCGTCGAGCTTCTGCGGGTCGAGGAGCTCGGCCGCAACGGGCGGTTTCAGGACGTATCTTTCTCATTGCACGCCGGAGAGGTGCTTGGCGTCACCGGGCTTCTCGGCTCTGGCAGGACCGCTTTGGCCAAGGCGCTGTTCGGCCTCGCTCCGGCGGATCAAGGTCGGATATCCGTCTGCGGACGCCCCGCGCGCGTCGCCTCGCCTCTCGACGCGATCAGGCTCGGCATCGGCTACGTTCCCGCCGACCGGCTGACCGAGGGTCTTTTCCTTCCGCAGTCGATCGCACGCAACCTCGTCGTCAGCAGCCTTGATCGGCTGACCGACGCTGCCGGAGTCCTTTCTCGCGCGCGCATGCGCGGCCTGGTCGACGAGTGGGTGCGGCGTCTGCATGTCGTGACGCCGGACGCCGGCCTGCCGGCCAGCAGCCTCTCGGGCGGCAATCAGCAGCGCGTGATGTTGGCGCGTTGGTTGGCCAGGACCCCGCGCGTCCTGATCCTCAACGGACCTACAGTCGGGGTCGACGTCGGATCGAAGGCCGATATTCACGCCATCATCGCCCGGCTCGCGGCGGAGGGCATGGGCGTGATCGTGATCTCCGACGACATCCCCGAACTGCTCGCCGGTTGCGATCGCATCCTCATCATGAAATCCGGCCGCATGACTGAGGAGGTGGCGCGCGCGGAGGCGGAAGAAAACAACCTGGCTCATCGGCTCGCAGGCTGAGCTTTCGACAAGGCTCAGTTCGCATTAGCTATGCAATTTGTCTGACCGGCAGGATTCCTGCGGCTGCGGCGAGGACGGCGCGTGGTGTGGGCTGTCGTGGAAGCACTGCAAGGTGAAACCATCTGAGATAGCTGTCGAGATACTTGGTGGCTACGCCGCGATGGCGACGCAGGAAGGTCTTGAGCCGCTCATGGCGGCTGTTGACGGTCTGGATGTGCAATTCGCCCCGGACGCGCTCGCCGGCAGTTTGGTTGAGCGCCTCATGGCTGACGCCCAGCGCGGCGGCGCAGGGCGGATAACTGGTGCAGCCGTCGGTGACCAGCAGAGCGTCCTGATCAAGGACTGGCTGCAAAACCGCTTGCAAATGAGCGGCAGACACCACCGGCAACACGGCGCTGACGGTGACGCCGGAGCGGTCGGCGGCCACCAGGACCGGAACCTGCTCATCCGACAATCCCCGTTTGGACGCCTTTCCGCCGCGCTTGCGGGCCTTGCGATCGAGATCTCCGTTCGCCTTTACGACTGCTCAAGACAAACGTCTCGTCGGCCTCGACGATGCCGCGCAGTTTGATCGCGCCAGCCGTCACCGCGCGCAGGAAGCGGTGACGCCAGCGAAAAGCAGTGCTGCCGGCCACCCCACAGCGCTCGGCCGAGGTCTTCACCGTGTCGCCATCGCTTAACGACGCGGCGAATTCCGTCCAACAATCCTTGCGTCGCAGCCGGGCTAACGGCGTCCCAGTCAGGGCGTTGAAGGTTTTGCCGCAGATCTTGCAAAAATACCGGTTCAGCCCGTTGGAGCGACCTCGGATCACAGCTCCACCCGTCGCACAGTGCGGACAGCTTCGCGCTGCCCCGATCCGCTCCTCCAGCAGGCCGATCACGGCTTCCAGCGACGGCTGACCAGCCAAGAGCCGAACCGTTGCAATCCGCTGCTCCGGGGAGAGATCATCAATCTCAGACAGCCAAGCCAGATATTCTTGATGGTCCATGCGTGCCTCCTGCGTTCACTTTATGTTCTATCACATGAGAGACTGCATAGCTAATGCGAATTGAGCCTTCGACAATGATGCGCCGCCTCCTCACCCATAACGAGACCTTGGTCAGCGTGGTCCTGGCTGCGGTCTGCCTATGCGTCGCCTGGGCGTCGCCGAGCTTCCTCTCCCTCTCCACCCTGTTCGATCTGTTGCGAAACAGCATCGTTACCGCGCTGTTCGCGGTGGGCGTCCTCCTGGTTCTCGCCTCCGGCGGCATCGACGTGTCGTTCACCGCGATCGCCGCCTTCGCCATGTATGTCGGCACGAAGGCGATGGTCGCGTTCGGCATGGGCGAACTCGATCCTCGTCGCCGGGTGCGATTCAAAGTGATGCGGAGTAAGGTTCGGATTTGGAAACGGATGGGAATTTAACAGATGACGGCCGCTACACTCAGCGACGAGGCGATTTTGGCCAGTCTCAAGGCGCACCCTGGTCTTCGCGATCGATTCGCGTCGATAATTGAGGCGATAGAGAACAGCGAGGGAAACTTCAAGGAGGCCGATGCGGTCGAGGAGCGGATCGTGGAGGAGATGCGGCTGTTGGGGCGGGAGGCGATGCAGGGATGGGCCGAGAACCAGGTCGAAGCGACGGAACGAGAAATTCGTCGACAAGCTCAGATGCATCGCCAAGGTAAAAAAAACTCCGCTGGCATACGAAATTCGGCGAGGTCGCGGTCTTAGAGCCGCAATACCGGTTCGAGAAGAAGCGCGTTCGCCCGTTCATGCGCAGCGCGAAAGTCGTTTCTCGGGGTTGTTCAGGCCCACTACAGCGCGCGATCGTCGACTTCGCCGCGGATCAGCCTTTCGCTCTGGCGCGCGCCAAGTTGCGCGAGCACTACGGCTTCGAGATCGGAGAGAGCACGATCCAGAGGGTTACACTCGGCCATGCCGGAAACATGTTCGAAGCCGGCAAGATCTCGCTAGATTTTCCCGAAGCGCCAGGGCGTCACAAGGACATTGTTGCTGAAACCGATGGCGGCATGATCCCCATCGTGGAGCCGGACGCCCGCCAGAAGGACAAGCGCAAAGGCAAGACGCTGTCGTGGAGAGAAGCCAAGATTTCTCTCGCGCACGCCAAGGGGAGCCGGACGCCAATCTATGCCGGCGCGATCGAGGGCGGTGTCGAAACCGCCGGACGGCAACTTCTCGGATGCGCGGTTCGAGTCGGCTTCGGCGCCGATTCCCGCGTTCACGCGGTCGGGGACGGAGCGGCCTGGATCGTGGGTCAGGTGGAAGCGCAATTCGGCCCACAAGGCGGCTATTTGATTGATTTTTATCATGTTTGCGAATATTTGAGCGCCGCCGTCAAGGCGATTGCGCCAGACGCCGCCGCGAAAGAGGCCTGGATGGAGGCGCAAAAGGAGGCTCTCAAGACAGGGCATTTGGAGAAGACGCTGCAGGCGCTCGCTCGTCACTTGGAGCCCCCGCAGTTGGCCGACGATCAAGCTCCCGTCCGAACTTGCCATCGCTATTTGAGCGGTCGGAAAAACCAACTCGACTATCGTGACGCCTTGGCCAGGGATCTGCCGATCGGCTCCGGAGAGATCGAAAGCGCGCATCGCTATATCGCACAGAAGCGCCTGAAGCTGCCAGGAGCTTGGTGGCGCGTCGAGCGCGCCGACGCCATGCTCGCCCTGCGCGTCACCCGTATCAACGGCGACTGGGACGCCTATTGGAGCAAGCGCGGCCAAAACAGCTCGCCCGCAAATCAAAACCGCCCCTCCCTATCACAAAAATCCGCAGCATGATTGCATCACTTTGGATCGCACCCCTCGTCGCCTTTGCAGTTGCCGGGGCGATCGGACTTGCGCTCGGGCTGATCAACGGCTTCTTCATCGCCACCTTGAAGCTGCCGACGCTGATCGTCACGCTAGGGACGCTCAACGTCTTCCGCGGCTTCCTGCTCACCTTCGTCGGAACCCAGCTGATCACGGCGGTCCCGATGGGCATGCGCGCCTTCTCCCGCACGATGCTGATCCGGCTGACCGAACCCGATGGGACGATCGTCTCGCTGCCGATCGCCTTTCTGCTGGTGGTGGCGGTAGCGGCGCTGACGTCTCTCATCCTCAATCGCACGATGCTCGGGCGGAGCATCTATGCGCTCGGCGGCGCGCCAGAGTCGGCGCTTCGCGTCGGCGTCAATGTCGCGCGGGTGCAGTATTTCGTCTACGCCTATGTCGGGGTGCTCTCCGGCGTCGCTGGCATCGTCCATGCGTCGCTGGCGCGGGTGGCGAACCCCTTCGACCTGGTCGGCCTCGAATTGTCGGTGATCGCTGCGGTCGTTCTTGGAGGCGCGCGACTGAGCGGCGGACATGGCACGATCACGGGCACCCTCCTCGGCGTCGCCCTGATCGTCGTAATAAACAACAGCCTCATCGTGCTCGGAATCCCGACCACTTGGCAGAATGTTGTCACGGGGAGCCTGATCTTGCTCGGCACAGGGGCGCCTGCCCTGCGCGCCCGTATTGCTTCGCTGCAAGCGGACTAAAGGGGCGATTTGTGACCGAGCGCGCAGCAACCTTCCGCACCTCTGCCGCAAGATTGCCACGCCGCCTGCTCGACACCAATCTCGGACGGCTCGCGCTGATAACCGTTCTGGTGTTTGTGGGCATGAGCGCGGCAGAGCCGAATCTGTTTTTCACGCGGGCGAATTTTTCTTCGATGGCGTTCCAGTTCCCGGAATTCGCCATTCTCGGACTCGCGGTGATGGTGTCGATGCTCACCGGCGGCATCGATCTCTCGGTAATCGGCCTGGCCAACCTGTCCGCCATGCTTGCGGTGCTGGTCATGCGCAGCTTGGCGCCGGATCCGCACGCCACGCATGTGGCGCCGGCAATTGCGCTTGGCTTGGCGGCGTTGCTCGGGGCTGGCGCGTTCGGCGGACTGCTCAATGGATTTGCGATTGCCGCAATCGGCGTCCCGCCGATCCTCGCGACACTCGGGACCGGCCTTATCTTCACCGGGGTCGCGGTGGTCTTAAGCGGCGGCGCTGCTGTGCTCGGCTTTCCCGACGCCATCAGTGTGCTCGGCAATGGCACGCTCATTGGCGTTCCGGCGCCGGTGCTCCTGTTTGCCGCGCTCGCGGCCGCGGTCGCGTTCGGCCTCAACTGGACAGGCTTTGGGCTGCGTGTGTATCTGCTTGGCACGAGCCCGCTGGCCGCACGCTTCGCCGGCATCGATAATTTCCGAGTGACGCTCGGGGCGTACATGATCAGCGGGTTGCTGTCGGCGCTCGCCGGGCTGGTCATTGCCGTGCGCGCGAACTCCGCAAAGGCGGATTACGGTACATCCTACCTGCTGCTGTCGATTCTGATCGCCGTGCTCGGGGGGATCGATCCTTATGGCGGTTTCGGCAAGGTCAGCGGCCTTGTGCTCGCGGTCTTGTCCCTGCAGTTCCTGTCGAGCGGACTGAACCTCTTGCAAATCAGCAACTTCGCCGTGGACATGACGTGGGGCGCGTGGTTGTTGCTCGTAATGGTCGTCAACACGGGGGGCTTAAGGCGTCTGGCCGCAGCGCGTCCCCGAAGACGGGTCTAGAGGAGGAACCCATGAAGAAGCTGATCAACCGACCCGAAAACTTCGTTGCTGAGATGCTTGACGGGCTGGTCAAGGCGCATTCGGACCAGCTGGCGTTTGCCGGCGAGCCCGTGGCGGTCGTGCGCGCCGATGCGCCGGTGCAGGGCAAGGTGGCGCTCGCAACGGGTGGCGGCTCCGGGCACTTGCCGGTGTTCCTCGGCTACGTCGGTCGCGGCCTTCTCGACGGCTGCGCCGTCGGGGACGTGTTCAGTTCGCCGAGCAGCGAAACCATGCTCAACGTGACCCGGCGAATTCATGGGGGCAGGGGCGTCGTCTATATCTACGGGAACTACGGCGGCGACGTCATGAACTTCGACGTGGCCTCCGAGATGGCTGCGATGGAGGATATCGAGGTGCGCACAGTCCTGGTCCGCGACGACGTCGCCTCCGCGCCGCCGGCGGAGGCGGGCCGAAGGCGCGGGGTGGCAGGAATGGTTTTCGCCTTCAAGGTTGCCGGCGCGGAGGCCGATCTCGGCGGCAGCCTCGAGGAGGTCGCCGGCGCGGCCGAGCAAGCGCTAGCCAATTTGCGCACTATGGGCGTGGCGCTCTCGCCCTGCACGGTGCCGCGCGTCGGGAAGCCGACCTTCACCATCGGCGAAGGCGAAATGGAGATCGGGATGGGCATCCACGGCGAACCGGGCGTGAAACGCGAAGCGCTCGCGACCGCAGACGAAGTGGCCGGGCGGATGGCCGAAGTCATCCTCGCCGATCTCGGCGCGGCCGGAGGCGACCGTGTGGCGGTGATGGTCAACGGGCTCGGCGCCACGCCGGCTGAGGAGCTCTACATCCTCTACAGGAGGGTCCACGATTTGCTTGCCGGACGTCGTATCGGCGTCCACCGCGCCTACGTCGGCGAGTACGCGACGTCCATGGAAATGGCCGGCGCCTCGTTGACGATCTTCCGGCTCGACGACGAGCTCGCGCGCCTCCTCGACGCCCCGGCCCGCTCGCCGTTCTTCTGTCAGGTGTGAGACTGTCATGGAGACGGAGTTCAAGGCCGCCGACGTCGCAGCGGCGGCCCGCCGGGTGGCCGCCGCGCTCAAAGCCGAGCAGGCCATGCTGACGGAGCTTGACCAGGCCGTCGGCGACGGCGATCTCGGCGTCACTGCGATCAAGCTTGCTGAGGCGCTCGAATTTTCGGCGGACGGCGGCGGCGCGGATCTCGGCAAATACCTTGCGGAGACCGGCATGTCGCTGAACCGTGCCGCTCCCTCCACCATGGGCACGCTGATGGCGACAGCGCTGATGCAGGCGGGCAAAAGGGTCATGGGCAAGGAGTCGCTTACAACCGCTGACTTGCCGCAGCTCCTCAACGCGGCGACGGAAGGTGTCCGGACGCGAGGCAAAGCGAATTTGGGCGACAAGACTCTTCTCGACGCGTTGCTGCCGGCCTCCGAAGCTTTTGCGGCGGCGCTTTCGGAAGGAAAGTCTCTGCCCGCCGCGGCCAAGGCGATGGTCGCCGCCGCGCGCGGCGGGCGTGACCGCGTCACTCCGCTGCGCAACCGGATTGGACGCGCGGGCTGGCTCGGCGAACGCACAGAAGGGAAGGTCGATCCGGGCTGCGGCTTTGCGGTGATCGTGCTTGCGGCGCTGGCGGGCGAACGACCCTCCGAGGCGGCGGTCGCTGTTCAACGCTAGCAGGGGCAGATCCAGACGCCCTGCTCGCGGCGGGACAAGGGACGATGTCGAAGCATTCACGTAGATAAGGAGGCAAAATGAGCGAAGTCGCCTTCATCGGTCTTGGCACGATGGGTCAGGGCATGGCGCGGAACCTGTCCCGCGCAGGCCATGAGGTAACCGCCTGGAACCGGACTCGACGCCCATTGCCGGCAGAGCTGGACCGCATCGCAGAGGCCGAATCCGTTGCCGGCGCGATTCGCGGCAAACCCGTTATCATGGTTTGCGTTACCGGGCCGGAAGCTCAGCGAGCAGTGTTCGACGAAGCGCTGCTCGACCACCTCGGCCCCGACGTGCTCGTGATTGACTTCGACTACGACGGATCCGGCCGTCTCGGTGCGGCTTGCGCAAGCGGTGGCGGCGCGGGGAAGCCGATATCTCGATGCGCCTGTATTCGGCAGCAAGTCAGAAGCGTCGGAGGGGCGGCTCGACTTCGTCTGTGGCGGCGCTGAAGGCGACGTTGCGTGACGCAGAGCCTTTGCTGCGCAACCTGGCGGCGACGGTGCGCCATATCGGCGCAAACGGCGCCGGCGCCACCATGAACCTGATCGGCAACCTGTGAACGAAGGGCTGGGAAACGCCGGCGCGGGCTGCACTGGTCGCGAATCCTGCCCGCAGGTTCTGACCGGAATAGCTCTGAGGATCGAGTCCTGCCGCAGCCAGGCGTTTCTGGACGATCAAAGAGACTGCCTCGCCGGAGAGGCGATCGGCTGAAACCCGTCCGTGTCGATCGACGGGACGAAAGACAGGGTCTTGTTCTATATGAGCCGCGTTGAGCCAGGTTTCGAGCGCCCTGGACTGGGCAGTGAACGGTTCTTCCGAACGGGACGCCGATCTTGCGGCCGACGCCGTCTTGGTCGGCTTTGGACCGCGGAATGGTCAGAATGATTTCCTCGCGTACGCGCTCGACGTCCTTGTAATCAACTGCAAGAAGTTCGTAGCGCCGGAGGCCGCCTGGAAAGCCAATGAGCAGCAGCGCCCGATCCCTGAGGTCCTTGAACCGGTCGCCCATCACCCCAAGAACGACAAAGAGGTCTTCCCGCGGGAGCAACTTGGCCTGCCGCTGCGCCGGGGCCCAGTTTGTCGAAAGGCGATCGCGATGGGAGCCGCGGGCTTGAATAGCGTGCATCAGGCTCACGGGCACATCATCCCGTAGACCCCATTGTAAGGCATCCGCCTTGAGGAGCTCAATTTGAAAGGCCTCGAATAATATTCAATTGGCTTGCGTTTCTAAATCGTGGTAATTTCGAATAAGAAATAAATTCTCTTTAGTATTGTCAGGCTCAGATCAAGCGACGCTTCAAGTGGTCGCATAGTGCCCAAACTCCCCGTTGCAATCCACCTCGTGCCGGTATAGATACCAAAGCTAACGAAGGTCTGCCAATGACGACTCGTATAATTATCCTGTTAACATTGGGGTTATTCGCTCACCCTGTGTTTGCACAAGTTTGCGAGCTCAGCGAATCCACTGATAGCAGCATTGATGGACGGAATTTTCAGATAAAAATACCTGGGGACGCCACCATAACCGTAATTCAAGCGAGGGACTTGAAAGACGAAGTGCGCGAAGGCGCCGCAGATTTATTTATCGAGAGGTCGTTATCGGCTGAGGACCTTGCTGCTCGCGTGAATCAGTTTTTATCCGTCAATCAAGACAATTTCAGTGTTGCGGAGAGTAATCTCAATTTTCTGCAAAAACGTTTGCAGAGCCAGCATCCCCCGGCGTTTGTCGCCGTGGATATGTCCTCTGAGGAACTTGCTTATTTGCGGAAAGCGGCGACGATTTTTTCGTTACATCAGTATGCGCAAGTGAATGCGCTTGGAGCGAAAATCGCGCACTGGGATAATTTACTCCTTATCACCGTCGGTCCAGTCGTTTATCTTAGGGCCCGAAAACCGGAGCTGTTTCATGCGACAACTCTTATGGCGATGGACGACCAAGCGCTCAATCCTTTCGATGAGGCCTTGAATTGGCAGGGACAAAAAACTCCGGAATGGATGGAGAAGGTCGTCGGCAGCAGTAACAAGGAGTCGGGCGATTTAAACAGTGGCAGTTTAGGAAAACTTCCAGAAGGAGATGGCGTTTTCGTGCTCAGCGTTGGCTTATCGCCTGTAACCTCATCTGCGTTTGTGAGTGCATGCCAGAAATTGCATCGCTCACCAAGCCCAGGGCCTCCTCCGAGCAAAACCGAGCAAGGCAATAATGTCCCGGCGGTCAGAGAAGAACTTGCCGCTGCAGAGGACCAATCGCGGAGTACAAGTAGATTTCATGGGGGGAGTCGGCGGATGGAAAATTATAGAGCGACGAAGGAGACGAAACCTGAAGTCGCACGCAAGAATGCTCTGGCCAGACACGCACCGGCCTATTCCTGGGTGACCACGGATGGAGCGGGCCATCGCTGGGTGCACATTAGGCCAATTCGTCAGAAAGAATAAAAGCCTCGTGTGCGACCGGGATTCCGGCGAGACGCCTCTGCAGGGTCGGCACGGAGTAGACTTCCGCGTGCTCGGCGAGGTGGGCTGCGCTGTCGGTGGCAGGTATGCCCCTGCCCGAGGAATGGAAATGATTAAGTTTGGACCGGTAGGCGCGTCTGGTCGAACCGGCGATGCCCGCCTGGATGTAGCTTTCGATCGACGCCGGGCAAGGTCCGTGCAGTACCTGCATGAGAATACGTACCCCGCGACGGTTCCAACAGGCTTTCATACCATCCCTTCAGCGAAAGCTCATTATTGGGTCGTGATAAGAGGGTTTTATCACGAGTTAGAACCGCGAATACGCGAGATCACTGCCGGAGAATTCCCGCGACAGTAAGATCGCTGCCGTGAGCAAATTGAGCGACGGGTCCGCTTTCGCCCGTGTTGCAGCCGTTTCAAGAGGTTAATTGGGACGGCCCGTGTCGACGCAATTCCCTCGTCCCGCCTATGGCAGCTTCGGTCCGTAGTCCTGTCGTCCAGGGAGCGCCAAGAAGCGCAAGAGCGCCCGAAGCAGTCTATCTCCGGTCGGCCCAGGGGTGCCGTCCCTCCGCTTGTTGCTCCCAAAAAATGCGGCCCGCACCGGCGGGTTTTTTGTGCTACTCTTCATGACGCGTGAGGAAGCGCCATGGTCCGCAAGATCGCTGCGATCTTGGTCTCGGATGCCGTCGGCTACAGCCGGCTTGTCGGCGGCGATGAGGACCGGTTCTGACCTGTCTGCGGACACTTCGCAGCGATCTGATCGATCCCACCATCGCCGTACACAACGGGCGAATCGTAAAGCGCACGGGTGCTTCGCGTCGGCCTGCCGGCTCCGCCGAAAGTCGCGCCGGCCTCTGCATCTGAAAAATCCTCCCCGCCACGCCTCTCGATCGTCGTTTTGCCGTTCGCCAATATCGGAGGCGACCCGGAGCAGGAGCATTTCGTCGACGGGGTGACGGAGAGCCTCACGACCGACCTCTCACGCTTACCAGGCGCGGTCGTGATCGCGCGCAAGTACGGAATGATAGGGGGGATCAAGGAAACGTCGGCATCATTCGAAGCCCGGTCCGCGCCTTGATCCCACCCGACTGGGGGCGAAAGCCAGCAATGGCTGGAGCTACCCGACAGAACCGCACGTACGGTTCGGAGGGAGGGGAGGCGAAAGCCTCTGATACCCTATGGAACTTCGCCACGCTGACTGCTGGACGGGGCGTCGATTTTCATCCACTGCCGTTCGATCTCGTCAAGGAGATGCACGAGCCCGAGAGCAAGCAATTCTTCTTGAGCAACGGCAATCCGATCGCTCTCTTGCGCTGGTAGGAAAAGGCTGGATGCAAGACCATCCACGCCTTCGCCCCTGTCGCCATGGAGGGCTCGCGAGGCGCCGACCTCATCGTCGGAGCCGGGCTAGCATATCGGCCCGGCGACCAGCACGTGGAGGAGGAAGCGGCGGATGAACTCTGCGGCGTCGAGCGTCATCGGCTTGATCCAGGCTTTGCCGGGCGTTCTGCCGCGGGCGCGATAGTCCTTCCAACGGAAGGTGACGCCCCTGTCGTCGAGCGCAATGAGACGCGAATTCGAGACGGCGACGCGATGGGTGTAGCGCGACAGATAGGCGAGGACGGCCTTCGGTCCGGCGAACGACCTCTTGGCGTACACCACCGATTTGCAGCGACGCAACGGCGCGAGCGCGGCGGCGATAGCGCAGCTGTGATCGATCAGGCGGCGCCGTGAGCTTCCGCAAGGCCGGCGTCCGAAACCCTTCACAAATGCGGTCGTCCCGGTAGAGCGGGCGAACACTAAGAAAAGGCTCGGGCATCAGTCGGGGACGCCTGAAACGGCCTTGTTCCCGTGATTTCATTGACATTCTGTGCTGGTCATGAAGGGGCTGAGCGCGGCGCATTGCTTGGCCAGATGCAATTGATATCGGCGAAGGTCCTCGGCCGACGCCTTATCCGGCGACCGGCCGAGGAAAACCGTGAAGTTCTTCACGGCGCGAACGTAGTCCCTCTGGGTGTCCTCGGTGAACCGGCGCGCCGTCATGTCGTCGATCATGCGCTGGCGCAAAGGGCTGACGGGCTTGTCGGGCATCGCGAAACCTCCTGTCTCGCATGGGGTTGAACCCCACGATCCTGAAACAGGCCCGAGCCCTCGCGTTGTCCTTCAGCTCTCGCCGTCCTCCGGCTTTGACCGGCGCCCCTACCGCGCGAGCGGTTTAATTCTATGGGGCGCGCGGCGGGCACCGTCGCGGCAACCAAACGATGGAGCGCCCCTATGTCAAAGCAGAACGACTTGAGCAAATCCCTCGTCGCGCTTGAGCAAGACGCGACATTGATCGCCGTCGTCGAGATGGGCCAGGCGAGTTGGCTCGTCGCGGGCATCGTGCCAGGACTGGATCGTTGTCCCTTGAAGAAGCTCGGCCCGGACCGCGACGCCCTCCTGCAGCTTCTGCACCGTTGGCGCGAAGAAGCCGCGAAAGCCGGCCATGCGATCAACCGGATCGCCGTCGCCTACGAGGCCGGCCGCGACGGATTCTGGTTGGCGCGCTGGCTGCGCGCTCAGGCTGTCGAAGCATATGTGATCCACCCATCGAGCGTCCCGGTGCCGCGCGAGCACCGGCGTGCGAAGACAGATCGGCTCGACACCGAGCTCCTCAAGCGCGCCTTTGTCGGCTGGCTGCGCGGCGAACCGAAACATTGCAGCATGGCGGCGATCCCCACGCTCAAGGACGAGGATGCGAGACGGCCAAGCCGCGAGCGGCAGACTCTGGTCGGGGAGCGCACGCGCATTCTCAACCGCCTGAAGGCCAATCTCGCCCGTCTGGGCATTCGCGGCTTCCGGGCCAATCTGGCTCGAGCGGAAGGTCAGTTGGAGGCTTTACGCACGCCGGAGGGCGCCGCCATACCAAAGAACACGCTGGCCGAGATGCGACGCGACATGGACCGCCTGCAGGTCGTCAAGCGCCAGATCAAGGAGATCGAAAAAACCCGCGCCAAGCGGCTTTCGAAAGAGCCAAGCGAGCAACGCGACGCCATGGTCCGAGTGCTGGGACGCGTGGTCGGCGTTGGCGTCGAGACGGCGGACATGCTCGTGCAGGAGGTCTTCTCACGCGAAATCCGGGATCGGAGGGCCCTCGCCCGCTATGCCGGTCTGACCGGAGCTCCAGACGAGAGCGGGCAAAGACGACGCGAGCGAGGACTCGCCAAGGCGGGCAACAGCCGCGTGCGCCGCGGGATGATCGAACTCGCCTGGGGTCACCTGCTGCATCAAAAGGGCAGCCCCCTGACTGAGTGGTTTTGGAAGCGAGCGTCAGATCACCGCGGCGGCACACGCAAGACGATGATCGTTGCGCTCGCTCGCAAGCTGCTCATCGTGTTGTGGCGGCTCGCGACCACGGGCGAGACGCCGGCGGGTCTGCGGCTTCGCCCGGCGGCGTAGGCGCCATTGAGTTGCTGCAGCCTGGCGTCGCATTGACGCTCGGCTGCAGATGACGGACCGAGGCAGCGGCAACCCGATGTTGGACTATGGCCTTCGCGCCGCGGTTTAGAATGGGCCCGCCGCCTCGGAGCTTCGCCGCCGATGCGCATGACTGCATCGTGGTATCGACCCTTGGGTCGGCCGAATACAAGTTCGTGGCGCGCGATGCGCGCCCGATGGCGAGCTCCCCTCGGTATCGTCGCCCTTGTTGATCTGAACGAGCGGGGACACGGCGCCCGTGTCGTCCCGAGTGAGCGAGTTCGTGCGCTGTGCTCGCAGCCGTCAAGGGCAAGTCGCTGCGCGATGGCCTTCGGCCACCCTTGACAGCCGCTCCGCGCAGCGCCCCAGCAAAATCAAGTCGGGACGAGGAGATGTCGCAGGCCGATCGAACAAGGAGATGCCCCTCACAAAACCCTTGACAGCAATCGCCCCATACAAGTCCCCTGGCGCCAAGCGGTAGTCCCATCGCGCCACTGGATGACAGCAAGGGGTCGACTCGGGCCTTTTGGGTCACGGCGGCGGTGCGAACCTCCGTCAGGAACATCCTTTCGTTGGCGTCGCCCTGCCATCGAGCAAAGCCGCGGCCCCCGTGCGCTGATCGCTCCCATTGCGGCAATAGGGTTTGCCGGGGCAAATGTCCAAACCGTGAAAGTGGGCGCCGGCCTCGGAACAATTCTTTGCGGCTGCCCAAATCTGTGCTACATTTGTTCTTTAGGCCAAAGAGCCCGTCGTCCAGACATTCGGGCGACGCACGGCTCGCGAGCGAAGAGGGGGAGGGGAGGGGTCACGAAAATCGCCAATAAGTGCCTGAAAACATTGATTCCGGAAAAGTGAATGAAAGGAAATGCAAATTACTCGCGCGCCTTTTGCAGGCGAAAGAGCCGCTCCACCCCCACCGTGGAGCGGTTCCGCAAATTCCATCGCGGCCGCGCGGACGACAGCAGACCGCTTGGTCACCGGAAGTCGGCCGGAAATGCTGCTGCAACGCCCTGAAATGGTGGAATTCGCGGAACGGACTGGTCTGGCTGCGGGAGCCTCTGACCGCGAAAAATCCGGGGTCGGCCGCCGCCCGAACCCGGTCTGGTCATCGCCTCGTTTCGCGGGAGTCGCGGTCCGCCTCGCCGGGCTCAATCGACAGCCACCGCGCCACATGACGGTCGAGCAGGTTGTCCCGCCAACCCAACACCCGCCGCGACACCATGTTTTTCAACTCGTAGAAGAGGAGCGGGATCACCGGCTCCCCTGCGAGCAGCAGCCGCTCGGCCTCGGCGAGCGTTTTGGCGCGTGCGCGCAAATCCGTTTCGGCCGCGGCCTTCTTCATCAGCGCGTCGAAGGCTCCGTTCGACCAGCGCGTGTAATTGAGCCTCGCATTGCCGCTTTCGAACAGGAACAGGAAATTCTGCGGGTCGGAATAGTCGCCGATCCATCCTGCGCGCGCGACGTCGAAATCGCCGCCGTTCTGCAACAGGCCGAAATGTGTCTTGACGTCCGTGTTGACAAAAGTAGCCACGACGCCGAACGGCTTCCACATGTCGGCGATCGCGATCGCGGTCGCCTTGTTGTTCTCGCTGGTGTTGTAGCGGATCTCGATCGAGAGCGGCCGGCCTTCGCCATAACCTGCCTCCTTCAGAAGGGCTCGCGCGCGCTCCTCACGCTCGATCGGCGAGAGATCGCGAAACTCCGCCGCGATGCCGGCCACGTAATTATCGATCCCCGGCGGCACGTAGGCGTAAGCCGGCGCCATCGCCCCGCCCCAGATGCGCTCTGCGAGAAACTCCCGGTCGACGACCATCGACAGCGCGTTGCGCACGCGCGGGTCGTCGAACGGGGGCTTCCTCGTGTTGAACGCCAGATAGAGGACGCCGAGGGTCGGCGCGACGTGGAATTTGTCCTTGAGCGTGTCGCGCACGAAGGCGAGCTCGTCGGCCGGGGCGTCGTCGTAGCTGTCGATCTCGCCGGCCCGGAAGCGTAGGAAGGCGGCGGCGCGGTCGTCGATCGAGGCGATGATCTCCTTGTCGATCTTAACGTCGCGCGCGGCGTGGAAATAGGGGTTCTTGACGAGGACGGTTTCGTCGTTCGGCGTGAAGGCGGCGAGCCGGAAGGCGCCGTTGCTCACGAGATTGCCGGGCCGCGCGAAGGCCCGCCCGAACTTTTCGACGTTGCGCGGGTTGACCGGCGCGGACGTCTGATGGGCGACGACCGCGAGAAAATAGGGCGTCGGCCGCTCGAGCGCGATCTCGAGCGTCCTGTCGTCGATCGCGCGAACGCCGAGCGCACTCGGCGCCGCCTCGCCCCTGGCGACCGCTTCGGCGTTCCGGATCGGATAATAGAGGTTCGCGTATTCGGCGCCGGTCGTGGGGTCGAGGAGCCGGCGGAACGTGAACACGAAGTCCGCGGCCCGAACCGGATCGCCGTTCGACCACCGGGCGTCTCTGAGCCTGAACACGTAGGTCAGGCCGTCGGGGCTGACGCTCCAGCTTTCCGCCGCGCCGGGCGTGAGCGCGCCGGAAGCATCATAGGTCAAAAGCCCCTCGAACAGGTCGTAAAGCACGTCCGCTTCGATGACGGTCGAGGTCTTTTGCGGATCGAAGGTCGACGGATCCCCCGCCTCGCCGCGGCGGAACACGGACTGGATCCCCGCTTTCGCGGGGATGACAGACAGGGTGTCACCCCCGCGAAAGCGGGGCTCCAGGATGCCCGCGCAAATGACTGAGAACAGGGCGAGCAGCGCGACCGCGGCAATCCGCGCGTTGCGCGGCGGGGCGGAAAGGGTCATAAGACCTCAACAGTAGCGCGCGCGGCGCGGCCCCGAAAGCGGCGTGGTCGAGCGGCACGATCGCGGCGCCCGCTGTGGGCAACGGAGGCGGAAATGTCCGACGCATTCCACCAGCGCGAGGACACGTTCGAAAAGCGGTTCGCCAACGACGAGGCGCTGCGCTTTCGCGCGGTCGCGCGGCGCAACAAAGCGGTCGCGCTCTGGGCCGCCGAGCTGAAGGGGCTCTCGGGAGAGGCAGCCGAAAAATACGCCGAGGAATTCGTCGGCGCCCAGGTCGGCGCCGGCGACGACGACGTGGCCGCCGCGCTCAAGCAGGACCTCGCGCGCGCCAATGTCGACCTCTCCGATCACCGCCTGCGCAAGAAGATGTCCGAAGCGATGGCCGACGCGATCGCATCGGTTAAAGCTGGCAAGTAGGTCGCGGCCGTTCATTCCGCGGCGGCCCGCGCCAGCGGCGCGAAGGCCGCCGCAACCGTCTCGTAGACCTGCCGTTTGAACGGCACGACAAGGTCGGGCAGTCGTTCGAAGCGCTCCCAACGCCATGCGTCGAATTCCGCCCCGTGCTTGCCGTCGGCCGGAAACAGCACGTCGATTTCCGTGTCCTGGCCCATGAAGCGGAACAGGAACCATTTCTGTGATTGACCGCGATAGCGACCGGTCCAGCGGGCGCGCGCTCCCTCGGGCAGATCGTAGTTCAGCCATTGCGGAAGCTCAGCGATCAGTTCGATCGAGCGGACGTTGGTCTCCTCCCACAGCTCGCGCTTGGCGGCCTCGAGCGGCTCTTCGCCCTCGTCGATGCCGCCCTGCGGCATCTGCCACGACCGTTCGTTCAGCGCTTCGCCGTTCCGCTTGCGCTTGCGGTGGCCGATGAAGGCTTCGCCCTGACGGTTGACCAGCGCGACGCCGACGCAGGGGCGGTAGAGCAGATCGTTGTTCATCAGGTCCGCTTCGGGTTCGAGCAACGCCGGGCGCCCGGCGGCGCGGACTTTAGCGCGGAAACGGGGACCGGCGCGACATCGACGCGCCCCTAGCGCGGAACGACCTTCGCAGCCTTCGCTTTCGCGGCGGCGAGCGCCTGCTGAACGTCGATGATGAGCGGAGCGGGCGCAGTCGCGCCGCCCTGCCGGGTGACTTTCACGCCGCTCGCGGCCTCGACCTGATCGGTGGTGGCGACCGATGGCAGGGCCGCATTGTCGGCGCTTGCGGACGCCGGAGAGGGCGGCGGCTCCGCGCGCACGGGCGCGGCCGGCGCCGCCTCGATCCTCGCCGTAAACGATTGGCCGCGCGGCTGGGCGTCGTGTCGCCCGAAGGTAAAAGCGGCCATGGCGACGGCCACGAGAACCGGCGCGGCGATGGACAGGATCGTCCAGCCCATTGTAGCGCCCGCCCGCGGATCGGGGCCCGGCAGAAGCCCGAGCGGTTCGTTCACTTCGTCGCGCAACCGCGCCAATTCTTCCACGTTTATAAACCCGCTGGTTTCGGCGGTTCGCCTCCGCCTTCTTGCTTGTGGGAGCTTGCGCGACGCAGACTGCCCCGCAACGGTTTGACCTTGGCTGAACGGATTCCGATAGTTGGCGCTTGACCGACCGTCCGGCTATGCGAGCGGACGGCGCGGCGCGACCGACGAAGGATTTCGAAATGACGGCGAATCTGATCACCGACGTAGCCGGCGTGCGCGTCGGGTCCGATCACGACGAGCGGATCGCCTCTGGCGTCACCGCCGTCATCTTCGACGAGCCGGCCGTCGCCTCGATCGCGATCCACGGCGGCGCGCCCGCGGTGCGGGACACCGCGTTGCTCGAGCCAGAGATGATAGTCGAGCAGGTGGACGCCTTCGTCCTGTCGGGCGGCTCGGCCTTCGGCCTCGACGCGGCCGGCGGCGTAATGGCTTATCTCGTCGGGATCGGACGCGGCTTCCTGTTTCGCGGGATGCGCGTGCCGATCGTGCCCGGCGCGAGCCTGTTCGATCTCGCCAACGGCGGCGACAAGGCCTGGGGCCGGAAGCCGCCCTACTGGGACATGGGCTTTCGCGCGGCCGAGGCGGCCGGCGCCACTTTCGCCCTCGGAACCGCAGGCGCCGGCTACGGGGCGAATTCCTACGGCCTCAAGGGCGGCCTCGGATCCGCCAGCGCCGTGACGGCGCGGGGATTCCGCGTCGGCGCGCTGGTCGCCGCCAATCCGGGCGGCCGGGTCACGCGCGGCGCCACCCGGCATTTCCTCGCGGCGCCTTTCGAACGCGACGGCGAGTTCGGCGGTCACGGCTTCGGCGAGGAAAACCCGGAGGACTCTCGACACCTGCGGCTGAGGAGCGACCACCCCGCCAACACCACCCTCGCCGTGGTCGCAACCGATGCCAGACTCCCGAAGGCCCAGGTCAAGCGGCTTGCGGTGATGGCCCAGGCGGGCTTCGCGCTCGCCTTCCGGCCGGCTCATTCTCCGGTCGACGGCGACGTCGTTTTCGCCGCGGCGACCGGCCGGTCGGGGCAGGCGCCCGAAGTTCGGGATCTCGCCGAAATCGGCATGCTCGCCGCCGAATGCGTCGCCCGTTCGATAGCGCGCGCCGTTTACGAGGCGACGTCGCTTCCGTTTCCCGGCGCGCTGCCGAGCTGGCGGGAACGGTTCGGCGTTTGACCAATCGCCGCCTTCTCAGGACGGCCGGCGTAAGGAGCGCTCGTCTCAATTGCATCCTTTCGTGGCGAGCAGATCGAGCAGGAGCAGAGCAGGAATATCCGCCTCGATCGCGCACCGTCCGGGTTTTGCTCCAGTATATTGCGCAAGATCCGCCGCGCCGAGGACCGAGCCGACGATCAAGGCCGTCAAGAGCGAAGCGTCGCCCGCCTTGAGTTCCCCCGCGCGCTGCGCCGCCCGCACGTGGCGCGAAAGCAAGTCGAAGGCGCTCGGGCCTTGCGGCTCGCCTTCTGCTCGGCCGAATCCGGATTCGCCGAACAAACGCGCGCGGCTGGTCGGCAGGCGACGCGCGAGTTCGAACGATCCCTGCACAGCGCGCCTCAGCACTTCCAGGGGCGTGGGATCGCGGCGCCAGCCTTCGCTCATGCGCGCGACGCCCTCGAGCGCGTCAGATATCTCGTTTTCAGTCCATGCGGCCGCCGTCGCGTCATCGCGATCTTTTATCGTCAACATTGAGTTTATTCCCCCTCGTCAGCATTTCACCAAAGCAGCGATCCGCGCGGCGCCGCTCGGCGGCTGCATCGAGCGCTTGTGTTTTCCTTGGCGATTGCCTACGGCGGCAGGGGCGCTGCCCCCTGCTCGCAGATGGCTCTGCAGAGCGCTCTTTTCGTGTCCCGCCGCCCCCGTCGGCAGTCTGGCCCCATCGCCTCCTGCTCCTCGGCAGTCCGTGAAACAACTTGCCTGAGGCAGTGTTTACGTAGTGTTATCATGCCCGCCTTGAGGTTGCAATTAGGGATTTTACGTAATCGGCGGGCCGGTAATGCCGGCGTCCGGTTCAGGCGCGTGGCCCGCGATAGTGTTGGAAGCGGTCGGGGCCGCAACACGGCGATTCTCGGGAATTGGAAGTCGAGCGCAAACCCGCGCCGGCCGCGATCACGACGAAAGCGATGACGATGGCCGCGGCCATCGCATATTCCGCGCCCGAGACGTCGCGAAACAGGTCTTTGAACGCTTTCATCCCGAGCGCTCCGGACCGGTCTTTGACGATTGCCAGAAACAGACTGAAGGTTCGTTACCAGCCCAGTCTGAAGGGGTTTCTCAATGGTCTTTCGTCAAATTGCGCCGTCACGGTAACTGCCCAGTTGGTTCCCGCCTGGTCTTCGCGCCCTCATCGTAAGGAGCGCGCGAAGCGGGCGTCTCGAAGGACGGGGCGCGGCATTCGGGCCGAAGCGCGACTTTGGCGAGGTGTTCGAGGTGACCGGCCGAGTCGCCTGCCGGACCAGGCGCCGCCTCCCTTCTCGTCTTTCGCGCTTGACCGTCGACGCCGTTTCGGCTCCCCTTGCCGTCTATGAGGCTCGCCATCGATCGGCGTCGTTTCCTGGTCGACGCGGCCGCCGCCGCCGTGGCGACGCCTGCCGTCGCCAATGTCCCGACGCCCTATGACTGGGGCGTCACGCCGCCGCGGCAGAACTCGCGAGGCGTTCGTCGAATGGATGGCGCGCAACCGGGGCGAAGACCCGCGCTTCCTTGGTCAGCGGTGGGATCGTCTCCAGCAGATGATCGCGCATCACGACATCTGGGACGAAGCCGACATCCGCGCCTATCTCATGACCCCGCGCGAAGCGTTCGTCACGTCGGAAAACCTGGACCGCGCGTACGAATGGCATCATCTCAACATTGGCTTCGGCGTCACCATCACCGGCCCGCATACGGTGGCGCGGATGACGAATACGCTTCGAGTCAAGCGCAGCGACAAGGTCCTCGAAATCGGCACCGGCTCAGGCTACCAGTCGGCCTATCTCGCCAACCTCACGCCGCATGTCTGGTCGATCGAAATCATGCCGCCGCTCGCCGCGCGCACGCGCGAACTGTACGACCGGTTGATCGCGCGCGGCTACAGCGAATATCGCGCGATTCGCACTCGCAACGCCGACGGCTACTACGGCTGGGAGGAATTCGCCCCCTTCGACAAGATCATCGTCACCTGCGGCATCGACCATATCCCGCCGCCGCTCCTGCAGCAGCTGACCCCGGACGGGATCATGGTCATTCCGGTCGGGCCGCCGGGCGCGCAGCACGTCATCAAGGCGACAAAGAGCCAGTCGGCGGACGGCCGCATCTCGGTCGCGCGCTCCGACATCTACGGCGGCGCGATCATTCCCTTCGTGCCGTTCACCGGGGCGCATTCCATGTGAGCTCAGACTCAGAGCTTCGCGCGCTCCTCGACCTTCCAGCCTCGCGCCGCAAGATTCCTCCTTGCCAGCGGCGTCGCCGCTCCAGTGATGACGAGCGTCTTGCCTGTCGCGCCGCCGCTCTGGGCCGCCGCCGTCATCGCGTCGATCGTCTGCGCGGTTCCCGGCGTCCAAGAGAGAATGTCGATCGGATAGATGCCGACAATTCCGCCGCTTGTGGTCTGAGCCAGAGGGAACATGACGCTGTCGTTGTCCACGAAGGCGACGATTGACTTGTTGCGGCGCTGCCAGGCGGCCGTGAGCTCGATCCGGCGGCGAACGAAATAGGCGGTGGCCCGGCTGCCGGCGCGGGCGGCGAGCGCGACCATCGGACCGATATCAGCGACCCCGTTCAGCGACGTCAGCGCCTCGACCATCGCCGTCGCGTCGACCGGCGTATAGTCGCGGTTGACGAAGAGACTGTCCGCGGTGGCGCCGTCGACGCCGAGCCGCGCGAGCTTGTCGCGGTTCATGTCCATGAGCTGCGCGTCCGAGTAATCGTTGATCGCTTCGCTGAACCCTCCGACGGTCGAGGTATTCGATACGATGAGGCCCGCCGCGCCGGGCACCGCCGACATCGCGCCCGAAACCACGAGATGGCCGGCGGCGGCCGCGCCGGCGAGTTCGTTCAGCCGGTAGGCAAGCGGCTGGAAATCGGTATAGGGGTCGACGCCGAGCCCGGTTGCGATCAGCCGCTTCTCTTTGGTTTGGCCGGTGAGGTCTGCGACCGTGTCATCGCGAGACTTCCCCATATTGTTGAAGCCGGAGCGGATGCCGCCGACGAGCTGGCCGACGCCGGCGACCGTGTTCTGGGTCGTGTCGACCGGATGGACGATCATATGCCCCGCGAAGACAGCGGGGGCCGCGACTTCCTTCACGACCGCCTGCCCGAAAGACTTGGTCGTGTTGGTCTCATCGAGCGCATGGAGGGCATTGAGCTCCTTGATGCGCGCGGCCATCAGCTCGTCGCCGATCGTCTCGAAGTCGCCCCAGCGCGTGCGCAGCGTGTAGTGGCGCAGCATACCGTCCGAGGAGACCGGACTCATGACGAGATAGTTCGATCCGGCCGATGCGCCGCTGAGGATCGCCGTAGGGTCGTACGAGGGAGTCTGTTCGAATTGTCCAGCCGCCGCGCCGGTCTCCGCCGCCAGCAGAGTCAGGACGCCGAGAAGCGCCGCGCGCCTCGCCGGCGACAATTGGATCCGCTCCACGCGACTTCCGCCCTGATTCATTTCACAGGCGGAAGCGTCTCTAACTTCACGGCAAGGCGCAAATGCGGCGCCTTCAGCTGCTCCCGATCAGGATGCCGGCCGCGAGAACCAGCGCGCCGCCGACCATCACCTTCGCCGCCGCCGACAGCGGCGGCACCTCCATGTAGCGCCACTGGATCCAGGAGATGGTCAACAATTCGACGACGACCACACAGACGGCGATGACCGTCGCGGTATAGAAACTCGGGATCAGATAGGGCAGCGTGTGCCCGATGCCGCCGCCGAATGTCATGAGGCCGCAGACAAGCCCCCGAAGGAGAGGAGCGCCGCGGCCCGACAGTTTGCCGTCGTCGGACAGCGCCTCGGCGAAGCCCATCGAAATGCCTGCCCCGACCGACGCTGCGACCCCGACCAAGAATGCATTCCACGAGTTGTGGGTGGCGAAGGCGGCCGCGAAAACCGGCGCGAGTGTCGAGACCGAGCCGTCCATCAGGCCGACGAGGCCGGGCTGGATGATCTGCAGGACGAAGCGCCGGCGTTCCAGCTCCTCTTCCGAGTGGCGGGCGGTGTCGGTCAGCACCTCCTTCTCCAGGACTGCCACCTTGTGGTCGTGCCTGTCCTCGACCTCCGCGAGGTCGCCGAGCAGCTTGCGGATGGAGGCGTCGGAGGCGCGCGTGATCGCCTGGCGGTAGAAGCGGCCCGCCGCCCGCTCCATGTCGTGGGCGTGCGCGCGAACGGCCTCGAGGTTGAGCGGACGGAGCTGCCAGACCGGCTGCTGCGGGATGTAGCCGCGGATGTCCTGGCGGCGAATGAGCGGGATGTGCTCGCCGAACTTGGATACGAAGAGGTCGATCAGCCGGCGCCGGTGTTCGTTCTCTTCGGCCGCCATTTCCGTGAACACTTTTGCGCTCGCCGGATAGTCCTCGATGAGACCGTCGGCGAAGTCGGCGTAGATGCGGCTGTCCTCCTCCTCGTTGCTGATCGCGAGGGCCAGCATCTCGCGCTCGGACAGGTCGTCGAAATTGCGCATGGCGGCGTCCTCTGAAGGTCTGCGACGCTTCGTCCTGTTGCAGCTTGTGGAAGCAGGCGCGCCTCGCCTGCACGCCGTTCGGCCTCTGGCGCCCTTTGAAGCGGCGTTTCTAGAAGGCCGCCCCGCCCGGGGTCAAGGCGTCGCGCCGGCGCATCCGTCGAGACGTTCGGGTAGCCAAACTGGATCGGTCAGGGAGGAGCATGTGGCCATACGGGTAAGGGCGCCGCAGCGCGCCTTGCCATCCCCGTTTGCCTGCTCTAGACGGGAAAAATGCTTGCGATTCCGCGGTTTCGCGGGCGCGAGACCATTTTGCCTCGCAAGTCGGCGGTCGTGGCCCAGGTTCCCTCACTCGATCGGTTCCATCGCATCGTCGTCAAGGTCGGCTCGTCGCTCCTGGTCAATTCCGCGCGCGGGGCGGTGAAGCAGGCCTGGCTCGAGGCGCTGGTCGAAGACATCGCCGGGCTGCACAAACGGGGCGCGAATGTGCTCGTGGTGTCGTCGGGGGCGATCGCGCTCGGGCGAACGGTCGCGGGCCTGCCGAAGGGCGCGCTGAAACTCGAGGACAGCCAGGCGTCCGCCGCGATCGGGCAGATCGCGCTGGCGAGCGCCTGGTCGCGGGCGCTGCACAGCCACGGGATCGTCGCCGGCCAGGTGCTGGTGACGCTGCAGGACACCGAGGAGCGGCGGCGCTACCTCAACGCGCGCGCGACCCTCGGCCGACTCGTCGCCATGCGCGCCATTCCCGTCATCAACGAGAACGACACGGTCGCGACCAGCGAGATTCGCTATGGCGACAACGACCGGCTCGCCGCGCGCGTCGCCACCATGGCGAGCGCCGACCTGCTCATTCTGCTCTCGGACGTCGCCGGCCTGTACGACGCCCCGCCGTCCAGAGATGCGCACGCCAAGCTCCTGCCGGTCGTCGAGAAGGTGACGCCGGAAGTCGAGGCGATGGCGGGCGGGGCGGCGTCGGAACTGTCGCGCGGCGGGATGCGAACCAAGATCGAGGCCGCCCGCATCGCGACCGCCGCCGGCACGCACATGGTCATCGCCGACGGGCGGGTCGCCCATCCGATCGCCCGGGTCGCCGATGGCGGGCGCTGCACCTGGTTCCTCACGCCGTCGAACCCGATCGCGGCGCGCAAGATCTGGATCGGCGGATCGCTCGAGCTGAAGGGGGCGGTGTTCGTCGATGCGGGAGCGGCCGCGGCCCTCGCCGGGGGCAAGAGCCTGCTGCCGGCCGGCGTCACCCGGATCGAGGGCGTCTTCTCGCGCGGCGACTGCGTCGCCATCCGCAACGAGCGCGGGGCCGAGATCGGCCGCGGGCTCATCGCCTATGACGCGCTGCACGCCGAACGCATTCGCGGCCGCAAGTCGCGCGACATCGCGCATATTCTCGGCACCCCCGGCCGCGCTGAAATGATCCACCGCGACGACATGGCGCTGGCGGAGCGATGACGCCACGCCTTGGCTTTGATCGCCGGCCGCGCATAAATCGGCCCATGCCTGTGGGCGCACTCCAAACCGGCCAGCCGCGACGATGAGTTTTCTGCCGCGCAAAGCGCTTGCCACGCTCGCCAGGTTCCGCCTGCGCCTGCGCGCCAGCGAGTTGGGCCTGGTCGCGATCGCAATCGGCGTCGGCGCGCTGGCCGGCCTCTGCGTCAGCGCGATGACGTCGATCGTCGACTTCGCCCATGTGGTGATTTACGGAATCCCCTTCGACGTGCGCCTGAGCGCCGCCGCGCGCGTTCCGCCGATCGCCGCCTTCCTCGCGCCGATGCTCTCCGGACTCGCGCTCGGCTCGATCGACGCGTGGCGGGCGCGCAGGAAACTGCCGCCGGCGGTTGACCCGGTCGAAGCCAATGCGCTGCGCGGCGGGCGCATGTCGCTCTCCGACAGCGCCCTCGTCGCTGTTCAGACGGTGATGTCGAACGGCTGCGGCGCTTCGGTCGGGTTGGAGGCGGGCTATGCGCAGATCGGCGCTGGCGTCGCCTCGTGGCTGGGGCTCGACCTGCGCCTGCGCCGGCAGGACCTGCGTATGCTGGTCGGCTGCGGGGCGGGCGGCGCGATCGCCGCGGCCTTCGGCGCGCCGCTGACCGGCGCTTTTTACGCGTTCGAGCTCATCATCGGCGCCTATTCGCTCGCCAACGCCGTCCCGGTCTTCGCCGCCTCGCTCGACCGCGGTGCTGGTCACCAAGGCGATCATCGGCGCGCCTTATGTCATCAATGCGCCCGACGCGCCGGTCCTCGATTTTCTGCATTACGGGGCCCTGATCGGGCTCGGCCTCGTCGCCGCCGCGGTGGGCGTCGGGGCGATGCGGGCGGCGGCGCTGATCGAGCGCGCCTTTCGCGCCGTCGTCCCCTCGCGGGTCCTGCGGCCGGTGGCGGGCGGCGCGCTGCTCGGCGCCATGGCCCTCTACACCCCGCAGATTCTGGGCGCGGGGCACGGCGCCCTCGGCCTCGATTTCTATTGGCCGCTGACGGCGACGGAGCTCGCCGTCCTCATCCTGCTGAAGCTGTTCGCCAGCATGGCGTCGCTCGCGTCCGGCTTTCGCGGCGGATTGTTCTTCGCCTCGCTGTTCGTCGGCTCCCTGCTCGGGAAGCTTTATGCGGTCGCCGTCGGCTACTTTTTCCCCATGCTCGGGCTCGATACAATCGCCTGCGTGCTGGTCGGCATGGGCGCGCTCAGCACCGCGATCGTCGGCGGACCGCTGACCATGACCTTCCTCGTCCTCGAGAGCACCGGCAATCTCGGCATCGCGGGCGCCGTGCTCGCCGCCTCGATCAACACCACCCTCGCGGTGCGGGCGACCTTCGGCTATTCCTTCACCACCTGGCGCCTGCACCTGCGCGGCGAGACGATCCGCGGCGGGCAGGACGTGGGCTGGCTGCGCGAACTGACGGTGGCGAAAATGATGATCCCCGCGCCGCCGGTCTTTCCGGCCGAGGAGAGCATCCGCGCGTTCTGCGACGCCAATCCGCTCGGCAGCGCCAATGTCGTGGTCGCGGTCGGCGAGGACGGCCGCTACGCCGGGCTCGTCTTCGTCCCCGAGGCGCACGCCCACGCGCTCGAGGAGGGCGACGACGGCGGGCCGGTCGGCCTGATCGCGCGGCTGCCGGCGACGACCCTCCATCCGGACGACGACGTGCGCTCGGCGCTCGACCTATTCGGCTCCGCGCACGCCGACACGCTCGCCGTCACCTCGCGCGAGACTGGCCATGTCGTCGGCATCCTCGGCGAGGCCTTCGCTGCCCGCCGTTATGCGCAGGAGACCGACGGGGCGATGCGGGGCGTGCTCGGCGGCGGGTAGAGCGCCGGCGCCGCCTCCGGCTTGGAGGGGCGGCGTCTCGCCGCCCCCAACAGGTGCGGCATGGGAAAGCGGGGCTCCTTCGCCTTTTCAGAACTTTGGTGCGCCTCGGGGCAAACCGCCCCAAGCCGAATCCAAGCCAGACCAAGAAAAACCAAGGAAAACGGGCTTGGATTCTCTTGGATTAATTTGGATTTCTTTGTCCGATTCGGGGCTTTTCAAAGGGTTACGGGCAATCCAACAATCCAAAGCAAAAAAATGTTGCCCACCCGGGCGAAGGCGATCTTCTGCGGGGCAGCCGAAAATCCGCCCCCGCTGCATCATCCTGCCAAAGGCGTTGAGCCGCAGCTTGTGCGGACCCTGCCAGTTCCCTCCATGCCAGCCTCGCTTTCCGTCCCGCCGCCAAGGTGGTCTATCGAAAGAACTAGCATAGCATGGATTTCGAAAAACGTCAAGAACAAAACGAGAATTTTTTGCGGCGGCCCGTCAGCGCCGCAAGCTCGCGCCGGGCAAACACGGTCGCAAGGCGCGCGGCCAGGAAGCCGCGCAGACCGATAGGGTACAGATGGGCCTGTCTGCCGTAATGCCACCGCAGAGCGTCGATCCTCTGCGAATGCTGAAGGCAAACAGGGCCGCGGCCTACTTCCGAGCTTGGCGAGCGACATCTCTTGTGTGGCGGAGCCGGAGCGGCCGAAGGTGGACTGGGCGGAGCTGACCTTTCTGAAGTCCGAGGCCTTGCACCCTGCGGATTTCACAACCGGGTGGATGGGGGTGGTGAGGCTCAATCCGCAGTTGGCGACGCGGGTGGCACGGTTGGGAATCTCCCGAGAAGCTGTCTCATGACGCATCGCGAGCCGCGTCGAAGCAGGCATTCAGGCAGCAGCAAGAACCGCCTTTAAGGGCGACGCATCAAGCTGCAGCCGTCGTCTTCTTGAGGGAACCCTTCGGGCGTCCCCTCTTCGGCGTTGGTCTTGCTCCTACCTTCCGACCAAGCCCGAGCGACTTCGCGAGGTCGGACCGACGTGCGGCGTAGTTCGGCGCGACGAGAGGATAGTCGCTCTTCAGGTCGAAGGCCGTGCGATACTCGCTGGGACTGAGATGGTGTATCGTTTGCAAATGTCGCTTGATGGATTGGAATCTCTTTCCACAGCAAAGGCATACGATCGCATCAGGATAGATCGACTTTTTTACAGGAACGGCGGGTTGCCAAGCCTTCGAAGAGCTTTCCGAGGGTGTGGTCGATATCATCCCGCCGCTAACTCCGAAAGCCTTTTTCACGCTTTCAATAACCGAGGGCAGATCGGCAGGAGCGACGGTATTGTTGGAGAGATAAGAGGATAAGATTTGCGCGACGAGCGCTTTTTCGTCTGGCTCTGACATTTTGGTCTCCACTGGCTGATTCGGCGATTTAGTTAGATCACTATTCTCACAAGAAGCAAAGGGAATATACCACCTCGCTTCTAAGTGGTTGCACGAAGAATTCGTAGGAGTCGCTCAAGGGCGTTGCCTCCTGCGGCCCCGAAGTCCTAGAGTCGCCACAGGTAAACGCGCTGGCCAATGGCTATGATCCGATGCTCGGCATCATGCACTATGAGTGGGCTGGATCGCCGGCCTTCGCCGCGCGCCGCTACGCGCACGAGGCCGACGGGGTGATGCGGGGCGTGCTCGGCGGCGGGTGAGACTGTTCCCGCTTACCGCTCCCGGCGTCGTCTGAGTTCAGATAGCCGAGGATCTGACGTTGTCTCTGGCGCTTCCATCAGGGCGTGAAGTACCCGCTCAATTCTGAAGGGCCAGAGTTGTGGGTCCTCCATTAGGATCGCCCAAAGGAGATCGAGCGTCGCGCGCGGTTGTTCTCGAACTTGCTGATCGATAGCGTTGTCATTGAGCCTTATCAGTGCAGAGGCTCCATGGACCGGCACGAGTCTCGGGAGAATCTCCGCCACGACCGCCGGCTTTAGATCGCCGCTCATCATCGCGATGTCAGCAAGGCGACCGGATAGTCTCGACGTGCGAAGCGCACGCTGCTTTGGCCATACGTTCTTCAAGAACGGAAGCAGGCGCTGGCGCCAGTGATCGGGATCAGACGACAGGCATCGCTCAAAGTGCCAGAGTAGTTGACTGCGAAGATCGTCGTTGCTGTGAATAAGGATGTCTCGTAGTTCAATATCTGTGATTGCCCTGTCATCGGTTTCATTGGGGGAGCTGCCGGCCCATGCGATCAACAGGAACCCTGCCATCACCGTGGCGTCATGGCGGCGCGGGCGAGGGCTGAGAGCGCGTCCCAGGAGTGGTGCCTTGAGTTGACGGAATAATTCCTGACTCTGGAATCTCGCCGCCCAGAAGATTCCATCCCATAACGCGTCACCGTCTTTGCCCGAATCCGCAGCGGCGTTGAGTATATGCTTCTCAGTCCAGGTTGAATCGATTTCGAACAGCCACACCAGCCGGTAAGCGATCATAACGAGCGCGTGGCGCCGCTTATCGCCGGAGAGTGCTAGAAGTTGAACAAGACGGGCGCTCCAGTAGGAAGGAAACCCCGTTCTCTTCGCAAAAGTGCCCGTCGTCGGGTCTTTCATGAGCAGGTTAACGAGCTGACCCGCCGGGGAATTCAAACTGTCGTCTGCCCAACTGTTCTTTTGCCGATGACCACGCTCCTTTGCGTCGGCAAGTTCAAGCGCTTCGACGATCCGGTCCCAAATATCGCCTAGGGCAGGCGCCGCGTCCTTGTATAGCCGCTCAGCGATGCGCTCCATCCAATCTGCGACGGGGTGAATGATCTCCCGCAACCTCTCGATCGGCAAGCGCTTCAAACGCGCTGCGATGGTAACGATCATTCGAGTCCGATCTGTGATTTGCGATTCTGTATTGAGGAAGTCGGACCAAGCCCATGCCGGGGCCTCACCTTTGCGACCTGCATGAGTGAGTGCGGCTAGCGCTCTAGCGGGCCGCTGAATAGCCAGGCCTCGGAAGGGCTCCCGCTGCACCCGTTCCCGAACGTCGAATTTTCCGGTCTCCTGTGATTGAGACAAAATCAGTGGGATCGGCGTGTCCAAAATTGAATTGGGGCTGGCGTCAACTTCGACCCAGGATACGCTCGGCGCGTGAGAATTGGCGGCGGCGTCTCCCTCGCGGGGCGCCCAATCCAGGGCCGTTGCGGATAACGAAGCGATCTTCGCCGCGACGTCGAATGTAAACTCAACCCCGTGTGAGGAGAGCCAGTGCAATCGATTCAGTCGGTCATGCGTGATGGCTCGCTCGCGGTCGCCACGGGAGACACTTGAATCGTACGGATAGCCGCCAGTGAATAATCGTTGTTCAAGCGCTAATCGATCATCGTGAGGTAGGTCGGCCCAGCCGTTGCGAAGGGCAAAAAGGAGATCTCGCTCATGAAACGCGCCCCAGAAGGCAAATTCAGACAAGCTGAGGAAGATAGCGGCGGCCGCTTCCGAAGCAAGGAACTTCGAACCGGCTGCCCAAATGCGTAGTCTAGCAAAGACGTAATCATCCGTCGTTGACCAGCGCTGTACCTCAGCCCGCGCTGCAACTTTGTCGACTGCGGCAAACTGAACCATCAGCTTCTGGAAATGAACGATCCGTCCGGTCAATCCATAACTGTTGATAGGGATCTCCGGGTCGCCGTCGCCAGAGCAGGTTGTCTGGAAGTGCAGTCGGTCGTTTCCTCCTATTTCTCGCTCCAAAGCGACCCCTAGTTCCACACTTTCTCGAAATTGGCTAACGGCAAAGCCTATCAGTCGGTCTGGCAGTGCCAGGCTCTGGTTCGGGCACGGATAGTTGACGCCGACGCTGACAACGCTTTCCGGCGTGTCGTCGACCGTCCACAGGAGCGGGCTCGGGAAGCCATAGGCTGCCTTCACTTCAATCTGGGGACGATAAATTTGGGCAAATTCCCGAATGAGTGTCGGTGTCCATCCCTCTTGTTTTGAGCGCCCTTCGATTTCAAGTTGCTTCAAGTCGGGGTCCTCCCGCTCGTCGGTCCACGCTGCGAACAACAATCGCCACCCTCGATGGACTCCCCTGGGGAAGCGTGCTGAACTCATGGAGCAATGAAGACTCTATGAGCGCCTTTATTTTTGGATGAAGGGCGGTCTGGTTTGCTGCCCACCACAACGCTGTAGGCTGATGAGCCACCTGCCGAAGCCAAACACCAATGTACCACAATCGATCCGGCAGTGGTGCGCGTTGGTTCGCAATTTGACCTCGAATCGTACCAATAAACTTATCGCTCAGCCCCTCACGGTCGAGCAAGTTCGGCTCCATCACGTCCAATGCATCTTCGGGAACCTTGCGGTCCCTGTCTCGCTGGCTGGGATCGGGCGGCTCGGGTATGGTGTCGGAGTCTAGCCCCAGTACCGTGAAAGGATCGAACGGCGAATTGTGGACCGTTTCGCCTTTTCGGTACCGCTGGGCCGAATCGAAGACCAGCAACCACCTTGCGTCGAGCGGCTCTTTAGCCCTGACTAGGCGCTTGGCGCCTTCGCGCGTTGAAACGATGTGCGCAATTTGACCACGTTCGTGGGAATTGAGCTTCTCAGGTCCGCCCACGCACTTGGCTAGTAAACGGTCGTGCCAGCCATCAATGTCGCGGGTGCGCTCTGCCCAAGCTCCGAGAGTGCCCCAAAGCGGCTCAAACCCATTGCTGCTATCGAACGAAATAGCTTGCACGCCGCGATGCTCTTAAAGCGCGGCCGCGCTGTTTTGCTCGCCGCTTTGGAAGGCATACAATTTGGTTTTTGTGCCCGCTCGCAGATTTCAGGGCTTCAAGGAGATACTGAACCGGAGGATCGTCAGCTGCATATCCGGCAAAGACGATTTGGTATCGTGCCAAGAGAGATTGGATAAAACGTGTAGCCCAGCCGTCAGAAAGGTAGGCTCGACCGAAATCAGCACTCGAAACGACGAACTCGTCGTCTTGGGCATGCTGGTAGTTTGCATCGACCCGACCGTGTAAATGCACCACGCCCGCAAAATCTCGCTCGCTTTGTGGATCGGGGAGGTGCGGGGGACCTGACGACCGAAGATTTTGGTCGCACTCTTCGAATTGAAGGTCGAAATTGGTTGTAACCAGACGTGCGACGCCGGAGCGGATTGTCGCAAGGCCAAGAAGGATGCGGTGAGCCCCAAGCTTATGGCCCGGTTTTGGTCGGATAGCCTCGGCTACAGCGGCGCGAACGTCCGAGACCTCAAACTCGCGTTCGAGTAGCCCAAACACACGATCAGTCGCAACCAAGCTTCCAACTTTCGGCATGCGCCCTAGCTCGAGCGCCTTCTTGAGCAGCGTGCGGGCTGGACTATCGCCTGCGCTGCCCAAGATCCGTATGACTTCACGGCCAAGATCCTCGAAGTTCGGGAGTCCGGCTTCGGCCTGACTTACCCAGGCGCCACAAAAAAATATGACGTCTCCTGCGTCGCGAGCAACGAGGAGTTCGTCGGGGATCGAGGGTCCGTCAGCGATGAAGCGCATGGGAATGTCTTGAACTCCAGACGACTAGTGCATTGCGACTACGTCGACCCTGGGGCACTGCTCGCCCGGCGAGAGAGTGCGGCCCCTTCGGTTTTTGGGAAGGAGCCGAAACAGGAGGTTTTTGCCGATTTCTTTCCCTGTAATCTACCTGTTAGCTCCCTGTTATCCTCCTGTTATCTCCCTGTTCCGTCTCTCGCGCCTCCCTGTTATTTCGTCCGCGTGCTCCCTTTTGCATTGGGGGCGTTACGTCGAGGCGACCGTCTTTCGACCATTCTTGACGCCGTCTCCATGCGCGATCGGCAGCACCGGCTTGGCCGCATTTCGGCAGCGTCCGAGGGTGCAGACAAAACCTTGACTTTTCAGAAGTTAACGCATATAACTTACCTGGGTCGGAAGCGAGGCGGAAGGCGGCTGGGTCGTTGCTCGCTGTTTGGCGGAATTTCCATTGGTGTTGCGCAAGCTATTGAAAAGGCTCAAAACGGCAATGGGCGCCTATTGCTAAGAGTTGGCATGGATTTGGGGTTGGCGCCGCTTCTGCTTGGGGTGGGCGCCATATCGGCGAGGCCTCGGGGCTCTAGCGCCGCAAAGCCCGTCGAGAGATGCGATGGGCGCTCCTCGCCGATCCGAGCAAAAAGCAACTGGCTCTACGGTTTGACCGCCCGCCGGAGCGTCTCGACGAACCGCTGCAAGTCCGCGTCGTCCGGCGTCAGCGCGGCGAGCTTCTCCGCGTAGGTCAGCGCAGACGCGAGATCGCCGTCCTGCTGATTGATCTGCACCAGCGCGGTCAGGATTTCGCGGTTATCGGATGGCGGGCGAGCGCGTCGGCGAGCGTCTTCCGCGCCTCGCCGGAATGGCCGGCTCGAATTGAGCGCAATCGCATAGACATAGGCGTTCTGCGCGTTTTCCGGCGCGAGCTCGGCCGCCTGGCGCAGTTCGCCGATCGCCTCGCCCGACCGCTTCAGGCGGATAAGCGCGAGGCCGAGCGCGTAGTGGAGCCCGGCGTCTTTCGGCGACACGGCGAGCGCCGCGCGGAGCGCCGCCTCGCCCTCGCTGTCGCGCCCGGTCTGCCGATAGAGGTCGGCGAGGTTGACCGCGGCCGGGGCGAACTGGGGCGCGAGCTTCAGCGCGGCCTTGTATTCGGCTTCCGCTTTGGCCGCGTCCCCGCGGCGCGCATAAAAACTCCCGAGGGTCAGTCGCGCTTCCGGCCGATCGGCGTTCAGCTCCTGCGCCGCGACGAATTCGGCCGCCGCGCGCTCGAACGCCGCGCGGTCGGCTTCGGGCTGGCTCGCCGTCGGAACCGCCGCCAGCAGGTCCGCCGCCCTTACCCTGACGCCGCGGACCGGGTCGCCGAGCAGCGGGGCAGCGATCGGCCAGATCTCACCGGACGGGGCGCTCGCCAGCATGTCGAGCGCGCCGATCCTGACCATCGGATCGGGATCGGCGAGGCTCGAGCGGGCGACGTCGAGATTGGCCGCCGAAAGGTCGGGCCAAGCTTCCGCCAGCGCCCCGCCGCGGGCGAAGCCTGGCGTCTCGCGTGGTCGGATGCGGCGGCGGTCAAGAGCTTTTCCGCCCGGCCTGATCGGCCCAGGCCGCATGGAACGCCTCGGCGTAATGCTGGAAGCCCTTGCGGTCCGGTCCATGCCAGCTCTGGACGGCGTCGCCGCCCATTGCGCCGTCTTGTCCGCGTGGCAGGCGTTGCAGGCGTTCGGCGTGCCGAGTCTGACCGAGAGGTCGGGGCGGGGGATGCGCAGCTATGATCGTGGCGCGCGTGCACCACCATGTAGGTCCGCGTCGGCATGTGGCAGTCGGGGCAGCCGACCGGCGGATCGACGCCGTCGTGCGGCTGATGGGCGGCGACGGCATATTTGTCCGGCGCGTGGCACTGCAGGCAGACGCCGTCGCCCGGGAGCTTCAGCTTCGAACTGTGCGGGTCGTGGCAGTCGCTACAGGTGACGCCCTTGGCGAACATCTTGCTCTGCTTGAACGAGCCGTAATTGTAGACCTCGTCCTCCATCTGCCCGTCGGCGAAATAGAGGCCGCGGCTCAAGCGGCGAGACGACATGCGTGTCGGACAGCCATCGGCCCGGAACCCAGTCTTCGGAAATTGCGCCCCGGCGGGCATGGCAGAGGCCGCAGGTCTCGACCTCCTTGCGCAAGGTCTCGCGGCGCCGAAGCGCGCGTCGCGTTCCCCGTCGCCGGGTCGATGGTCCAGGCGGCGTCCCTGCGCTCGTCGAAGCGGACGACGAGGCCCTTCGAGTCGTTGTCGGTCCCCGAAGGCCTTCCAGCCGGCATGCTCGCGCGCCCAGGCGACATGGGCGGAGCCCTGCCCATGGCAGGTCTCGCAGCCGACGCTGATCTCGGCCCATGTCGTGGCGAAGGTTTCTTTCGCCGCGTCGTAGTTCTTGCGCACGCCGGTCGAGTGGCACTCGGCGTACATGAAATTCCAGTTCTGGTTGAGCTTCGTCCAGTGCAGGACGTCGTCGTGCGCGACTTCTTCATTGGGATAGAGGTGGAACCAGCACTGTCCGCCCTTGTCCTTCGGCCGGCTGTCCCAGGCGATCCCCAGGGCCTGCAGGCGTCCGTCGGGAAATTCGATCAGATATTGCTGCAGAGGATAGACGCCGAACGTGTATTTGATCGCAAATTCGGCGGGCTTGCCGTCCGGCCCGTCGGTGTCGACCATGAACTTGCCGTCGCGCCTGAAGAACCGCGAGCGGACGCCGAAATGCTCGAACGAAGCATCGGAAAAATCGCCGAGCACAGTCGAGTCGGTCGCATGGCCCATGGCGAGCTTGTGGTGCGAGCCGGCCCAGAGCTTCGCCTCGCCCTGATGGCAGGAGGCGCAGGTCTCGCTTCCGACGTAAGTCGGCGGAGGCGCTTCGGCGGCGCCGCCGTGGTTTCCGAGGCCTGAAGCAAGCCATGCAGCCGCCGACGCGAGCGCGACAAGGACGCCGAGCCAAAGGGTCAGCGGGCGCAATCCCAAATCGCGATCCTTCCTGGCGGATTTGCTGTCGGGCTTGCGGCCTGATGCAGGGGTCGTGGCTTATGGCGCCCGCGGGCTTAGCATGGCCACGCGGTCAGCGATCGCGTCTGGCTTGCCGCGCCGCGCCGAGGCGGGCAGACTTCGAACCGCGCGGGTCAACCCGGGCAAGGACAAAGAAAGGCTGCGGCTTGAGGCTTCTCATTCTGCTCATTCGACGCCTGCTGGTTCTTGCCCTCGGAATCTTCGCCGTCTGGTTCATCGTTTTTGTCGTCTTCAGGGCCACTGACCAGCGGCTTCCGTGGATCCTCGCGCTGGCGCTCACTTACGCCGTCGCGGCCTATGTCATCCTGCCGCGCGTCGTCCGCATGAGCCTCAAGATCATGCAGCGCAAGAGCGTGCCGAGCTTCACCGTCACCGGCGACGGTTTTCCCGGCGACCCGGTCAATCTCGCGCTCGTCGGCACGTTCGCGCAATTGCGCGTCGCCTTCGCGGCCGCCGGATGGACGGAGGCGGACCCTCTCGGACTCAAGAGCTCATGGGGGATGGTCGTCGCCTTCGTCCTCAACCGGCCTTATCCGGCCGCGCCGTTCAGCACGCTCTACCTGTTCGGGCGAGGGCAGGACGTCGGTTTCCAGAAGGCGATCGACGGCAGCCCGCGCAAGCGCCATCACATCCGCTTCTGGGCGCTGAGCGTCGAGCGCGCCGAGGAGGCCCTCAACACCGCCGCCTTCTGGCTCAACGCCGACCGCCCGCCCCTGGATGAGGCCGCGCTCTGGGTCGGCGCCGGCACCAGGGACACCGGCTTCTCGCTGACCAAATTCACCTTCCAGGTCACCCATGCGACCGACAGCGACGCCAACGCCGAACGCGATTTCATTATCGGCGAGCTGAAGCGGTCGGGCGTCGTCGGCGAGGTGACCTGGCATCAGGAAGGCGAGCGCGTGAACCTCGGCCGCGTCAACCACTATGTCGCCGACGGCGAAGTCGCTGTGGCGCGGCTGGGGTGAGGCATCCTGTCGTCGAAATCTGACAATCGGGGCCCGGCGGCGCGCCGCATGCGAACATCCATTGCGACTCGGCGGCGGCCGCGGCGCCGATTTGGCGCGAAGCCTCACCATCAAACCGTCGCGGCCAACTTTCGCCGATGCGCTCCGCCGGCGACGATCTGGGCGTATTCGTGGATCAACCGCGGCCGGCCGATCAGATAGCCCTGCGCTTCGGCACAACCTTCATTCGTCAGGAACGCCAGTTGATCTTCCGTTTCGACGCCCTCCGCGATCACCGGCAGGCCAAGGCCCCGGCCAAGACCGATAATCGCGCGCACGATCGCCTCGGATTGCGGTTTGGAAAACAGGCTCGAGACGAAGGACCTGTCGATCTTGATTTTGTCGAACGGGAACGACTGCAAATAGGAGAGGGACGAATAGCCGGTGCCGAAGTCATCCATGGCGATCCGCACCCCGAGACATTTCAACTGCCGGAGAATTGACTGCGCCCGCGGGAAGTCGCCGACCAGGACCCCTTCCGTAATCTCGAGCTCCAGGCGATCCGCCGATAGGCCGGTTTCGAACAGGACGGCGTGAACCCGCTGCGGCAAGCCATCCAGGCGAAACTGAACGGGTGAAAGGTTCACGGCAATGTTCAGTGGCCTCTCCCACGACGACGCCTCACGACAGGCTTCACCCAGAACCCATGCGCCGATGGGAAGAATAAGGCCGGTTTCTTCGGCGAGCGGGATAAAGGCGTCCGGAGGTATGAGACCGCGTTTCGGGTGAAACCAGCGTAACAGAGCCTCAAAGCCAATGATCGCCCCATCCTGGCCGGCCTGCGGCTGATAATGCAGTTGCAACTCTCCGCGCTCAAGCGCGCAACTGAGATCCTGCAACAGACCATGTCGTTCGCGAAGCCTTACATCCAGGCCCGCGTCGAAGAAGCAGACCTTTCCGCCCCCATACCCCTTCGCACGGTAAAGCGCCGCGTCGGCATTGGCGAGAAGGGTCTCGACGAAATCATAATCTGGGTAGAGCGCGATGCCGATGCTAAGGCCGATTTTCGTCGGGTGCCCGTCGATCTCGAAAGCGGTGGCGACCGATGCCAGCAGCCGTTCAGCGACGTCCGAAGCCGCGTCCGGCTGCGTCCCCCTGGTTGTGATGAGCGTGAATTCGTCGCCGCCAACCCGTGCGAGAAATCCGCCCTCCACCGCCTCGGTAAATCGTTTCGACGCCTCACACAGCAGTTTATCGCCCGCGGCGTGTCCGAACACGTCGTTGACTTCCTTAAATCGGTCCAGGTCGAAACACAAAACGGCGAAGGGCTGGTTCGCCGTTCTTGCATTTTCGATGATGGCCAACAGGCGCTCGTTGAACGCCGAACGATTAGGAAGACCTGTCAGGACGTCATGATGCGCGAGATAGGCAATACGTTCTTCGTTCTTCTTGCGCTCGGTGATGTCGATAACAGCAGCAATGCGCGCGTCATGACCCTCATATCGCAGGGCGCGCGAATAGACGGCGGCCTCAATCTCCTCGCCATTCGCCTTGACGACGCGCCAATTCAACCCGCGGCGCAAGAGTTCCTCGTCCGACTGGGCGATTTCTCGCACTTCGGCGCGATCCTCCTCCGGCCGAATATCCAGCAGCGACATGGACAGGAATTGGTCCTGTGAATAGCCGTAGTGCTCGACCGCCGCCGCATTGACCGCCAGAAGCGCGAGCGTCTGCTTGTCAAAAACCAGCATCGGAACCGGATTGCTTTGCAGCAGGAGCTGGAACTGTTTTGCCTGACCGACCAGTTTGCGGTCCATCAGCGCTCCCATGAGGCTCATCGCCAGGACGGCTACAGCGACGCCGGCTATTCCCAGGGCGAGAGTGACAGAGGAAAACGAAGACGCAGTGATGACTTGTGTCGGGTCGGGAACGATCTGCGCCGCCGCCATCGCCGTGAAATGGAGACCGACGATGGACAGAGTCAGAAGCAGGCTTGACCCCAGACCGTTCCGCCAGGTGTCGCCCAGGTGCATGACGAAGATCGCCGCCGACGCCAGCAGAACGCCCCAGGTCAGGGATGCAACAACGAATTCCGTCGACCATTCAATCCTGCCGGGCAGGAGCAGCGCCCACATGCCGAGATAATGCATGAGGCCGACGCCCGCCCCGATGATTGCGCCGCCGGCCGCAACACGCCACCACCGCTCGTCCCACGCGCCAACGCCAAGTCCGAGCGTAATCGTCGTAATGGCCGCAAACAGAGAGACGGCCGTGAGGCCGCTGTCATAGCCGATTGGAAAATCCGGTTCGTAAGCGAGCATCGCGATAAAGTGCGTCGCCCAAACGCCGCAGCCGCCAGCAGCTCCCGCCGCCGCAACCCACGCCAGCCATCGGATTCCGCTGGACCAGCGCGCCCGACGCAGGAGGTCCACGGCGGCGAAGCACGCCAGCAGGCACACGACGCCCGCCAGCACGACGAGCCGCAGGTCATGTTCAACCGTTATACACGAGAAGACCTTGAACATTGCTGTCCCGGCGCTGTTGGAAAGGCGGAAGCGGCAGAAACATGGATCGCGACAGTCGGCATCGAAGACGACGCGCGATACAACTAATGCGTGTATCTGACTGGAAACTTCTTAACAAAATCAGACGCAAGCACAGCGAGAAAACCAAGATTGGCCAGCGATACAACCAGGGCGGGTCTTCATGGGTGATGCGCGCGCCAACGGGCCGACATCTGGCATCAGGAAGGCGAGCGGCTGAACCCGGGCCGGGTCAACCACCATGTCGCCGACGCCGAAGTCGCGGTGGCGAGACTGGCGTGATCGCCGTCCCCAGCGGTTGCACTGCGTTCGGACTGCCTGTTCGATCCGTAGCGGACCTTCGACCGGCGACTGTCTGATTGTGACCCAACACACAGTTGAAGGCCACGTTGGCAGTGTTGCGATCTAAGAATGGATTGGCTGATAAAGCCGAAATTAATCGCGCTTCGTCGAGACAAAGATCGTGAAACCTCATCTGAGCGTCGAAGAAGAACTTCTTGAATAACTGGATCGAGTTACGCCACGGCGCCGCCTGAAGAAACGGAATGTCGACATCGTAAGTCACTTCTACGGCTTTGGCGATTCGCCGTGGCCCCACACTCGAATCGACTGCGGAGAGGTTTGGCATCGGTAGCAGGGAGAGGGTGAGGCAAATCCTTAACGAGACCTTCCGCGACTATTTATCCCCGTCCGACTTGCCCAGGTTGCGCGCGTGCGCTTCTCTTCTCGAATCGAAGAATGCATGGGTCGCAACGTGCGCTTCCTTGGCGAGCGAGGAAAGCTCACGGATATACAGGACGCAATCGGCCGGTTCTTCGGAAAAAGGCCGTAGCTGATTGGACGGAAATCAGCTCCTACTTGTATCGCGCCTGCTTTGACAGAGCGCTGGTTTCAAAGGCAGTGATGCAGTCGCCTCTGGTTTACGTTGATCGCAGTTTCGGGCGGGGGAACGACACATATTGTCTGATCACTCACGCGAAAAACGGCGGAGCGCACCCGGATTGATGATCCGGGGACCTGAAGAGACGGCCGGAGTCGCGTTCAAGGTAACTCAAAGCGCCCGATCCGCAGCGGTCAGCGGCCCGAGTTTTACCCATATTTGGTGTGATCAAGCGCTTGCCAAAACTTCGGCCAGTTCCTAGGGCGGCGCGAACCCTTGCTGCTCTGAAGCGCTCATTTGCGGACATTCATCCGCCGTGGGCCATGCGACCCACGACCGGCGGTTCGCGGCGGTACGGACCGCGCAGACGCAAGTGGGCTCTGTGGAGGCCTGCCGACTGTTACCCCATATCTGTTATCTTCCTCCGCACGTATCCAAATTGAGGCCATGTGGGTCGTCCACCTCGCGCTGGGTCTAACGGCTCTCAACGCCGCAGACATCACGGCGATTTATTTCGCCCAGACTTGGCTTCTTTTTCCGACCGCGCTTGCTGGAACGGCACAGGTTCAGCTTCCTGCGTCGACCAAGCGTTTTGATGTCAGGTCATCCGACGGCGAAAGGCTCGCGGGCGCGCAAATCCCATCCATTGAAGGGAGGCCTGAGCGCGCGCCAACTCTATTGGGCTTTGGCGGGAATGCCGGAACGCCGAGGCGATGGCCCTCACGCTGCACATGCTCTTTCCTCGTCGCCATGTCGTAGCGCTTCACTACCGCGGTTATGCGCCCCGCAGCGGCAAGGCCGAGCGCACAGGCGCTGTTCTCAGATTCACTTGTGATCTTCGACCAGCTCCAGCAGACACAGGCGAGCGGGCCTATCATTGCGATCGGGTTCAGCATCGGCTCTGGGGTCGCCGCCTATCTAAGCAGATTCCGTTTGGTTAACCAACGGATAGGTTTTTTGCAATTCGCTGCCGCCGTCTATTTGCAAGGTGTGTGGCATGGCGGGAAAGTCTCCGGTTATGGCGAGCGATGAGCAACGCGCCGCCCTTGTGGCTCTAGCCGGTTCGCGTGATCGAGGGGAGGCGGACCGGGCGCGCGCCGTGCTGCTGACGCTGGCGGGTTGGACCAGCCCCAAGATCGCGGAGGCGTTTGGCGTGCGCGAGGATACGGTTCGCCTCTGGCGCAGCGACTTCACCGCCGGTGGTGTCGCGGCGCTGAAGGCGAGCATCGCGCCCGGGCCGCCCCCGGTGAAGAGTGATGCCGCCTTGCGCGTGGCCACTCCCTTGCTGGAAGAACCTGTGGCCGACCGGCGCAACTGGACGATCCCCCGCCTTCGCGCCGAGATCGAGGCGCGCGAGGGCGTGCGCATCAGCCGTTCGCAACTGTCCAAGGCCTTGCGAAAAAAAAGTTCCGCTGGCGGCGGCCCCGGCACACGCTGAAGGGACGTCAGACGGAAAGCGAGGTGGAACGGGTGGGCCTGCGCCTGCAACTGCGCAAACAGCAGGCCGAAGCGGGCGACATCGTTCTTCTCTACGGCGATGAGAGCGAGGCGCTGACCCATCCCTATCTCGCCCGCGCCTGGGCGAAGTCGGGGGCGGACTTGCGCGTGCCGGCGCCGGGGCAGGCCAAGAAGGTCGCGATGCTGGGGTCACTCGATCACGTCACGCGCCAACTCATCGTCCATACCAGCCCGACCAAGCGCAGCAGCGATTTCATCGCCCATCTCGAGCAACTCGACCATCTCTATGGACCGCAGCCCGGGCGACAGACCAAGCCGGCCGTGCTGGTCGAGGACAATGGTCCGATCCACACCAGCAAACGCTCGCTCGCCGCCCTCGCCGCCCGCGCACACTGGCTCACCGTCGAATGGCTGCCGAAATACGCGCCCGAACTCAACGACATCGAGCCTGTCTGGCGCGACCTCAAGGCCCATCACCTCGCACACCAGACCTTCACCGACGCCGCCTCGCTCAGCTCTGGCTTCTGGAGGCCTTGGCTCGGGATCTGTACTGGTGGGCTCCGGTCGGCCTGCTCCTCCGCCATCGTATGCCCACGATCGAGTACGTCCGTGGCTCGCTCGTGCCCACGGCGTTGATCACAGCGGAGCGCGACACAATCGTGTCGGCGCGGCGCAGCACACCTCTGCGTCAGGCGATCGGGAACCTGGTGTTTGAGCGCACTATCGATGCAGGGCACAACGACCTTTATGACCATCCTGCCTTCGCTGTAGCGATGCGAGAGGCGCTCGCAACAATTGAGGAAGCCCCCCGGACGTTAGGATCCTGCAGCGGTGAAGTCGGGCGTCTGCTACGCGGATTCGAATACTGACCCAGTCCCCCCCGACGCGATCGCAATGAAGTCAGGCTATTGCGATCGAAAATCAGGTCGCCACGTCGCGGATATCACCGCCCGATGCCTCGACTCATATCAGTCTGATCTTCCGAAAGGTAACGTCGCGATAGCCGGACCTCTTGCTTGAGCGGCGCGCGCACAATTGCGCGGCGCAAGACCGCCCTTAGCCCTGGCGGTAGCGGCCGATAGGATAGATCACCACATAGCGAGTATGTGCGGGAGAGTTATCCAGAGCGGTGGACCGGTACGTTATGCCATTGTCGATAGTATGAACGTGCGCGACAGCGCTTGAACAACTACCCTCACAGGTGGAACGCAGCGCCTGGCCAGGACCTCCTTGTCATCCGGCGCAATCACCAGAGCGGCGAGGTGTCACTCGACCCTTTGCGCTGGGGTCTTATTCACTATCGCGCCAGGACCCGAAAGGCGGGCGCAAGCCGATCAACGCGAAGTGCGAGACCGTGCGCATCCTGCCGACGTTCCGGGACGCCTACCGTCGGCGACGCTGCATTGTCCCGGTAGACGGCTTCTTCGAGTGGAGGGCGATCAAGGGCCAGAAAGCGAAACAGCCTTACGCAATTGCTATGAAAGACGGCAGCCCGTTCGGCATCGGCGGCCTTTGGGAGAACTGGAAAGAACCCGCCTCCGGCGAGTGGATTTGCACCTTCGTGATCATCACGACAGATGCCAATGAATTGGTCGCGGACATCCACGATCGCATGCCGTTGATACTGCGCCTCATCAAGATCGCCGCCCGCGTCGTCAAGATGAAGACGATGATCCGAGTGCACTTGCCGACCTCCTGTCCCGCGCAGGATATTCTGCGCTTCGCTCTCGGACGCATACCGCGCCTCGTCAGCTGACGGGCGGGGCTTGAGCGCGCCCCGAATATTCACAAACGTCCCTTCAACCCGGAAACCCTCCCCACCCCAAACTCTGGCTCCAAGCCGGAGCCGACGCGGCGCGTCCAAGCGCAGGGGAAATCCAAAGAAATCGCCCAAAACACGACACCCGCGACGGCGAAATCCTCAAAGCGCTGCATTATACCGAAGCTTGATGGGCGCGACTTCGCGCTCGTCAGATTCCACGCATCGGCGCGAGCGCGGGGGTCGTGTTGCCGAAGCTGGGTGATCGGTTCCGAACACCGAGCTTTGGTATTAAGCGGGCTAAAAGCAGAATGCTCTAGCTAATCGCCAACACTTTCCAATAAACGAGTAGCTTGCGCCTTAAGCGAGTCGCATTTCATATTGCGAGTAAAGCGTTGAACCGAATTCCGATCAGGATTGGATCGAATCCGCGTGAGCTCAACTGCCTCTTTGCTGCAGATCTTGGTGCCATTACCCGTTCCCGCCCTCACGAATCCCCTCATTCTTGATCAACTCGAAATTGCCTGGATTGGCGAGTCAGCCCGTGGCCGGTTCACGAATTAGCCGGGCGGGGGCTCATGCGCAGGTCGATCGAGCGGGTGGGATTGGTTCATGAGTTTGTAGAGCGCACGTTTTCGGGGAGCTTGCACGCCAAGCGCATTCTTTCGCTGGCCAATGGGACGTTGGGGGTTCTGACGGGGGCGTCGTTGGCCGTTTCGCTCATCGGGCATGCGCTGGCGCAAGCGCGCGGTCTTTCGGACAGACACGCGATCAAACAGGTCGATCGTCTGCTGAGCAACGCCGGGGTCGTCGTCTGGGACCTGTTCGCGCCGTGGGTTCGCGAGGTCGTGGGCCAGCGCAAGGCGATCGTCGTGGCGATGGACTGGACCGATTTCGACGCCGACAATCAGGCGACGCTGGCTTTGAGCCTGATCACGCGTCACGGCCGGGCGACGCCGCTCCTGTGGCTGACGGTCGACAAGGACGAACTGAAGGACCAGCGCAACGACTTCGAGGACCTCTGCCTGACGCATTTGAAGGCGATCCTGCCCGAGGGCGTGGCGGTGACGATCCTGGCCGATCGCGGCTTCGGCGACGTCAAACTGTTCGAATTCCTCGACAGCCTCGGTTTCGGCTACGTCATCCGCTTTCGCGGCAACGTCCATGTGACCGCGGCGGACGGCGAGACGCGCCTGGCCGCCGACTGGGTCGGCAAGAAAGGGCGCGCCCGCCTTCTGCGCGGCGCCGAACTCACCGCCGCCCGCCACAAGGTCGGCGCGGCGGTCTGCGTCCACGCCAGGGGCATGAAGGAGGCTTGGCATCTGGCCGCCAGCGATGCGGCCGCGAGCGCCGCCCAGATCGTCAACCTCTACGCCAAACGATGGACGATCGAGCCGGGCTTCCGCGACACCAAGGATTTGCGTTTCGGCATGGGCCTGAGCGTCCTGCGCATCGGCGATCCACAACGGCGCGACCGTCTGCTGCTGCTCAACGCTTTGGCGATCCTCCTGCTCACGCTGCTCGGCGCGGCCGGCGAAAGCCTCGGCATGGACCGATCGCTCAGAACCAGCACGGTCAAACGCCGCGTCCATTCGCTGTTCCGCCAGGGCTGCCTGCTCTACGACCTCATCCCCACCATGCCCGAGAAGAGATTGCGGCCGCTCCTCGTCAAATACGAGGAATTCATAAATGAAAACAGGGTCTTCAACGAAACCTTCGGGTTCGCGTAAATGAGGGGATGCGTGAGGTTCCCGCCGCGAAGTCCACTCTTTGGGCTGTCACGTTAGCCGTCGAGGTTGGCGAAGGACCCGCCCGCACAACTAAGGGGCTTCGGGAAATTGGCGACGGGGCCTGAACAGGCGCGGTGTCGTTAAAACCGAAGCTTTCCATTAACAACTTTAGTTGGGGTCGTAACTCCTCACAGGCGAGCGTCCGCGCAAAATACTGAATCTTCTCTGGTGAGGGATGAGCTCGCAGTTCAGCTAACAGAGTTTCATCCTGTTTGCAGACCTGAGCGTGTATGTCCCAGGGTAATCGGGTGAAGAAGTAGGTGACAAACGGCGAAAGTGCTGAATCCATGACGAGCCTCGATTTCGCATCAGAGGGGCGAGGCATGGCGGAGGCGGCAGCGGACTGCGCGGCGTTTGACGAAACCGTAGTTTTTCTGAGTCATTTCAATGATCTGAAGGATCCCCGCCAGCGGGGGAAGCAACTGTGAAGTTCGGCGTAGCCCGGTGCTCGGCCGGGCTCAAGGCTGGCGCTGCGCGCCGCCGCCTTCGGCGGCTTCGGCCTTGACCCCGTCCGCTCACCGGTCTTTTTGGCATCCATGCAGTCGGCGCGATGCGCCGCCCGGCGGCCCCGCGAAGCCTCGCTCATGCGGCGGCTCGAGTCGGTGGATTCCAAGTCTGATCGCGCGCGAGCATGGTGTTCAAGATCACGATCAGCTTGCGCATGCAAGCGATCAAAGCGACCTTGGCTTCCTTGCCCTTAGCGCGCAGGCGTTGGTAGTAGGCCTTGAGCACCGGGTTGTGCTGGGTGGCGGCGCCCATGACCGGCATATAAAGAAGATTGCGGAGCTTGCGTCGTCCGCCCTTGATGCGGCGCACGCCTTTGCGCTCGCCGCTGTCGTCGTCGTAGGGCGCGGCGCCGATGAGGGCGGCGGCGGCCTCGTTGGAGATGCGTCCGAGCTCGGGCGCCCAGGCGATCAGGCCGGCGACCGCTTGATCGCCGAGCCCCGGCACGCTGTCGATGATTTCTGCCCGTCGCGCGAACGCCGGGTTGGCTTTGATCTTGGCGGCGATGGCGGCGTCGAGCTTGCGCAGCTCGGCCCGCATCGCCTTGGCGATCGCGCCGAGCGCCTTGGCGACGATGGCCGGCGGGCCATGCTCGCCCTGCTGAGCGAGCCGCCCTTCCAGATCTTTCAAGGCGGTCCGCGCCTGGACCAGCCGGTCGACCTCCTCGCGCGCCGGATCGGCCGTTTGGGCCTCGCGATCGGAGAACGTCTCGGCGAACCAGGCGATCGTCTCGGCGTCGATCGGGTCGTTCTTGGCCAGCCGCCCGGCCGCCTTGGCAAAGCAACGAACCTGTTTCGGATCGACGACAAGGACCTCGAGGCCGGCGGCGCGCAGCGCTTCCGCCCAGCTCCGCTCATAACCGCCGCTCGCCTCCATCACCGCCCGGCCGACCCGGTGCGCGTGCAACCACGCCGCCAACTCGGCCTGGCCTTCCGGCGTGCTCGACGCCGACAGGCGCCGCCCCGCCGAGCGAATGCAGGCGTCGGCTTTGCTCTTTGCAACATCGAGGCCGACAATTCGCGTCTTCTCTGGCATACTCCCACTCCCTTCCTTGCTCGTGCGGGCTCTCACGCCCATGCAACTGTTCGGGTTGAGGAAGACGCCAGACCTGTCCCTCGCTTCCCCGCAGGTTTCAGCTGTGGTGGCCACGGGCTCAGGTCCGGCGACGGGCGGTTGCTTGGACAACCGCCCGTTCGCCGACTCTCTCACAATTTGCGGACACAAGGTGGACTACCCGCTGGAAGAGATCCTGCTCCTCTGCCTCATCGCCGTCCTGGCCGGCGCGGAGACCATCACCGACATCGCCCTGTTCGGCCGCAAGAAGCTGGACCTTCTGCGCCGCTTCCGCCGCTTCGCCAACGGCACGCCGGCGCACGACCATCTTGGCGATATCCTCGCCGTGCTGGACCACGAGCAGTTCCAGCGCTGCTTCGTCGCCTGGGTAGCCGCGCTGACCGGAACTCCCGAGGGGGTCATCGCCATCGATGGCAAGACCGCCCGGCGGTCCGGCCAGAAGCGGAAGGGCCACGCGCCAATCCACATGGTTTCCGCCTTTGCGGCGCGCCAGCGCCTGGTGCTCGGCCAGGTCAAGGTGGCCGAGAAGTCCAACGAGATCGTCGCCATCCCCAAACTGCTGGACCTGCTGGCCATCGAGGGGGCGATCATCACCATCGACGCCATGGGGTGTCAGCGCGACATCGCGCAGAAAGTGGTGGAGAAGAAAGCAGACTACGTGCTAGCGCTGAAAGGCAACCAGGGGTCGCTGCGCGAGGACGTGGAACTGTTCGTGGCCGAGCAGAAAGCCGCCGGTTTCAGGGACACAACGATCAGTCGCGACCAAACGGTGGATGGCGATCATGGCCGCATCGAGACCAGGACCACGACCGTCATTCACGACATCGGCTGGCTGCAGGAGCGCCACAACTGGCCCGGATTGAAGGCCGTGGTGGTGGTCGAAAGCGAGCGGGAAACCGGCGACAAGATCGAGCGGGAGACCCGCTTCTACCTGACGTCGCTGGCGCTGATGGCGTGCATGCTAGGACCGATCGTACGCAGCCACTGGGCGATCGAGAATAGCCTGCACTGGATCTTGGACATGGTGTTCCGCGACGACGAGTGTCGGCTGCGAACCGATCACGCACCCGCCAACTTCTGTACGATCAAGCACATGGCGCAGAACCTGATCCGATTGGCTCCCGGAAAGGCTTCCCTGCGGCTCAAGCGAAAGACCGCCGGATGGGACGACGACTTCCTCGCCAGCCTGATCACGCGGTAAAAAAGCTTCACCCGATTCCCCTGGTGTATGTCCGAAGCGGAGGGCTGCGATTTCGGCGTGAAACGATCGCTTCGCGTTGAATTGTCGACAGCCAGCAACCCGAGGCTTTCCATTAGACGCAGGACCTCGGGACGAAGGCTCTCGCAGCCTAGGTTCCGCGCGAATTCCGTAACCTCTTGGACGGATGGATTGTTCCGCAATTGCCCAAGTCGCGCTTGATCCCCCTTGCAGTCTTGGCCCGTCGGTCCGGCAGAACTCGGTCCGCCGGGCGGCCCCGCCGCCACTTCCTTATGAGGCTGCTCTCGGGAACCATGGTTCGCGAGCCCCATCTCGTTCTCATGCGAAGGATTGGCCTCTGGAAAACTTCCAATTGTTGGTGGAAGCTCGGGGCCTACACCGAAATTTGACCGATCGGCCGTCAATTTCGCTAGCTGCGCACGGGCGAGATCGGCGTAGAGTAACGAGACTGATGAACCTCAAGAAACGCGCGCCAACCACTCGCCGATGCAACGCGTTCGGCCAATGCATAGTCAGTCGCCGCTGAAAGGTTGGGATCGACGTTGACGGCCTCATGAGCCACCGTAGGCTCGCTGGGATCAGGAATTGCTGGAACCAGCGAAACGTTGGCGCCTCCAAGCGAGCCATAGACGAATGGTTCTTGTCTATTTCCTGTGCTTGCGAGGACGTCATCCCGAACTTTGCCTAGGGCAATTCTTATGTCGAGACCTGGCTGTGCAATGTATTTTTACAAGGGCAGTAGTGAAAGGACTGTTAGGTCCAGTTCCGTCGTAAGACAGTGAACCCGCCTTCGCAGCGTAGGCGATCAACGTGTCGCCGCTCCTTGGCGTAACGCCCGACCGTGTTGACGAAGAATCCGCGCGCCCAAAAGTGCTGCCCAACGAAATCGCGTTTGCGCTCTCCATAGACGTGAGAACGCCTGCACCGAGCAGCAGCAGGACGTGGCGCCAGGGGCCGGCGCGCTGGGCCGCCTCCCCCGGCGCCGCCGGATCGGTGGTTCCCCAGGCGAGACCCTGCACCTGCTCGAGGAGAGCCGTCAGCCCCGCCCCGCCAAGTCCCGCCGCGACGCCCGTCAGGTCAGTATGACGGCCGTCCAAAAGCGCAGGGCGGCCGGGTCGCCGAGCGACCCCGGAACCTGCGCTTCGGATCACAGCGCCGCATCGTGCGCGTCAACAACCTTTGTCCGGGACGCCTAGGCCTTCTCCGTCGGCAAAGCGATGTTCTGGCCAACGCGCGACGGAAGCGCAAGGCGCCGCCTGCGCCGCAAGGACAGAACTGAGAAGCAAGAGACGGTCGGAGCAAAGTCCGAGCGGGACGCATGACGCCGGCTGCGATCGCGCCAAAGAAAAAGGCCACCAGTAAAGGGCGAGCAGGTCGCGCCGTTGCAGTAGCCCGCGCCGTTGAGGTCGATCGTTTCGGTGATTGAGCCGAGCGACGAGGTGTCGAAACTCACGCCGAGCGGCCCGAACTGCTGACGGGCGCCGAGGCCGGTGAACCGGCCGAAGTCTGTCAGTCCCGAAATCGCCGGTCCCCGACGTGATGCTGAAACTTGCCGAATTCAACAGATCCGATGGCGGCGGCGCCCCGGTCAGCGGGGGCATGTCTTCTGTCGCGAGCGCCCGAGGGACCGGACGATTCTGGCGGAGCGCCTCCTGCATCCCTAAATCTTGGTGCATGATAGGAGTTGACATGGCTGGCTTTCTTATCCGAGCGGCGGCGGTGGCGATCGGGCTTTGGCTCGCCTCGCAGATCGTCCCCGGCATCCACATACTGGCTCCCGGGAGCTTGATCGCCGCGGCGCTCCTGCTCGGCATCGTCAACGCGATCGTGCGGCCGATCCTGGTGATCCTCACCTTCCCGATCACGCTCTTGACGCTCGGGCTCTTCCTCCTCGTCATCAACGGGCTGATGATCGAGCTTGTGTCCTACTTCCTCCACGGATTTGTCGTCGACGGCTTTGGGTCGGCGATCCTCGCTTCGATCATCGTCAGCCTGACGAGCTGGGTGATGTCGGGCTGGGTCGGCCCGCCGCACGGCCGGATCACGGTCGTGACCGGGCGCCATTACGGACGGTGGGAGTAGTGGGCAACTCGATTGAAGCCGAAATCGCCGCCCTGACCGGCTTTGCGAAGCTTGCGGCATCCGTCGCTCAGAATGGTAATGGTAAGGCTGTCCTAAAGGCGCTCGGCGTCACCTCATTGGCGTTCGACTGAGCGGGCTTATCCCCGTTGATCAGGAATGCGGTGGGAACCGGGCGCAGTTTCGGCCCCCGCGCCTTGATCCACATCAATCGAAACATCATCGCGGAAGCCATAATATCCGCCAACCCGTGCAGTTCTGGATCATACGGGAAACAGGATCGTGCCGGCCACTATCGTCACCTCCGCAAAGAGGGAACAGCACGGAAGTTTCGAACCGGCGTATCTTCGCCTGCTGCAATCAGGCGAAGTGGGCGAACGGGCTCGTCTGTCCCGCCAGCATCTGGAAAATTGCGATCTCTGCGCCCGCTATTGCAGCGTCAACAGGCGGCAGTCGGTCCGTGGTGCGGTCTGCCGCACCGGCGAGCGAGCGGTCGTTTATTCGGCTGCGCCGCATCACGGCGAAGAAGATTGTCTGCGCGGCTGGCGCGGCTCGGGCACGATTTTTTTCTCCTGGTGCAACCTGCGCTGCGTCTTTTGCCAGAACTGGGAGATCAGCTGGCAAGGCGAAGGCCAAGAGGTAGGCGATGAGGACCTCGCCCAAATGATGCTGCGATTGCAGGTGCTTGGCTGCCACAACATTAATCTTGTCACGCCGAGCCACGTGGTCGCGCAGATCATCGCCGCCGTAAGCATCGCGGCGAAGCAGGGGTTGCGCTTGCCGCTCGTCTACAACACCAGCGGCTATGATAGCCTGGAGGCGCTCGCCCTGCTCGACGGCGTCGTCGACATTTACATGCCCGACATGAAATATGGTGATGACAAGTCGGCACACAAGTATTCGCATGTCCGGGACTACGTGCGCTTCAATCAGGCTGCGGTGCGCGAGATGCATAGGCAAGTCGGCGACCTGGTGATCAACGCCGAGGGACTTGCCGAACGCGGGCTGCTTGTCCGTCACCTGGTGCTGCCCAACGAAATTTCCGGCGTGGAAGCGGTAACGAGGTTCTTGGCCGAGGAAATCTCGACCGACACTTACCTCAATCTGATGGGGCAATATCACTCATGTAATCGGGCCGGCGACTATCCGGGCCTTGACCGCCGCATCACTCGCGCTGAGTTCTCCGAGGCGGTTGCAACGGCCCAGCGCTACACGCCTTGATCCCGATTCTTTGCGGTATGAGTCACAATAGGCCAGTTCTGGGCACGTTGAGACCGATTGCGAAACGTCGGCTTCCGGGCAGGGGCGAGATCAGACTGTGCCGCCGTGACCGACAAGGATTGCAAGCGCGCTCGACGAGGACGACGACGGAGCCTTGTCGGTCGCGGCCAAGCGGATCGGCGGGCCGCTGCTGTTCGGCAGGATCTGGGAGCGGCTCGGCATCGACGCCGTGCTGGCCGAGTTGTTGAAGGAGCGCGCGTTCGAGTTCCCGGTCGAGCGGGCGGTGTTCGTCGCGACGCTGCTCCGGCTGTTTGTGTCAGGCTCGGACCGCGACTGCGCGGCATGGATGGAGGATTACGACATCCCCGGCGCCGGAGGGCTCGACCTGCATCACTTCTATCGGGCCACGGCTTGGCTCGGCGAGGAGCTGGAGGAGAAGTCGGCCGAAGCGCTTGCGCCGCGCTGCGTCAAGGACCTGATCGAGGAGAGGCTGTTCGAACGCCGCCGCGACCTGTTCACCGACCTTTCCGCCGTGTTCATGGACACCACGAGCCTCTCCTTCTACGGCGAGGGCGGCGAGACGCTCGGCCAGCACGGCTATTCCAAGGACTATCGACCCGACCTGAAGCAGATGATCCTCGGCCTCATCGTCGACGGCGACGGCAGGCCGATCTGCACCGAGATGTGGCCGGGCAACACCGCCGACGTGACGACGCTGCTCCCGGTCGTCGACCGCTTGCGCCAGCGCTTTTCGATCGGCCGGGTCTGCTTCGTCGCCGACCGCGGCATGATCTCGGCCGCCACCATCGCCGGGCTCGAAGAGCGCAAGCTCGGATATATCCTCGGCGCGCGCGAGCGCTCCGACGCCATCGTGCGCAAAATCGTGCTCGACAATGACGATCCTTTCGTCCCGCTCCTGGTCGAGCGCAAAGCAGGAGAGACGCAGCTCTTCGTCAAGCAGGTGAAAGATCGAAGGCAACCGCTATGTCGTCTGCCGCAACGAGGAAGAGGCCGAGAACGACCGCAAGGACCGCGAAGCCATCGTCGCCGCGCTCGATGCGCAATTGAAGAAGGGCGACAAGGCGCTCATCGGCAACTCCGCCTATCGGCGGTATCTGCGCAAGGTTGGCGCCAAGGACAAGCAGTCATTCGAGATTGGCGCCGGCAAGCTCGCCGAAGAGGCGCGCTTCGACGGGATCTTCGTTCTGCGAACCAACGCCAAGGTGATGCCGCGGCAGGCGGTGCTGCGCTATCGCGATCTTCTCCAGGTCGAGGATCTGTTCCGCAGAACCAAGGCGGTCATGCGCACGCGGCCGATCGTCCATTCCTCCGACGCGGCAATCCGCGGCCACGTCTTTTGCTCGTTCCTGGCGCTTACGATGCAGAAGCTGCTCGATGATCTCCTCCGCCAAGCCGACCTCGCACCCGAGTGGCGCGACCTGTTGCGCGATCTCGACCGTGTCGCCCAAGTGCGCATCCGTCATCGCGATGCTGATTGGCTGGTGCGGACCGACGTCACGCCGGCCGTAACCACGCTCCTCAAGCACGCCCATGTCGCGCTGCCGCCGCGCGCCCGCCAAGCCCGCCCCCCGCCGACCGCCCAACCCAAACCCGTCCAAAAACGCCGCGGCCGCCCGGGGCGTAGTGCCATGCCGACCTGAATTTCGCCGAAACGTCAACACAATCAACACTTTGCAAAATTGAGGTGTTCAAGTCGGGCCACGGGCGCCGGATCGTGGCTGCTGACGCGCCTCTCGTCGGGCAACAGCATCGACACCATGGCGGCGATCTGGTTCCACGCCGGGCACATGCCGACATTGAGAAACCTCCAGCGCCGTGCTGTCGATCGCCATTGTCGGCACGGGCGCAGCGCTTGGCCGCGAAGGAGGGCCGAAGCACGCCGGCGCGGTGTTCGGCAATCTCGCCTCCAGTTTCCAGAAGCTGCGGACGAACAGCGCCGATTGACGGTCGCCATCGGCACCGGAGCAGGCATGGCCGCCGTCTAAGGGTTCCCCTCGGCGGCGCCACTGTTCGCGCTCGAGGTGTTGCGGGGGGCTTGGCGCTGAGGCTGGTCCTGCCGGCGCTCGCCGCGTCGACCATCGCGACCCAGGTCGCGACCATTGTCATCCCGAACGCGCCGATCTATGCGACGCCGGCCTACGCCGTCACGCCGCAGACCTTCCTCTTTGCCGTGCTCGCGGGGCCTGATCCTCGGCGTCTGGGCGGTTGCGTTCGTCCGCCTGATCGCCTGGGCCGACCGGGTTCGCGCGTCCGACTGGCGACGCCTCGTCGCGCCGACTCTCGTCTTTCCCGCGATCGGGCTCCTCTCGATCTCTTTGCCGCAAGTGCTGGGCAACGGGCAGGATGTCACGCGGGTCCTGTTCCGCCAGCCGATGGCGCCTCTGGCGCTCCTCGTTCTTCTGCCGATTCGGCCGCTCTGCGCCGTGGGATCGGTCGCGAGCGGCGCGCCGAGCGGCTTGTTCACACCCTCGCTCGCCGCGGGCGCGCTCGCCGGCGGCGCGCTCGGCGTCGCCTGGCTCTCCTTCGTCCCGCAAGGCGACATCGGCCTCTTTGCGGTCCTCGGCGCCGGCGCGGTGGTTGCGGCGACGACGCAGGGCCCGAGCTCGATCTACGAAGCGCGGCTCACTGACGAGGAGGTGGGCTGAGCGGCTCAGGCTGCGCGATGGGGCCGGCGCCGCTCGGCAGCAGCGGAAGTGGACGGGCGCTCCATGCGCATCGGCGAAGCGGGAGAGGACTGCCTCATACCGAATGCGGGGTGATCGGCTCGGGACTGGCACCGGCGCGCACCCGCGCCCCGTCGACCTTCGAGAGACGAGGCGTCCTTCCGAACGCCCTATGGGGGGAGCGGGTTGGGGTGGGGCGCGCGGGAATCTCACCCCTTCTCCATCCACTCGTCCCCGATCTTCTCGTAAACGCGCTTCACTGCCGCCCAGGCGATCCGGAAGGCCGCTTCCTCCTGGCGCGGGTCATGCGCGTGGGCGGCGTAGGCATGGTTGAACGCTTCGCGGAAGATCGTTTGCGCGTGTTCGGGCAGATGCGAGCGGACGGACGGCGGCAGATCGGCGTTGACCTGGTAGGGCAAGGGCGCGCCTCCTGTTCAGGCGATGATGTCGGGCGTCAGCTGGTCCTCGAGCATGACGAGCCTGTCGCGCAAGAGCAGCTTGCGCTTCTTCAGCCTCTGCAATTGCAGCCTGTCGGCGGCCTGCCCGGCGTCGCTCAACGCGCCGATCGCAGCGTCGAGATCGCGGTGCTCCTCGCGCAGCCGCTCGATTTGGGCGAGGAGGGCGGCGCGCTCCTCCTGCGTGAGCTCCTCATCCATGTCTCACCACACGTTGCGCACGTTGGCGCCCCGGCCGCACTCGAATTCGGCTGACTATGGGCGCGCGGCTCGACGGACGCAAGCGGGTGATCCAGTTCCGCAAAAGAAACTTGACGCGCCTCAAGCGTAACTCTCTGCCAAGCCGCGTGGAAACGACGCTTACTCACAATGGGAACGACGCTTACACCCGCGAAAGCCGGGGTTTGTCGTCTGCGGCGGCGACAATTTGAACTGGACTGCGCCATTTTGCCGCTTTGCGCGGGGCGCCCGTTGTGTCACAATTTCGTCGTTATGACCCAGACGGAGCTGTTCCATGTCGATTGACTCGCATCTCAATGAGCTGGTGCGCCGTCATCAGGCGATTGAAGAGGCGATTTTCGCCGAAGTTAGTCATCCGGCGTCAGACGACATCAAGGTACACGAACTCAAGCGAAAGAAGCTGCAGCTGAAGGACGAGATCGAGCGCTTGAAGCAAAAGGCCGAGACGACGGCCTCGCACTAGAGGGTCGTTCGACCCGCGCGGGCGCGGGCGAACCGCGCGATCAACGGTTCGACGCGTCGAGGGCGAAGCGCCACTCCTCGGCGACCGAGGGCTCGCGTTCGATTCCGGCCCGCGCTTGGCTCAAAACCGCGAATTCTTCGCTCGCAAGCAATTGCCCCAGCGCCCAGACGGCCGCTCCGCGCACGAGCGGGTTGTCGTCGTCGAGGCGTTGCCTCGCGACCGCGGCAAGCGCGGCGTCTTGCGAGTTGCCGATCGCGATTAGGGCATTGCGCACGAATTGCGCGCGTCCGAGGCGCTTGACCGGGCTCGCGGCGAATCGCGCCCGAAACGCGGCGTCATCGAGACGCGCGAGCTCGGCCAGCGGTGGCGCGTTCAAGTCTTCGCGCGCCGCGAGCTTGGCTTCGCGCCCTGCGCGCGCGAACTTGTTCCAGGGGCAGACCGCCAGACAATCGTCGCAGCCGTACACGCGGTTGCCGATCGCGCCTCGCAATTCGCGCGGGATCGGCCCTTTGTGTTCGATCGTGAGATACGAAATGCAGCGCCTGGCGTCGAGCCGGTAAGGGGCCGGAAAGGCGTCGGTCGGACAGACGCCAAGGCAGGCCCGGCAGGTCCCGCAGTGGTCAGCCTCCGGCTCATCCGGCGGAAGGCCGAGATCGGTCAGGATCGCTCCCAGCAACAGCCACGAGCCGAATTCGCGGGACACGAGATTGGTGTGCTTGCCCTGCCAGCCGATCCCGGCGCGCGCGGCGAGCGGCTTTTCCATCAGCGGCGCGGTGTCGACGAACACCTTGACGTCGACAGGCTCTGGACGCGCCGACGCGACGAGGAACGCCGCCAGCTCTTTCAGCTTGCCCTTGACGACGTCGTGATAATCGCGGCCGCGGGCGTAGACCGAGATCGCGCCGGCGGATTTCAGTCCAAGGGTCGACAGGGGATCGCCGGCCGGCCCGTAGTTGACCCCGAGCATGACCAAGCTCTTCGCGCCAGGCATGAGCGCGCGCGGATCCGCCCGCCGCTCTAACGTGTCCGCCATCCAACCCATGCTGCCGTGCGCGCCCTCGCCGAGCCACGCGGCGAGGCGCTCGCGCGCCTGCGGCGGCGGGTCGGCCGAGGTCGCCCGGCAGGCGTCGAAGCCGAGTGCGCGCGCCTTGCCCTTCAGCGCGGCTAGAAGTGATCTGCCGGTCCGCGCCTGTCCCTCCCCCCTTGTGGGGAAGGGTCCGGGAGGGGGGTCGCGCCCTGCGGATGTCGATTGCTTCCGCTGCACCGGCCTGCTGGCCATTGATTTAGGTCCGTGTGAGGCAGCTGCATTGTTCCGTCCGCGCGACCCCCCACCCCGGCCCGCCCCCACAAGGGGGGCGGGGGCGCAGCCGTACCGTCTCCAGCCGAATTGCGAAATGGTCTAGAAGTCGAGATCGGCGTAGGTCGCGCTGGGCGCGGTCCCCGGCAGGCGCTCGGCCAGAAGGGGGCGGAACGAGGGGCGCGACTTCACCCGCGCGTACCAGTTTCGAGCGGTTTCGTTCTCGTCCCACTGCACGTCGCCCAGATAGTCGAGGCAGGAAAGATGGGCCGCCGCCGCGAGGTCGGCGAAGGTCAGCCGGTCGCCGGCCAGCCAGTTGCGCGCCTTGATCAGGTGGCCGATGTAGCGCAGATGATAGCGCAGATTGGAGCGCGCCGCTCGCACCGCCTGCATGTCGGGGCCGCCGCCGCCGTGTTCGGCGCTCATGAAGCGCTTGTAGACCTTCTCCCGCACCAGCCAGTGGCTCGCCTCATTGAAGAACTTGACGTTGAACCAGGCCATGAGGCGACGCGTCTCCGCCCGGCCGGCCGGGTCGTCGGGCAGAAGCCGACGGTCGCCGAGGCCGAGCCCGCGCGTCTCCTCGAGATATTCGGCGACGACCTCCGCGCCCGGCAGGACGGGGCCGTTGTCGTCGACCGCCACCGGCGTCGCGCCTTCGGCGGCCATCAGCAGAAATTCGCGCCGCCGCTCCCAGGCCCGCTCCTCGATCAGCTTCGGTTCGATCCCCATTTCGCCGAGCGCGAGGCGCACGAAGCGTGAGTGCGGGCAAAAGGGATGATGGTAGAGCGTGATCATGACGACGCCGGAGACGGGGGTTTCGAGCGCTCCCCTCCCGGAGCGCCGCTCGTCGCCTTTCCAATGCGTTGGAGCGGGTTAACCCCAGGTTAACCGCGGTGGCGGCGCGGGGTAGGGTCAAGGGCGGGCTCGGCCGAGGATTTCCCGCGACTGGATGCGCCAGACCTCGGCGGCGTTCATCCTGGCCCAGGCGGCGGCGAGCGAATCGTTGGCGTCGATCGCCCGGCAGGCGTCTTCGACGACGAACGTTTCGAAACCGGCTGCGCGTGCGTCGAGGGCGGAAAAGGCGACGCAATAGTCGGTCGCGAGCCCGCAGCAGAATACGCGCTTGACGCCGCGCGCGCGGAGGAGCGCCGCCAGCCCGGTCGTCGTCTTTCCGTCCGCCTCGACGAAGGCCGAGTAGGAATCGACGCCCGCGTGCATGCCCTTGCGCAGGATGAGGAAGGCGTTGTCGGTCTCGAGCGCGGGATGGAGCGCCGCGCCGCCGGTCCCCTGAACGCAGTGGTCGGGCCACAGCGTCTGGTCGCCGTAATGGAGCCGCTTCGTCGCGAACGGCTCGGCCTCGTGGGTCGAGGCGAACGACGCATGACCGGGAGGATGCCAGTCCTGGGTCACCACGACATGGGCGAAACCGCGCATGAGCGCGTTGACGGCCGGAACGATCGCGTCTCCCTCGTCGACCGCCAACGCCCCGCCGGGCATGAAGTCGGCCTGCAGGTCGATCGCCAGCAGAACGTCGCTGTCCTCAATCGCGATCTCCGACGGCATGAGCGCGGCCTCCTCTGAAATGCATCAGCGCGCGCCAGCGGTCCTGCTCGAACACGAGAATGACGCCGAGCGCAAAGATGAGCGGCAGGATCAGGTAGAGAAGCCGGAACACGAGCAGCGCCGCCACGAGATTGGCCTGCGGCACGTCCGGCATGCCTTCGAGAAATGCGATCTCCAGCACCCCGAGTCCGCCGGGCGCGTGACTGACGAGCGCGAGCGAGAACGAGGCGAGAAAGACGCCGAGCACCGCGAGGAAGCCGGGGTTGGCCGCAGCCGGCAGGGCGAAAAAAATGATGCCCGCCGCACCAACCAGTTCGAGCGGGCCGGCGAGCAATTGCCGAGCCGCGACCGGGGGGCGCGGATAGACGAGTTGGAAGCCGCCGATCTTGAACGGGCGAAAGTGCAGGAGGGAGCCGACGACATAGAGAGAAGGCGCTGAGATCAGCATGAGCGCGGTCGCCTCGCCGAGCCATAGCGGCGCCCCTGGCAGGCGCTCGACCAGCTCGGGGCGGACGAGCAAGAGGAGGCCGCCGAGCGTCGCCACCCCGAGGGCGAAGGTGAACGAGCAGAAAGCGACCAGGACGCCGATCTCACCGACGCTCACCCCCTTGGTCGAATAGGCGCGGTAGCGGATGACGGCTCCCGACAAAACGGAGGCGCCGATGTTGTGACCGATAGCGTAGGCGGTGAACGAGGCGAGGCCGACGAAGCGCCAGCTCAACCGTCGGCCGAGATGCCAGAGCGCGATCTGGTCGTACCAGGCGAGCGCCGCATAAGCGAGGGAAGTGGAAGCGATCGCGGCCAGCCACCGCCCTAGCGATATCGAGGCGACGGCGTTGCGCAGGCTCGCATACGAAAGCCCATGCAGTTCCCTGAACAGAAGCCAGGAGGACACGGCCACCGCGGCGAGACCGATAACCGGCCATGCGACCGCCTGAACGCGCTTCATGCTCGGCAATGCTCTTCTGTCCGCTCTTGACGGCATATACACGCCCCAATTTCGCCTTCCCTGCCCGAGCAAGGCGGCGAAGGCAAGGCCGGCGGCGCCCCTGCCGCGGTCGGCCCGGCGGCGAAATCGCGCTTGCGGCGCGCGGCGGCGACCGGCATGTTGACCGCTTTGAAAACACGAAGGGAATCATGCCGGACCGCACGCCCCTTTCCGCCGGAGCGCAGGACGCCCTCGGCGATGCTCGCAACGACTCCGTCCTGATCAGCGTCAACGGAGCGCTGACGCAGCGGGCGGAAGCCAAAGTCTCCGTGTTCGACTCCGGCTTCGTGCTCGGCGACGGCGTGTGGGAGGGCTTGCGCCTGATCGACGGCCGCATTGCATTCCTGTCGCGTCATTTCGATCGCCTCTGGGACGGGGCCAAGATGCTCAAAATCGATATCGGGATGAGCCGCGCCGCCCTGAAGGGGCGCGTGTTCGACGTCATCGAGGCCAACGGCATGACGGACGGCGTGCACATCCGGCTGATGGTCACGCGCGGGGTCAAACGCTCGCCCTACCAGGATCCGCGCCTAACCGTCGGCGCTGCGACCGTCGTCATCATTCCCGAGTGGAGGCGCCCCCGGCCGGACATGATGGCCCGGGGCTCAATCTTTTCACCGTGCACATTCGGCGCACCGGTCCGGCGGAGCAGGACCAGAAGCTCAATTCGCATTCGAAGCTCAACTGCGTCCTCGCCTGCATCCAGGCGATGGAGGCGGGCGCGGACGAGGCCCTGATGCTCGACGACCGGGGCTTCGTCGCCACCTGCAATTCGACCCATTTCTTCATCGTGCGCAACGGGGAGCTCTGGACCTCGGCCGGCGGCTATTGTCTCGGCGGCATCACCCGCGGAGCGGCGCTGCGGGTGGCGCGGCGCGAAGGGATACCGGCGTTCGAAAAGGATTTTTCGCTGTTCGACGTCTATGGCGCGGACGAGGCCTTCACCACCGGAACCTTCGCCGGCCTCATTCCCGTGGCGCAGGTCGACGGGCGCGCAATCGGCGAGCCGTCCCCTGATCCCGGAGACGCCTCGGGGCCGGTGACGCGCCGCTTGCGCGCCGCGGTCAAAGCGCTGGAGGTGGAAGAGGCCGAGGGGAGGGGCGCATGAGCGACGGCCCGGTCGTGCGGATCGCCATGTGGTCGGGTCCGCGCAACATATCGACCGCGATGATGCGCTCGTTCGAGGCGCGGGCGGATTGCGCGGTGACCGACGAGCCTTTCTATGCCGCCTATCTCGTCGCCACCGGCCTCATCCATCCGATGCGCGAGGAGGTGATCGCCTCGCAGCCTACCGACTGGCGCAAGGTCGCGGACGGTCTCGTCGGGCCGCCGCCGGACGGGAAGCCCGTCTGGTACCAGAAGCACATGACCCACCACATGCTGCCGGAGTTCGGCCGCGCGTGGTGCGACGACCTCGTCAACGCCTTCCTCATCCGCGCGCCCGAGGCGGTGCTCGCCTCCTATTCGCTGATGCGGGATAATTTCAGCCTCGAGGAGATCGGCCTGCCGACGCAGGCGGAACTGTTCGATCGCGCGGCGGACAGGCTCGGCCGGGCTCCCCTGGTGGTGGAGAGCCAGGACGTGCTCGCCGATCCGCGGGGCGTGCTGTTGGCGCTTTGCGCCGCCTGCGGCATTCCGTTCGATTCGTCGATGCTGTCCTGGGCCCCCGGCCGGCGGGCCACCGACGGCGTCTGGGCGCCGGTCTGGTACCAGGCGGTCGAGCGGTCGACGAAGTTCGCCGCGCCCCGCCGCGAGATCGCGTTCGACGAGTTGCCGGACATCCTGAAGCCGATCGCGGCCGCGGCGCGTCCGATCTATGACCGGCTCGCGGCGCATAAACTTGCGGCCGGCGCGTCTTGATCTGCGAAAGCACGCTCGAGAGGCGGACCATCGGCCCCGCCGGCCTTGACGCCGTCCCGGGCCCGGCGCATCAGGGTCGCGCCGATGCCGACGTTTGTCCTGCCCTTTCCGGCGATCAATCCCGTTCTCGTGCAGTGGGGGCCTCTGGCCATCCGCTGGTACGCGCTCGCCTATATCGCGGGCCTCGTCCTCGGCTGGCTCCTCGTCCGCAAATTCGTGGCGAACGACCGCTACTGGGGGAGCGCGAAGCGGCCGAGCGTCGACAGCATCGACGACCTTCTGATCTACTGCGCTTTCGGGGTGATCATCGGCGGCCGGCTCGGCAACGTGCTATTCTACGACCCGCAATACTATTTCGCCCATCCGCTCGACGCCTTCAAAGTCTGGGAAGGCGGCATGGCGTTCCATGGCGGCCTGATCGGCGCCTTCATCGGCATGCTTCTGTTCGCCCGCCGCTATCGCGCGCCGGCGCTGACCGTGATGGACCTCTGCGCGCTGGTCGCCCCGATCGGCCTGTTCCTGGGCCGCATCGCCAATTTCATTCGCCCGGAGCTCTGGGGCCGCCCGACCGACGTGCCCTGGGCGGTGGTGTTTCCCGGAACGGACGGTCTGCCGCGCCATCCGAGCCAGATTTACGAGGCGCTGCTCGAAGGCGCGCTCGCCTTGGTCATCCTTTTCGCGCTCGCGCGGATGGGCGCGCTGAAGCGGCCCGGCCTCATCGCCGGCGCGTTCGGAGTCATTTACGCGGCGGCGCGCATCTTCAGCGAGTTCTTTCGCGAGCCGGATCCGCGGCTCGAAGACCTCGGACGGGGGCTGACGATGGGAATGGTCCTGTCGGCGCCGCTCATCGTGATCGGGCTTGGACTGCTCGCGGCAAGCCTCAGCCGGAGGGGAAGCTGAGATGACGACCCTGCTCGATGAAATCAAAGCGCTGATCGCCCAACACGGGCCGATCACGGTCGAACGCTACATGGCGCTTGCGCTCGCCCATCCCGAGTTCGGCTACTACATGAACCGCGATCCCTTCGGCGCGAGCGGCGACTTCACCACCGCTCCGGAGATTTCGCAGATGTTCGGCGAGCTTCTCGGCCTGTGGGCGGCCGAAGTGTGGTCGAGCATGGGCTCGCCGAGCCCCGTCCATCTGGTCGAGGTCGGGCCCGGCCGGGGCACGCTGATGAGCGACGCGCTGCGCGCGGCCCGGATCGTGCCCGAGTTCCGCGCCGCCCTCGACGTCTGGCTTATGGAGACGAGCCCGACGCTGGCGGCGATGCAGCATGAGCTGCTGCTCGACAGCGGGGTCGCGGTCGCCTGGGCCCAGAACCTCAGCGAAATATCGTCCGGGCCGGCGATCGTCATCGCCAACGAGTTCCTCGACGCTCTGCCCGTGCGGCAGTTCGTGCGGGTCGGGGGGCAATGGCGGGAGCGCATGGTTCGCCTCAACGACGACGGCAATCTCGCCTTCGACGTCGCGCCGACGCCCGAGCCCTACATCCAGGCGAATGCGCCGAACGGCGAGGTGCTGGAGGTGAACCCGGCGGGCCACCGGTTCATGTTCGAGCTCGGCACAAGGCTGGTCAGGCAGGGCGGCGCCGCGCTGCTCGTCGATTACGGTCATTCGGTCACCGGCCTGGGCGACACGCTTCAGGCCTTGCGCGCGCACCGCTATGTCGACCCGCTTGCCGCGCCGGGGGATTGCGACCTCACTGCCCATGTCGATTTCGCCGCCATGGCGCGCAGCGCCAGCGCGACCGGAGCGGCGGTGTATGGCCCGATCGACCAGGGGGACTTCCTGCGCGCGATCGGCATCGACCTTAGAACCAAGGCGCTCGCCGACCGGGCGGACCCGGAGCGTGCCGTGGAGCTCAAGCACGCCCGCGATCGACTCGTCGGCAAGGGCAAGGGCGAGATGGGCGCGCTCTTCAAGGTGATGGCCGTGGCGAACCGGAGGCTGCCGCCACCGCCCGGATTCCAGCCCGAGGCGGGCAAGCCGGCGTGAGCCCCGCGCCCTTCCTGTCCGCCGCTGCGCTGAAGCTGCCCGGGGTGGCGCACGCGTTCTTCACCCGCCGCGGCGGCGTCTCCGAGGGCGTCTACGCCTCGCTCAACGGTGGCGTCGGCTCGCGCGACGCGCCGGAGGCGGTCGCCGAAAACCGCGCCCGGATGGCGGCCGCGCTCGGCCTCGCGGCGGACCGCCTTGCGGTGCCTTATCAGGTCCATTCCGCGGATGCGCTCGCGATCTCCGATCATTGGGACCCGGACGCTCGGCCGCGCTGCGATGGCGTCGTCACGGCGACCCCAGGTCTGGCGCTCGGCGTCACCGGGGCTGACTGCGGCATGCTTCTGTTCGCCGACCCGAAGGCGCGCGTCGTCGGGGCGGCCCATGCGGGCTGGAAGGGCGCGCTGACCGGAGTCGTCGAGGCGACCGTCGCCGCGATGGAGCGGCTCGGCGGGAGACGGGGCGATATTGCGGCGGCGCTCGGCCCGTGCATCGCGCAGGCGTCCTACGAAGTCGGTCCCGAGTTTGTCGCGGCCTTCGGCGAGGCCGGCGAGGACACGCGTCGGTTTTTCGTTCCGAGCCGCAAGGCGGGCCACTCGATGTTCGATCTCAAGGCCTATATCACCGAGCGCGCCGCCCGGGCGGGCGTCGGGCGATTCGAGGACCTCGGGCTCGACACCTACGCCGACGGCGAGCTTTTCTTCAGTTACCGCCGCACGACGCACCGCAGGGAGCCCGACTACGGCCGGCTCGTCTCGGCGATCGCCCTCACGTAAACGCGCCGCTGAAGACCACAATCCTTAACTTCCGCCCCCCCGCCGCCGCAATTGGGCCGCAGCGCGGCCTCATGATCGAATGATTGAAGCGCCGGCGGCGGGCATCGAACGGCGGCGAAAGGGATTATTCATGTTCGCGCAGGCTCTTGCCCAGCGGCTCTCCCGCGCCGGCGTCCATTACGGTTGGGCCGTCGTCGCGATCGTTTTCCTGATGGCGCTGACCACGGCCGGCTGCATGGGCATCGCCGGCGCGCTCATTCAGCCGCTGAGGCAGGAATTCGGCTGGAGCACGGAAGAGATTTCGGGCGCGCTCGCCCTGCGCATCGTGCTGTTCGGCCTGATGGCGCCGTTCACCGCGGCGCTGATCGACAAATATGGCTTCCGGCGGGTGGTGCTGGTCGCGCTGGCGCTGATCGAGATCGGGCTCCTCGGCGCCCTTGTCATGACGAGGGCGTGGCACCTCATGCTGTTCTGGGGCGTCGTCATCGGCCTCGGCACCGGCCTCACCGCGATGGTGCTCGGCGCAATCGTCGCGACCCGCTGGTTCACCGAGCGACGCGGCCTCGCGGTCGGCATCCTTACCGCCTCCAGCGCCTCGGGCCAGCTCGTCTTTCTGCCGCTCGCGGCATGGCTCGCCGACCGCAACGGTTGGCGCTTCGCGCTGGCGCCGCCGATCGTCGCGCTGGTGCTGGTGGCGATCCTGGTCGCGCTGTTCGTCGTCGACCGGCCGGAGGATGTCGGCCTCAAGCCTTACGGCGACAAAGGCGGCGCGCCGGCCCATATTGCGCCGGCGGCCGCGTTCGGCCGGGCTTTCGAAGTTCTTCGCGACTCGACAGGCAGCCTCGCCTTCTGGGTTCTCGCCTTCACCTTTTGCGTCTGCGGGCTCAGCACCAACGGCCTGGTGCAGACGCATTTCATCTCGCTCTGCGGCGACTACGGCGTTCCTGCGGTGGGGGCGGCCTCGACGCTGGCGCTGATGGGGGTCTGCGACTTCATCGGCACCATCGCCTCGGGATGGCTGTCCGACCGCTACGACAATCGCGCGCTCCTGTTCGTCTATTACGGTCTGCGCGGCCTGTCGCTCCTCTATCTGCCGAGTTCCAACTTCACCCTCTATGGCCTCGCGCTGTTCGGGGTCTTCTATGGCCTCGACTGGGTGGCGACCGTGCCGCCGACCGTTCGGCTTACCGCCCAGCATTTCGGCCGCGAGCGGACGGGCGTCGTCTATGGCTGGATCTTCGCCTCGCACATGATCGGCGCGGCGGTCGCGGCCTGGGCCGGCGGCTTCTCGCGTTCGACCTTCGAAACCTATCTGCCGGCCTTCTACGGCGCGGGCTTCGCCTGCCTCATCGCCGCCGCGTCGATCTGGCTGATCGGCGGCAGACAGAGCGCGCGCGAACGACTGGTCGAGGCCCGGGCGTGAGCGAACGGCGCCTCCATCACGCCGATAGCGGCGCCTTCCGCCACGCGATGCGGGCGCTTTGCTCCGGCGTCGCGATCGTCGCCTGCGGGGACGGCCACGAGCGGGTCGGCTGCACCGTCACCTCGCTCGCTTCCCTGGCGCTGACCCCGCCGACCCTGTTCATCTGCCTGGGGCGGTCGTCGTCGACACTGGCCGGCGTGAAGGAGACAGGCGCCTTTTCGGTCAACCTTCTCGCCGCGCGGCACGAGGCGCTGGCGCACCGTTTCAGCGGCCGCGGCGGCGTGCACGGCCCGCGGCGCTTCGCCGACGCCCGCTGGATCACGCTGGCGACCGGCGCGCCGATCCTCGCCGACGCGCTCTCCGCCTTCGATTGCCTGGTCGAGGACGTCATCGAGCGGCATTCGCACGCGATCGTGCTCGGCGCGGTCGTCAGCCTGCAGGAGGGCTCCAAGGAGCCGGCGCTGGCGCATTGGCGGGGGACCTACGGGCCTTCGCGGTAGAACTCCCCCTCGCCCCTGCGGGGAGAGGGCCGCGGTGGCAGCCCCTCATCCGGCGCCATAGCCCGTCGAAAGACGGGCGTCTCTCGATGCCCTATGGCGCCACCTTCTCCCCGCACGCGGGCCGCAAGCGGGGAGAAGGGATCACGCCTCCGCGATGGCGTGGAAGAACGAGCCGGTGACGAGGCCGCGCCGCGAGCCGGCGGCCTGGGGCGGTCCGCCGTAGGCGTCCGCGACGAAAGCGAAAGGCTCGTCCGGGCCGGCGTCGGCGATCGTCGCGTAATGGAACTCGTGGCCGCGCAGGACCGTCCTGGCGGGCCCGAGCGCGCCGCCGGCCGCAAGCCTCGCCTCCCGATACCCGAGCGTCATTCGGCGCTTGGCGAAACTCGTCGCGACGCCGAGCAGCCCCGCCATCTCGTGCGCCGCCCCCGAGGCGTCGACGAGGCTCGCGCCGAGCGCCATGTAACCGCCGCACTCGCCGTGAACGGGCTTCGTCTCGGCGAAGCACCGCAAGCCTTGCATGAATTGGCGCGCGCCGGCAAGTTTTCCCGCGTGCAGTTCCGGATAGCCTCCCGGGAGCCAGCACGCGTCGCAGTCGGAGGGCGGCGGCTGGTCGGCGAGCGGCGAAAAGGCGACGATCTCCGCCCCGGCCGCCCGCCAGCCGCGAACGAGATGCGGATAGATGAAGGAAAAGGCTTCGTCGCGGGGCAGCGCGATCCTTTGGCCGAGGGGTCGGAGCGCCGCAGACCTTTCCGGCTGCGCAGGGAGATTCATCTCGCCCGCCAGCGCCAGAATGCGCTCGCAATCGAGGCGCCCTTCGACGAAGTCGGCCATCGCGTCGAGGCGCGCCTCGAGCGCCTCCGTCTCGCCCGCCTGCACGAGCCCGAGATGGCGCTCGGGCAGGGCGGCCGTGTCGTCGCGCGGCAGCGCGCCGACGACCGGAATCCCCAGCGCCTCGACCGCTTGCGTGACGAGCCTTCGGTGCCGCTCGCTGCCGACCCGGTTGATCACGACGCCAGCGATCATGAGCCTCACATCGTAGGCGGCGCAGCCCTTGACGACCGCCGCCGCCGACTGCGCCTGGCCCGAGACGTCGACGACGAGGAGGACCGGAAGTCCGAGCGCCGCCGCGACGTCGGCCGAGGCGCCGCTGCGCCCCGGCGGCGCCGGAACGCCGTCGAACAGGCCCATCGAGGCTTCGCACAGCGCTAGGCCGCGCCCGGCCGTCGCCTCGGCGGCCAGGGCGCCCAAAAGTTCGGGCGGCATCGCCCAGGAATCGAGATTGACGCCCTCGCGACCGGACGCAGCGGCGTGGAAGGCCGGATCGATATAGTCCGGCCCGGACTTGAGCCCGACGGCCGCGACGCCGCGACGCCGGAATGCGCGCAGAAGACCGAGCGTCAGCGTCGTCTTGCCGCTGCCCGAGCGCGGCGCCGCGATCATCAGGCCGTGGGGCATCGCGCCCGCTCCGGCGGGTCGGCGTCGCCCCCCTTCTCCGCGAAGTGGGGAAGGCGCCGCGTAGCGGCGGATGGGGTGTGGAAAGCAGGTATAGGTCGAAGCAGGTTCGCGGTGACGCCCGTGCAATCCAACTCAGGGTTAAAGCAGCGGGCCACACCCCATCCGGCGCTCCGCGCCACCTTCCCCAGCGGAGCTAGCGGAGCTGGGGACGGGAACCCCGCCGCGATTCGCCACGTCTCTTTGCTCCTTGACATGATCTCTCCTCTAAAGCGCTAGGCGCCGCGCGCCAACCGACTTAGACCAGCGCGGTATGAGCGAGGCTCAGCCGGAAGCGCCCTTGCGGCGCGGTTGGACGACGGGCGCCTGCGCGAGCGGAGCGGCGCGGGCGGCCTTCCACGCGCTGCTCACCGGATCCTTTCCCGATCCCGTGCCGGTCGCGCTGCCGAAGGGCCTCAAGCCGGAATTTCCGCTCGCGATGCACGAACTCGGCGAGGATTGGGCCTGCGCCGGAATCGTCAAGGATGCGGGCGACGACCCCGACGTGACCCATGGCGCGCTGATCGTGGCGAGCGTGCGCTTCGCGCCGAAGGGCGCCGGCGTCGGCTTCAGGGCCGGCGAGGGCGTCGGCACAGTCACTCGTCCCGGCCTGCCGCTGCCGCCCGGCGAGCCCGCCATCAATCCGGCCCCGCGCGCGATGATCCGCGCCAATCTCGCGGAGGTCGCCGAAAGAATCGGCGTCGGTTGCGACGCGGTCGTCGAGATTTCCGTGCCGGGCGGGGAAAAGATCGCCGAGAGCACCGCCAACGGCCGGCTCGGCATCGTCGGCGGCCTCTCCATCCTCGGCACGACCGGCGTCGTCGTGCCCTATTCCTGCTCGGCCTGGATCCATTCGATCATAAGCGGCGTCGACGTGGCGCGGGCGTGCGGCTGCGCGCATGTCGGCGCGGCGACCGGGGACACCTCCGAGGCCGCCATCCGCGACCATCACAATCTCCCGGACCACGCGCTGATCGAGATGGGCGATTTCGCCGGCGGCCTGCTCAAATACCTCCGCGCGCGCCCGCTTCCGCGCGTCACCATCGCCGGCGGCCCGGCAAAGATGACGAAGCTCGCCGAGGGCAGGCTCGACCTTCATTCGAAGCGCGGCGCCGTCGATCTGACGGCGCTCGCCGCGCGCGTCGCCGAGGCGGGCGGCTCGCCGCCGCTCGTCGAGGCGATCGGAAGCGCCAACAGCGCGCTGCACGCCTTCGAGCTCGCCGCGGCAAGCGGCTTCGACCTGCCGGCGCTGATCGCCGAGGGCGCGTGGCGCATGGCCGCCCGCGTCCTCGCCAGCGCGCCGACCGAACTCGAGATCGTCGTCGTCGGCCGCGACGGGCGGATTCTCGCGAGCAGCGGGTTCAAGCGCGTATAGGGCATGACGGTTCCGGAACCCTGGAAGCGCGCGAAGCTGTTCGCAGCGACCGGAGTCCGGATTTTCGAAACCGCTTCCGGACGCGCCCGCGCATCGGAAACAGGCCCGTGAAACCGTGAAACTCCTTTCATTTCCTTTCATTTTCTTTTCCGAATTGAGCCTTTTCAGTGGCTTGTATCGAAAATCCACGAGCCCCCTCCCCGGTCCCATCGTCCGCGCCCGCGAGGCTGCCCCGAAAGGCGTTGACGGAACAAACATAGCACGAATTTCTGTTCCTGGGAGCAACTTGTTCAGGTCAGGGCCGCCGACGGCCGGCCAGCGCCTCAGTTTTAACTTTTTTCGGCTTGGCCAACCCCTCGTGGCGCGCCGCCTCATTGAGCGCCTCATTCATAGAAATATTGCTTGCTTTCCGGATGGTGCTCCTGGCCGGAACCGGCGGAATTCCGCGTGAGCGAAATGCGGATTGACTACGGCCCGGGATACCGCGTGTATTTCGCCAGCCGGGGCAAGGCCGTCGTTCTGCTGTGCGGCGGCGACAAGCAGACGCAGAACGACGATATCGCGAGGGCCAAGGCTCTGGCGAAGGAGTGGAACAATGGCGCTTGAGACTTTTCCATGGGATTCGGCCGATCTGCTCGAAAGCCCGGAAGATATCGCCGGCTATGTCGAGGCCGCCTTCGAGGATGGCGATCCTTCCGTCATCACCCATGCTCTGGGCGTCGTCGCCCGCGCCAAAGGCATGTCGCAGGTCGCGCGAGATTCCGGCCTGTCGCGCGAGGCTCTCTACAAGGCGCTGACGCCCGACGACGACCCGAAGCTTTCGACCTTTTTCAGTGTGCTGAAGGCTCTGGGCATGAAAGTCACGGCGCGGGCGGCGTGAAGGGAAATCGCGGCGAGATTCGGCGACCGACTCGTCGCTTCGCCTCGCTTCTCGTCTATTGCGCAAGCTCGTCGAGCAGCGCCTTCGCCTCTTTCAGGTCGAGCGTGTCGAAGCCCTCGGTGAACCAGCCGTAGACGGGCGCGAGTAGGTCATGGGCCTCGCCGCGCTTGCCCTGATCGCGCCACAGCCGCGCGAGGCTCGTCGCCGCGCGGAGCTCCCACGAGCGCGCCTGTTGCGCGCGAGCGATTTCCAGCGCGCGTTCGAAGCAGGATTGCGCTTTGACCGCGTCGCGCTCGCCCGACCGCAAGGCGATTTCGCCGGCAATGCGATTGATCTCGGCCTCGTGCCACCTTTCCTTCGCTGTCTCCACCGCGGTCATCGCTTCGCGAATGTTGGTCCAGGCCTCGTTGAATTGACCGATTTTTGCATTGGCCAGCGCCAGATATGACGAAAACAGAGGCGTCCACATCGTGTTTCCTGTCGACCGGATTGCGGTGATTCCGGAGGCGATGTCTTGAACCGCTTCTTCAGCTTTTCCGGTCAGGGCGTGTATGCAACCTCTTAGCGCCAACCCCCATCCGCCCCAGAACACGCCCCCGATCTGATCCTTCAATATGTCGAATTCATCGATGAGCGCGTTTGCCGCCGCGAAATGACCGCAATGGACATGTTGAAAAACGCTGAAGTTCAACACGTATGTCAAAGTCGCCGAGTGAGCGCTGTCACGCGCAATTTTGAGCGCCTGCTTCGTGTCCGCGAGTGCGGCTTCGGGATAGCCGAGCAGCAACAAAGCCATCGATCTCCAGGACAAAATCGCCGCGCCCACGTCCTGACCGAACCGTGTCGCGAGATGCCGATGCTCGCCCAAATCATAGAGCGCGATCGCGCGGTCGAGATGCGCTCGCCCGTCTGCGATATCGCCGGTATGGAGGAGGGACAAACCCATGAGGCGATGCCCGATCATGAGCGGCGCCGTCGCGCTCTGTTTTTCCGCAACGGCCAAAAATTGCATGGCGAGCTCACGCATCACGTCCCCGTTGAATGCGACAAGGTTTGCGACCCACAAACCGTAAAGAACGGAGAACAGTAACAGTGGATCTTCCGGAGGCTCTCCGAGCGCTTCGGCTTGTTCGATTAGGAGACGCGCCCGCTCAACCGCGGCTCGGGTTTCTGGCGCCGCATAGCCGCGGACATGGAGGAGTGGGGTTATAAGCTCCACCTGAAGCTTGATTTCATCGCGGCGCAGCGCGGGCGTGCTTGGCAGGGTGGCAATCAGGTCGAGCGCCCGTCTGAGCTGTTCTGCGGCTTCGACCAGAGCCGACCGCTGCGCGGACCGCTGCCCCGCTTTCCCCCACAGCGCCGCAGCTCTTTCGATGTTGCCCGCCTCGGCGCAGTGACGCGCCAGCAGCTCGGGCTTGTTCTCGGCGATCTCGCCGAACTTGCTCTCGAAAGTTTCGGCAATTCGAGCATGAAGGTGGCGTCGCAGCTCGCGCAGCAGCAGGCCATAAGCCGCGTCTTGCACCAGGGCGTGTTTGAACAAATACATCGTGTCCGGCGGCACGCCCTGCCGGAACAGCAGCCCCGCCCGGATGAGTCTGTCGAGCTGCATTTCCAGCTTCGCCTCCGGCCTGCATGCCACCGCAGCTAGGAGTTCGTGCGAGAATTCGCGGCCGATGGCCGCCCCGATCTGGGCAAGTTCTTTGGCGGGGCCGAGTCGGTCGAGCCGCGCCATCAGTGTTGCGTGCAAACTCGCGGGGACGGCCATCGTCGGAGACGGAACCAGAGCGGCGGTCCGCCAGGCCTCATCCTCGGACACCGCCTCCAGCACCGCTTTTGTCATTTCTTCCACGAACAGCGGGATCCCGTCTGTGCGCTCGATGATATCCTGGCGGACGGTGGCGAGCAGCGGATTGTTGCCGACGATATGTTCGATCATGATGTCGACTTCACAGGGCGCCAGTCGGTTGAGGGCGAGGGCGGTCACGTGCGCTTGCTCGATCCAGGGCGGCTCAAATTCCGGCCGGAAGGTTACGATCAGCAGCACGTGATGGCTTGCAATATTGCTCACCAGCCGCCCGAACAGTTCGAGGCTCGTGGGGTCGGCCCAGTGTGCGTCCTCGAAGACCATCAGCACCGGAACAGAGCAGGACAGAACTTCCACTTGATTGATGAGCGCGTCCATCGTTCTTTGCCGGCGCTGCCGCGGGGCGAGCTCAAGCAAGGGATAGCGGCCGTCGTTTGGCAGCGACAACATTTCGGCGAAGAGCGCGAAGTCCTCACCCGACGTCGAAGTTTTTCGGAGGAGCACATCGAGATTGTCGAGTTTCGTTTGCAGCGTATCGTCGCGCGCCCAACCGGCAGCACGTTCCATATGGCCGATGATCGGATGAAGCGCGCTGTCCGTTTGCTGGGAAGAACAGAAATAGCGCAGACGCGTATGCGGCTGGCCTGCCAGCCGCTCCAGGAACGCCGCCGTCAATCGCGACTTGCCGACGCCAGCCTCGCCCGAGAGCAGCACGACTGCGCCTTCGCCCGCCTTCGCCTTCGCCCAGCACCGAAGCAAAAGTTCGATTTCTTCCTCGCGCCCGACGAGTGCGGTCAGCCCGCCCGCGTGCAGCGCGTCGAAGCGGCTCTCCTGCGCACTTTCCCGCACCGCCCGGTAGGCGCGCGTCGGCCCGGCGACGCCCTTGAAGTCCTGCGGGCCGAGATCGACAAGCTCGAACAGGTCGCCCAGCAGCTTGCGTGTGCCCTCGGCGATGACGACGCTATCGGGCTCGGCGATGCCCTGAAGCCGCGCCGCTAGGTTGGGCGTGTCGCCCACGACGCCGCGCTCCTGCGCCTCTCCAGAACCCAGGAGATCGCCGACGACCACGATCCCTGTCGCAATCCCCACCCGCACATGCAGCGGCGCACCGGCGACCGTCTCCAGCTTCGGCGCGGCCTCGACGATCGCGAGCCCCGCTCGCACCGCGCGCTCCGCGTCGTGTTCGTGCGCCTGCGGATAGCCGAAATAGGCGAGCACGCCGTCGCCCATGTATTTGGCGACGAACCCTCCGCCGCTCTCGATCAGGCTCGCGCAGCACTTGTGATAGGCGCCGATGATCCCGCGCATGTCCTCAGGATCGAGCCTCGCGGCTAGCGCGGTCGAGCCGACGAGATCGCAGAACATGACGGTGAGCTGGCGGCGCTCGGCGGCGTCGTGAGAGGGAGCTTCGGGGCGCGCTGACTGCGCGACAGCGGGCTCGGCAAGCCCCTCCGAAAGCTTAGCGATGGCCGACAACAGCTTCCGCCGATGCCCGACGGACGCCACGCCGAGATCCTTCAGGTCGTCTCCCGTCAGGTCGGGGAGGACCTCGCCATCGATCTGATTGTCACGGAACGCCGGCTCGTACTCGCTGAGCCCGAGGCTCCGCAGCCAGTCTCCCACGTCCATGGTCGCGTGACCCCGCTTCGACCGCATGATCCGCCAGTGCGCGCCGCCTGTCCAGCGCACTTCCCTCATCCGGCGCTTCGCGCCACCTTCTCCCGCAAGCGGGAGAAGGGAACGCGCCCCCTCTCCCGCTTGCGGGAGAGGGTTGGGGTGAGGGCAAGCGGGCTCATTCGCATTCGCTGCTCCCGCCGCCCCCGCGGAAGCGGCGGGCGTAATCCGCATTGTAAAGCTCGCTGTCGCGAAAATCCTCGGCCCCAAGCGCCGGGCCGACGAGGATCAGCGCGGTGCGCTCGACCGGCGTCGCGCGCATCGCCGCGACGATGCCGCCGAGCTTCGCGCGAACGATCTGTTCGTCCGGCCAGGAGGCGCGGGCGACGACGGCGGCGGGGCAGTCGCGCCCGTAGAAGGGCGTGAGCTCTTCGACGACGCGGTCGAGCGCGTGGATCGACAGGTGGATCGCGAGCGTCGCGCCGGTCGCGGCGAAGGCGGCGAGCGTTTCGCGCTCGGGCATCGGCGAGGCGCGGCCCGAGGTGCGCGTGAGGACCAGCGACTGGGCGAGGGCCGGCAAAGTGAGTTCGCGCTTCAGCGCGGCGGCGGCCGCGGCGAAGGCGGGCACGCCGGGCGTCACGTCATAGGGCACGCCCGCCCTGTCGAGCCGGCGCAACTGCTCGCCCATCGCGCTCAAGATCGAGAGATCGCCCGAATGGAGCCGCGCGACGTCCTTGCCTTCGGCGGTCGCCTCGACGCAGAGTTTCACGATCCCGTCGAGATCGAGCGGCGCAGTGTCGACGATCGTCGCGCCGGGCGGGCAATGGTCGAGCAAGGCCTTCGGCACTAGCGAGCCGGCATAGAGGCAGACTGGGCAGCGCGCGATGAGGTCGCGCCCGCGCAGCGTGATCAGGTCGGGCGCGCCGGGTCCCGCGCCGATGAAATGCACGGTCATGAAAGCTCCGCGGAAAGCGCGACGGCGCAGGTGGCGCCGTCGGCCGCGAGCCGCGGCCCGAGCAGTTTTCCGCCCGGGCCGGCGCCCGCCAGCGCCGCGGCCTCCGCGACGGCGGGCACGCCGAAGCGCGCCTGGACGGCAGGGGAGGGCGTCAGGATTCGCGGGACCTGAGCCGCGAGCGCTGCGAGCGGCAGCGGCGTCAGCCTCGCGCCGACGAGCCGCGCCGCCTCGACGAGCCCCGCCTCCTCGGCCTTGGCCGCCAGCGTGAACAGGCGTCGCTCGCCGTCCGGCGCGCCGAACTCGGCCAGCGCCCGGCGGACGAGCGCCGCAATCGCCTCGCCCGAAACGCCCGCGCGGCAGCCGACGCCGATCGCGACATACGCGCTATTTCGGGTTCCGGCCGAACCGCAGGCAATTCTCGGCGGGATTGCCGCCTTCCCGCGCGCGGGGGAGCGCGTTCCCTCCCCCCTGTGGGGGAGGGCCAGGGAGGGGGGTCGGGCCATGCTTTTCCGGCCGTCCACTGCGAAAGGTATAATCGGAGACAGCAGCGCGACCCCCCACCCCGACCCGCCCCCGCAAGGGGGGCGGGAGACTGGCGGCGCCGTTCCAAGGCCGAACCGATTATCCGGAAATGGTGTCATGGCTTCGTCCAGCGCCATTGAACGATCGGCATCGCGGCGCGCCAGCCGAGGAAGCGCCCGACCGGCTCGGCGTGCGCCATCGCGATCTGCGCGAGCTCCCCGCCCCAGCAGGCGCGCCACTCGACCGAGGCCGCCTGCGTCTCGAGCGTCACCGCGTTGACGACGAGCCGCCCGCCGGGCTTGAGCGCGTCGACGACCCGGTCGATCAGCTCCGGGGGCGGTTCCGCCGCCGCCGACGAATACCGCGTCCGGAGGGGGCAGGTCCGCGAGGGCGTGCGGCGCCTTGCCCGTGACGACGGACAGCGCGGGCGCGCCGAGCGCGAGCGCGTTGCGCGCGATGCGGGCCGTCCGGTCGGCGCGGGCCTCGATCGCGATCGCGCGATTGGCCGGGTCCGCGAGCATCCATTCGATCGCGACCGACCCCGAGCCGGCCCCGACGTCCCACAGCAATTCGCCGCGCCGCGGCGCGAGCGCGGAGAGCGTGATCGCCCTGACGTCGCGCTTGGTGATCTGGCCGTCGTGCTCGAACCAGTCGTCCGGGAGCCCGGGCGCGCGCGGCAGGATCGGCGCGTCGCGGTCGGCCGCGACCTCGAGCGCGATCGTGTTCAGATCGGCGACGTCGTCGAGGGCGAAGCTTTCCGCCTCTGCGGTCCGGATGCGCTCGCGCGGGCCGCCCATGGCTTCGCAGACGGTGAGCTTCGATCGTCCCATGCCGCGCGCCGCGAGCAGCGCCGCGAGCTTGCCCGGCGTCGTCCCGTCCCAGGAGAGCGCGAGAATCCGCGCGCCGGGCTGGAGATGCGGAATGATCGCCTCGAGCGGCCGGCCGTGCAGCGACAGCATCGCGCAATCCTGCTCGCTCCAGCCGAGCCGCGCCGCGGCGAGGGCGAAGGCCGAGGGCGCCGGCAGGCAGAGCATCTCGGCGGGCGAAAAGCGGCGCATCAGCATCGTCCCGACGCCGAAGAAGAACGGATCGCCGCTCGCCAGCACGCAGACCGGGCCTGCCGCGCCAGGCCTCGATCACGTCGAGCGCATCCTCGATCGGCGAGGGCCAGACATAGGTTTCGCGATCGAGCGGCTCGGCGAGCGCGAGATGGCGCCGGCCGCCGACGACGAGCGCCGCTTGCGCGACGAGCGTTCGCGCGGCAGGAGGGAGGCCGTCGATCCCGTCCTCGCCGAGGCCGACGATCGCGAGCCAGCGTTCCCCGGTCATGGAGCCGTCCCCTGAAGCGCGTTCGCCTGCTCATCCTCGGCGGAACGTCGGAAGCGAGCGCTCTGGCGCGCCGCCTCGCGGGCGAGCCGGATATCGACGCCGTCCTGTCGCTCGCCGGGGCGACCGCCAATCCCGCGCCGGCGCCGATCCCGCAGCGCATCGGCGGCTTCGGCGGGCCGGAGGGCCTGGCGGCCTATCTTCGGGCCGAGCGGATCGACGCCGTCGTCGACGCGACCCATCCCTTCGCCGCGCGCATGTCGGCCAACGCCCTTGCCGCCTGCCGCGCGACCGCCACGCCGCTCGTCGTCTTCACCCGCCCGCCATGGGTCCGCCAGGAAGGCGACCGCTGGAACGAGGTCGCGACGATGGAGGAGGCGGTCGACGCGCTCGGGCCCGAGCGCAAGACCGTGTTCCTGACCCAGGGGCGGCTGCAGCTCGCCGCCTTCGCCCGCGCGCCGCAGCATCGCTACATCGTCCGCGCGATCGATCCGCCGGCCGAAGCGGACGCGCTCGCCGACTGCAGGCTGATCCTCGCGCGCGGGCCGTTCGCGCTTCGAGGACGAGCTCGCGCTGATGCGGGACGAGAAGGTCGAGATCCTCGTCACCAAGAACAGCGGCGGGCGCGCGACCTATCCCAAGATCGAGGCCGCGCGCATGCTCGGCGTCGAGGTCGTCGTCGTGCGGCGGCCGAAGCCGCCGGAAGCGGAGACGCTGCACGATCTCGACAGCGTGATGGCCTGGATCGCTTCTCATCGCGGCGCTCCGTAGGAGCGCGGGGTCAGCATCCAGGGCCTGCGCGCCGTCGCGGGCGAATGAGCCGCGTCTCGCTCGAGCCGACGATGACGAGGGTCGCCATGTCGACGAGGCTCACGTCCGCCGCGCCGAGCGTCGTGATCGTCAGCTTCTCGTCGGCGCGCCCGACCGCGCGGGCGAAGGCGACCGGCGTCGCGGCGCTCCTGACGCCGCGCAAGAGGTCGAACGCCTCGACGATGCGCGACGGGCTGCGCCTTCGACGCGGGATTGTAGAGCGCGATGACGAAGTCGCCTTCGGCCGCCGCCCTGAGGCGCCGCTCGACGATCGCCCATGGCTTCAGGTTGTCGGAAAGCGAGATGGCGCAGAAATCGTGGCCGAGCGGCGCGCCGAGCCGCGCCGCCGCCGCCTGCATCGCCGAGACGCCGGGGACGACCGAGACGTCGAGCGCCCGCCATCGCGGCTCCTCCTCGATCGCCTCGAACACAGCCGCGGCCATGGCGAACACGCCCGGATCGCCGCCGGAGACGACGGCGACCGCGCGCCCCTCGGCGGCGAGCGCCAGCGCAAGCCGGGCGCGCGCGAGCTCGGCGCGATTGTCGCTCGCGTGCGCGCGCTGGCCGGACTGGAGCGCGAGCCTTTCGACGTAAGGCCCGTAGCCGACGACGTCGGTCGCGGCCGCGATCGCGGCGCCGGCTTCGGGCGTCATCCACTCGGCCGGGCCGGGGCCGAGCCCGACGATGGCGAGGCGCCCGCTCACGGCCGCCGCCCCCGGCCGGGCACGAGGATCATCGAGAAATAGGGCGCGGCGTCGTCGCTCTTCGCGCAAAGCGGCATGACGCGCTCGCCGTCCATCGTGGCGCGCTCGACATAGATCGCGCGCTCCGCCATCCCGGCCTTGGCGAGCGCCTGTTTGGCGCGCACGAAATTGCGGCCGATCTTCATGATGACGGCGGCGTCGGCCAGCGTCAGGCGGCGCGTCAGCTCGTCGAGCGGCAGGGTGGCCGGCAGCACGACGAGCGAATCGTCGCCCCAGGTCATCGCCGTCTCGGCCGCGCCCCAGGCGCCGCAGATCGACGAGACGCCCGGCACGATCGTCACCGCGAAGCGCTCGCGCAGGCGGACGAACAGATGCATGAACGAGCCGTAGAAGAGCGGGTCGCCCTCGCTGAGCAGCGCGACGTCGCGGCCTCCCTCGAGATGGGCCGCGATCGCCGCCCCGCTCTCTGCGTAGAACAGCTTCAGCGCCTCGCGGTAGGGCGGGTCGTCGAAATGCGACTCCGTCGTCATCGGATAATAGAGCGGCAGCTCGAGATGCGACGGCTTCAGCCAGCGGTCGACGATGCCGCGCGCGTTGCCGCGCCGTCCCGCCTTGGCGAAGAAGGCGACGACCGGCGCCTCGGCGATGACGCGCGTCGCCTTGACGGTCAGGAGTTCCGGATCGCCGGGCCCGATGCCGACGCCGTACAGGCGGCCGATCCTCATTCGGCCTCGCTCGCCAGCGCATTGACCGCCGCCGCCGCCATCGCGCTGCCCCCTTTTCGCCCGCGCATGACGATCGCCGGCAGGCCGCTTTCGATCAGCGCCTCCTTCGATTCCGCCGCGCCGACGAAGCCGACCGGCATGCCGATGATCGCGGCCGGCCGCGGCGCGCCGGCGTCGATCAGCTCGAGCAGGCGGAAGAGGGCGGTCGGCGCGTTGCCGATCGCCACGACGCGCGCCTGCGAGCCGCGGCAGCCAAAGGTCGATCGCCGCCGCCGTGCGGGTCGTGCCGAGTTCTTGGGCGAGCGCAGGCGTCGCCGGATCGGCGAGCGTGCAGATGACTTCGTTGCCGGCGGGCAGGCGGGCGCGGGTGACGCCTTCGGCGACCATGCGCGCGTCGCAGAAGATCGGCGCGCCGGCGCGCAGCGCCCGCTCCGCCGCCTCGGCCGCGCCGGGCGAAAAGACGAGGTCGCCCGCCGCCTCGACCATGCCGCAGGCGTGGATGACCCTGACCGCGACGCGCTCCTCGATCGGAGAGAAGCGCGCGAGATCGGCCTCGCTGCGGATGATGGCGAAGGATTTGCGGTAGATCGCCGCCCCGTCCTTTTCGTAGTCGTATTTTGTAACCGTCACGCCGTCGCTCTCATCTCTGCGAAAAGTTGGTCGCCTTCGGCCGCGAGCAGCGCCGCGACCTCCGCGCTCGAAAGGCCGCGCCGCGCGGGCGCGTCGCCCGCTTTCCCGTTCACGACGAGGTCGTAGCCGCGTTCTGTGGCGGTCAGCGTCGCCGCTGTCGCAAAAGGCCGCGCGCAACCCTTGGCGCAGCCGCTGACATGCAGTGCGATGCCCTCGCCCTCCGGCAGCTGCGTCGCAAAGCGCGCGGCGTCCTCGCGCAACGGGCGCAGAGCGTGCATGCAGGCGGGCGCGCCCGGGCAGACGGCGACGCGCAGGCGCGGGTCGCTCGCATCGGCGACGAAGCCGAGCCTGGCGGCGGTCGCGACGATCGACGCCGCGCGGCGCGGGTCGAGCCCGATGATGAAGAACGCGCGCCAGGGCGTGAGCCTGAGGCCGGTCGCGCCCAGTTCCCTCGCCCGCTCGATCAGCGCCTTGAACCGGCCCGCGTCGATGGCCCCGAACGCGGCCGCGAAGCCGACCACGATCGCCGAGCCGAACACGTGGCCGCCCAGGACCTGATGCAGCGAGGCGCGGCGCTGAGGCCGCGGCCGGGGCCTGGCCTCGAGCCCCGCCGCGGCGAACAAGGCTTTCGCCCCGTCCCGCGCGACGAGCGCGCGCATCCGCCGCGGAGCGTCGTCGTTCGCGCCGGCGAGGGCGAGAAAGGCCCGCGCGAGCCGCGCGGCGGTCTCGCCGACGTCGCCCGGCGCGCACATGGCGGCGAGCGCGTCCTCGCCGGCGAGATGGGCCGCGAAGACCGCGCCGTCGGCGCTGCGCTCGGCCTCGAAGCGGATGTCCGCGTCGACGTCGGCGAGCGGCAGACGGCCGCCCGCGTCGAAGACGAAGCTGAACTTCGCCGGCAGGGGCCTCAGCGCCATGTCCTCGGCGAGGCGCTTTTCAAGCGCGGCGAGGCTGTCGGCGAGATCGAGCGCGGCGGCGGGATCGACGTCGCTCAAGGGGCTCGCGACGATGTTGCGCAGCCGCTCGACCTCGGGGTCGGCGTCGATCAGGCCGGCGGTCGCGAGCCGCGCCTGCAGATCGGCGAGAGTCCGCTCGCTGACGCCCCGGATCTGCAGGTTGGCGCGCGACGACAGGCCGATGGCGCCGTTGCCGCAGGCGAGCGCGGCCTCCGCGATCGCCGCCGCCTGGCCGGGAGCGAGGCGCCCGCCCGAGGCGCGCACGCGCACGAGCAGCCCGTCGCCGGTCTCCATCGGCCTCAGAGCCCCCGGGCACCAGCCATTGCGGCGCGGGGCCTCGGGACCCCCGACCTTGCGGCGGAGCGCAATCGGACTCATGCGGCCTCCCTCAACAGGGAGGCCAGAATAGACCTGCACGAATTGCGGCGCGAGCGCCAAAAGCCGCGCCGCGCCGCTTCCTCGAACACGCCCGCCATATGGCGCGCGGCCGGCCGGTTGGCCTCGACGAGAAAGGCGCGAACGGCCTCGTCGCCGAGCGTCGCGTCGAACAGGAGGTCGAACTGGCCGCTGCTGACAGCTTCGGTCAGCGCGGCGAAGGCGTAGAGATTGTCGAGCGACTGGGCGATCTCCGCCGCCCCGCGATGCCCATGGCGCATCTGGCCGGCGAGCCAGCGCGGATTGGCGGCGCGGCCGCGCAGCGAGCGCGCGATCTCCTGCTCGAGCGGACGCACTTTTGGCGCGCCTGGGGAGGTCGAGTCCAGGTGATAGAGGGCGGGGCGCGCGCCGAGGCGCTCGGCGGCGGCGGCGAACCCGCCCTCGTGCTCGGAGAAGGCGTCGGCGTCGAGCGCGTCCTGGCCCGGCAGATCCTGCGCGTGGACGAACGCCTCGGCGCCGGCGACGCGTTCCCGGAACGCCGCCGCGGCCTCAAAACCCTCGCCGTCGCCGTCATAGGCGTGGCTGGTCGCCGCCAGATAGGCCTCCGCCAGCTCGGCCCGCTCGGTCCAGCCGCCCTCTGCGATGCGGCGACCGAGGCCGACGCCGAAGGCGCCGGGCGCCGCGCCGAACACGCGCGCTAGCGCCGTTTCCTTCAAGGCCGCGAGCGGATTGTCCTCGGCGCTCTCCTCGAGTTCGGCGACCGCCCGGACGGCGGCGGAAAAGAGCGCGACCTGGCTCGGAAAGACATCGCGGAAGAGGCCCGAGATGCGCAAAGTCACATCGACCCGCGGCCGCCCGAGCGAAGCGAGCGGCAGGATCTCGAAGCCGCCGACCCGGTTCGACGCCATGTCCCAGGTCGGCCGGCAGCCGAGCAGCGCGAATCCTTGAGCGAGGTCGTCGCCGCCGGTGCGCATCGTCGCCGAGCCCCAGAGGTCGAGCACGATCCGCTTCGGCCATTCGCCATGATCCTGCGCATAGCGCGCGACGACCTCCTCCGCCGCGCGCCGGCCGATCTCCCAGGCGTTGCGAGTCGGGACGGAGCGTGGGTCGACGGCGTAGAGGTTGCGCCCGGTGGGCAGGACGTCGAGCCGTCCGCGCGCCGGCGCGCCGGCCGGCCCCGGCGGCAGGAAGCGCCCGCCGAGCGCCCGCAAAAGGCCGAGCGACTCGGCGGCGCCGCAGGCGGCGACGCGTTCTTTCAGCGTCTCGGCCGTGTCTTCGTCGAGCATGAGCCCGGCGGCGAAGCCTTCGGCGGCATCGGGCGAGCGGCCGAACACGTGCAGGCCGTCGCCAATCCGCATGTCCTTGAGATCGCAGAGCCAGGCGTCGAGCGCGAGCAGCGCCTCCTCCGGCGGCTTGCCCTCGGCGGCGCATTCGCTGAGCAGCCCGGTCTCTCGGCCTCGCTCGAGGATCAGCGACGCGATGGCGCGGGCGCGGCGCGGATCGAGCCCCTGCGCCTCGGAATATTCGTCGAACAGGCCCTCGAGTTCGAGCGCGGGCCCATGCGAGCCGGCGGCGATCAGCGGCGGCGTCAGATGGCCGATCGTCGCCGCCCCGATCCGCCGCTTGGCCTGCGCCGCCTCGCCCGGATTGTTGACGATGAACGGATAGATCACCGGCGTCGGGCCGAGGAGGACCTCGGGCGCGCAGGACTTGGACAGCGCGACGGCCTTGCCCGGCAGCCATTCGAGCGTGCCGTGCGCGCCGAGCTGGATGAGGGCGTCGATCCGTTCCTTCCGCCTGAGCCAGAAATGGAACGCGGCGTAGGAATGGCGCGGCGCCAGCGTCAGGTCGTGATAGTCGCCCTTGCGCTGAACCGGGTCGCCGCGGTCCGGCTGGACGGCGACGATCAGCTTGCCGAGGCGGACGAAGCGGAAGCGGAACGCGCCGTCGATCAAGCAAGGATCGGCGGCGGGGTCGCCCCAGGCGGCGCGCACGGCGTTGCGGAACTCGGGCGGCGAGACGGCGAGGTCGGTCTCGTATTCGGCGAGGCTCAGGGTCGGCTCGAGCGGGCCTTCGGAGAGCGCATCGATCAGCGAGGCTGCGTCGCAAACCGCCGCCACGTCGTAGCCGGCCGAGCGCAGAATGCCGGCGATGGCGGCCGCGCTCGCCGGCGTGTCGAGGCCGACCGCGTAGCCCGTGCGGCCGCCGCGCGCGGGATAGTCCGGCAGCACGCAGGCGAGCCGCTTCTCGGCGGCCGGCTTCAGCCTGAGCCGCGCCCAGGCCGATGCGAGTTCGGCGACGAAGGCGATCCGGTCGGCGAGCGGCCGGTGGAAGACGGCGCCGAATTCGGTCGCAGCGTCGCGCGCCGCCGCGGCCTTGAAGGAGACAGCGCGGGCAAGAATCCGCCCGTCGATCTCCGGCAGGGCGACATGCATGGCGAGATCCGCTGGCCCGAGGCCGCGCGGAGAAGCGCGCCAGGCGTCTTCCGCGAGGCCCGCCAGCACGACCTGCAGCACCGGCGCGTCGATGCAATCGAGAACGGTTCCCTCGCCGTCGTCGAGGCGGGCGGAAAAGGCGGTCGCGTTGAGAACGACGTTGAAGGCTTCCGCCGCAATCAGCGCGCGCAAGGGCGCGATCGCCGCCTCGTCCTTGAGGCTCGTCACATAGACCGCGGTCGTCGCAAAGCCTTGGCCGGCGAGTTCGCTCGCGAGGGCCTCGATCGGCTCGAGGTCGCCCGCGAGATAGATCGAGCGATAGAACACGATCAGCGCCCGCGGCGCGGCGGGCGGGGCGTCGACGCAGGCCCCCTCGAAGCGGCCGAAGGCGCTGACCGGCGCTGGGTTCGGCGCCGGCTTCGCCGCGCCGAGCTCCGCCGAAAGCCGGGCGAGGCAGGCGGCCATGTTTCGCGGGCCGCCCTCGTCGAAGTACCGCCAGATTTCGGCCGCCGCCTCAGGCGCGAGGGTCGACGCCTGGTCGAGGCGGGCGTCGGCGCGCCGGTCGCCCGGCAGAAGAGCGAGCTTGATTCCTTCCTTCCGCGCCAGCGCCGCCAGTTCGTCGACGCCGTAGCGCCAGTAATCGGCGCCGCCGAGCACCCGCGCGACGATAAGCTTCGCATGCGCGCAGACCCGCTCGAGATAGAGGTCGATCGAATAGGGATGTCTCAGCGCCGCGAGGCTCGCCAGCCGCAGCGTCGGCTTCGGCTCCGAGCGCGGCATCGTAAGCGCGCGCGAGCGCATTGAGGTCGCTGTCGGAGAACGAGAGGAAGACCACGTCCGCCGGCGTCTGCCCGAGATCGACCGCCCCGACCGTTTCGTCGAGCGAGCGCGTCTCGATGCGGAGGAGGTGCATGGGCGGCGGCTCAGGCGAGCGCTCGCCGCCATCCTCCCCCGCGCAGCGGGCGAGGGGGACCATGCGAAGCATGGCGGAGGGGGTTCGGGCCCCCCTTCTCCGCGAAGCGGGCAAGGTGGCCGAAGGCCGGATGGGGTGCGGAAAGCAAGACGGGTACGGCGAAGGTTCGCGGTGACGTTCGTGCAATCCGACTTGGGTTGAGGCGGTGGGCCACACCCCATCCGGCGCTCTGCGCCACCTTCCCCGCAAGCTGGGAAGGAACCGCGCCGCGTCTTGAAATGTCGTCCTCGCCATCGCGTTCCCCTTCACGCGCCGAGCGCGGCGGCGACCGCGGCGCGGTCGACGCCCTTCTGGGCGATGACGACGAGGCGGCTCGCCCTCTCTTCGTCCGCGCTCCACGGCCGGTCGAAGTCGCGGCGGAAGCGCTGGCCGACGCCCTGCACGAGAAGGCGCATCGGCTTGCCTGCGACTTCGACGAAACCTTTGATGCGCAGAATGTCGTGCGCGCGCGTCGCCTCGCTCAGCCGGTCGATCAGCGCGTCCGGGTCGCGCGCCGCCGGGACCGTCACGACGAAGGTGTCGAAGTCGTCGTGGTCGTGCTCGCCTTCGGCGTCGTGATGCGAGGGCCGCGCCGCAAGATCGTCCTCGGCCGCCGCCTTGACGCCGAGGAGCACATTGACGTCGACGACGCCCTCGCGGGTCGCGGCGATCTTGACCGCGCGCGGCAGCGTCGCCGCGATCTCCGCTCGCAGGGCGTCGAGCCTCTCCGGCTCGACGAGGTCGGCCTTGTTGAGCAGCACCAGATCGGCGCAGAGGAGCTGGTCCTCGTAGACTTCCTCGAGCGGATTGTCGTGGTCGAGCGACGGGTCGGCGGCGCGCTGCTCGGCGATGCGCGCCGGATCGTCGGCGAAGCGGCCGTCCGCGACGGCGGCCGCGTCGACGACCGCCACCACGCCGTCGACGGTGAGCCGCGTGCGCAGCTCCGGCCAATCGAAGGCCTTGACCAGCGGCTTCGGCAGGGCGAGGCCGGACGTCTCGATGACGATGTGGTCGGGCTTCGGCTCGCGCGCGAGCAGCGCCGAGACGGCCGGGGCGAAATCGTCGGCGACGGTGCAGCAGATGCAGCCGTTGGCGAGCTCGATGATCGCCTCGCGCGGGCAGGCGTCGTCGGCGCAGGTCGTCAAGAGCTCGCCGTCGACCCCGACATCGCCGAACTCGTTGATGATGAGCGCGAGCCGCCGGCCGCCGGCGTTGGCGAGGATGTGGCGGATCAGGGTCGTCTTGCCGGCGCCGAGAAAGCCGGTGACGATGGTGACGGGGGTCTTGGCGAGCATGTCTTGAGGCCTATCGGGAGAGGGCGGGAAGCGGCGGCGTGCGCGACACGACGCCCTTGCGGAAGGGGAGCGGCCGCTCGCGCCAGGGGACGAGCCCGTCGGGCGCTTCGGCGTAGCGGCGCGCGGCGACGACAATGTCCTCGACATGGACATCGCGGCTGAGGTCGCCGACGACATAGGTCCATTTGCCCGGCGCGGCGAGCGCGACGGTGCAGGGCCGCTTGCAGACGGAGAGGCATTCGACGGGCGAAGCGCGATCGCTTCGCCGGCGAGCCGCGCGGCAAGCGCGTCGTAAAGCGCCGCGCCGACCGGCCCCTCGTCGGACTTGCAGGTCACGCAGACGAGGAGGGTGACGGATGAGGTTTCGCTGGTCGGGGTCATTTGGGCGCGCCTGAGCGGGACTTTCGTCCCGCATTGCGCGCTGCCGCAATCACACCTCTCGAACGCCGGACGCTTTCCTTCCCCAGCTTCCTGCTGGGAGAAGGTGGCCCGGAGGGCCGGATCGGGTGTGGGCCGCCGCCTCGACCCAAGTCAGATTGCACGAGCGTCACCGCGAACCTGCAGCGAGCCATCCCTGCTTTCCACACCCCATCCGGCGCCATAGCCCGTCGAAAGACGGGCGTCTTCGACGCCCTATGGCGCCACCTTCCCCGCTTCGCGGAGAAGGGTAACCGCGCTGCCCAACCGCGGAAGCTCGAAAGGGAATTTTCTCGTGCGTCATCAGAGCTCCCCGGCCGCCCCTCCGGCGGCCCAAGCGGATTGACCGGCGCACGGCAGGTCTCCTGGCTCGCAGCGTATCGCCGGCGCCGCCTTCCCGGGCGAGACGCCCAGTGGCGAAGATGCGTCGGCACGCCGCTCACAGTCGCGGGGGCGGCCGCGGATGGGCGAAATGCCTGCCGCGTTCCCTTTTCACCCTCGAAGTCGCGAGGGACCGTGCGGTTTTTATGTTTCAGCTTCGCCGGGGGTTGTCAAATGCTCGGCGCGAGAATCGCGGCCCGTGTTTGATCGATCTCAATGCGAGCGATCCGGTTTGTCTTAAAGCTACGACGCGCGAGCCGCCGGGAGGCGCTTCATGACGGACCAGAACGAAAAGCGAGACGCTGCGATCAAACGCGTCGAGGCCAAGAGGGCCTTCAGGTTTCATCTGGCGCTCTACGGCGCCGTCAACCTGCTGCTGATCGCCATCTGGGCCATCACGGGGGCCGGATATTTCTGGCCAATCTGGCCAATCATAGGCTGGGGAATCGGAATCGCGTTCCACTACTGGGGCGTGTATCTCCAGAAAGCCGATCACGGAGAACGAGATCCGCCGCGAAATGGACCGCGGCGGCTGACGATCCGGGCTCACGCGGCCGCCTTCATGAGCTCCATGACCCGGGCGGCCAGGTCAGGCTCGCGCAGCGCGCTGTGCGGCCTGATGAGGTGGGTCACCTCCATCATGATTCTGTGCGCCTCCGGGTCTTCGGCCGCCAGGCGGAGGAGGGCCATGCCGTATTGAAGCCTCTTGTCCAAATCGGGCGGACGCTCGCCGCGAGTCTCGGATGGACGAAGTCGAGCACGGCGGTCGCCCACGGCGCTTCGAGACTCTGTTGGATTTCGGAAAGGTAGTCCGTGGCCAGCTCATCGAGCGGGTCGGCGCGGCCGAGGCGGGAGCCGAGCAGACGGCCGAGAACGACGGCTTCTTGCGCAGCCACGCTCATTCCCTGTCCGAACACCGGATTGAACCTGCAGATGGAATCGCCGAGCGGGACCAGTCCGCGCGGAAAGCGGTCGAGCTGGTCGAAGTGGCGTCGGACGCTGGCCGGCGTGTTGTAGCGCGCGATCTCGCCGAGCGGTTTCGCGCCGGCGATCGCGTCGAACAACGTCGGGGTCCGGAAGGACTTGGCGAACGCCTTGAATCCTTCGATCTCTCCCGGAGGCGCGTCGCCGTGAACCCCGCCGAGCGTGACCATCCACCGTCCGTGCTCGATGGGCAGGATCAGGCCTGCGCGCGCCTCGTCCGGAAACGCCGGAAGATGCGCGAGCCCCATCCAGTCGCGGGGAGCGCCGGCTGGCAATTCGAACACCGCCGAAGCGTAGGCGAGGTCGATCCCAATCTCGGTCTCCGCCGGCTTCGGCGAGCCGATTCTTTCGAGCAGCGACAGCGTGGGGGCGGCGCGCCCGGACGCGTCGATGACGAGGTCCGCCGCAAGGACTTTCGGCTTGCCCGCTTTGTCTTCAAAGCGAACGGCGGCCACAGCGTCGTAGTAGGACGAGGGCACAAGCTCCGTCACGCGGCATCGGGGCCGAAGCTCGACGTTCGTCGTCTGCCGCAAGCGCCGCCGGCAAACCGTCTCCAGCAACGGGCGCGAAAGACAAAATGCATCGAAGCCGAGGTCTCGTCGCGGGAAGGGATCAAATCCCGGCCGCTCATACATGACGTCCTGGCCGACCCGGGCCCTGACGGCGCCGGCGTTCGTAAGATCGTCGCCGATTCCCGGGAACAGCTCTTCCAGAGCCTTCTGGCCTCCCGCCAGAAGCCCGTGGACGTGGCGCGCCTGCGGCGTTCCGGCGCGCGGCGCCGGCTGCTCGGGCAGTGCGTCGCGATCGAGCACGGTGACCTTGCCGAAATAGGGCGCGACGGCTTTCGCCGCCGCCAGGCCGCCCATTCCGGCGCCGATGACGACGGCGTGACGGGCGATCAGGTCGGGCATCGGCATCTCTCCCATTCGTTGTCGGCTAACCAGGCTGGGGAATCTCGCGAACCGCGTCGAGGACAAACTTCGTTCGGAGGCGCCCGCGCCATTGCGGCCGGCGGAATTTCGAGTCAGGCTGCACCGAGCATGGGATTGATAAGAGCCTGTTTCAAGATCCCGCCGCCCTCGAGGCCAAGAGAGCCTTCAGGTTTCATCTGGCGCTCTACGGCGCCGTCAATCTGCTGCTGATCGTCATCTGGGCCATCACCGGAGCCGGATATTTCTGGCCCATCTGGCCAATCATAGGGTGGGGAATCGGAAATCGCGTTCCACTACTGGGGGCGTGTATCTCCAGAAGCCGATCACCAAAGACGAGATCCGCCGGGAGATGGATCGCGGCGGATAATGGTCCGGAGGCTCACGCGGCCGCCTTCATGAGCGCCATGACCCGGTCGACCAACTCAGGCGCGCGCAGCGCGCCCAGAGGCCTCACGAGGTTGACCACCTCGACGACGGTCCTGTGGACTTCGGGGTCGTCCGCCATCAGGCGCGTCAGCGCGGTTCCGTATTGGAGCCTTCCGGCGAAGTCCTTGGGGCGTTCGCCGCGCGTCTGCGGATAGACGAAATCGGTTTCTGCCGTCGCCCAGGGCGACTCGAGACACGCCTGGATGTCGGAGAAGTAGTCCGCCGCCAGTCCGTCGAGCGGATCCGCGTGGTCCCGTCGGGACGCAAGCAGCTTGCCGAGGACGACGGCCTCCATCGCAGCGACGCTCATGCCCTGTCCGAATACCGGATTGAACCGGCAAATGGAGTCGCCGATCGGAATGACGCCGCGCGGAAATTGCTCGAGCCGCTCGAAGCGGCGACGGACGCTGCACGGCAGGTTATAGCGCGCAACCTCGCCGACCGGCTTCGCCTTCCTGAGGGCCTCGTGGATCGTCGGCGTTCGCAAAGTCTTGGCGAAGGCCAGGAAGCCCTCGATCTCGCCTGGCGGAGCGTCGCCGTGCCGGCCCGAGAGCGAGACGATCCATCTGTTGTCCTCGATCGGAAGAATCAGCCCGCCGCGTGAGACGTCCGGAGGCGCGGGCATATGCATCACGCACTTCCACTCCGCAGAGGCGTCGTCTGGGACCTCGAAGATCGCTGTGGCGTATCCAATATCGATGCCGATTTCGCTCTCCTCCAATTTCGGCGCGTCAATCGTTTTGAGGAGCGACAGTGTCGGCGCGGCGCGAGCCGACGCGTCGACGACGAAGCCCGCCGACAGGGCGTCCGGAGCCCCCCTTTCGTTTTCGTAGCGAACCGAGGCGACCGCGACGTTGTCGGACGAGGGGATCAGTTCCGTCACGCGGCAGTGGGGCCGAACCTCGACGTTGCGTTCCTTACGGAGACGGCGCCGACAAACGCTTTCAAGCAACGGACGCGACAGGCAGAGCGTGTCGAAGCCGAAGTCGCGGCGAGGAAACGGATCATAACCAGGCCGCTCGACGACGATGTCGCCAACGTTAAGGCTGACCGCGCCCGTTTTCGCAAGTTCGCTCTCGATACCGGGGAACAGCTCTTCCAGAGCCTTCTGCCCTCCGCTGAGAAGCCCGTGGGCGTGACGGGCCTGCGGGGTTCCGGCCCGCGGCGCAGGTCCATCGGGCAGCGCGTCGCGATCGAGAACGACGACCTTGTCGAAATAGGGCGCGACGGCTTTCGCAGCCGAGAGGCCTCCTATTCCGGCGCCGATGACGACGGCGCGGCGGGCGATCAGGTCGGGCATCGGCATCTCTCCCATTCGTTGTCGGCTAACCAGGCCGGGGAATCTCGCGAACCGCGTCGAGGACAAACTTCGTTCGGAGGCGCCCGCGCCATTGCGGCCGGCGGAATTTCGAGTCAGGTTGCACCGAGCATGGGATTGATAAGAGCCTGTTTCAAGATCCCGCCGCCCCCGTCCTGAGGCGCCCCGAAGGGGCCTCGAAGGACGATCCAGACGGCGCGGACGGCGTTGCAACGCGCCCTCTGGAGCATCCTTCGACGCCCTTTGCTTTGGCAAAGGGCCTCGGGATGAGGTTCATCATGTTGGAACAGACGCTAAGCGATCGGGAAAGGGCCGCAGTGACGGAGATCACACATCGGACGGTCGAGGCGAACGGAATCCGCATCCATCTGGCGGAGGCGGGCGAAGGGCCGCTCGTCCTGCTCTGCCACGGGTTTCCGGAATCCTGGTATTCCTGGCGGTCGCAGCTGAAGGCGTTCGCCGATGCCGGCTATCATGCGGTGGCGCCGGACATGCGCGGCTACGGAGAGACCGACCGTCCGGAGGAGATCGAGAAATATACGCTCTTTCATCTGGTCGGCGACATGATCGGGGTCGTCGACGCCCTCGGGGCCGAGCGGGCGGTCATCGTCGGCCATGACTGGGGCGCGCCGGTCGCCTGGCACGCGGCTCTCCTGCGGCCGGACCGGTTCCGCGGCGTCGTGGGCCTGAGCGTGCCGTTCCGGCCGCGCGGGTCGACGCGGCCGACGAGCGCAATGCCGCGAACCGAGACTTCGCTCTTCTACCAGCTCTATTTCCAGGCGCCGGGCGTCGCCGAGGCGGAGCTCGAGCGCGACCCGCGAAGCGCCATCCGCCGCCTCATCTTTTCCGGCTCGGGCGACGCGCTGCGGCCGGAGAACACGTCCGGCCCCGAGTCGCTGGCCATGGTTCCGAAAACCGGCGGCTTCCTCACCCGGATGATCGATCCGGAGCGGCTGCCGCCCTGGCTGACCGAGGCCGACGTCGATTTTTACGGGCGGGAGTTCGCGCGAACGGGCTTTTGCGGCGGCCTAAGGCGACGCCCAAAAACTATCGCATCAGGTCGAATTTCTCGGCGCGATAGCGTAGTTCCATTCGGGATGAAAGGGATCACGGGTTATGTTGAGGGTCGCCATTTCCTCGTCGGAGACTTTGATGCCTTTTGGATAGGCGTGGGCATCGAGTTCGCAGCGGATCGTCAGGCCGGTCTTGGTTGTGGTGTTCGCGATCAGTTCGATCGCGACGATAACGCTTGTGAGCGGCGTTCCACGCCAGTTCTGGGTGATGTGGCAGAACATCCGGTGCTCGATCTTGTTCCACTTGGAAGTGCCGGGCGGATAATGGCAGACGTGTAAGGTCAGGCCTGTTTCGTCGGCGAGTTGTTGAAGGGCCACCTTCCAGAGCCGAAGCCGCGAACCATTCGAACCCCCTCCATCGGCCGCAATCATCAATCGGGTCATCGCGGTATAACGTCCGCGGCCCATCCGATCCAACCAGAGGCGAACGCCGTTGACGGCGAACTGTCCGGTGTCATGGTTGATCCCCAAACTGACATAGCCCTCGTTGGCGCCGATGTCGTAAACTCCAAAGGGGATGACCTTGCCCAGTTCCGCATCCTCGAAGTCGTGAGTGTTGACCTCGATCGGCTTGCCCTGGGGCCCATAGTCGCTGCCGCCATTCTTGAATTCGCCGATCAACTCTTTCTTCTTCGTGTCGACGGAAATCACGGGTTGATCGGCGGCCTGGAACGCTTTCACCTTGGCGTTGATGTATTCGAACTGGGCGTCGCGCTCAGGAATCCCCTCATTTCGTGAACGGCCTGACTTCGAGGCTTTTTGGCCCTCATAAGAGGCGAACGGAGGGCCCTAAGGTCCCACATTGAGCATGACGCGACCTCTTTCTCGACAATTCGGAGCCCCGAACTCGCGCTTCAGGACTTGTTATGCGAGAATTGTCGCAGCGAAGCGCCAACCTCCAGTTGCATTTGGGCCCTCAAAAAAATGAGGGGATAGCTGAGGGTGTCGCGATCGGCATGGCTGCTCCCTTCCTTGGTCTTGCGGTTGAAATGGCGACAATATTTCAGCTCCGCCAGAAGTTTGGGAATGCTCGAGGAACTCACTTTGTGACCCATCCCGCGAAGCACCGTCGCCAACTTCTCATGGCTCTTGGAGACCCATCGCAGCGGTCGCATCGGATCACCCATCGTCGCGGGCTTGAGCAATCCTTGAAGGTCTTCCAAAAGAGTTGGGTCCTTGGTCGTCAACCGAGGACTGCCCCCGCCCGCGCGGCGTATCTTCCCGGTCAACGAAGCGGGATCGCGCAGGTCTTTCAGACCGCGTCCGATCGTACTTCGCGCGACCTTCGTCGCGCGCGCGGTCGCCGCGATCCCGCCGTAACCCGCCGCCTTCGCCTCCGCCGCGGCGGCCAAACGTCGACCTCGCTCATCCAGCGAGGAACGAACGGCTTCATACCGGATACGAACGGGTGATTCGTCTATCATTTACCAAACATAACCGATGTCCTCGCGAACATGAATCCATCAACGCGACAGTCCAGTTAAACATCGAATCCGGATTTACGTATTTCTGGGCGTCGCCTAAACTGGTATCGCAACATCGACCGCAACTGGGAGCTGATGGCGCCCTTCGCGGGCCTCAGCGTCACGATCCCCGCTCTCTATGTCGCGGGCGACCGCGACCTCGTGGTCCAGTTTCCCGGCGCGCAGCAGCTCATCGCCAATCTGAAGACGTTCGTCTCCGAACTCCGCGCCACGATCATGCTGCCGGGCTGCGGCCACTGGACGCAGCAGGAGCGGCCCGCGGAAGTCAACGCGGCGGTGATCCAGTTTCTTCGCGAGCTGGGCTGAGGGCAGGCGATCCCGCCCGCAATGGCGGCGCAAAGCCTTTCGGGTCACGGTTCCGTCGCGTCAGCGTGGTAGGCGGCAGCGGTATGGCAGCAGTGACGGAGATCACGCATCGGACGGTCGAGGCGAACGGAATCCGCATCCCTCTGGCGGAGGCGGGTTCCGGGCCGCTCGTCGTCCTCTGTCACGGCTTTCCCGAATCCTGGCGTTCCTGGCGGTCGCAGCTCAACGCGCTCGCCGAGGCCGGCTACCATGCGGTCGCGCCCGACATGCGCGGCTACGGCGGTACCGACCGCCCCGAGGAGATCGACAAATACACGATCTTGCATCTCGTCGGCGACATGGTCGGCGTCGTCGACGCGCTCGGGGCGGAGCGGGCGGTCATCGTCGGGCACGACTGGGGCGCGCCGGTCGCCTGGCACGCCGCGCTTTTGCGGCCGGACCGGTTCCGCGGCGTGGTCGGCCTCAGCGTGCCGTTTCTGCCGCGCGGGCCGGCGCGCCCGACGGGCGCCATGCCGCAGGACGATCACTCGATCGCCTACCAGCTCTATTTCCAGACGCCCGGGGTCACCGAGGCGGAACTCGAGCGCGACCCGCGCGACGCCGTTCGCCGCATGCTCTATTCCGCCTCGGGCGACGCGCCGCGCGGGGCGGACAACATGTTCGGCGACGAGGCGCCGGGAATGGTTCCGAAGGACCGGCGGCGCCCTCGCCCGGACCATCGATCCCGAGCGGCTGCCGCCATGGCTGACAGAGGCCGACGTCGAATTCTACGGGCGCGAGTTCGCCCGAACGGGCTTTCGCGGCGCCCTCAACTGGTATCGCAACATCGACCGCAACTGGGAGCTCACGGCGCCCTTCGCGGGTGCGCGGGTGATGGTCCCCGCGCTCTTTGTCGCCGGCGACCGCGACATCGTGGTCCAGCCTCCCGGCGCGCGCCGGCTCATCGCCAACCTGAAGACCTTCGTCCCAAAACTGCGCGACACGATCATGCTGCCGGGCTGCGGCCACTGGATCGAGCAGGAGCGTCCGGCCGAAGTCAACGCGGCGATCATCGGGTTTCTGCGCGAGCTGCCCTGAGGCGCCTTCACCCACGCTGGCGGCGAATGCGAACCGCTGCGCCGCGACGCGGGCAAAGAATCTGTTGGGTTACTCGTCCGAAATGGCTGGAATCCTATGCGATGGCTCACGCATCCCCTCATTTACGCGAACCCGAAGGTTTCGTTGAAGACCCTGTTTTCATTTATGAATTCCTCGTATTTGACGAGGAGCGGCCGCAATCTCTTCTCGGGCATGGTGGGGATGAGGTCGTAGAGCAGGCAGCCCTGGCGGAACAGCGAATGGACGCGGCGTTTGACCGTGCTGGTTCTGAGCGATCGGTCCATGCCGAGGCTTTCGCCGGCCGCGCCGAGCAGCGTGAGCAGGAGGATCGCCAAAGCGTTGAGCAGCAGCAGACGGTCGCGCCGTTGTGGATCGCCGATGCGCAGGACGCTCAGGCCCATGCCGAAACGCAAATCCTTGGTGTCGCGGAAGCCCGGCTCGATCGTCCATCGTTTGGCGTAGAGCTTGACGATCTGGGCGGCGCTCGCGGCCGCATCGCTGGCGGCCAGATGCCAAGCCTCCTTCATGCCCCTGGCGTGGACGCAGACCGCCGCGCCGACCTTGTGGCGGGCGGCGGTGAGTTCGGCGCCGCGCAGAAGGCGGGCGCGCCCTTTCTTGCCGACCCAGTCGGCGGCCAGGCGCGTCTCGCCGTCCGCCGCGGTCACATGGACGTTGCCGCGAAAGCGGATGACGTAGCCGAAACCGAGGCTGTCGAGGAATTCGAACAGTTTGACGTCGCCGAAGCCGCGATCGGCCAGGATCGTCACCGCCACGCCCTCGGGCAGGATCGCCTTCAAATGCGTCAGGCAGAGGTCCTCGAAGTCGTTGCGCTGGTCCTTCAGTTCGTCCTTGTCGACCGTCAGCCACAGGAGCGGCGTCGCCCGGCCGTGACGCGTGATCAGGCTCAAAGCCAGCGTCGCCTGATTGTCGGCGTCGAAATCGGTCCAGTCCATCGCCACGACGATCGCCTTGCGCTGGCCCACGACCTCGCGAACCCACGGCGCGAACAGGTCCCAGACGACGACCCCGGCGTTGCTCAGCAGACGATCGACCTGTTTGATCGCGTGTCTGTCCGAAAGACCGCGCGCTTGCGCCAGCGCATGCCCGATGAGCGAAACGGCCAACGACGCCCCCGTCAGAACCCCCAGCGTCCCATTGGCCAGCGAAAGAATGCGCTTGGCGTGCAAGCTCCCCGAAAACGTGCGCTCTACAAACTCATGAACCAATCCCACCCGCTCGATCGACCTGCGCATGAGCCCCCGCCCGGCTGAATTCGTGAACCGGCCACGGGCTGACTCGCCAATCCAGGCAATTTCGAGTTCGATCAAGAATGAGGGGATTTGTGAGATGCGATGGATCTCCTAGAAACGGGCACAGCTGCCCTCTGCGGCATGACCATGTATGCCGCACCCAGCACAAGGCTCGCCGCAGCGGCGCCGATGCTGACGCCGCTGCGCATTCCCGCAGTCACCGTTCCCGCGTCGGCAGCGTAGCCGCGACGTGGTCGAGGCGGCGCCGGGCCGGCTGTTCCTTACGGCCCGGCGCAAGCCTTAGAACCAATCGCCGACGCGGCGTGACACGCTTTCCAGTCACGAAATGTTAATCGGGACAGTACCGAAGGGCGACACTTGCGGCCCGTCCTCTCACTTAGCCGGACGGGCCGCTCTTTCCGTCCCACTAGGGCCTAAACCCCATGAGATTCCTACGCTTCTTGGTCACAAGTGGTTGCGTATTCCTGTCACAGAAGGGACGAAGCGACGGACCATCGAACTCTCGGACGCGGCGACGGCACACTTTTCGGCACAGCCGCGCACGCCCGGAAAAGATCTGATCTTTGCCCGTGAGAATGGTGAAGCGTTCGCAGAGGCCGCCTCTGACTTCGTACACTTCCGTCGGAAGCTAAACGGCAAACGCGAGGGCTTCCAGCGATTCCGCTTCCATGAACTGCCGCCACTTGTTCGCGGTCGAGGCGTTGCGAAGTGGCATGAGCATCTATCGGCTCTCTCAACACCTTGGGCATACCAGCGTCTGATCGACCGAAAACGACCTTGCATTCCTGACTCCGTCCGAGGCAGAACATGTGAAGGCTGCGACGGCACAAACACGGCACAGGTCACGACGGTTTGGCGACCGTGAAGCAAGCGCAAGCGCCTGAAATCGTTGATGAGAAAGGACAGGCGAGCTATGGTCGCGTCGCGCATAGCTGGGAGGTGGACCAATGGAGACGGACGACGAAGCAGCCGAGCAAGAAAACTAACGCGTGAGCTGCAAGCCGAATATCGACAAGCCTACGCCGACTCGCACTTCAATCTGCTCGCGAGGGCGATGGTTCGGTTGGCGGCTTTGGATCGCGCCGTGGACTGATAAGGAAAAAATGCGTGAGGCAGAACGGCACCAAATAGAGCGGTATGAGAGAAAGAGCTTCGCCAATCCTCACACTCCGCTCGGGAGGGTTTTATCCGCGTGGCTGACGCCTAGGCTCTTAAGGGAAAGCGCCGCTGATAATCTACCTTGCGTTCCTGATCCCATCCGAGGACAAGAGGCCAAGACTGAGACGGCACAAAACCCACCACAACCACGGCGGTTTGAGGAAAGTAAATTCAGGGCAAGCCGCTGAAAAGAATGCGAAAGGAAGGATGGCCGAGTGGTTTAAGGCAGCGGTCTTGAAAACCGCCGTGGGGGCGACCCCATCGTGAGTTCGAATCTCACTCCTTCCCGCCAACAATTTGATATAAGCCTCTGATATTGCTATAATGTGTGAAATCGTATGCTTTCCGGCCCTAATGCCGGCCCTAGTAAGCGCTCGCGCCAGGCGCTCCCTGTTTTAGTTAAGGAATACCCCTGTCGTCCCAGGTTTAGGATAACCGCGCGACCCTGACCTACGCCAATGGCAGGCGCCGGGACCCCCAGATGGCGCTGCGCTGAGCAAGTTTCCGATCAAATTCTGCGGCTGCGATTTCCATTTCCGCTTGCCGCGAGTAATCGGAATTTGCTTCGCTCCCGGCACATATGTTCGCGCAGGCGGCGACCATGTCACTCAAGGCCTTCGCCTCCATCGGCGCTATTTCGCGGCCCCCACCGCTTTGAGGATCGCCGAAATGGCTTTGGCGGCGTCGGACATGCAGGCGATATCCGGCAAATCAAGGTTCACTACCCTTTCCGACGAGGGACAAAATTCGGTCAAGGCGAATTCGCAGCGGAGGGTCGCCCCGCAAGCGCCATTCAGGGCCCGGCGGGTTAACTTCTCGGCCTCGCCATCAAGCAGCGTCTGGGCCGCTTGTGTCGTCCGATTCAGCGAGCCACGCGGTCGCCCGGACGGGTTGCCGGATTGACCCGGCTGGAAGCCGTGCCGTTGCTTTCGAATTGTTTTTTCAGCCATCGCGAGAGCTCCGCGTCGTCATCGTTCACCCATGCCATTTGCGCATATTTGCTCGCCGAAGCGTGCGCCTATCGCCGAGCCGAACATGATCCGCGCCGATGGCCTCGACGCGCTCGCCGGCCAAACGCCGGACCAAGGCCCGCCCACACGTCGAAAAGCTCGCCCGGGGTCCATCGCAGTTCGGCCGCCTCGTTTCCCAAGGCATCGAGGAAGCGCCCGCCATCGTCCAGCGCTTGCCGCCACTCGCCTTCCGACATGCCGTAGGGCCTCTGATGATTGAGCCTAGCCCATGCGTCGAGATAGACGGGCGGAACGCGCCCGGCGGCGAGGCCGGCCCTTCTTCGATGGCGGCTTCGTCGGATTCGAGCAGCGCCGTTGCAGGCGCGGTTACAGGCGAAAAATCGCCCCTTCGCTTCTTGCCATCTTTCGACCTGTAACCGCCTGGAGGCCTGTAACTCTGGGGGTTCCGGCCTGTCACCCGGTTCCATCGGTTACAGGCGTTGCAGGCGTTACCAGTGAGGGTTTTGGGGATGTTGTGTGCGCCTCGCATGACGGTTACAGAGCCTTTCGAACAATTCAGCCCGCATCGCCGCCCCCCATCGAGAATTGCGGTTGGTCAGCACATAGGCCCGCGCACGTTGGTCGCCGCCGAGATTGACCGTGCATTGGAGAGTGTTGCCGCCTTGCCTGTCGCAGCATCTCGGCGCTCGGCGAGGCCGTTGCACGACGAATTGCGGATCAAGACCGGCGCAAATCTCCGTCCCTCCACATTTCCGGGTAGAACCCACCAATTCCTCGCTCTGTCGCCCGATCCCTTCCGCCAGCCCGCGCCGATTGTTGACGGGTCTGGCGTCTATCGTCCAGGCTGTCGAAAGCGCGCTTCGCCATTGGCTTCGATAATAAACCGGCGCACCGTCGCGACAGCCTGGCGAGACCTCGGCCGGTTCAATCCCGCCTCGCCCCGCGATCCAAGCCGCCAGCGCCCAAGCTGCCGCTTCCGTCGTCTCGCCCTCGCGCCACGCCGTAAGGCCGAAATCTGTTGCAAATTCGCCCGCCGCCGCGATCAATCCGAGCCGATGCGCCGCACGATCGATCTGACCGTCCGCGCCAGCCGGGACATGCCCCTTGAGGAAAGACGTGACGAACGCGCGCACGTCATCGCCAGTCACGCGCTCATCAATCAGCCGGCGAACGAATTCCGGCCCCGCCGTCCCATAGGCCGAAGTCGCCGCCAGCTTGAACGCCTTCGCCAAGCTCGCCGCGTCGCCGTCCGGCCCCGGATGATCGAAACGCCGTGGCGCGCGTTGCGCTGGAACGTCAAGCATACGCACAAGTTGGCCAGCTCGAGTTTTCGGCCGCGATCCTCGGCGAGCTTGGTTTCGATTGGAAATTCGCCGCTCGATATCGCCAACACGCGCCAGGTCTTCGGCTCGCGCAAGCCGCCATCTCTCTCCGCCCGCGCCTTACCTGTCCCGTTGGCGAGCGCATACAGCGCCGCCCCCATTTCGCGCGCGTCCACCTGTCCAACTTCGTCGAGGATCAACGCTGTATCGGTCGCGCCCGCCGCCGCGCCTTCAAGGCCGTTCGCAGTCGCGCGCCATGTCCGCACATAGCCGCCGCCATCGCCGCGCCCCCAGACGCTCGCCGCCATATGTAGCAGCGTCGTCTTGCCCTTGGACGATTGCCCGAAGACATGCAGTCCGCCGCCTTCGATCCCGGCGAGGCGCAAAAGGGGTCCCGCCAGCGCGGCGGAAATCGCCAGCACCGGCAACAGATGGCTGCTCGCAAGCCGCGCCGCGCCGTCGCGCCAATCCTCGACGGTCCCGCGCGCCTCATAGGGGCCATGCGCCGCCGCGTCGAGAATGACGTGCTCGCCGCCGGCCGGGCCGATGGTTTGCCCGGAAGGACGAAAACCGATCGCCCCCGATTTCATGCCAGCCCGTTCGCGTGACAAGCCGCACGCGCCGCTTGACCGCGCCGCCAACAGATAGCCGACGAAATCGCGTTGGCGCGCCCGCGCGATGCGTAATCCGATCGTCGGCGAGGTCGGCGCATAGCGTCGCCGGCTCGCCATGCAACGCCGCATCCGCGACCGGTTGAACGTGCTGGCGCCCATCTTGGTCGCGCCATTGCAACACCTTGCCCAGCCGCCGCCGTGCGCATCGCGACAGTCGCCCAGCATTTCGAACGGCGCGGCGATCCACACGCTTTCCGACTTGCGAGCTTCGCCCCTGACGACTTCCTTTTCCATCGTCAGGCCATTAGCGTTCCATCTTGTACGGGCGGAACGTCAAATAGGCCGGCCCGGATCGAACGGCTTGGCGAGGCTCGCCGCCAGCTTCCGAGCGCAGACGTCGGGCATTTCGTCCAGGGCGTCCGCCGCGTCGAAGCCTTTCGTCTTGCGCACGCACGGGCCGCCTTTCGGATCGATGGCGCAACGCGCGCGTCGATAATCGAAACTGGCAATCGAGATCGTCGAGGGTTTCGGCGACATTGCGGGCGTAGGCTTCGCCCGGTTCGTCGTTATCGGGCCAGATGAGCGCGCGCCGGCCGGCGGCCGGCTTCCAATCCGTCTTGGCGAAGGCGTTGGCCCCGCCGCTGGACGTCGTGGCGATGGATCGCGGAAAGACGAGCGCCGCAGCGTCCGCCGCTTTTTCGCCCTCGCAAACAACGACCGAGCGTCCAGCTCGCTGCGATCCGATCGGCATTATAGAGCGGGCGGGCGTCCGGCCAATGGGCGAAGCGCCAGCCCTCCCCGTCAAACCATGATAGCGGCCGGATTTCCTTGTGGCCGTCGCCCAACTCCCAGCGGGAA
>CAVYIZ010000089.1:0-231202 GCA_963768555.1 uncultured Alphaproteobacteria bacterium
ACGAAAGGAAGCCGTCGGAACCTGGAAAGACCTCATCCGGCCCGCAGTCGCGCTGGCGATCCCGGGCCGTGGCGGGAACCCTAGTGGGCAATCCGTCAGGGAACTGATGAGGAGTTGGACGCGCTCGTAGTACCCATGAAGCGCCCGAACAAGGCCGTGATGAGCGGCGGCGGAGGGCGTGGAGGGAAGGGGCGCGGCCGAAGGAAGCGAGGTGGGCGGGCGGCATGCTCCGGGCACAGTACCGGAACCCGCATGCCTCAAAGGCGCTGCTCTTGCACGGATCGAGTACGGGCCGGCACTGAAGGCCCCAACCCCGGTCACGTCCGACCTTCGGCAGGAGCCCTGGTGCGGGAAAGCCGCACGCCGGGATCTGCGCGGGGGCGGTGAGTAATCACCGTCCCTACCGCGACCCGAAATTTCTTGCAGTTTGATGCGCTGTTCGTGGCCGTGTACGATCTTTCCTCGAATAAATGGCGTTGGCAGTGCATGAAATGACAATACCGAGGGCACAAGTGCCAACAATTGAAATTACTAATGTTTTCAGACGAGTAAGACGAATGTTGGGGCTTGGTTTAGATGCCTGGAATGGTGTAATGCTCTTGTCACTCGGCGCAGCAGCATTGTCCGCGTTTGCGGTTGTCATTTCCACTACTGCGGTCGTAAAATTGCAAAAGCAAGAAGTGCTCGACACGAACGAGGCGCTCGAAAAATACAAACTAGACGCAGGAGCGAAGATGGCGGAAGCAAACGCCCGCACCAAAGAAGCCGAATTAAAATTGGCGGAACTACTTGACAAGAAAATTACCCCTCGAGTTATTAGAGATGAAGGGGCTGCAGAAATCGTCGAGAAAATTAGCTCATTTTCTGGAACACCATTCACTGTAGAAAGCGATCCAGCCGCTGAGTACGGCTTTGTCAACAGGGTTATCGAGTTGCTGCAGAAAGGGGGATGGAAGCTCAGGAATCCCCTCATTTCGAGAACGGCCTGATTTCGGCGCTGGTGGGTATCCATTTAACCGGACTGGACGATTTGTCTCCAAGGGCGGTTCGGCGAAGGTCGCTCCAAGCTGGGCGGATGTCCGCGGTGTCTCGGCGGCTTGGGAGGAACAGCCTTTGGGCTCTGGCTCATAACAAGGTCTTGGTAACGAACCGGTCCATGCGCGACAGCAAGCTCCAGGACCCGGTAGAACAGCATCCCTCTGCTACGTGAGCGGCGGCGATTGAAGCGGAACACGAACTCATCCAGGTAACTGGGCAAGTGTGCGGAATTCACCGCTCCCTGGTGGGTGCCCAGCAGCCATCGTTTGGCAAGGGACGCTATTCGATGCACGCCTGGCAGAAGTTCTCCGGGGTCCTCGCCTCGCGTTGATGCGGCCCGCTGGCTACGGCGGTCATGAATATACCCATGCTTCTCCAACCACCGGTAACCCTGCCAGGCATCGGTGATGACTGTCGCCCCCGGCTCGACGTTATCCAACACGAAGGAGTGAAGCGATTCTGAGGAGGCATCCGCCACGGGCGCCATTCGACAGCGCCCGAATCCCTTCGGCTCCAGGATCTCGATCGCGATACACGTCAGGATCTTCTTCCCTTTGGCACGGCCTCCCGAAAGTCCAGTTTCCTTGCCTCCGATGTAGGTTTCGTCCACCTCCACCTTCCCGCAAAGGCGCTCCCGATCGGGGCGAATCAGCACAGACCGCAAGCGATGAAGGATAGCCCACACCGTCTGGTAGGAGCCGATCTCCAAGGTCCGCTTCAAGCTCAGCGCCGAGATCCCATCTTTGCCACTCGCAAAATACCAACAGGCTGAAAACCAAACCGTGAGTGGAGTGCGGGTCCGGTCGAAGATGGTGCCTGCTATCACTGACCTACGGCTGCCGCATCCAGTGCACTTGAACCTGCCGTCGCCAAGCCGCCATCCTTCCGAATGGCCACAGGACGGGCAGACGAAGCCGTGAGGCCATCTCAACCATTCCAGGTAGTCGAGGCAGTCCGCATCAGTCGGGAACCAAGCCCGAAACTCCCCAAGGGACTTAGGGTAGTGGATGCTGGCGAGGGGTCGCTCCATCCACCCAGCATACGCCCAAGTCCGGTTAAATGGATATCCCAATCGGCGCTTTTCGGCCCTCACGTAGAGCGAATGGGGAGCCCTAAGGCCCCGCGTTTGTTGTGGCGCGACCTCTCTCTCGACGATTGCGAGACCCGAACTTGCACTTCAGAACTCGTCATACGAAACTCGCCGCATCAAAATGCCAACCTCCAGTTGCATTTTGGCCCTCGAAAAAATGAGGGGATGGCTGAGGGATGGAAGTGGCAATCATATTCGACTTCTCTTACATCGCTCCCGTTCGGAGATATCGGAATGCCTATCGCTGATGGCAGCGGAGTACAGATCAGGATTAACAAGTCCAAATACAAAGACTTCATGGGACCGGCCACCGCCTTGGCACAGGCGTTATCGCAGAGCCTAGGCTCCTCCGTATCCATAGTCGCCGACCCGCCAGGCTCGCCAAATGCCTGTTCGCCAGACGCTATTCACGTTGAAATACGTAGAAAGCTATAGCTTCATTTGAACAAGCATAAGGCGTCGTTTGCGCTATGTCAGGTTCGGGATAATCGGCCCTCCTGTGTGCGTCGGCAGCGCCGTATGTTGAAATGACATGGGCAAATCTAGGCGGCAGCCTAACCGCGCCGACGCAACCAAGCTCTCGTCCGCGTAGCAACTCGTGGTCATCTCAAGCCCCACCTCGCCCTTCGCGCGCCCAACTACCCCCGCTGGTCCATGGGCTGTTGCCCTTCACCCCCTTCAAGAGCGCCTCGCGGGCTGACCAAATGAACTAGCTACGAAACTTCAGCGTCTCGGTTTCCCCGCCTTGCGTAGCCCTGCCACAAACGATCCGGTCGAGTCGAACTCCGCGGCGAGGTCGTTTCGCCGCTGCAACAGGACACGATCAGATCGTCGAGTTGGGAGGGACTTTCGAGAGTCGCGCGAACTCTCCAATTCAGTTTTGCTGGCCTGCGCTTGCGAGCCGTCCGGCGAAGAGCCGAGCGTGAAGTCGGCGCCAAGGGCCACGCGCGTTGCCGTGTCGGGGCGTCCGCGCATGTCAGCCTTGCCGGCGACACTGGCGGCGAGACGTCGCAGCCAAGCCCACACTTTGACCCCCCTACTTCAAGCGTCTATCGCCGCACAGGTGAGACTTTTACTTCAATTTTAATCCGACCCAGTCAAGGACTTCTTTATGAGATGCCGATAAGAATGTAGCCTAGTCAGAAGGATGTCGTTGCGCAGCACAGAAGAAGGGTAAACGCCTATGACAATTAGGGCATATCGCGGGGGGGGAAACGAGCAGCCATTGGTCAAAGGATACTTATGGCGAAACGTTGAGCCGTGCCTATCCGGTTAACGCCCACACCTACTATATCTTAGTCGGCCGACGCGCGGCGCTATCCGGTTGACACCCACAGATAGGCGCCCGCGCCAATCTGCCATTCCCGGAATCGCTCCCCGAGTTCCAGGGGCTTTTTCCTGATGATGCGGCCTGTGCCTCCTACCTGGAAAAGTCCCGTTGGAGCGAGGGGTTCGTCTGCCCTCACTGCGGGTCTGTTGGGGAACCGTTCCGCTTTGAAAATCGTCCCGGCGTTTTGCGATGCCGCCATTGCCGTCGCAACACGGGATTGACCGTGGGAACCGTGATGGAGCGCAGCCATACGCCGCTGAGCGTTTGGTTCTGGGCGGCTTATCTGGTTGCCAGCCAGACGCAGGGCATGTCGGCGGTGCAGTTTCAGCGGCAGCTTGGGCTGACGCGATATGAGACCGCCTTCGGCATTCTGCACAAGCTCCGCGCGGGCATGGTGGACCCGATCAGGACCGGATTGGCGGCAGGGCCGGAGAGCATGTTGAGGTGGACGAAGCCTATGTTGGAGGCCGGACTCGTGGCGAAGGCCGTGGCGTCCACCACAAGACGCTGGTGACGGCTGCCGTCGAGGTCCGCCACCGGGAGCCGGGCACTGCGCAGGACAAGCGGAAGGATGGTCGCTATGCCGGTCGCGTCCGGCTGTCCATCGCTGACGACCGCAGCGCCAAATCGCTGGCCAGATTTGTCGAGAGTGCCGTCATGCCGGGGACGCTGGTCATCACCGACGACTGGAGCGGCTATGCCAGCCTGCGCAAGCGGGGCTACGACCACCACGCGATTGCCGAATGCGGCGACCCGAGGTGGCCGAGGAGTTCCTGCCGATCTGCCATCTCGTCTTCTCGAATCTGAAGACGTGGCTGAACGGCATCCACCACGGCGTCAGCGCCAAGCATCTGCAAGCCTATCTCAACGAGTTCACTTTCCGGTTCAACCGCCGCTTCTACCCGTTCAACGCCTTCCGCTCTCTGCTCGGTGTCGCGGGTGGCGTCGAGTCACCAATCTTTGCAGAACTCTATTCGGGCGATTGGATGCATCCTACATGTAGTGGGTATGGGCGTTAACCGGATAGGCACGCGTTGAGCAGCGCGGCCGGCAAAATATACTTCGATTTAAAAATGCCTTCGAAGGTAGGGGCTCAGCCATCCCCTCATTTTTTCGAGGGCCAAAATGCAACTGGAGGTTGGCATTTTGATGCGGCGAGTCTCGTATGACAAGTCCTGAAGTGCAAGTTCGGGTCTCGCAATCGTCGAGAGAGAGGTCGCGCCACGACAAACGCGGGGCCTTAGGGCTCCCCATTCGCTCTACGTGAGGGCCGAAAAGCGCCGAAATCAGGCCGTTCTCGAAATGAGGGGATTCCTGAGAGGTAGGGGGAGTAACTCAAGTCTAACTTCAAGTTTTGAGCGAAAGTTTTAAATCTGTTGTGAAGGAAATGATGAATGCCGATTTCAATGCCACCGTTCTGGCAATTGTCAAAAACAGTCAATTTGCGAAAATTGCGGGGAAATGATGCAAACCAACGAACGCAGCGCCATTGCGGCATTCGCTATTGCTTTGAAACACAGTAAAGACCGCACGATTTAAGGCATGCGGTGACATTCTGTGGGACAAAAGGATGTCGTGGCTTGCTGCAAAATTAGGACGTTGCGAGGACAACGCATCCTCTAAGACCCCTTGACTATCCCCACGACATAGCGCGCCCCGGAGGGGGAGAGACGGCGAGGCCGCGGTCCAGGCGCAGTAACTATCGCGAGTCACCTAGGCATCCACTGTCGGCCACGCGAACACAAGCGACGCGCCACTTTCCTTGCCATCAAGCCACCGGAAGTAGACTTGCCCGTCCCTGTGATCCGGCAACACCCGCCCGAACACGCCCCTTAGCTTGGCGTTCAGCACGTCCACCGGCGCGGTGAGCGCGTCGTGAAGTTCCGCCCGGCGGCGCTCTTGGGACGCTTGCGAAACTGACGACTGTCTTGCGACCGCGTCCTGTACCATGGCAGTCACGCCGTCAACTTTCCGCTTGCGCCGGCAGCAATGTTCTGCAAATGTTCGGACATCGGCAAGCCGGGCGGGCAAACATGGTGGCGCGCGTTTCGACCGTGGCGTTCGAAGGGGTGGAGTGCCGGCCGGTCGACGTGCAGGTGCATGTCGCCTCCGGGACCGTCGTGTTCAACATCGTCGGCCTCGGCGACAAGGCGGTCCGGGAGTCGCAAGAGCGGGTTCGCTCGGCGCTCACCGCCTCGGGCCTGGCGCTGCCGGCGAAACGCATCACCGTCAATCTCGCCCCGGCCGACTTGCCGAAGGAGGGCAGCCATTACGATCTGCCGATCGCGCTCGGCGTGATGGCGGCGATCGGCGCCGTTCCGCATGACGCTTTGGAAGGCTACGCGGTCATCGGCGAGCTCGCGCTCGACGGGGCGATCAGCGCGGTCGCAGGCGTGCTGCCGGCGGCGATCGCCGCCAATGCGGCGGGCAAGGGGCTCGATCTGCCCGGCCTCCTGCGGGCCGGAGGCGGCCTGGGCCTCGGCCGATCTCGACATCCTCGCGCCGCGCTCGCTGATCCAGCTCGCCAACCACTTCAAGGGGACGCAGACGCTGTCGCGGCCTCAGCCCGCCATGCGCCCGCCGGGCGGGCCGCAGCCGGACCTGCGCGACATCAAGGGCCAGGAGAGCGCCAAGCGCGCGCTCGAGATCGCCGCGGCCGGCGGCCACAACCTCCTCATGAGCGGGGCCCCGGGCGCGGGCAAGTCGATGCTCGCCCAGCGCCTTCCCTCGATCCTGCCGCCGCTGAGCCCCCGCGAGCTCCTCGAAGTCTCGATGATCCACTCGGTCGCCGGCGCGCTCGCCGGCGGCGCGCTGACCGACCGGCGCCCGTTCCGCGCGCCCCATCATTCGGCCTCGATGCCGGCGCTGGTCGGCGGCGGCGTCCACGCCAAGCCCGGCGAGATTTCGCTCGCCCACAACGGCGTCCTCTTCCTCGACGAATTGCCGGAATTCCAGCCGCAGGTCCTCGACAGCCTGCGCCAGCCGATCGAGACCGGAGAGGTCGCGATCGCGCGCGCCAATCATCGCGTCGTCTATCCGGCCCGCTTCCAGCTCGTCGCGGCGATGAACCCCTGCCGCTGCGGCTCGGCCAACGAGCCGGGCTACGCCTGCAAGCGCATGCCGAACGAGCGCTGCGTCGCCCAATATCTCGGCCGCCTGTCCGGGCCGCTGATCGACCGCTTCGATCTCGTCATCGACGTGCCCTCGGTGTCGGCCGCGGACCTGATGATGCCGCCGCCGCGCGAGGGATCGGCCGAGGTTGCCGCACGGGTCGCGGCGGCGCGCAATGTTCAGCTCGCCCGCTACGCCGCCCTCGGCCTCGACGGCGTGACTTGCAACGCCGCGGCGCCCGCGAGCGTCATCGAGACGATCGCCGACGCCGACAATTCGGGCTTGCGCCTGCTGCGCGACGCCGCCGAGCGGCTGCGTCTTTCGGCGCGCGGCTATCATCGGGTCTTGAAGCTCGCCCGCACGCTGGCGGACCTCGACGGCGGCGGCGCGGTGAGGCGCGCCCATCTCGCCGAGGCGCTCTCCTACCGCCGCGCGCCCGACCGCGCCGCGGCGGCGGCGTGACGCAGAGCGGTCCCTCGGCCCGGGATGTATGGGCGGCCTCCGTTTCGCATGGCTTTTGAAGAACTTTCGTGTTCCGAAGTGAACAGATTGTTCCCAGGAGCCGAAATTAGTGCTATGTTTGTTTCTTTAGCGCCTTCGCCACTTAGGCCCCGGGCGCGGAGAACGGGACCGGGGGAGGGGGGTCGTGCAGCTTCGGTGCAACCCATTGGAAAGGCTAGTTTTGGAAAAGGAAATGAAAGGAAACGAAAGGAGTTTCACGGTTTCACGGGCCTGAAATTGGTTTTGAAAATCCGGATTTTCGGCGCCGCGGGCGCCGTCGTCGAACGGAGCGGGTGCGGGCCAAAGAAACGGCGCATTCGGAACCGTTCATTGTCGACCGACTTCGTCGGCTATGGCCGGGGAGCGCATCGAAGTCTGAACGAGGAGGAGCGCGCCATGTCCACCGTCAGGTCTGCGAGTTTCGCCGACCTGTCGCAGGAAAGGATCCCCCGACTTCGGTCTCCGTCGACGCGCCGTTCTGCCGTGTCGAGGGGACCGTTTCGTGAGCGTTGAACCGAAAAAGCTCCCTGCAGAGGAGAATTCATGCGTCGGTTTTTCCTTTCGCTTGTCGTGCTGCTCGAGGTGAAAGCTTCGGGCTACGCACAGGAGCAGCTCCGCGGAGTGTACGGCCCCCCGCCGTCCGCCCCGAGCGCGCTGGGCGGAGTCTACAGCCCTCCGCAGGCGACTTCCCCGATGCCGAGCAGCTTGCCGAGCGAGGTCACTGCGCCAGACTACGGCCCTGCCGAGGGTGCCCCGGTCGCCACTGTCCTGGGAACCCTTGAACGGGGCGAGGCGCTGCCGTCCGGCGTCAAGCCGACTCCGATCGCGGGTCGACCCGGCTATGGCGCTGCGGTGGTCAATGGCCATCGCGCCATCATTGACCTGAATTCCAATCGCATCTTCCAAATCCTCGACTAGCGCTTCGCTTCGCCCCGCAATGACGGCTCTGGCCGTAGCATAGGCCGCTTTTGGCGGCGCGCGCCCCAACACCAGATATTGGGGTCCAAGGCTGCCGGGGCCATACCATTTCCGGGCGCGAAATGAATGTTTTCAAGCCGTTGCGGCGCCTTTTCCCGACCGATCGACCGCCAGCCAAGGCATTGCCAAGGACCGCCCCCTCCTGAAGGCCATTCGCATCCCGCCGCGCGCCCGTAAGTTCCAAAACGCGTCACGCGCCGGTCCGGGACGCGTTCGGGAGCTCAAAAAGCGCCCGAAATTGCTTCCATTTCCTTCCATCTTTGGCCGCGAATCGTAACTCATCAGCGGGTTATCAGCTGCGCTACGGGTCCCGACCCGCCGGTCGCAAGCGGCGCCAAGCGAAGCGGGCTTCGATGGAACGGAGACTCGGCCTTCTCTTGCAGGACGGCGGCGTGAGAATAAATACAGAACAACCGCCGCCTTGTCAAGAAAATGTCGGTCTTTTTGCAGGGTAATCGGGTGAAGAAGTAGGTGACAAACGGCGAAAGTGCTAAATCCATGACGAGCCTCGATTCGCATCAGAGGGGCGAGGCATGGCGGAGGCGGCAGCGGACTGCGCGGCGTTTGACGAAACCGTAGTTTTTCTGAGTCATTTCAATGATCTGAAGGATCCCCGCCAGCGGGGGAAGGTGGACTACCCGCTGGAAGAGATCCTGCTCCTCTGCCTCATCGCCGTCCTGGCCGGCGCGGAGACCATCACCGACATCGCCCTGTTCGGCCGCAAGAAGCTGGACCTTCTGCGCCGCTTCCGCCGCTTCGCCAACGGCACGCCGGCGCACGACCATCTTGGCGATATCCTCGCCGTGCTGGACCACGAGCAGTTCCAGCGCTGCTTCGTCGCCTGGGTAGCCGCGCTGACCGGAACTCCCGAGGGGGTCATCGCCATCGATGGCAAGACCGCCCGGCGGTCCGGCCAGAAGCGGAAGGGCCACGCGCCAATCCACATGGTTTCCGCCTTTGCGGCGCGCCAGCGCCTGGTGCTCGGCCAGGTCAAGGTGGCCGAGAAGTCCAACGAGATCGTCGCCATCCCCAAACTGCTGGACCTGCTGGCCATCGAGGGGGCGATCATCACCATCGACGCCATGGGGTGTCAGCGCGACATCGCGCAGAAAGTGGTGGAGAAGAAAGCAGACTACGTGCTAGCGCTGAAAGGCAACCAGGGGTCGCTGCGCGAGGACGTGGAACTGTTCGTGGCCGAGCAGAAAGCCGCCGGTTTCAGGGACACAACGATCAGTCGCGACCAAACGGTGGATGGCGATCATGGCCGCATCGAGACCAGGACCACGACCGTCATTCACGACATCGGCTGGCTGCAGGAGCGCCACAACTGGCCCGGATTGAAGGCCGTGGTGGTGGTCGAAAGCGAGCGGGAAACCGGCGACAAGATCGAGCGGGAGACCCGCTTCTACCTGACGTCGCTGGCGCTGATGGCGTGCATGCTAGGACCGATCGTACGCAGCCACTGGGCGATCGAGAATAGCCTGCACTGGATCTTGGACATGGTGTTCCGCGACGACGAGTGTCGGCTGCGAACCGATCACGCACCCGCCAACTTCTGTACGATCAAGCACATGGCGCAGAACCTGATCCGATAGGCTCCCGGAAAGGCTTCCCTGCGGCTCAAGCGAAAGACCGCCGGATGGGACGACGACTTCCTCGCCAGCCTGATCACGCGGTAAAAAAGCTTCACCCGATTCCCCTGGGTCTTTTTGCAGGCGCGAGGATCGCCGCCGCTTCCGCTGCAGCTCAGGCCCGAAGGCCTCCCGCCGCGCGCTTCAAAAGCGACGATGTGCGCCTCAAACTCGAAGAGCATATACCCGTCACAATGATCGAATCGCGCCACCAGAGCGGTAAGGCGCTGAGGCGCTTGCCGTCGAATTCGATCGAAATTGCAAGGATATCAGCGTTTAGACGCGATGCGGAAGAACGCTTCTTCCGGCGCGACCCCGTCCGGCCCTTCGGGCCGCCTTCCACCGCAAGGGGCCGCAAGGGGAGAAGGGTGCAATCGCCGACCTACCTCGGCGTCACCGCCGCTCGCGCATCAGCCGCGACTTGTCGCGGCTCCAGTCGCGCGCCTTCTCGGTCTCGCGCTTGTCGTGCAGCTTCTTGCCGCGTCCGAGTGCGATGGCGATCTTGGCTCGGCCTTTCTCGTTGAAGTAGAATTCTGAGCGGCACGATCGTCATGCCCTCGCGCTCGACGCCCTTCGCCAGCTTCGCGATTTCCTTTGCGTGGAGAAGGAGTTTGCGCGGCCTTTTCGGTTCGTGGTTGAACCGGTTCGCCTGCAGATATTCCGGGATGTTGGCGTTGTAGAGGATCACTTCGCCGTTGCGGTCGACGGCGGCGTAGCTTTCCGCCACCGTCGCCTTGCCGGCGCGGAGCGATTTGACCTCGGTGCCGGTCAACATCAGGCCCGCCTCGTACGTCTCGCCGATCTCGTAGTCGAAGCGCGCGCGGCGGTTGTCGGCCACGACCTTGAACTTGGGCTTGTCCTTATCGGCCATAAGCCGGCGCCTTCCGACCGCAGCGCGCGCCGCTGGTGAGACCGGCGGTTCCCGCCTCAATTACGCCGTAATTGGAGAGCGACGAGCCTCGAATCGCTCGCTTGCGCGCGCGTAGAAATGTGGCGTATGATCGCGTTTGCATGACGTCTCAAGCGTTCAACAAACCTGCGTGCACCATGGCGCGGCGGATCAGCGCCTCCGTCGTCTGGCTGACCGGAATGAGCGGCAGGCGCGTCTCGTTGCGCACCCGCCCGAGCAGATTCAGCGCGTATTTCGTGCCGTTTACGCCGGGTTCGGCGAAAATCGCCGCGTGCAGCGGCGTCAACCGGTCCTGGATCTTGAGCGCGTGGTCCCAGTCGTCCTTGAACACCAATTCCATCAGTTCGGCGCAGAGTTCCGGCGCAATGTTGGCGGTGACGGAGATGCAGCCGTGTCCGCCCGCCGCCATTGCGGCGAGCGCGGTCATGTCTTCGCCAGAAAGTTGGATAAAGTCCGACCCGATAGCGTGTCGCTGGCGCGAGACGCGGCCGACGTCGCCGGTCGCGTCCTTGACGCCGACGATGTTGGGAAGCTCGCTCAGTCGTTTCATCGTGTCGAGCGACATGTCGACGACGCTGCGCGGAGGGATGTTGTAAATGATGATCGGGATTCCGATCGCGTCGTTGACGGCCTTGAAGTGCTGGTAGAGCCCTTCCTGCGTCGGCTTGTTGTAATAGGGGGTGACCACGAGGACGGCGTCGGCGCCGGCCCGCTCCGCGTGGATCGCCAGCGCCACCGCCTCCGCCGTGTTGTTCGAGCCGGCTCCGGCGATCACGGGAACGCGTCCGCGCGTCTCGTCGATGCAGATGTCGACGACCCGGCGATGCTCGTCGTGCGTCAGGGTCGGGCTTTCCCCGGTGGTGCCGACCGGCACCAGCCCGTGCGAGCCGGAGTTGATTTGCCAATCGATGTGGGCGCGAAAGGCCTGCTCGTCGACCTCGCCGTCCTTGAACGGCGTCACCAGGGCCGGCATCGAGCCGTGAAACTTCGCCCGCTCTCTCATCTCGCGCTTTCCGTCGGTTCTGCGGCCGTTGGGCGTTCGCATTCCCGGACACATAGCCCCAGAGGCGCGCGCGCGAAAGTGAAAACCCGCCCGGAAACCACGGTTAACGCTTCGTTAGAAGAGTCGTTCCATTCTCGCGTGCAAGGAGTGCACCCATGAACAATTGGCGCACCCGCGCGCTGCTCGGGGCCTCGACGGCCGCCGTCCTGATCGCCCTGGCGCCGTTGTCGGGCCATAGGGTCTCCGAGCGCGAGGTTCTTTCGCGGATCGCCGGCGCGCCAGCCGCCGTCTCCCGGGCCGTGCTGCCGCCGGCCGCGGACAAGGCGGTCGAAACGGCAGCGCAGGACATGGCGGCGCTTGTTCGCCGGGGGCACGATTCCGCGTCGATGGGAGGCGCCGGGGCCCCGGAGTCCGGGAGCGCGGCTGTCGAGCCGTTTCCTCTGTCTCCGCAAATTCCCTCCGAAGCCGCCTCTTCGCAAGCGCAGCAGGATGCCGCCTCGCGAAGCTCGCCTCAGCCGCCGCCTCTCTCTGCGGCGGCGCAGGCCTACCGAAAAGGCGACGTCGCGGCGCTCGCAGCGCTCGCGGCCGCGGCGAGCGATCCGGACGAGCGCCTTGCGCTGGAGTGGGCGGCCTTGCGCGGCGATCCGCATCCGACTTTCGCTGCGCTCGAGGCTTTCGCCAAGGCCCACCCCACCTGGCCGGGGCTGGGCTATGTGCGCTTCCGGCAGGAGGCCGACCTCTTCGTTCATCCCCCGTCCCCGTCGACAGTGTCGGAATTCTTCGCCGCCGAGCCGCCGCAGTCGAGCGCCGGAAAGCTCGCCGTCGCGCGCGCGGAGGCGGTGAACGGGCGCACGGACGAGGCGATCCAGATCGTTCGCGAGTTGTGGCGCGACGGCAATTTCGACGGCTGGACGGAGAGCGCGATTCTGCGCGAGTTCGGCGTCGTGCTTCTGAAGTCCGACCACAAGTATCGCGCCGACCGTCTGCTCTACGCCGAAAGCTACGCCGCCGCCCTGCGCGCGGCGGCGCTTGCCGGGCCCGACGAAATGGCGCTCGCTCAGGCGCGCATCGCCGCGGCGCGGGGGCCGCTGAGCCCGGCGCGACTCAAGGCTGTAACTGCTTCGCTCAAGAGCGATCCGGGTCTCCTGTTCGCCCGCATCCAGGAAGCGCGGCGCTCGAACCGCCCCTACGAGGCGGCGACCCTGCTCGGGCTCGCGCCCAAGGACCGGGCTTCGCTCATCAATCCCGACAAGTGGTGGTCCGAGCGGCGGATGGTCGCGCGCGAACTGCTCGACATCAATGAGCCCAAGCTCGCCTTCGAGCTCTGCGACAAGGCGGCGCTCCCCGACAAGTCCGCCAACCGGGTCGATCTCGATTTCCACGCGGGCTGGATCGCGCTGCGTTTCCTCGGCGACGCTCCCGAAGCCGCCAAGCGCTTCGCCCTCGCCGCCGAGGCGGCCGAGACCCCCCTGTCGATCGCCCGCGCGGCCTACTGGCGCGGTCGCGCCGCCGAGGCGATGGGGAACGGGGACGAAGCGAAGCTCGATTACCAGAGCGCGGCGACCGAGCCGATCGCCTACTACGGACAGCTCGCCGCCGAGCGTCTTGGGGCGAAGCGGCTCGAGCTTCGCGCGCCGAGCGCGGTCGCCGAGGGCGCGGACCGTGACGAATCGGTGCTTGCGGCGGAAGCGCTCTATGCGGACGGACTCGAGGACCTTGCGACCGCGCTCGCTTATGAAGCCGCGCGCTCATGGCGCGACGAGGCGCAGATGGCGGCGATGGCCGAGGTGGTGAAGCGACACGCCGACGCCGCGACGCAGGTCCAGTTCGGCAAGATCGCGACGCTGCGCGGCTACGCCTTCGACGCAATGGCGTTTCCGTCGTCGGGCGTTCCCGCCTTCCTGCCGCTCGCCCACTCGGCCGACCTCGCCAGCATCTACGCGGTCGCGCGGCAGGAGAGCGAGTTCGTATGGCATGCGGCGTCCGGCGCGGGTGCCAAGGGCCTCATGCAGATCCTGCCGTCGACGGCGGCTTCCACTGCCAAGCGCGCGGGCGTCGCTTACGACTACGCCCGGCTCCTCGTCGATCCCGCCTTCAACACCCAGCTGGGCGCGGCCTTCCTCGGCCAGGTGATGGAGGACGTGGGCGGCTACCGCGCGATGGCCTTCGCCGCATACAACGCCGGCCCCGGGCGGGTGCAGCAATGGATCGCCGCCTATGGCGACCCGCGCAACGGCGCAGATCCGGTCGACTGGGTCGAGCGCATTCCGTTCGACGAGACGCGCGACTACGTGCAGCGGGTGAGCGAGAACCTCGGCGTCTACCGCCAGCGCTTCTCCGAGCAGCCGGCGCAGGCCTCACTGTCGCCGTTTGCAGCGCGGGAGTAGCAGGCCGAGCCCTCATTCGCCCACGAGCGCCGACACGGTCTCGACCAGCCTCGGCACATCGACCGCATAGGCGAAGGTCGAGTCCTTGATGTGCCGGGGGGCGCGGGCGAGGTCTTCCTCCGTTTGGCGCTGGAAGAGCACCACGTGCTCGAGCCCGAGCATGGCGCAGAGGTGCGACGACCACGGATCGTGCTGGCCCTCGGCGATGATTTCCACCACCTTGGTCCCAGGGCGGCAGAACATCGCATTGGCCATCGCGGCCCCGAATTCGCAGACGACGACCTCCGCCTCCGCGAATGTCAGAGCCTGCTCGTCGAACGACAGTTTCTCCGGCTGAATGGCGGCGAAGCCGAGCGGCTTCAGCGCCTCGATCATCTCGGCGCGGTTCATGATGTTGCGGCTGTTGGCGAGGCCGCGGCAGACCAGCACCCGCTTCGGCGTCGCCGAGGCGGGCGCCGCTCTGCGCACATTCGCGAGAATCGCGGCGAAGGCTTCCCGGTGCTGCGGATGGGCGTTCTGGCTGCTGACGCCGCTGTGCCGGTTGCTGACGATCGCGTGCTTCAGGAAGACCGGCCGCGGCCGGATTTCGCGAATGAGCCCGGCCGGGACGTCGAGCCGGGCGACGAGCGCCCGCTGCCAGGGTTTTAGCGTCCAGGTCAGCATCGGAGCGCGCCTGCCCGCGCCGAGATGGACGAGGGGGACGATGTCGAGCAGATAGTGCCCGTAGTTCGGCTGCTCGGAATTGGCGATCAGGAGATGCTCGCCCGCGATTGTCGGCGCGCGCGCGAGCCGCTCCGGGTAGAAGAGATGTTCGCGATTCCCGTCCGGCAGCGGCCGGTCGACGATCTCCTTGACCGAGGAGAGAAAGCCCTCCTGGAACGGCCCGAGGAACGAGTGGCGCCAGACGAGGCCTTGCTTCGAGATCAGGAGCCCGAGCTTGGGAAACCAGTATTGGTCGACGAGATGCTCGAGCGTCAGCTCCGGCGCGTCGACCGCGTGATCGACGTAATGCATGCGCTCGGTCGTCGTCGAATTGACGCAGAGCGCATGCAGCTTGGTGGAATATCGGCAGGGTTCGACGACCGTGCATTGCGCGTGCGGCGGCGGAAAGCGGCCTTCGAACGGGACGGTCGCGAGCTCGGTCGTCCGGTCGACCGCGACCGGGATTCCGGCCTCGGAGCGGGCGGCGACCGCGGCCCGCAGCCGGCGCCGAAAGTTCCTGAACGGCACACGCACCGCGCTGCGCCAGAGCTCGTGCAGCGACCGGCTGACGCGGACGCGCATCGCGTTCTCGACGCTGTCGGAAGTGGGTGAGCTTCGCCGGCCGAGCCGCAAGAAAGGGTCCTGTTCCAAGGTCGGGGCAGGGAGCCCGGACGCGGGCGTTCCTTGCCCCAGGGCGCGGTCGGCGGCAAGCGGGCTTATCCACCGCATTCTCCGCCCGGACAGTGACTTCGCCTGCGGCGGAGACTACCGCTCGATTCGCCCATGCCGTTCCAATTCGTCCACACCGCCGACATCCACCTCAATTCGCCGCTGCGCACCCTGGCGCTGCGCGAGCCGGCGCTCGCGGAGCTGATCGGCGGAGCGACGCGCAAAGCCTTCGCCGCCGTCATCGACCTCTGCCTCGCCGAACAGGTCGACGCGCTTCTGATCGCCGGCGACCTCTACGACGGCGAGCAGACCTCGATGAAGACCGCGCGCTTTCTCGCCGACCAGCTCAGGCGCCTGCACGAGGCGGGGATCGAGACCTTCATCATTCGCGGCAACCACGACGCAGAATCCCGCATCACGCGCGAGCTGACCCTGCCGGAGTCGGTGAAAGTGTTCGGCGGACACGCCGAGTCGGTCGCGCTCGCGCGCGGCGGCCTCGACGTCGTCGTGCACGGCGTGAGCTTCGCCCAGAAGCATGCGCCGGAGAGCCTGCTGCCGAAGTTCCGCGCCCCGCATGACGGCGCGGTCAATATCGGCATGTTGCACACGAGCCTCGGCGGATCGCCGTCGCACGACCGATATGCGCCGTGCTCGCCGGCGGAGCTGCACGACCACGGCTTCCAATATTGGGCGCTCGGCCACATTCATCAGCGCTTCGTCGACAAGGGCAGGGCGACGATCGTGATGCCGGGCAATCCGCAGGGCCGCGACATCAACGAGGCGGGGCCGAAGTCGGCCACGCTGGCGACGATCGCCGACGACCGGACAATTTCGGTCGAGGAGCGGCCGACGAGCGTCGCCGAGTTCCGCCGCGTCTCCGTCGATCTTTCCCATGCCGACGACTGGAGGGCGGCGCTGAAGCGGATCGAGGCGGCGCTCGAAAAGGCGCGCGGAGGCGCTCAGAGCGAGCATCTCGTCGCCCGTCTGAGGCTCGAGGGGGCGACGCCGCTCGCCTGGCGCCTGCGCTGCGACGCCGACCGGCTCGCGGAGGAGGCGGCCCAGATCGGCGCCGGGCTCGGCGCGACCTCGCTCGACAAGATCGAGCTCGCCTGCGAGGAGCCGCGCGCCGCGGAGGCATCCGCGACCGATCCGATCGCGGAATTGCGGGCGCTGATGGAGAACGAAGTCGTGCAGTCGAAGGCGTTCCGCGACGAGATGCAGTCGATCGCCGAGGATCTGCGCGGCCATCTGCCTCCGGGCATTCGCGAGGACCTGTTCGGCTCGGATGCGCAGGCGTTCGCCGACATCTTGCCCTCCGTTGCGCGGGAGGGCGCGGAAGACGTGCTTGCGCATTTGCGCGCCGCCGACAAGGACGTCGCCGCGTGAGGATTCGCCCGCCTCGATCTCACCCGCTACGGGCGCTTCAGCGACCATGCGATCGATTTCGGCGCGGCGCCGGCCGGGCGCGCCGGACTTTCATATCGTTTACGGGCTCAACGAGGCGGGCAAGTCGACCGCGGCGGCGGCGATGCTCGACCTTCTGTTCGGCATCGAAAAGCAGTCGCCCTACGGCGCGGCGGAGGCGCAGGACGAACTGGCACGCCTATAGCGCCATGCGGGTCGGAGCGCGGATCGAGATCGGCGGCAGGGCGCATGAGATCGCCCGCCTCAAGCGGGACAGGAACAGCCTCGTCGACGCCGACAACCGGCCGATCGACGAGACCTTCCTGAAGGCGGAGCTCGCCGGGGTCGATCGAGCCTCGTTCCGCATGATGTTCTCGCTCGACGACGAGAGCCTGGAGAAGGGCGGCGAGGCGATTCTCGCCAGCCGCGGCGATCTCGGCCAGCTTCTCTTTTCGGCCAGCGCCGGCCTTGCCGAGTTCAGCCCCCGGCTCGACGCATTGCGGGAGAAGGCGGGAAAGTTCTACCGGCCGCGCGCGTCGGAAGACGGAACTGGCCGAAAGGAAGCGGGCGCTCGAGGCGTTGAAGGACGAGCGCGACAAGGCCGATACGCTCGCCTCGACCTACGCCGAGCTCGTCCGCCAGCGCGACGAGGCGAAGGCGGCCTACGACGCCGCGGGCAGGGGCCTGTCGGAGCGGCGCGCGCGCGCCGACGCCATCCGGCGGCTGCTCGCCGCGCTGCCGCATCTCGCGGCGCTGCGCGAGGCGGAAGCGAAGCTCTTGCCGCTCGCCGACCTGCCGACGCCTCCGGAAGGCTGGGGCGACGAAGTCGCGCGGCTGCAGGCCGAGGCGATAAAGCTGACCGTACAGAAGGAGACCGCAGAGGTCGCGATCGACGGGCTCTTCGAGGCCGAGCTCGCGAGCGATCGGCGACGACGCCGCCGCGCTGCAGCTCGCAAGCCGGGTGGATGGCTGGGGCGAGTTGCGCAGCCGGTACGATACGGCGAGGGATATTCCCGTCCGCCAAGGCGAACTCGACGGCAAACGCAGCGCAGTCGCCGAGATCCTGCGCAGACTCGGCAGGCCGGGCGAAGCCGAACCGAAGACGCTCATCCTGTCCGTCCGGACAGTGGGTGTGCTGGAGGAACTCGTCGCCCAGCGCTCGGGCGTGCTTGCGAAGCTCGAGACCGCGCGAGTGGCGCTCGACGACGCGAAAAGCGCGCTCGCCGCAGCGCTCGCCGATGCGCCGCAGTCCGACAGCGGCGGCGCGGCGTTCGAAGCTTTGAAAACGCGCCTCCAGGCGGCGCGGCGCGACGATTCCGCCGCTCGCCTTCGCGCCGCTGCGCGCCGACATGGAGAAACAGGCGCGGAAACTCGCGGAAGCGCTGGCGGCGCTCGCGCCATGGCGGGGACTGCCGGAAGAACTGGCCAGCGTCTCTGTTCCAGGCGAAGCGGAGACGGCGGCGCTCCGTCGGTCGCCTGTCGCAGGCGCTCGCCGAGCGTCAGACCCATGTCCAGCGTCTCGCCGACAAGAACGGCGAAGCGGAGCGATTGCGGGCCGAAGCGGCGGTCGCGGCCCGAGCGACCGACGTCGTAGGCGACGACGTCGCCGCGGAAATTCGCTTTGGCGCGCGAAGCGGCATGGTCAGCCCATCGCGCGGCGCTCAGCGGGTCGAGCGCCGACACATTTGAAGCCGCGATGCGCCGCGACGATGCGGCGGGCGCGGCGCGGCTCGCCAATGCGCGGGAGGTCGCGGCTGCGCGGGAGCGCGCGATCAAGCTCGCCGGGGTCGAGGCGGAATGCGCTCGCGCGGCGGCTGACCTCGACGCGGCCGACGAGGCGCTTCGCGCGCTCGATCACGAGATTGCAGCGCTGATGCCCGCGGCGCCGCCTCGCGGCCGCGATCCGCTGAGCTTCCTCGACGCATGGAGAGCCGGCCGCGACACAGCGATGGAGATCGTCAGGACGCTCCACGAGCTGAAGGACGCGGCGCGCCGGACGAACGACGACGCCGAACGTGCGCGTCGCTCGCTGAGCGAGGCCATGCGGGGCGTGGGCGTCGCGCACGATCCGGACGGTTCGCTCAATTCGCTGATCGATGCGGCGGAAGCGGCGGTCGTGGAGGCGGCGAAAGCGGAAACGCACCGTAAGACGGTCAAGCAACGCGGCGTCGAGGCCGGGCGCGCTGAGGCCAAGCTGAAGGCTGCGCTGGACGAGGATGCCCGCTGGCGCGCCGCGTGGCGCGAAGCCTGCGCAGGGTCGTGGCTCGGCGAAGCCGAGGCGGAGCCGCCGCTGAATGTCGTGCGACAGGCGCTGAAGGCGCTCGAGGAGTTGCGCGTCGCGCTGAAAGACGGCGCCGAACTCGAGCACCGCATCGAAGCGATGGAGCGCGACAAGCGGCTGTTCGCGGCGGAAGTCGCCGATGTCGCCAAGGCGCTCGGCCTCGACGAAGGCGGCGACGATCCCGCCGCGCGCGCCGACGCGATCGAGGCGCGCGTGGCGCGGGCGCGCGAGGACGAACGCCGGCGCGGAGAGAAGACAAAGGCGCTGGAGGCGGCGCGCGACGCGCTCGCTCAGATCGTCGAGGCGCTCGCGGTCAACGCGAGGCTCGCTTCGGCGATGACCGAATTCTTCGCCGTCGCGAGCGCTCGCCGAAGTCGCCGGCAAGCTCGAGGACTGCAAGCGGACGGGACGCGCTGCGCGACGAGATCGCGAAGGAGACGCGCGCCATCCTGGACCGTCGAACGTCGCGAGCGCCATTCGACGGCCGCGCGCGCTCCCTCGAAGCCGCCGACCGCGCCGCGCTCGAGCAGGAACTCGGCGATCTCGAAGACGCGCGCGGCCGAACGACGTGACGGAGCACGCGGAACGCTATCGCCGCCTGCCGCGAGGCGGCAAAGGCGGCTCGAGGCGGTCGGAGGGCGACGACGCGGTCGCGCGGATCGAGGAGAACCGGCGCACGATTCTCGAAGTGATCAAGGACGGCGCGCGCCGGTATCTGGCCTTGCGCGCCGGCGTCGCGGCGGCGGACGAAGCGCTGAGGCTCTATCGCGACCGGCATCGCGGCGCGATGATGGAGCGCGCGTCAAAGGCCTTTTCGGAGATCAGCCGCGGCGCCTATCGCGGCCTGACCGCGCTGCCGAACGGGCAGAGCGAGACGCTGATTGCGCTCGGCGCCGACGGGGGCTCGAAGGCGGCCGAGCAATTGTCGAAAGGCGCCCGTTTCCAGCTTTACCTTGCGCTGCGTGTCGCGGGCTACCACGAGCTCGCCAAGTCGCGCCCGCCGGCGCCCTTCGTCGCCGACGACATCATGGAGACGTTCGACCATTTCCGCGCCGAGGAGGCGTTGCGGCTTTTCGCCGACATGGGACGCGTCGGGCCAGGTCATCTACCTGACCCACCACCTGCATCTCGCCGAGATCGCCAAGAAGGTGTGTCCGGAGGCGCGGGTGCACGAGCTGGCGTAGGCGCTGGCCCTTGCCCTCACCCCGGCCCTCTCCCGCTTGCGGGAGAAGGTGGCCGCGTTAGCCGGCCGGATGAGGGCCTACCTACGCTTTAGCTCTGTACGCCCTTGACGTACCAGTCCAGCACCGCGAGGTCGGCCTCCTTCATCCGCTCGCCATTGGCGAGGCGCTCCTTGCCGGACTGATCCTGGATCGGGCCGGTGAAGACGTCGTAGGAGCCGTCCTTCCAGCCGGCGATCACCTTGTCGGCGGCGGCGCGCACGTTGTCGGGCATCGCGGAGCTGTAGGGCGAGATGACGACCGTGCCTTCCTTCATGCCCCACCACGCATCGTCCGGCTTCCAGGTTCCGTCGAGCATCGCCTTGGCGCGCGAGATGTAATAGGGGCCCCAGATGTCCTCGATCGCGGTGAGCTGCGTCTTGGGCGCGAATCTCTTCATGTCGGCGCCCTGGCCGAAGCACCAGACCTTGCGCTGCTCGCAGACCTGGAGACCGGCCGGGCTGTCGGTGTGCTGCGCGATCACGTCGCAGCCGAGGTTGGCCAAGTCTGGACGGCGGCGGCCTCCTTAGCGGGGTCGAACCAGGAGTCGATCATCACGAGCTTGGTGACGATCTTCGGGTTTTGCGCCTGGGCGGCGAGCGTGAAGGCGTTCACGCCGAGCACGACTTCCGGCACCTTGTACGAGCCGAGATAGCCGATCGTGCCTGTCTTCGACATCAGGCCGGCGATCGTGCCCTCCACCGCGCGGCCCTGGTGGAAGCGCGAATTGTAGGTACCGAGATTGTCGGCGTGCTTGTAGCCGGTGCAATGCTCGAACATCACGTTCGGGAACTGCTTGGCGACCTCGACCGTCTGATCCATGTAGCCGTAGGAGGAAGTGAAGATCAGCTTGTGGCCCTGCTGGGCGAGGTCCTTCAGAATCGGAACGGCGCTCGCGTCCTCCTTCACGTTCTCGACGTAGTCGGCGACGACCTGCCCCTTCAGCGCGTCGACCATGGCCTTGCGGCCCTTCTCGTGCGCCCAGGTCCAGCCGTAGTCGCCGATCGGCCCGAGATAGATATAGCCGACCTTCAGCGGTTCGGCGGCGAAGGCGCCGCGTCCCAGCGCAGGCATCGCCAGGCCGGCGGCGGCCGTCCTTCATGAAATTGCGGCGAGTGATCAAACTCACATTCGTCTCCTCTGACTCTGCAAGATTTGGCGCGTAGAGGTCGCGCCATCAAGCCTGCAAGCAAAATGCATGCCCGCAACGGCCAGCTGTGCGTTGCTGGTCGATCCCCACACGAAGCGCCCCCCGCACGGGGAGCCCGGCGGGGTCGACATTACGTCCGTCTATCGAGGTATCCCGATGGCTGAAACGAGGTTCAGCTCTGCACGCCCTGCACGTACCAGTCCATCACCAGGGCGTCGGCGTCCTTGATGCGCTCGCCCTTGGCGACGCGCTCCTTGCCGGACTGGTCCTTGATCGGGCCGGTGAAGACGTCGTAGCTTCCGTCCTTGGTGCCGGCGATGATCTTGTCGGCGGCGGCGCGCACGTTGTCCGGCACTGCTTTGTTGTACGGGCGCCATCCCGAGGATTCCCTCCTTGAAGCCCCACCAGGTGTCGTCCGGCTTCCAGGTCCCGTCGAGCAGGGCCTTGGCGCGCGAAATGTAGTAGGGGCCCCAAAGGTCGAGGCTCGCCGTCAGATGCGCATGAGGTGCGAAGCGCGACATGTCGGCCCCATATCCGAACCCGTAGATTTTGCGCTTTTCGCAGACCTGCAACACCGCCGGGCTGTCGACGTGCTGGGCGATCACGTCGCAGCCGAGATTGGCCAGCGTCTCCGCTGCGGCGGCCTCCTTGGCCGGATCGAACCAGGTGTCGATCATCACGAGCTTGGTGGTGATCTTCGGATTGACGGCCTGCGCCGCCAGCGTAAAGGCGTTCACGCCCATCACCACTTCGGGGATCTTGAACGACCCGACATACCCGATCGTACTGGTCTTGCTCATCATGCCGGCAATTGTGCCGGTGACCGCTCTGCCCTGATAGAAGCGCGAGTTGTAGGTGCCGACGTTGTCGGCGCGCTTGTAGCCGGTGCAGTGCTCCCATTTGACGTCGGGGAACTGCTTGGCGGCCTCGAGGGTCTGGTCCATGTAGCCGTAGGAGGTGGTGAAGATGAGCTTGTTGCCCTGCTGGGCGAGGTCCTTCATGATCGGGACCGCGCTCGCGTCCTCCTTGACGTTCTCGACATAGTTGGCGACCACCTGTCCCTTGAGCGCGTCGACCATCTCCTTGCGGCCCTTTCTCGTGCGACCAGGTCCAGCCCCAGTCGCCGATCGCCCCGAGATAGACGAAGCCGACCTTGAGCGGCTCGGCGGCCAAGGCGTTCCGGCCAAACGCCGGCGAGCGCGAGGCCCGCGGCTGCGGTCTTCACGAAATTACGACGGGTGAGCAGAGTCATGTCGTTTCCTCCTTGTCGGCGATATTGTCGATTAGGCGTTCGGCATGAAAGGGCGGCCGAGGCAGGCCGGCGCTTCGCTCCCCGTGACCCCGCGGGCGGATATGAGGGCGAGCACGACGACCGCCATGATGTAGGGCATCGCGGCCCAGAATTGCGAGGGCAGGAAGGAGAAGCCCGAGGCCTTGGCGTAGAGCTCAAGCGTCATGAGGATGCCGAAGAAATACGCGCCCGCGAGCAGGCGGCCGGCGCGCCAGCCGGAAAACACGACCAGCGCGAGCGCGATCCAGCCGCGGCCCGCGGTCATCTGCTCCGCCCACATCGGCGTGATCACCATCGAGAAGTAAGAGCCGGCGATCCCTGCGAGCGCGCCGCCGAAGGCGATCGCCGTATAACGGATCGGGATCACCGGGTAGCCGATCGAATGGGCGGAGTTGTCGTTCTCGCCGACCGCGCGCAAGACGAGGCCGGCCCGGGTGCGGTTCAGGAACCAACCGACAGCGAAGACCATGATGAGCGCGAAATAGACGAGCGGGCTATAGCCGAACAGCACCCGCCAGAAAGGGTCGCCGGCGAGCCAGTCGGGGAAGACGGAGTCGAACGACGGCACGGTCATGCCGACGTAGCCTGCGCCGATGAGCGAGGACAGGCCGATCCCGAAGATCGTCAGCGCGAGGCCGGTCGCCACTTGATTGGAGCCGAGCGACAGCGCCAGCACGGCGAACAGCATCGACGAAGCTACGCCCGCGAGGGCGGCGCCGAGGACGGCGACCCAGGGGGCCCAGTCGCCGAGATCCGGCCCGTAATTGAAGGCGACGGCGAAGCCGGTGACCGCGCCGATCAGCATCATGCCTTCGATGCCGAGGTTGAGGACGCCGCTCTTTTCGACGACGAGTTCGCCGGTCGCGGCAAGCAGGATCGGCGTCGTGACGCCGACCACGGTGACGAGCGCGTCGATGATGAACGCGAGGCTCATGCGGAGGCCTCCGCTGTCGCCGCCTTCGGGCGCGGCGCCTCGCGGATGATCCGCACGCGATAGCGGACGAGAATGTCGCTCGCCAGGATGAAGAACAGCATGGTCGCCTGGAAGATGCCGGCCGTCGCGTTCGGCACGTGCACCACCGTCTGCGCCACCTGGCCGCCGACATAGGTGACGGCGAGGATGAGGCCGGCGAGGAAGACGCCGACCGGATGCAGCCGGCCGAGGAACGAGACGATGATGGCGGTGAAGCCGTAGCCCGAGGGGAAGCCGAGATTGATCTGCCCGAGCTGGCTCATCGCCTCGAGGATGCCGGCGAGCCCGGCCATGCCGCCGCTGATCAGGAGGGTCGACCACACCGTGCGCGAGGCGTCGAAGCCGCCGTAGCGGGCCGCGCTCGGCGCGGCGCCGACCGTACGAACGGAGAAGCCGTAGACCGAGCGCGACGTCAGCAGCCAGAAGACGAGCGTCAGCACGACGGCGACGACGAAACCGGGCGGGATGACCGTTCCCGGCAGGGCGTTCGGCAGCGACTCGGCCGGGGTGAACGGCGCCGTCTGCGGGAAGTTGTGGCCGTTCGGGTCCTTCCACGGGCCGCCGATCAGGTAATTGAGCACCTGCAGCGCGACATAGACGAGCATCAGGCTCGAGAGCACTTCCGAGACATTGTAGCGCGTCTTCAGCCAGGCCGGGATCGCCGCCCAGGCCATGCCGCCCAGAACGCCGGCCGCGATCATCAACGGGATGATCAGGAATCCGGGCGCGGTCGGCAGGAAAAAGGCGACGCCGGCGCCGGCCAGCGCGCCGATGATGTATTGCCCTTCGGCGCCGATGTTCCAGATCTTCGCCTGGTTGCCGAGCGACAGTCCGAGCGCGATGATGATCAGCGGCGCGGCCTTGGTCAGGACGTCCTGCCATTTGTAGGAGGCCACGATCGGCGTGATGAAGGTCTCGTAGATCGCATGCGGGCCGTCGAAGCCGATGAGTTGGAAGATGATCGCGCCGAGCAGCATGGTCAGCAGCACCGAGGCGATCGGCGTCGCCACCTGCATGAACCGGCTCGGGGTCAGCCGTTTTTCAAATCGGATGCGCATGCAAATGCTCAGTCATTTCGATCGTCGCCGACGGGTCTCCGTGCACGCCGCCCATCAGGAGCCCGATCTCCTCGATCGAGACCTCTCCGACCTTGAGCGTCTTCGACAGCCTGCCGAGGTTGATGACGGCCATGGAGTCGCAAAGGGTCAAAAGTTCGTCGAGGTCCTGCGAGATGACGAGCACCGCCGAGCCGCGCGCCGCGAGATCGACGATCGCCTGATGGATGGCCGCCGCCGCGCCCGCGTCGACCCCCCAGGTCGGCTGGCACACGACCAGCGCCTCTGGGCGCTGGAGGATCTCGCGCCCCATGATGAACTTCTGCAGATTGCCGCCCGAGAGCGAGCTCGCCAGGGCGCCGGGGCCCGTCGCCTTGACGGTGAAGGCGCCGATGACCTCGGCGGCGTAGTTGGTCGCCTTGCCCGGGTCGATGAGGCCGAACCGCACGAGCTCCATCCGGTCGCGCCCGGTGAGCGAGGCGTTGTCGGTGAGGGAGAATTCGCTGACGGCGGCGTGGCCGTGGCGCTCTTCCGGCACGGCGCAAAGGCCGAGATTGCGGCGCTCGGTCACGCCCATCCGCCCGACCGCCTCGCCGGCCAGCAGGACCGCCTCTGCGCTCGGCGCGAGCGTCTCGCCGCTCATCGCGGAAAGCAGCTCGTTCTGACCGTTGCCCGCGACCCCGGCCACGCCGAAAATCTCGCCCGCGCGTACGGTGAGCGAAACGTCCCTCAGTGCGACGCCGAATTCGGTCGGCTTCGGCAGGGTGAGACCCTGCGTTTCGAGCTTGGGCGGGCCGAACACGCGGGCGGTCGGCTTGGCGATCTCCTTCAGGTTCGCGCCGATCATCATTTCGGCCATCGAGCGCGAGGTCTCGCGCTTGGGATCGCACGCCGCCACGACCTTGCCGCCGCGCAGAATGGTCGCGGTGTCGCAAAGGGCGACGATCTCGTGCAGCTTGTGCGAGATGTAGAGGATCGAGCAGCCGCTCGAAGCCAAATGCTTGAGCGTCTCGAACAATTGCTCGACCTCCTGCGGCGTCAGCACCGAGGTCGGCTCGTCCATGATGAGCAGGCGCGGACTGAGCAGGAGCGCGCGCACGATCTCGATGCGCTGGCGCTCGCCGACGCTGAGGTTCGAGACGATCCGGCGCGGATCGAGCTTGAGGTGGTAGGTCTCGAGGACCCGGGTGAACTCGGCGAGCAGCTCGCGCGAGGAGAGGCGCGAGTCGAGGCCGAGCGAGATGTTCTCCAGCACTGTCATCGCTTCGAACAGCGAGAAATGCTGGAACACCATGCCGATGCCGAGCCGGCGCGCGGCGCGCGGGTTGGCGATGCGCTGCGGCGCGCCGTCGAAGAAGATTTGCCCCTCGTCCGGCGCGAGGATGCCGTAGATCATCTTGACGAGGGTCGATTTCCCGGCGCCGTTCTCGCCGAGCAGGGCGTGGATCTCGCCGGGCCTGACGCTGAGATGGACATTGTCGTTGGCGCGCACGCCGGGGAACGACTTGCTGACGCCGACAAGCTTCAGTCGCGGGGGAGCTTCAGCCTTCACCTCGACATGTCCTCGATCCCCTGCCTCCGTGCGGCGCCTGCCCGACCTCGGCCTCGCAAGAACCGCGCCGGGCCCGCGCCGCCTGCCGTGCGTCGGAGGCGATTGCTTCCGCGTCTGTCGCTTGCGCCTTTGGCTTGCGACCCTAACGCGGCGGGGCCAACTGTCAAATTAATTGGCGGAAATGGCTTTTGCGGCTGTGGACTGCCCGCGATATCGGCGGCGTCGCGGCCCGGACTTCGTGCTATCGATCTCGGCCCTGCCGGAGCAGCCCAATGACCGCTACCCTTCGCCCATTCGACGAGGCGCTGCTGCGCCGGGCCTTCGACGTCGCCGGCGCGCCCGCGAGGGCGGCGACCATCCGTTCGGCTCGGTGCTCGCCGACGGCGAAGGGCAAGTCCTGATGGAGCAGGGCAACGGCTACTCGAGCGAGGGCCGCGACCGCACCGCCCACGCCGAGCGGGTGCTCGCCACGCGCGCCTCGCGCGCCTACGATCTCGAATTCCTCCGCCAGCTGCACGCTCTATACGTCGGCCGAGCCCTGCGCGATGTGCGCCGGCGCGATCTACTGGGCCGGCATCGGCCGCGTCGTCTACGGGCAGACGGAGAAGGGCTTGAAGGAGCAGACCGGCGCGCACGAGGAGAACCCGACGCTCGACCTGCCGTGCGAGGTCGTCTTCAGGTCCGGCCAGCGGCCGACCGAGGTCGTCGGGCCGCTGCTCGAGGAGGAGGCGGCCGAGCTGCAGGCGGATTTTTGGAAGGGGAGGGGGTAGGGCTCGCGCCCGGTCCTGGGTCCCTACCTCCGGTTTAGCGCCAATTTAGCGGCGGCCCCAACAATTTCAGGGGGTTGCGACCCGGTTTAGCGTCGCCTCGAAAATCGGCCCCGAGCGCCGTAATAAAACAATATATATGGTAAATATGCATCCAGGACACGTCGGGCGTCGCGTTCAGCGCCCGCCGCGCTCCGCCCGCCAGCGGGCGGGCGTGGTCCCCGACCAGGCCTTGAAGGCGCGGGTGAAGGGGCGATAGGCCGTCGCGACGGTCGGGGTTTGCTGGTAACAGCGGCAATAACAGCGGATTTCGCCAAACGGGCCGCCCACCGCAGCTTCTCCGCCAAAATTATTGCAAGTTCAAGGTGTTGGCGGAAAATCGACGCCGCTGGCGGAACAGCGGGGAAATTAACCCAGACAGCGGGTTTGGAGCGTAGGAGCAGCGAGCCGTTCATCCGGCGCTGCCCGCCCGCGACTTCAATTCCCGGGTTCCTCGCGGTCTACTCCTCCTCCAGCGCCTTGGCCGCGACCGCTAGGCGCCTTGCAACGTGCTTCCGCTCGACGCTTCAGTCGCGACGCGGCTGGCGACCCCGCGGCCGACGCTGTCGGCGGGACGCAAGGTGTTCACCTACGCCGGCAACTCGGTGACCGGCATTAACCCGTGGAGCGGCGAGCCGAACCTACTCAACACGTCCTTTACGATCACTGCCGACATCGATGTGCCTGAGGGCGGCGGCGAGGGCGTGATCGTCACCGACGGCGGGCGCTTCGGCGGCTACGGCCTCTATCTGCTCCAGGGCAAGCCGGTGTTCATCTGGAACCTGCTCGATCTCAAGCGGGTGAAGTGGCAGGGGCCGGATGCGCTCTCGCGCGGCAAGCACACGATCGTCTACGATTCCAAATATGACGGTCTCGGCTTCGCGACGCTTCGCCTTCAACAGCTTGAGCGGTCTCGGCCATCCCGGCACGGGCACGCGTTCAAGATCGACGGCAAGGACGTCTCCACGCAGCCCATGGAGCGCACTGTTCCACTGGATCTTGCCGTGGAACGAGACCTTCGACATCGGCGCCGACACCGGCACGCCGGTCGACGACCGCGACTACCAGGTTCCGTTCGCCTTCACCGGCAAGATCGACAAGCTGACGATTGCGCTCGACGGAGCCGAAGTTGAGCGGGGAGGACGACGTCAAGAAGCTGATGGAGGCCGAGCACGCGGCGCAGGACGCCAACTGAGCCGCGGGAGCAAACTCCGGTTCGCTGGATTGCGGCCCTTCAGGGAAAATGGTCGGGCGAGAAACGCAGCCTGCCGCCGAAAGAGCCCTAGCCAAGGGCTAAGCCAGCGTCGTGGGAGCCTGTCGAACCGCGGGTGCGTCGGCGTCGGTCGGCGTCAGTCGACCGGGCGAACGGGCTCCCGCGGGTCATTCAGACGCAGTTCATTGAGGACGGCGGGTAAAGAACGCCGATAGGTGCGTGGCGCGAAACGGGCGCTTGTCCGAGGTGCCTCATGATTAAGCATTGACGATCGGCGCCGCGCTCGGCGCGGCGATGTTGCTCGCGGCCTCCGGCGCGTTCGCAGCGCCGTCGGCGCTGGCGAAGGCCTGCGCCAAGGACATCAAGTCGGTCTGCGGCGGCGTGAAGCCCGGCGGCGGCAAGCTCGCGGCCTGCATGAAGGAGCACTTCTCCGACCTGTCGACCGACTGCCAGATCGCGTACATCAAGGCGGCGGCGGTCGGGCGGGCCTGCAAGGCGGACATGAAGAAGTTCTGCGCCGACGTGAAGCCCGGCCGGAACGCCAAGGCGGAGTGCCTGAAGTCTCACGCGGCCGATCTCAGCGAAGGCTGCAAGGACGCCATGGCGAAGGCGGAAGCAGGCGCCAAGTAGGATTCGCGCTACGCCTCGGAGCTCGGAGACGCGGCCGTCGCCGGCGGCACGTGAGAGAATGCGGGCGCCGATGAAGGCGACTGCGATCAACGGAAGGAGATCACCATGAAGACTGTTGTTTCCGCGCTGCTTGCGCTCGGCCTGATCGCCGGGACCGTGGCAGAAGCCAACGCCGTGGTCTGCGCGCGCGGCGCCTATCACGCCGGATGCGCCGGCCCGCACGGCGCGGTGGTGACGCACCGCGGCTATGGCTACCACGGCGCGGCCGTCGTGCGGCCCGGCGTGCACTGCACTGTCTCGCTACGGCCGTCCGCGTCTGCGCTGACGGCCGGGCCGAAACAAGCAGCGCCGGCGATCGAGGCTTCCGCCTTCCTTCGCGGGCGCGTTGCGATCGGGTCTCCTGCGCCGTCAGAAGCTGAACTTGATCGCAGCGAACGGCCCGTACATCCACTGTTGCAAGCGGAAGCTGCTTCGGGTCGAACAGAAGATAGTTAAAGCCCGTATTCTGCTTTTCGTAGGTATAGAGCACCCGGTAGCCGAGCGTCGTCGGCCAATTCGGCGTCCAATTGTAGCCGACCGAGGCCAGCGCCTGACCGGTCGCGCTGTCGTTGAGGCCGCCGATATCCGCCTAGCACGTTCATGAACCATCTGGGCGTCGAAACGGTAGTGGGCGGCGAAGCCGGCAACCGGGTCGATCCAGTCCTTGCTTACCGACGTGTAGTGCTGGAAACCGAAGACCGGGCCGGTGAGCGTGATCTCGTTCCGCGTAGATATAACGGGCGCCGACCGTGCCGTAGAGCTCGAGATTGGGCGGTCCGACCGGAATCCTAAGCCCGCCGAACGCGGTCGCGAGGCCTTCGGTCAGCGTGAGGTCGACCCCGACGCCGTTGGCCGGGAGGCGATCGGACCCTTGACGGTTCCCGCCCCGCCGACCCTCGACCAGATCAAGTCGAGGCCGACGATGTAACGTGTCGTTGTGCGCGACCGCCGAGCCCATGAATGCGGCCTCGAGGTGATCGAGCACTTTGCCGAAGACGCGTAATAGGGCAGCGTCGGCAGAGTGCCGAAGCCGACATTCCCGGCGAGGCTCGTCGCCCAGCCGTAACCCGTGAGCTCAAAACGCCAGGTCGAGGGAACGACAGGCAGGGGAACGGGGGCAGGCGCGGGCTTTTTCGTCGGCAGATCCGCCGCGATGCGCCGGCGCGGCCGCAAGCGCGCCGAGCGCGATCCATGTCGCCCAGGAGATGCCCCGCATGATCCGCCCCCGATAACGCCGCCGCATCCCGACCCCCGATGCAATTCGCAAATCATTAGTGAACGGCGGCGCCCCCGGCAAGCGCGGCCGCCCGCGAGCGCCGGCTCGCGCGGTCGCGCGCGTCAAAAGCGCGCGGCAGTGACGGAAAAGACACAGGAGCAGGGCCATCCCGCGCGGTGGCGGCGTTCCTTTCGGTCCTCATCGGCCGGATGGAGCGGGCCGGGGCCGGCGCCGACCCGCTCGACCGTCGGTCAAGCACGCGATCGCCATATTTCGGCCGCCGCATGCAGCTTTGAGCCGCGGTCGGCGCGCTTGTCTTCGTGGCAGGCATCGGCCAGTATCGCCTTGGATCCGCGCGGCGTTCCGCCGCGCGCTTGGCGTCCGGCGATTGGCCTCGCCGAACGAGAACCCATGACCCTCAACAGACAGTGGCGCCGGACCGGAGATAGATCGGAAATGACGCGTGACCACTTTTGGCCAAGGATCGCCGGCCCGCTCTCTTCGGTTCGAACGGCCGCCTGACATGCGGCTTGGACGACGACGACTTGTCATGGGGCTTGGGGCCGCGGCGGGCTTCGCCGTCGCGCGTCCCGCCGTCGCCAATGCGAGCCCTCAAGTCCGCTGGAAGATGGCGTCCGCGTTTCAGCCCAGCTTCGACTTGCTTTTCGGCGGCGGGCAGACCTTCGTCGACGCGCTGTCGGACATGACCGACGGCCAGTTCGCCGTCGCCGTTTCCCCCGCCGGCGAGATCGCGCCGGCCCTGGAGGCGCTGGACGCCGTCGCCGACGGCAAGGCCGACTGCGCGCACACTGCGCTCTCCTATTCCTGGAACAAGGAGCCAGCCTACATCTTCGGGACGGGCGCGCCTTTCGGAATGAACGCCCGGCAGCACGCCGCATGGCTGCGGGACGGAGGCGGCGGCGATCTGATCGACAAGCTGCTGTCCGAACGCAATCTGATGGCCATGCCGCTCGGCGACACGGGAGCGCAGATGGCGGGCTGGTTTCGCAAGGAGATCCGCAGCCCCGCGGACCTCACCGGTCTGAAGGTGAGGATTGGCGGCTTTGCAGGGAAAGTGTTCCAGTCGCTCGGCGCAATCCCGGTCGCCGTGCCGAAAGAGGGAATCCTCGAGGCGATTTCGAAGGGATCCCTGGACGCCTTCGAGTGGGTCGGCCCCTACGACGACGAGAAGTTCGGCGACCTGAAGGACGGCGTCCGAGAGCCGATCTCGAAGGTCGCCCCCTACTATTATTATCCCGGCTGGTGGAAGGGCGACATGCAACTGCACCTCGTTGTCGCCAAGGACAAGTTTTTGGCGCTTCCGAAGTCGTATCAGGCGTCGCTGCGCGCGGCGGCGGCGCTGGCCAACGGCTCGGTCCGCACGAAATACGACGCCGCAAACCCCGGCGCGGTGAAACGCCTGGTGGTCGGCGGCGCGCAGCTTCGTCTGTTTTCCCAGGAAATATTGGAGGCCTGTTTTCGCACCGCGGCCGATCTCTACGCGCGCCTTGCGGCGCAAAATCCGAATTTCAAGACGATCGCCAACTCTTTCATGGCGTTTCGCGCCGATGAGTATCTGTGGTGGCAGGTGGCCGAATACTCGTTCGACAACTTCATGATCCGCGAGCGGCGAGCCAAGAGCTGAAGCCGCCGATTTTTCGTAATGAGCCGAAGCGAGCGAAGATGTCGGCGGAGACGCCTTTTCGCATTATTTTCTCGACAATTCGAGGCCCGGGCGGTTCAATGTCGGGGAGGGCAAAAGGTCGCCTTGGAGAGCCAAAATGACGTCAAAGATTTTCGCTTTGGCGGTCGGCCTGGGGCTCGCTGTCGCAGCGAACGCTCCGGCGAAGGCCCAGTTCATGTCGAGCCCGTATCCGGTGATCATCGTGCCGCCGCCGCCGGCGCAAAATCTTATCTTGCCGAAGCCGGCCCCCAGGCAGGCTGAGCCCCCCAGGACGACCGCGCCCCCGCCTGACGCCTCGCCGCCGGATACGGGCAAGTGCTACCAGGGCAGGACGAAGATCTGCTAGAGGCGCGGCGCGACGCCGACCTCGATCTCAGCGGATCGGCGGCGCGTATTGGATGCCGCCGTTGTCCCAGAGTTCGTTGAGGCCGCGCGGGATGCCGAGTTTCGTATGGGCGCCGACGTTGCGGTCGAACACTTCGCCGTAATTGCCGACCGCGCGGATCGCGTTCGCCGCCCAGGCGTTGGAGAGGCCGAGCGGCTTGCCGAAGTCGCCCTCCGTGCCGACGAGGCGCTTCACCGCCGGCTTCTGCGACTTCAGCGCGTCGTCGATCGTCTTCGAGCCGACCCCCATCTCCTCGGCGTCGAGAAGCGCGAAGTTGACCCATTTGACGATATTGAACCATTGCATGTCGTCCTGGCGCACGACCGGGCCGAGCGGCTCCTTCGAGATCACGTCAGGCAGGATCATGTGATCGCCGGGCTTGGGAAACTGCGAGCGCAGGGCGAAGAGCTGCAATTCGTCGGTGGTCAGCGCGTTGCACTTGCCGGCGAGATAGTCGGACACGACGTCGGCGACCGTTTCGCCGTGGACGATTTCGTAATTGATGTGGTTCGTCTCGAAGAAGTCGATGGCGTTGGGCTCGGAAGTCGTGCCGTTCTGGATGCAGACCTTGCTGCCCTCGAGCTCGAGCGCGGACGTGAGATTGCGGCTCTTGGGTACGAGGAACGCCTGGCCGTCATAATAGGTGACGCCGGCGAAGACGAGGCCAAAGTCGTCCTCGCGGCCGAGCGTCCAGGTCGAGTTGCGCGACAGCACGTCGATCTGCTTGTTCTTGAGCGCGTCGAACCGTTCCGAAGCCGTCAGCGGGACGAACTGCACCTTCGACGGATCGTTGAAGATCGCCGCCGCGAGCGCGCGGCAGAAATCGACATCGAAGCCCGACCATTCGCCCTTGTCGTCCTTGATCGAGAAGCCCGCGATCCCCTGGCTGACGCCGCAGACTAGCGTCCCTCGATCCTGAACGGTTTTCAGCGTCTGGGCTTGGGCTCCGGCGGCCGCTGGGCCAAAGGCGAGGGCCGCCGCGGCGACGAGAAGCGGTTTCATCTTGCGCATGACCGGCCTCGAGAGGAGTTGGGACGCCGCGATCAGAGCGCGACGGCCTGTCTAATGATGACTTTGGTTCCGACCGGCACGCGACCGTAGAGATCAATCACGTCGTCATTGACGAGGCGGAAACAGCCGGACGAGACCGCGTGGCCGATCGTTTGCGGCTGATTGGTGCCGTGGATGCGGTAGACGGTCTGACCAAGATACATTGCCCGCGCGCCGAGCGGGTTGCCCGGCCCGCCCGCCATGAAGCGCGGCAGGTAGGGCTGGCGCTCGATCATCTCCGGCGGCGGGCGCCAGTCCGGCCATTCCTGCTTGCGCGAGATCTTCTGCAGGCCCGACCACTGAAAGCCGTCGCGGCCGACCCCGATGCCGTAGCGAAGGGCGCGGTTGTTCGGCTGCACGAGGTAAAGAAAGCGCCCTTTCGTGTCGATGATCACCGTGCCCGGCGCCTCCGAGGCGCGGAAGAAGACTTCCTGCCGCTCGTAGGCGCCGCTGAGCTGGTCCTCTTCCGGTGTCGGCTGATAGCCCGGCTGGTCGACGACGTTCATGTCGACCTGCTGCGCCGTCGCGAAAACGCCGGGTAGGAAAAACGCCGCCGTCGCCAGCGCCGCGGCCGCCATCGTCCGCCCAAAGTAACTCGCTCGAACCCTCATCACCGCTCCGTTGGAAGATGGAATGTCAGACGCCTCACGCAGCCCGCTTGCCGCAGCGCTCGTAGACCATGGTGCCATAGCGCGCGGAATTGTCGGGGTCCACCCAGATCGTGGTGAAAGAATTGGCGTCGATGTTGGAGATCTGGCGGTCGTCGGCCGTGCCGGCGGCGCCGGGCGGCCCGAGATAGGTCACGCCGTCCGCGCCCGCCTTGAGAACCAGTTCCGACTTCTCGGGCTGGTCGGCCAGATACATCATTACGCCGCCATTGGGCCCCTTGGCGATGACATAGGGCTTGTTGCACTGGGCGAGCGCTTCCTTGATGGTGCGCGTCCGGTCGCTGTCCCTGTGGTACGAGGCGAGGCCCCACTTGCCGACGAGCTGGTCCGAAGTGACGCTCGGCGCGGCGACCACAGGGGCAGGCGCGGGCTGCGTGACACAACCCGCCAGAAACGCCGTCGCCAAAACCCCCAGCGCCAGCGCGCTGCTGCGAAGTGCGATTCCCACCGACGCCCCCTCTGATCTCGTGCCCAGCCCGTCCGCTTGCGTCGCCAACCGCCGCAAATGCTCGAGGCTTTCCTTGCGGAAGCCTTGCTAGCAAACGGGCAGGGGCGGGTCAATCAAGCGCGGTGCGCGAAATTCGCAGACCCTGGCCCCGCCCCTGAGGCGCCGCGGCGAGCCTCGTCTCGCTTCTCGGCGCATCGCTGCTCGCCGCCGGTGGCGGGCCGGCAGCGCCGCCGACGATCGGCGACGGGCTCGTCCTCCTGGCGGATCTCGCCTGGGCGGCCGGCATTGCGCTCACGCCGCTCTTCCTCATCCGCGCGGCGAGGCCGCTGACCCTCGCCTTCGTCCAATGCGCCGTTTGCGGCGCTCTCGCCGTATTCTCTTCGATCGCGCTCGAAACCGTCGAGCCGCATGCCTTCCTGGAGGTCGCGCCCTCGATCCTGTTCGCCGGCCTCGTCTCCGGCGCCGTCGCCTATACGCTGCAGATTTTTGCCCAACGCTACACGCCGCCGGCCGAGGCGGCGCTGATCCTGTCGCTCGAAAGCGTGTTCGCCGCGCTTGCGAGGACGGTGGTGTCGGTCTATTTCGCGTCGGAGACGCGCCAGCGCGCTGCAACCGGAGGACTGGCGGCGGCGCCTCGTTTAGGCGCATAGTGCGCCCGACGGGAGGGAAAGCCGACCGGAAGCCTCCGATTCGAATGAACAGCGAGACGGCGCCGACCCCTGCGGGCGAAAACGGCGCGGGGAGAAACAATGACGAAACATCCGGGTCTGCCGTTTCTGCGCTCGCCGGAAGAGGGCAAGGTCGTCTCCGCCGCCGAGGCGGTGAAGCTCATCCGCGATGGCGACACGCTGGCGACGGGCGGTTTCGTCGCCATCGGCTTCGCCGAGGAGATCGCCATCGCGCTCGAGGAGCGTTTTCTCGCCGACGGCGCCCCGGTCGGCCTCACCCTCGTCTATGCGGCGGGGCAGGGCGACGGCAACACCAAAGGCCTGAACCACCTCGGCCACGAAGGCCTCGTTCGGAGGGCCATCGGCGGCCACTGGGGCTTGTGCCCGAGATTGCAGAAGATGGCGATCGACAACGTCATCGAGGCCTACAATCTGCCCCAGGGCGTCATCACCCACCTTTTCCGCGACATCGCCGCGCGCCGCCCGGCGCATGTCACCCGGGTCGGCATGGAGACCTTCGTCGATCCGAAGAACGGCGGCGGCAAGCTCAACGCCAAGACGACCGAGGATCTCGTCGAGCGGGTGATCCTCGGCGGCGAAGAATGCCTCGCCTACAAGACCTTCCCCATTGATGTCGGGATCGTCCGCGCCACCACCGGCGACGCCGAGGGCAATCTCACGATGGAGAAGGAGGCGCTGACCCTGGAGGCGCTCGCCATCGCCATGGCCGCGCACAATTCCGGCGGCATCGTCATCGCCCAGGTCGAACGCGTCGCCGAGAGCGGCAGCCTCAACCCGCGCCAGGTGAAGATCCCCGGAATCCTGGTCGACTGCGTCGTCGTCGCGCGGCCGGAGAACCACTGGCAGACCTTCGGCACGCAATACAACCCGGCCTACAGCGGCGAGATCCGGGTGCGCGCCGGCTCGCTGCCGCCGATGGCGATGAGCGAGCGCAAGATCATCGCCCGAAGAGCCGCTTTCGAGCTCAAGATCAACAGCGTCGTCAATCTCGGCATCGGCATGCCCGAGGGGGTCGCTTCGGTCGCCAACGAGGAGAAGATCATCGACCTCATCACCCTGACCGCCGAGCCCGGCGTCGTCGGCGGCGTGCCGGCGAGCGGCATCGACTTCGGCGCGGCGACCAACACCCAGGCGATCATCGACCAGCCCTACCAGTTCGACTTCTACGACGGCGGCGGGCTCGACGCGGCCTTTCTCGGCCTCGCCCAGGTCGACCGGCGCGGCAATCTGAACGTCAGCAAGTTCGGATCAAAGCTCGCGGGCGCCGGCGGCTTCATCAACATCAGCCAGAACGCCAAGCAGGTCGTGTTTGTCGGCGCCTTCGGCGCCGGGCCGCAGAAGGTGGGAGCGCGCGACGGCAGGCTGGTCATTGATGAGGAGGCGAAGCACAAGAAATTCGTCGCCGACGTCGAGCACGTCACCTTCAGCGGCGCCAACGCCGGACGGCGCGGTCAGAACGTGCTCTACGTGACCGAGCGCTGCGTGCTGGCCCTGACGCCCGAAGGGCTGGAGCTCGTGGAGGTCGCGCCCGGCTTGGACATTGAACGCGACATCCTCGCCCGCATGGACTTCAGGCCGCTCATCCCGCGCGATCCCATCGAGATGGACGCGCGCATCTTCAGGCCGGAGCCGATGAACCTCCGAGCCGACCTCATCGGCGTCCCGCTCGAGAGCCGCTTCACCTTCGATCCGCTGCAGAAAGTCTTCTTCATCAATCTCGAACGCTATACGCTGCACAACCGTGACGACATTCAGGCGATGGAGAAGATCGTCGAGGCGAAGCTCGCGTCCGTAAGCGAGCGCGTCTACGCCATCGTCAACTACGACAATTTCACCATCCTGCCGGAGCTGTTCGATGAATACTCGGCGAAGGCGCGCGAGCTCGCCGACCGCTACTATTCCGGCGTCTCCCGCTACACGACCAGCGGCTTTTTGCGGATGAAGCTCGGCGAGTTGCTGAAGAAGCGAGGCGTCGCGCCGCATATTTTCGAGAGCGAGGCGCGGGCGAGGAGGGACTGGCGAAAGGAGACGCGGTAGGGCGCCGCTTGAGGTTGCCCCGGGGGGCGCAGACGCCAAACCCGGGCAAACGGACCGGCGCTTGCGCGGCCTAGTGATCAACCCATGCCACCCAACTGAGGTTGGCCGCCCTCGACTCAAAGGGACCTCGGTCCACGGTGAACCAGTCGGAGTTGCGCAGTCCGATCGCAAGACGACGCGGTAAGTGTGTTCTTTCAAAGCTATTTCAATGTACCCCTGCCAGCGCTTCGAGCAGCGCCTGCGCCTCGGCGATCTCGGGCATTTCCGGCCTCGGCGCAAACCCCCGGAGCGCGGGCGCCAGAACGTCGTACGCCTCGACAGGGCGGTCGGTCGATTGATAGAGCTTCGAGAGCGACAGCGCGGCGCGCAGTCCGAAACTGCGCGCCTTCTGGTCGCGCGCGACGCCCAGGGCGGCAAGGAGAGCCTCCGCCGCCGGCGCCGGATGAGCGGCGTCCCGTTTAAGCAGGATTTCGCTGCGCGTGCGATACAGCTCCGCATCGTACCATCGCTGGCCGGTTCGTTCGGACGTCGCGAATGCGGCATCCAAGGTCGTCATCGCAGCGTCGAAATCGGCCTCCTCGGCTTCGGCATAGGTTAAGACGCCTTTGAACAGCGTGTCAAAGGTGACAGCATTCTGCTCGCGAAGCTGTGCTACGCCGCCGCGCATTTCCACCAAGCCGGTCTGCGCGGTCGCCGGCCCGCCATCTCGCCCACCCCTGCGAGAATTCGCCGTAGGCCTGCCAAAACCTCAAATCGTGCTCGCGCGCGAGACGAGCGAGCGCGGCGGCGAGGGGCGCGGCGCGCGCGAACTCTCCCCGCATCATCTCGAACATAATCGCGTGAACATATCCGTAGGCGACCGACCCGATATGCTGGATCTCCGTGATTCGCGACTTCACGCGTTCGATCAAATCAAGCGCCCGATCAACTTCGCCGAGCGGCCACAGCGCAAGGGCGAGATAGCTCATGGCGGCGACGCTCGAAGTCCTGCCCGAAACGAAACGCGAGATCGCGGTCCCGGTCGGGATTGAATGTGCCGAGCGCCAGTTCAAGATGACTTCGCGCCCCGACAAAGTCGCCTTCAGCCCACTTGGTGACGCCGGTGAGGCGATGCGCAACGCCGGCTTCCGGCGCGTCCGGACGCGCCTCGACCTCGCGGAGGAAAGCGGCCGCGTGCTCGTGCATCCCCGTCATTTCGCCGCGGACGTAGCAGCCGACCCATAGGCCGTAGATCACGGCGAATTGCTCGGGCGCATCCGCATCGGAGACGGCGGAGTCATGCGCATGGGTGAAAGCCGCCGTCGTCTCCGGCGCGCCATGGCCGCGCGCGGCTATAAGCGCATTGGCGTAGGCGACGCGCAATTGCAGCAGACGGCCCGAGTGGCCAGCCTCCTTCCCGCCTCCCGCCTTGTCGGCCATCTCGATCGCGTTGCCGAGGTGCGAGATCGCCTCCTGGAACGCCGAGCGGCGCAGCGCCTGATCCCCGGCGATGCCCCAATATTCGATCGCGGCTTCTGTCAGGCCGGCGCGGGTGAAATGATGCGCGAGCGCTTCGGGCTCGGCGGCGGCGCGATCCGGAAACTGGTCGCGCAAAGTCTCGGCGACGCGCCGGTGCAGGGCGAGGCGGCGGCTCTTGAGCAGGTTTTCGTAGGCCGCGTCCTGGATCAGCGCGTGCTTGAAGCGATAGTCCGCGTTCGGCGGCAGGCCCTCGACCAGCAAGATGTCCGCCTCGGCAAGCCGCTCCAGCGCTTGTTGCAGCGGCGAATCCGATATTCCCGCCACGGCGCGCAGCAGGGAAAAGGAAAAGCTGCGCCCCAGCACCGCGCCGATCATCGCGACCTCGCGCGCGGAGCCCAGGCGGTCGAGCCGCGCGGTCAGCGATTGCTGCAGGGTCGGCGGGATCGCCTGCGCGCTGCCCAGCTCGCCGCTCTCCAGGAGCAGGCGCGCCACTTCCTCGATGAACAGCGGCACGCCGCCAGTGCGCTCGCTGACCCCCTCGATCACCTCCCGCGACGGGGCGTGGCGCGCGACGAGTTCGCCGATCATTTGCGGACCTCGGCGCGATCGAGCGGCGCGAGGGTGATCGCGCCATGATGCGAGCGCGCGCCCCACGGCGCGCGGAATTCCGGCCGCGCCGTCGCCACGACCAGCAACTGTGCGAGCGCGCCGCGCTCGGCGAGGCCGCGCAGCACGTCGATCGTGCTGGGATCGGCCCAATGCAGGTCCTCGACCGCGAGCACGATCGGCTGCGTGCGCGCGCCCGCCATCACCCAGGCGAGAATCGCCGCCATCTGCCGGCGGCGCAATTCCTCCGGCGCCAGCGCCGCCGCATGCTCCGGCGGAAACGGAATGTCGACGAGCGGCGCGAGCAGCGGCGCATATTCCGCGGGATCAAGCTTGACCTGGCTCAGAGTGGTTTCGAGGTCGGCGAGACGCCGCTCCGGAGCAATGTCTGCGCCGCCGAAACGCTGCAGGCCCCACTCGGAGATTGGATGCAGCGGCGTATTCTGCAAAAGCTGCGACGAACTCCATTCCCCCCAGGTGTGCGGCGTCTCGCGCAGCCGGTTTCGGAACTCCTCGATCAGGCGCGATTTGCCGAGGCCCGGCTCGCCGACGATCAGCACGAACTGGCCCTCGCCCTGCCGCGCGCGCTCCCAGCACCGGAGCAGCATCGCGATTTCCTTGTCGCGTCCGATGAGCGGGGTCAGCGCCCGCTGGGCGGAACGGCGACGGCCGCCGCTCGCGCGCACGATTTGGAAGAGCGTCGTCGGCTGGGGCAGGCCTTTGAGCTGGTGCGCGCCGCGATTTTCGGCGACGAAAAAGGCCGGCGACCTGACGTTAGGCGGCGCCTGCGGGGGCGCCGCAGCCCGCGCCGCGCGCTCGGCCAGCGGTTCAGACCGAGCGGAGAGCGCTTCGATCGCCGACAGCATCGTGCGCCGATGTCCGACGATTACGACGCCCATATCCTTCAGATCTTCAGCCGTCAACCTCGGCAGAACCTTGCCGTCGATCGCGTTCTCGCGAAAGGCGGCCTCGTATTGGCCGAGGCCGAGACTTCGTAGCCAGTCTCCCACGTCCATGGTCGCGGCCCGGAAGGTTCCCGCCATGATCGTCCAGACAGGACTTGGTGTCCAGGCGGTTGTAGGCGCAGGCGTTGACCGCGCTCAGCGAGCGTGCCTACAGCGGCGCCGCAGGCGTGAGAGATCTGTGTCAGCACCGGCCGCGTATTGTAGGCGCGGGCCGCGCCGGCCGCGCTCAGCGAGCGCGGCTACAGAAGCACGCGTCCGCCTTGGGCCATCCTCGCCGAGCCGACGTCACGCATCATTCGTGCTAGATCGAGCTGCCCGATTCCCTCGACTTGATCGCGCCGATGCCCGAGACGCCCGTTTCCGTTCTGACGCCCCACCGCGCGCTGCGTCTTCGAGCATCTCGCGGCGGATTCTTCGCTCGACGACGGCGTCGCCGGCCGTCTCGAGGCCGCCTTCGCCCGCGGAAGCGGACACGGCCTGCTGCAGCTCGGCGCCGCCGAGGCGGGAAGCCGTCTGTCGCCGGAACTTGCTTTCTGGCGAGCCTTCGCCACGCGCTTCGTCGCGGCGGTCTGCGCCGGCGGAGAACCGGCCGCAGGCGGCGCGCCGCGCATCTCCGAGCCGACCGAGGATGCCTTCATCGCCCTCCTCGAGGAGGCGCCGCCGATGCGCGGGGGCGAATATCTGGACGCCGAGTGTCTCGCCTCGCTCTGGCGCGCGCTCGAGCGCGCGCTCGACGACGAACTGGCGGAAAGCGGCCTCACGATCCAGGCCTTTCTCCTCAGCCGCGACAGCCGCTGGCGGCTCGTCGGGCGCGTTCATTTCAACCTCGCCGAAAACCGCAAGGACACCGACCACCCATTCGCCTTCATGGCGACCTACGCCTCGACGCTCGGGGCGCAGGGCGCCCTTCGCCATCTGGGGCTCGGCCATGCCCTGCGTGAATACGCCGGCGCCGGCGCGAAGGCCGAACTGCTCAGGCTCCTGGAGCCGGTCAACCGCGCGAGCGAAAGCTCCGCCTGGCTGAAGGAGATCGTCGAGTTGGGGGAAATCTTCCATCCCCTGCGCTGGACGCCGAGGGAGGCGATGCGGCTCCTCGCCGACGTCGAGACGCTGGAGCGCGCCGGCGTCGTCGTTCGCATGCCGGCGTCATGGCGCATGAACAGGCCGAGCCGTCCCGCGGTCGAGGCGACGATCGGAACGAAAGCGCCGGCGCTTGTCGGCGCCCAGTCGCTCCTCGACTTCAAGGTCGAAGTCAGCCTCGACGGCGAAATTCTGACAGTTGAGGAAATCGAGCGCCTCGTCGCCTCGACCGACGGCCTCGCGATGCTGCGAGGCAAGTGGGTCGAGGTCGACCACGAGCGGCTTAAGGCGACGCTCGAAAGGCTCGACGCGGTCGAGCGCCTCGCCCGCGAGGAGGGCGTCTCTTTCGGCCAGGCCATGCGGCTCTTGGCCGGCGCCGAGATCGGCGGAGCGGCCGAGGCTCTGGCGGCCGACGCGTCCTGGGGGCGCGTGAAGGCGGGCGCCTGGCTGGCCGAGACGCTCGCCGCCTGCCGCCGCCCGGAGGCTCTCGCCGCCGCCCATCCGGGCGAGGCGCTGAGGACCACCCTGCGTCCCTATCAGGACGTCGGCGTGCGTTGGCTCGGTTTCCTCGCCGGACTCGGGCTCGGCGCCTGCCTCGCCGACGACATGGGGCTCGGCAAGACCGTCCAGGTGCTCGCCCTCATCTTGAGTCTCAGCCGGCAGCCAAGCGAACGACGCCCGAGTCTCATCGTCGCGCCCGCTTCGCTTCTCGCCAACTGGGCGGCGGAGGCGGCGCGCTTCGCCCCGACGCTCAGCGTTTTCGTTGCGCATCCATCGTTTGCGCCTGCCGATCGCATGGGGGAGCCCACGCCGGAGGAGCTTCATGGGACCGATCTCGTCGTGACCAGTTACGGCTCGGCGTTGCGGCTCGGCTGGATCGGCAAGACGCGCTGGCGGCTCGTGGCGCTCGACGAGGCGCAGGCGATCAAGAACCCCGACGCGAAGCAGACCCGCGCCGTCAAGGCGCTCCTCGCCGACAGCCGCGTCGCGCTGACCGGCACACCGATCGAGAACAATCTGCGCGACCTGTGGTCGATCTTCGATTTTCTCAACCCCGGGCTTCTCGGAACGTCGAAAGCCTTCGCCGACTTCGTCAAGCGCCTCGCCGCCAAGGAGCCCGTCTCCTATGCGCCGCTGCGCAAGCTGGTCGGGCCCTACATCCTTCGCCGCCTGAAGACCGACCGGAGCGTCATCGCCGACCTGCCGGACAAGACCGAGGTAAAGGCCTTCTGCGGTCTCTCCAAGAAGCAGGCGGCGCTCTATCAGGCGGCGGTGGACGAATTCGAGGAACGGCTGCGCGCCGTCTCCGAGGACATCGCGCGGCGCGGACTGGTGCTGGCGACGCTGATGCGGCTGAAGCAGATCTGCAACCATGCCTCGCAGGGCCTTGGCGCGAGCGCCTGGGACGCGAAGGACAGCGGCAAATTCGCGCGGCTGACGGAAATCGCCGAGACGATCGCCACCCGTCAGGAGAAGATGCTCGTCTTCAGCCAGTTCAAGGAGATCGTCGAGCCGCTCGGCGACCTGCTCGCGGCCGCCTTCGGCCGCGCCGGACTGGCGCTCACCGGCGACACCGCGGTCGGCAAGCGCAAGGACCTCGTCAAGGCGTTCCAGGAGGACGAGAGCATCCCCTTTCTCGTCCTGTCGCTGAAGGCCGGCGGCTCGGGGCTCAACCTGACGGCGGCGTCGCATGTCGTGCATTTCGACCGCTGGTGGAACCCGGCGGTCGAGAACCAGGCCACCGACCGCGCGTTCCGCATCGGGCAGAAGCGCAATGTTCTTGTGCATAAATTCGTCTGCCGTGGCACCATAGAAGAACGAATCGACGTACTCATCGAATTGAAGCGGCAACTGGCGCAGGACGTTCTGAGCGGCGGAGGCGAGATCAACCTCACGGAACTCAGCGATCGGGACATCATGGCGCTCGTGAAACTCGACCTCGACGCCGCGACGAAGGAAGGATGACGCGATGGGGTTCTTCGGCTTCCGTCCCTATGTCCCGGTGGCGAAGCGCCGCCTTGGGGCGCTGAAGGAGGTGGAGAAGCTCAAGAAAAAGGGCCGCGTCGTCTCTCCGGTCGCGATCGAGGGCCGCAAGATCGCGCAGAGCTTCTGGGGCAAGGCCTGGTGCGACAATCTCGAACGCTATTCGGACTTCGAGAGCCGGCTGCCCCGCGGACGGACCTATGTTCGCAACGGCTCGGTGATCGACTTGCAGATTTCGCGCGGCAAGGTCGAGGCGCTGGTCAGCGGTTCGGAGATCTATAAGGTCAAGGTCGACATCGCCGTCGCCGCGCCGGCGCGCTGGACGGCGATCTGCCGCGATTGCGCCGGCTCGGTCGGGTCGCTGGTCGAACTCTTGCAGGGCAAGCTGTCGAAGAACGTGATGGAGCGCGTGTGCCGCGAGGCCGACGGCCTGTTTCCCACGCCCGACGAAATCGAAATGTCGTGCTCCTGCCCGGACTGGGCGGACATGTGCAAGCACGTGGCGGCGGCGCTCTACGGCGTCGGCGCTCGGCTCGACTCCGATCCCGACGTCCTCTTCACCCTGCGCGGGGTCGACCGCGCCGAACTCGTCACCACCGTCGGCGCCGACCTGCCGCTCACGCGGGGCGCGGCGGCCAGCGAGCGCGTGCTGGAAGACGGCGACGTCGCGGCGCTCTTCGGCATCGACATCGCCGCGCCGGACGCGCCACCCGCGAAGCAAAGCCGCGCGCGCGGGCGAGCCGCGGCAGCCGCTGCGGTTCAGCCGAAGAAGCCGGGTCCCACGGGGATTAAGGCTCGAGCCGCTCTGGCGAAGGCGCCAACCGCTCGGCGTGGCGTGAAGGGCTCGGCCAAGGCGCCGATCGCCGCCGTTACCGCGGCGCCGGCCAAGGCTCCGAAATCGACGATCGCCGCCAAGCTGAAGGCGGCGAAAGGCGCAAGGCCGACGCCCGCGACGAAACGGCGCGCCCCCGATCCGCGGCCATAGTGGTAAAATCAAACAAGCCTGATGCAGAACGTCTGGCTTGGTGGAGAGCGGACATTTGCTCACGGCAATGCTGCCGTGTTCGCCCTGGACACCACAGGGGAATCGGGTGAAGCTTTTTTACCGCGTGATCAGGCTGGCGAGGAAGTCGTCGTCCCATCCGGCGCAGGGTAATCGGGTGAAGAAGTAGGTGACAAACGGCGAAAGTGCTGAATCCATGACGAGCCTCGATTCGCATCAGAGGGGCGAGGCATGGCGGAGGCGGCAGCGGACTGCGCGGCGTTTGACGAAACCGTAGTTTTTCTGAGTCATTTCAATGATCTGAAGGATCCCCGCCAGCGGGGGAAGGTTGACTACCCGCTGGAAGAGATCCTGCTCCTCTGCCTCATCGCCGTCCTGGCCGGCGCGGAGACCATCACCGACATCGCCCTGTTCGGCCGCAAGAAGCTGGACCTTCTGCGCCACTTCCGCCGCTTCGCCAACGGCACGCCGGCGCACGACCATCTTGGCGATATCCTCGCCGTGCTGGACCACGAGCAGTTCCAGCGCTGCTTCGTCGCCTGGGTAGCCGCGCTGACCGGAACTCCCGAGGGGGTCATCGCCATCGATGGCAAGACCGCCCGGCGGTCCGGCCAGAAGCGGAAGGGCCACGCGCCAATCCACATGGTTTCCGCCTTTGCGGCGCGCCAGCGCCTGGTGCTCGGCCAGGTCAAGGTGGCCGAGAAGTCCAACGAGATCGTCGCCATCCCCAAACTGCTGGACCTGCTGGCCATCGAGGGGGCGATCATCACCATCGACGCCATGGGGTGTCAGCGCGACATCGCGCAGAAAGTGGTGGAGAAGAAAGCAGACTACGTGCTAGCGCTGAAAGGCAACCAGGGGTCGCTGCGCGAGGACGTGGAACTGTTCGTGGCCGAGCAGAAAGCCGCCGGTTTCAGGGACACAACGATCAGTCGCGACCAAACGGTGGATGGCGATCATGGCCGCATCGAGACCAGGACCACGACCGTCATTCACGACATCGGCTGGCTGCAGGAGCGCCACAACTGGCCCGGATTGAAGGCCGTGGTGGTGGTCGAAAGCGAGCGGGAAACCGGCGACAAGATCGAGCGGGAGACCCGCTTCTACCTGACGTCGCTGGCGCTGATGGCGTGCATGCTAGGACCGATCGTACGCAGCCACTGGGCGATCGAGAATAGCCTGCACTGGATCTTGGACATGGTGTTCCGCGACGACGAGTGTCGGCTGCGAACCGATCACGCACCCGCCAACTTCTGTACGATCAAGCACATGGCGCAGAACCTGATCCGATTGGCTCCCGGAAAGGCTTCCCTGCGGCTCAAGCGAAAGACCGCCGGATGGGACGACGACTTCCTCGCCAGCCTGATCACGCGGTAAAAAAGCTTCACCCGATTCCCCTGCTACAACCGCCGTGCTGACACCGCCGCGACGTCCCGCTATAAGGCCGCTCGAACGAGCGGCGCCGCGGTCCCCGGAAACCGTACGGGGGAACCGAAGCGGCGGCGGCCGGCATTCCTGTTGCTGAAAGGGCCTACATGTCCGGCTCGATGTTGAGCAGCGCCGCGCTCGATGAGCGGCGGCGACGGATTCTGTTTCGCGCCTGGCGGCGGGGCATGCGCGAGATGGACCTGGTGATGGGCCAGTTCGCCGACGCCAATCTTCGGCGATGAGCGAGGCCGAGCTCGACGAGTTCGAGCGTCTCCTCGGCGCCCCCGATCCGCAGGTGCTCGCGTGGATCACCGGCGAGGAAGCGACGCCGCCCGAGTTCGACACGCCGCTGTTCGCGCGCCTGAGGGAGGCGCCGCGCGGGGCTCTGGCGAAAGCCCAAGACGCCCCGTGACCATGCTTGCGCCCGCCGTCCGCCGCCTCGCCGAAGGCGGCGCCGTCACCCTTTGCCGCGCGCCCGAGGGCTACGACGCCTTCGTCGTCGCCGAGCTCACGCGCGCGCTCGCCAAGGCCGGCGAGGGACGCGCCGTCTCGCTCGTGTTCGTCGCCCGCGACAGCGTGCGGGCGCAGACCTTCATCGACGCGCTCGGGCTTCGCCGCGCCCGAGATCGAGGCGCTTTATCTGCCCTCGTGGGACTGCCAGCCCTATGACCGGGTCTCGCCGAACGCCGCCGTTTCCGCCGAGCGGATGACCGTCCTCGCGCGGCTTGCGCGAACGCGCGGCGCGGTCGAGCGGCCCCGCATCCTGGTCGGCTCGGTCAGCGCGCTGACCCAGCGCGTCCCGCCGCTGAAATACGTGGCCTCCGCCGCCTTCTCCGCCGCGCCGGGCAACAGCGTCAGGATGGACGACCTCGCGCTCTGGCTGCAAACGAACGGCTACGCCCGCGCCAGCACCGTGCGCGAAGTCGGCGACTATGCGACGCGCGGCGGCATTCTCGACCTCTACCCGCCCGGCGCGCAGGCGCCGATCCGGCTCGACTTCTTCGGCGATACGCTGGAGTTGATCCGCACGTTCGACCCCGAGACGCAGCGCAGCGTCGGGCAGTTGCGCTCGCTCGACCTCGTGCCGATGAGCGAGGCGCGGCTGACGACCGAAACGATCCGCCGCTTCCGCCAGGCCTACGCCGCCGAATTCGGCGTGCCGACCCGGGACGACGAACTCTATGCTGCCGTCAGCGAGGGCCGCCGCGCGATCGGCCTCGAGCATTGGCTGCCGCTCCTCTACGATCGGCTCGACACGCTGTTCGACTACGTCGGCCCGGCGCCCTTCGTGCTCGACGCGCGGGCCGAGGAGGCGGCAAGCCAGCGCATCGCCCAGATCGCCGATTCCTATGCGGCGAGGCGCGCCGCCTACTCCCAGGACCCAGCGAAGGCCGACTACAAGCCGCTGCCCTCCGCGCGGCTCTACCTGACCGAAGACGAATGGAAGGAGCGGCTGGCCGGCGCGCCGCTCGCGCGACTCACGCCCTTCGAGGCGAGCCCGGGCGCGGCCGACATCGTCGACTGCGGCGGCCGGGTCGGCAGCAATTTCGCCCCCGAGCGACAGAACGAAAACGCCAACGTATTCGACGCCGCCGTCGCGCACATCAAGGATCTGCGCGGACGCGGCCTCAACGTGATCGTCGCCGGCTGGAGCGACGGCTCGCGCGAGAGGCTGAGCCACGTGCTGGCCGAGCACGGCTGGAAGTCGCTCGAGCTCGTCTCGTCATACTATCAGGCGAAGACTGCGCGCGCGGGCGCGCTGCCGCTCGCCGTCATTGCGCTCGAGCAGGGCTTCGAGGCCACCGATCTCGCGATCGTCGGCGAGCAGGACATTCTCGGCGACCGTCTCGTCAGGCAGTCGAAACGCAGGCGGCGCGCGCATGACGTTCTGGCGGAGGCCAGCGCGCTGACGGCGGGCGACCTCGTCGTCCACATCGATCACGGCGTCGGGCGCTTCGTCGGCCTCAAGACGATCGAGGCGGCGGGCGCGCCGCACGACTGCCTCGAGATCCACTACGCCGGCGGCGACCGGCTGTTCCTGCCGGTCGAGAACCTCGAACTTTTGTCGCGCTACGGCTCGGAGACGGGCGAACTCGACAAGCTCGGCGGCGCGGGCTGGCAGTCGCGCAAGGCCCGCCTCAAGAAGCGCGTGCTCGAAATGGCGGGCGAGCTCGTCCGCGTCGCCGCCCAGCGCCTGACGCGTCCGGCCCCGCGCCTCATCCCGCCGGAAGGGCTCTACGACGAGTTTTGCGCCCGCTTTCCATATGACGAGACGCCGGACCAGGCGAACGCGATCGAGACGACGCTGGATGACCTCGCCGCGGGGCGGCCGATGGACCGGCTCATCTGCGGCGACGTCGGCTTCGGCAAGACGGAGGTGGCGCTGCGCGCCGCCTTCGCCGCGGCGATCAACGGCAAGCAGACCGCGATCGTCGTGCCGACGACGCTGCTCGCCCGCCAGCACGTGCGGGTGTTCCGCGAGCGCTTCGCCGGCCTCCCCGTGCGCATCGGCCGGCTGTCGCGCATGGTCGGGGCGGCCGAGCAGCGCGAGACGAAGAAGGGGGTCGCCGAAGGCGGCGTCGACATCGTGATCGGCACGCACGCGGTGCTCGGCAAGACGGTCAGCTTCAAGGACCTCGGCCTCGTCGTCGTCGACGAGGAGCAGCATTTCGGCGTCGGCCACAAGGAGCGGCTGAAGGAGCTGCGGACGGAAGTGCACATGCTGACGCTGTCCGCGACGCCGATCCCGCGCACCCTCCAGCTCGCCATGACGGGCGTGCGCGACATGTCGATCATCGCGACGCCGCCGGTCGACCGCCTCGCGGTCAGGACCTTCGTCTCGCCGTTCGACGCGCTGATCGTGCGCGAGGCGCTGTTGCGCGAGCGCTATCGCGGCGGCCAGTCGTTCTACGTCTGCCCGCGCATCGAGGACCTCGACGAGGCGGCTTCCTTCCTGCGTCGGAACGTTCCGGAAGCGAAATTCGTCGTCGCGCACGGCCAGATGGCGGCGCGCGAACTCGAGGACAAGATCGGCGCCTTCTACGACGGCAAGTACGACATCCTGCTCTCGACCGCGATCGTCGAGTCCGGCCTCGACATCCCACGCGCCAACACGCTGATCGTCCATCGCGCCGACATGTTCGGCCTCGGCCAGCTCTATCAGTTGCGCGGCCGCGTCGGGCGCTCGAAGGTCCGCGCCTACGCGCTCTTCACCATGCCGGCCAAGGCGAAGATCACGCCGCAGGCGGAGAAGCGGCTCGCGGTGCTGCAGTCGCTCGATACGCTCGGCGCCGGCTTCCAGCTCGCGAGCCACGACCTCGACCTGCGCGGCGCCGGCAATCTGCTCGGCGAGGAGCAGTCCGGCCACATCAAGGAGGTCGGCTACGAGCTCTATCAGCAGATGGTGCGCGAGGCGGTCGAGCGCATCAAGTCGGGCGAGGAGGCGCCGGCCGAGGACATGTGGTCGCCGACCATCCAGCTCGGCGCGCCGGTGACGATCCCCGAGAGCTACATCCCCGACCTGCCGACGCGTCTTTCGCTCTACCGCCGCCTGTCGGCGCTGGAGGACGAGGCCGAGATCGACGCGATGGGCGCCGAGATCGTCGACCGCTTCGGCCCGCCGCCGCGGAAGTCGGGCTCTTGATGAAACTGGTCATGATCAAGGCGCTCTGCCGCAGGGCGAATGTCGAAAAACTCGACGCCGGGCCGAAGGGCGCAACCCTCGCCTTCCGCGACAATTCCTTCGCCAACCCGGCGGCGCTGGTGAAGTGGGTGACGGTGCAGGGGTCAATGGCGAAGGTGCGGCCGGACATGCGGATCGTGGTGGTCGACGATTTCGAGAAGCTCGAGGACCGGCTCGGCGGGACGCTGAAGATCATGCGCGAGATCGCGAAGATCGCGGGGAGGAAGGGGTAGGGACTCTTTGCTAAACACAAGCTTTATGTTGCCACTTGTAGCTACCGCAAGATCATATAGACGCGCAAAGGTCGACTTCAACATAATTGTGCCATCCGACGGTTCTTGGTCGCGGTTTTTTGTGAACACGAATTGGGCACACCCTCATGAATCCCCTCATTTTTGATCGACTCGAAAATGCCTGAATTGGCGAGTCTGCGCGTGGCGAGATCACGAATCAGCCGGGCGGGGGGCTCGTGCGCAAGTCGATCGAGCGGGTGGAATTGGTTCATGGTTTTGTGAAGCGCGCGTTTTCGGGGTGAACTGGACCCCATTGGTGGGACCACGGGGGGTTGGATTTAAGGTGTAATCTCGCCTGCTCCTGTCCTTCAAGAATCAAACCGCTTCTTGCTGCTTCTGTCTCTGCTGTGGGTATGTGGGCAACGCGTTTGCGTTGTCCAAGCGAGGCGGCATATCCACAGCCCTCGCCGCCGCCTCGATTTTGTCCATGCCGGCGCGCCACACCGCCATCGGCATCTGGTTGTTCATCGCCTGGTGAGGGCGCCGAAAATTGTAGAAGTTCATCCAGGAACTGACGCCGGACCGCGCCTCGCAGCCATCGGCGTAGGCTTTCAGATGCACTTCTTCGTACTTGATCGAGCGCCACAGCCGTTCGATGAAAATGTTGTCCATGAAGCGGCCGCGTCCGTCCATCGAAATCTCGACGCCGGCCGTCACAAGCTTGCTGGTGAAAGCCTCGGCGGTGAAAGTGGAGCCCTGTCGGTATTGAAAATCTGCGGCTTTCCGAACCGAAGCAGCGCCTCCTCCAGCGCCGCCGCGCAGAAGCTCGCATCGTTGGTGTTCGACAGCCGCCATGCCAGAACCGCCCGGCTGGCCCAGTCGATGATCGCCACCAGATAGAGGAAGCCGCACGCCATCGGGATGTAGGTCACGTCGGCCGCCCACACGTGGTTCGGCTCGACAATCTTCAGGCCGCGCAGCAGGTAGGGGTATATCTTGTGCCTGGGCGCGGCTTTGCTCGTGCCGGGGCGCGGAACCAGCGCCTCGATCCCCATCACCCGCATCAGCCGCCGCACTCGCTTGCGGTTGACCCCACGGCCTTCCTTGTTGAGTTCGAAGGTCATTCGCCGCGAGCCGTAGAACGGAAGCTCGAGATGCAGTTCGTCGATCCGGCGCATCACGGCCAGATCGTCCGCCTCGGTGACAGGCTTTGAGCGGTAGACCCCCGAGCGCGTCAAGCTCAACAGCGCGCATTGGCGGCGCACCGACAGGTCCTTGCCAGGCCGTTCGACCATCGCTCTTCGATCGGGCGCGCTCATCGCCCTGGCCTCCCGGCCAAGAAATCCCGTTCGACCGTCAGTTGGCCGATCTTGGCGTAAAGCTTGGCCGTCTCGCGCTCGCGCTCCTCCTCGCCATCCCCCGAACCGCTCGCCCCTCGCGCGAACAGGCTCGCGACATTGTCGAGAACCTGCTTCTTCCAGGCATAAATCTGGTTCGGATGCACCCCGTGCCGCTTCGCCAGTTCCGGAACCGTCGCATCCTCGCGCAGCGCCTCAAGCGCAATCTTCGCCTTGAACGCCGCATCAAACTTCTTGCGTGACTTCGTCATTCCTCGCTCCATCGGTTGCGACAGAGCAGGACATTTCACACCTTAGCCAATGGTCCTAAATCCGGGGTCCAGCTCAGGGATCGGGCATGCGCTGGCGCAAGCGCGCGGTCTGATGGACAGACACGCGATCAAACAGGTCGATCGCCTGCTGAGCAACGCCGGGATCGTCGTATGGGACCTGTTCGCGCCATGGGCGCGCGAGGTCGTGGGCCGGCGCAAGGCGATCGTCGTGGCGATGGACTGGACCGATTTCGACGCCGACAACCAGGCCACGCTCGCTTTGAGCCTGATCACGCGCCACGGCCGGGCGACGCCGCTCCTGTGGCTGACGGTCGACAAGGACGAACTGAAGGACCAGCGCAACGACTTCGAAGACCTCTGCCTGACGCATTTGAAGGCGATCCTGCCCGAGGGCGTGGCGGTGACGATCCTGGCCGATCGCGGCTTCGGCGACGTCAAACTGTTCGAATTCCTCGAAAGCCTCGGCTTCGGTTACGTCATCCGCTTTCGCGGCAACGTTCAACCTAAAAACCGCAGTTGGTCGGCTTGAGTAGCGGCGTTCTGCGATTTTGCGCGCTCTGGTTGCGTCAGCTTGGCGCGAGAGGCGGCGGGCGCAACAATCGACCTTTGAGGAACGCCTTGAAGGCGCGCGAGAGGATCGCCCGCCATTTTTGCAGGCGCGTCAACTGCTCCGCATTTTCAGCCAAGCCTCGTAGGAACTCGGCTACAGCCGCGAGCGCCTTGGCGGCTGGCTTGGCCCTGGCGTGCGAGCTCGTCACGCGGATCGTCGTTTGGCGCGCGTGCCGCGTGCGCGTCGCGATGGCGGAAAGAAACAGGGGCCGGCTGGTGATCGCCTCGCGGTGCAGACCCGGTTCGGCGAGACGCACAAAAATGTTCCACCAGTCGTAAAACAGCGCGAGCAGCCGCGCCGCAAGGCGGCAGCGCGCGAGATCATGCGTCGTGAAGCCGCCCCAGCCCCATTGGTTCTTCATTTCATCGAAAATATTTTCTCCATCGCCGCGATCGCGATAGAGCTGGCCGAACGCTTCAGTTTCTTCCTCGAGCGAGGTGACCAGAACCGAATATTCGTAGACTTCTGTCGCCTCGCCGATCTCGGTGAAGGAAAGCTGCGGCGTCCCGTCTTCGTCGCTTTGCGCAAGCCCCAAAGCGCCTTTGAGACGCCGACGCAGCACGATCACCCGCCGCTCCCGGCTCCAGCCCGTCAAGCGAACGGCGCTCTCCTTGGCCTCGAAGCCTTGGCCGGCGCAAACCCATTCGCGCGCGCCGGCGAGCTTCTCGATCATACGCTTGACGTTGGCGGTCAGGCGCAGCTTGAACAGATACGGCAAGCCGCGCGCCTCGGCCTCGCGCATGATCCCCTCGTTGCCGAAGCCCGAGTCTCCGCGCAACAGCGCCGGCCACAAGTCGCGCGGCAAGCGATCGAGCAGCGCCCATAAGCTCGGCGCGCTATGTTTGGATGCATGCTCGTCGCCGGGACAGACGTCGACATCGAGAACGAGACGCGTCGAAGCCATCGAGTAGGTGTGGTAGCAATGGCTCGGACGCCCGGGCTTCTTGGGGTTGTAGCCCAAGACCGCCCCTTCCTGATGGCCATAGAGCGGCTTGATCGTCGTATCGACGTCCAGGATCCAGGGCTCGGCGAGCAGCGGCTCGACGCAAAATGCAAGATGCTGGCGCAGCCATGTCGCGCCTTCCTTCTCGTCGATCGCCTTGAAAGCGCGCCTTACCGCATCCTCGCTGACGATCTTTTCCATGCCAAGCAGCTCGGGCAAGACGGCGTCGCAGCGCAGCGCCGCGATATGGGCGTAACGCTTGTGGCCAGCGAGCATGGAGAACATCGCCGTGCCGAGAATGTCGCGCTTCTTCGGGGCGTTGGGACTGCCGTAGCGCAGCGGACAGTCGACGACGAAGGCGTCGAACAACCCGGTCGCTTTGAGGAAATGGATGAAGAACGGGAGCTGGCCGAGCGGCGTCATCGCCGCCTCATGGTCCCATTCGACACGGACCGGCCCAAAGAAGCTGTCGATGTCGACGCCTCCGGGCGGCTCGCTCCCGACAACCAAGGATTGTTCACCGGGTGGGTGAGCCGATGAGCGGGAAGAATCGCGCGTCATACCCTTGAGAATGCGCGATTCGAATCCACTCGCAAAATCTCAACTGCGGTATGGGTGCGATTCAAAGTGATGCGGAGTAAGGTTCGGATTTGGAAACGGATGGGAATTTAACAGATGACGGCCGCTACACTAAGCGACGAGGCGATTTTGGCCAGTCTCAAGGCGCACCCTGGTCTTCGCGATCAATTCGCGTCGATAATTGGGGCGATAGAGAACAGCGAGGGAAACTTCAAGGAGGCCGATGCGGTCGAGGAGCGGATCGTGGAGGAGATGCGGCTGTTGGGGCGGGAGGTCAATGCTCGATACAAGAGCGATGCAGGGATGGGCCGAGAACCAGGTCGAAGCGACGGAACGAGAAATTCGTCGACAAGCTCAGATGCATCGCCAAGGTAAAAAAAAGCTCCGCTGGCATACGAAATTCGGCGAGGTCGCGGTCTTAGAGCCGCAATACCGGTTCGAGAGAAGCGCGTTCGCCCGTTCATGCGCAGCGCGAAAGTCGTTTCTCGGGGTTGTTCAGGCCCACTACAGCGCGCGATCGTCGACTTCGCCGCGGATCAGCCTTTCGCTCTGGCGCGCGCCAAGTTGCGCGAGCACTACGGCTTCGAGATCGGAGAGAGCACGATCCAGAGGGTTACACTCGGCCATGCCGGAAACATGTTCGAAGCCGGCAAGATCTCGCTAGATTTTCCCGAAGCGCCAGGGCGTCACAAGGACATTGTTGCTGAAACCGATGGCGGCATGATCCCCATCGTGGAGCCGGACGCCCGCCAGAAGGACAAGCGCAAAGGCAAGACGCTGTCGTGGAGAGAAGCCAAGATTTCTCTCGCGCACGCCAAGGGGAGCCGGACGCCAATCTATGCCGGCGCGATCGAGGGCGGTGTCGAAACCGCCGGACGGCAACTTCTCGGATGCGCGGTTCGAGCCGGCTTCGGCGCCGATTCCCGCGTTCACGCGGTCGGGGACGGAGCGGCCTGGATCGTGGGTCAGGTGGAAGCGCAATTCGGCCCACAAGGCGGCTATTTGATTGATTTTTATCATGTTTGCGAATATTTGAGCGCCGCCGTCAAGGCGATTGCGCCAGACGCCGCCGCGAAAGAGGCCTGGATGGAGGCGCAAAAGGAGGCTCTCAAGACAGGGCATTTGGAGAAGACGCTGCAGGCGCTCGCTCGTCACTTGGAGCCCCCGCAGTTGGCCGACGATCAAGCTCCCGTCCGAACTTGCCATCGCTATTTGAGCGGTCGGAAAAACCAACTCGACTATCGTGACGCCTTGGCCAGGGATCTGCCGATCGGCTCCGGAGAGATCGAAAGCGCGCATCGCTATATCGCACAGAAGCGCCTGAAGCTGCCAGGAGCTTGGTGGCGCGTCGAGCGCGCCGACGCCATGCTCGCCCTGCGCGTCACCCGTATCAACGGCGACTGGGACGCCTATTGGAGCAAGCGCGGCCAAAACAGCTCGCCCGCAAATCAAAACCGCCCCTCCCTATCACAAAAATCCGCAGCATGATTGCATCACTTTGGATCGCACCCCTGCGGTATTTAGGTTCATCTGACCGCGGCGGACGGTGAGACGCGCCTGGCCGCCGACTGGGTCGGCAAGAAAGGGCGCGCCTGCCTTCTGCGCGGCGCCGAACTCACCGCCGCCCGCCACAAGGTCGGCGCGGCGGTCTGCGTCCACGCCAAGGGGATGAAGGAGGCTTGGCATCTGGCCGCCAGCGATGCGACCGCGAGCGCCTCCCAGATCGTCAACCTCTACGCCAAACGGTGGACGATCGAGCCGGGGTTCCGCGACACCAAGGATTTGCGGTTCGGCATGGGCCTGAGCGTCCTGCGCATCGGCGATCCGCAACGGCGCGACCGTCTGCTGCTGCTCAACGCCTTGGCGATCCTCCTGCTGACGCTGCTCGGCGCCGCCGGCGAAAGCCTCGGCATGGACCGATCGCTCAGAACCAGCACGGTCAAACGCCGCGTCCATTCGCTGTTCCGCCAGGGCTGCCTGCTCTACGATCTCATCCCCAACATGCCCGAGCAACGCTTAAGACCGCTCGTCGAAAAATACGAAGAATTCCTAAACCGAAACAACGTCTTCACACAAACCTTCGGCCCCACCTGAATGAGGGGATGCGTGAGGTTCAGCTCATACGGGCGTGCAAACTCTGTACACGAACGGCAGTCCAGTGGGCTCGACCGTGACGGCCAACTCCAACACTCCGACGCTCAGCCTTTCCAGCGGCGACGGATGGATGCCTTCACGCTTTCTTCTTCGGCCCAGGTGACCGGTTTCACCTACAACTCCAACTTCGCCACCCCCAACGACGCCACCGGAGGATATTTCTCGCCGGCCGATTACGTGAGCACCAACTGGTGGATTTAGACGAGCGATCCTGCCGGAGGTTGGTCCGCCGTCCCCGCGTTCTCGGGCACGACACAAGGCGTAAACACGCAACTTTCCAATCCTTGGGGCGTGTACACGCAGACGACCGTGACCTTGACAGGACTCAACATCGACCTTTCGTCAGGACATCAATACTGGATCGGCCTGCAGAACAACCTCGATGACTCGAGCGCATATTCGTTCTACATAGGGACGGAAAACGCCGCAGACACGACTGCGTTCCAGATCAATAACCTCCACGAGTACTTTACCCCTGGCATAAAGGCGACCGCCTTCACGATCCAGGGGGCGGCCTATGGTCCCGGCGTTCCGGAACTCCCCACGTGGACGCTGATGCTGCTTGGTTTCGGAGGGCTCGGCGTTGCAGCGTACCGCAGAGGAGTTGCGGCTTCGCCTCGCCTGTCGGAAGAATAGACGGGCTCAGAGAGAGGCCCCCGCGGCGCAATCATTGTTGTCGCCAGCCCTAAGGACCGGTGCCGCCTGCTTAATCCCGCAAGTCCGGCGGCCGCGCCTCGTTCGCCAGCGCCTCGATCGCCTCGACCGCGCCGATCGACGTCTGCGCGTTCGACCCCAGACGCCGCGCCGACACCGTATTCTCGCTCGCCTCCTTGCGGCCGACGGCTATGAGGACCGGGACTTTCGCCAGCGAGTGCTCGCGCACCTTGTAATTGATCTTCTCGTTGCGCAGGTCGGTCTCGACTTTCAGGCCCCTCTTCCTGGCCTTGGTCGCGAAGCGCAACGCGAAATCGTCGGCCTCGCTGGTGATCGTGCAAACGACGATCTGGACCGGGGCCAGCCACAGCGGCAGATGGCCGGCGTAGTGCTCGAGCAGGATGCCGATGAAGCGCTCCATCGAGCCGCAGATCGCTCGATGGACCATGACTGGCGTCGTCTTCTCGCTGTTGGCGGCAATGTAGAATGCGCCGAACCGCTCCGGCAGGTTGAAGTCGACCTGGGTCGTGCCGCATTGCCAGTCGCGGCCGATCGCGTCGCGCAGCACGTATTCGAACTTCGGGCCGTAGAAGGCGCCCTCGCCGGGGTTGAGACTCGTCGTCACGATGTTGCCGTGGCGCGCCCGGATCTCGTCGAGCACGCGGCTCATCACCGCTTCGGCGTGATCCCACATGGCGTCCGTTCCGACGCGTTTGTCCGGTCGGGTCGACAGCTTGACCACGATCTTGTCGAAGCCGAAGTGGCTGTAGACGGAAAGGATCAGCTCGTTGATCTTGTGGCATTCCTCCGCAAGCTGCTCCTCGGTGCAGAAGATATGGGCGTCGTCCTGGGTGAAGGACCGGACGCGCATCAGGCCGTGCAGCGCGCCCGAGGGTTCGTAGCGGTTCACCGCGCCGAACTCGGCGAGGCGCAGCGGCAGCTCGCGGTAGCTGCGCAAGCCGTTCTTGAAGATCTGCACGTGGCCCGGACAGTTCATCGGCTTGATCGCATAGATGCGATCGTCCTGGCTCTCCGCGTCCTCGCCGGCGGGCCGCGCCATGAACATGCTCTCGCGATACCAGCCCCAGTGGCCGGAAATCTCCCATAGCCGCTTGTCGAGGAGTTGCGGCGCGTTGACCTCCTGATAGTCGTTGGCGAGACGCCGGCGCATGTAGGCGACGAGCGTCTGGAAGAGCGTCCAGCCCTTGGGATGCCAGAAGATCGAGCCGGGCCCCTCCTCCTGGAAGTGGAAGAGGTCCATTTCGCGGGCGAGCTTGCGGTGGTCGCGCCGCTCGGCCTCCTCGAGCTGCTTCAAGTAGGCGTCGAGCTCTTCCCTTTTGGCGAAGGCGGTCGCGTAGATGCGCGACAGCATCGGCTTCGTCGAATCGCCGCGCCAGTAGGCGCCGGCGACCTTCATCAGCTTGAAGGCGTCGCCGACCTTGCCGGTCGAGGTCATGTGCGGCCCGCGACAGAGGTCGGTCCACTCCCCCTGGCTGTAGAGCTTGACGTCCTCGCCGGGCGGAATGGCGTCGATGAGCTCGACCTTGAAGGCCTCGCCCTTCCGCTCGAAGAAGCTCTTCGCCTCGTCGCGCGAGACGACGGTCTTCCTGAACGGCTCGTCGCGGGCGATGATCTCGCGCATGCGCTTCTCGATCGCCGGGAAATCCTCGGGCGTGAACGGCTCAGGGCGGTAGAAGTCGTAGTAGTAGCCGTTCTCGATCACCGGCCCGATTGTCACCTGCGTATCCGGCCAAAGCGACTGCACCGCTTCGGCGAGCACATGCGCGGCGTCGTGCCGGATGAGTTCGAGGGCGCGCGGATCGTCGCGGGAGATGAGTTCGAGCGTCGCGTCCTTCTCGACCGGGTCGGCGAGATCGACGAGTTCGCCGTCGCGGATCGCCGCCACCGTGCGCTTGGCGAGGGAGGGAGAGATCGACTTGGCGATGTCGAGGCCGGAGACGCCGGATTCGTAGGCGCGCTCCGCGCCGTCGGGAAAGGTGACGTAAATCATATTGGCTCCAAGGCTCACTCGCCGATACCAATCGGCGTAAGCGATGGGGCATGCCTATAAACGGGAGGCGCTCGGCGGGCAATCCTCCCGCCTCCGGCCGAGCCGCGGTTCGGCTCGCCGTCCGCGGCGTGATAAAGCGGCGCGCATGCTGGAAGAGAAGAACCACGTCCGCCGCGTCATCGTCGAAGGCTTTGTCCAGGGCGTCGGCTACCGCGATTTCGTCCGCCGCGCGGCGCTGAGAATTGGCGTCTCGGGCTGGGTGCGCAACCGCGCCGACGGCTCGGTCGAGGCGTTGGTCGTGGGAGCGCCAGCCCACATTGAGGCGCTGCTGGCCGAGATGCGGCGGGGCCCGCGCGGCGCGATGGTGACGAGGCTCAGGCTCGCCGAGCCGGGCGGCCACGACGAGGCGAAGACCGGAACCTTCGCTATTCGGCTGACCATCTAGCGCCGCACACGTTCGGACCGCTCGCTCGCGCAGCTCAAACGTTTGCCTTCAGGGACTCAAGGGCTTGCGACCCGGTTTAGCCTCGGCGCGCAGACGGGCAAGACAATGCGCGCGCCGGCGACCGAAAGTATGGCCATCGGTTTGTCTTACTTGCAGTAAATGTATTAATGGGCGGGCCTGAGTTCCGCCCGCTTGACCCGTCTCGTTCCAGCCAGCGGGCGATCCGCTCGTAAACGTCGCGGCGGCTGAGCAAATCAAGGTGTCCCGTCTCGCCGGCGACCCATTGCCGGCCGGCGGGAATCTGCAAATCGCGCGCGGAGTCCTTGTGGCGGCCGAGCGCGCTCGCCACGGGGACGAGACCGTCGCCGACGAGCCGGTCCTCGATGCCCCCGCGCGATGCAGCGGTCGCGCCGGCGATGGCGTAGCAGGCGACGCCCTTGGGCAGCGGAACGGGGCGGCGCGCGTCCTCGGGTTCGCGGGCGAACCGGTCGCGGCCCTGCCAATCCTCGTCCATCAGGTTCCCGTAGCGCAAGTCGGTGACGCCGGCGCTGCGGATCTTGCCGAGCCGCCCGAAGGCGGCCGCATAGGGCGTCTTGTCAAGGACGGCGTCGACCCAGTTGCCGATGCGCTCCAGCGGCGCGCCGTGGTGCGGCGTGCCGAGAAAGACGAGCTTGTTCAGCTTTTTCCGCCAGGCAAGCCCTCCCTGTTCGGCGTATCGGCAGGCGCTACGGGCGACAAGCCCGCCCATGCTGTGACCGATGACGACGAAATCTTCCAGTTCGACCGGCCATTCGGCGACGAGCGCCTCGAGCGACGCGGCGAAGGCGCGGCCGTTGATAGAGATATGCAGGCCTGAATTGTAGGATAGATAGACCGGCGTATAGCCGAGCTCTCGCGCGAGCGCCGCGCCATGGTCGTGGTCCGCCCTTGTCCACTCCAGGTCACTCATGCGGAGCCCATGCACCAGCACCGCGAGCTTGCCCGTGGCGTCCGGGAACGCCTCGGAAAGCGCGCGCCGCTCAAGCGTGAGCGGCCGTCCGTCGCGGCGAAAGCGCATCGCGAGCGCCAGCGGATTCTTGGTCTCGGCGAGATGGTCGCCGACGATTCCGTTGAGGGCGGCGAGCGCAATCTCCAGCCCGCGCGACACCGGGCGATCGTCTCGCTCCGAGGCGACGAGCGCCGCAGCGGCGCCGACGCCCGAGCCGGTCAGCCGGAAGGCGCCGCGGACCCCGCCGTAGACGAGCCGCGTGACGCCGCCGGTGACGCCCTGCCCAAGCGGGGCGAAGCCCGGCGTATCGAGCACTGAATTGTGCATGTGCTCGACGAGGCCGGTCAGCCCCTCCGCCGCGTCTGCAACGAGACGGCCGAGGCCGAGGAGGTCGGAGAGCGATAGGGCGGCGGTTTTTGACCCCGGTTCTTCTTCAAGATCGCGATGTCGATGCTCGCCTGAGTCAGCTTCGTCGCCCTTGGCCTCGACGGCACGCGACGCGAGACGCCCGCGGCGCCGCCGAGGACCGTGCGGTTTCCGGAGGCGCTCGTTCCGGCGGCGCGAGGGCGATTTCAAAGGCTTGGGCGCCAAAAACTGCAATTTCGGCGCGTTTTCGCTCTGTCCGCGCGACCCGGAGTCGCATTCGGCCAGCCGCGCGTCCTGGCGCCAGATCTTGCAGGTCTGAAGCTCCGGGGCCATACCATTTCCGGGCGCGGAATCCGTCTTTTCAAGCCCTTGCGGCGCCATTTCCGGGCGACTGTAATGCTATGAAAATAGCCCAGGGGTGCTGAAGGCTCCGACAAATCGGCCCGCGCCGCCCCATTTTCACCGATAATGGCGCGCCACAGGCGCTGGTTGCCTCCCAAGGCGGATCTCACTGCGTCCCCCGCGACGGGCTTCGTCCACTCGCGTCGAGGGGCGCGCCAGGAGCGAACGGCTGACGCCGTAACGCCTCGGGCCAAATTCCTCCAAGCCGAACCGAACCTGTCTAAGCCGGACCAAGAGAACGGGCTTGGATTTTCTTGGATTCCTTGTGCGCCAGGAGGCTGGCGCGGTCCTGCCGGTGGAAGACCGGCTCGGGTAAGCCGTATCGGGCGCCCGGTAGCGAGTGTTGCGTGGTCGTCGGCGACGGCGGCTGCGAAGCGTACACAGCGATCGTGTGGGGTGTGCTATTGAGCCGCGAAAGCCAAATCGACGCAGAGGCCGAGACGGTAAGGAACGTCGAAGGCAACATGTGCGGTCCCGTTATGCGAGGGACTGACGCTCTGCCGTGGTCGAAGACCACATCACGCACGAAAGGATCGCGTCGGACCCGGGAGACCTTGTCTGGCCCGCAGTCGCTGCAGCGATCCCGGGCCGCGGCAGGAAGGCGAGGAGCCGAAGCTGCCGCGGAGCAGGCGAGGAGTTGGACGAGCCTCGTAGTACCGGTGAAGCGCCCGAACAAGGCCGCGCGGAGCGGCGCCGGAGGGCGTAACCGGCAGGGTCCGGGCGACGGGGTGATCTGGTGGTTGCGGGAGCGTTGCGGCAAGAGCGAGGAGGCGCATTCGGCGATGAAATCCGATCTGGCCGGCGGACAGATGCCGTCAGGGCTGTTCGGGACCAACGCTGCTGGTGGGCGCTGGCGATACTGGCGTTCAATCTGAACGCGGCGTTGAAGCGCTTGGCGCTCGGCGAAAGCTGGGCGGAAAAGCGCATGAAGGCGCTGCGGTTCCACCTGATCGGCCTGCCTGGACGCGTCGTCAGCCATGCCCGCCAGTTGATCATTCGCGTCGGCGGCGGAGCGCAAGCGCTGGCGACGATCCTCGACGCCCGGCGACGGGTCCGGGCGCTGGCGCACGGACCGGCCGGATGAACCAAAACCGTCCGTTTCCCAGCCCGGAGGTCATGACCGGCCGCCTCCGATGCCGCGGCGATGATGACCCGCGCGCGGTTGAGACCGACAAGACTTGCGCCGGTTGCATGCGATTCCCACGAGACTCGCCTTGCGCGAAGGCGAAGACGAGGAGGTGACCGACAAGACCCGATCGTGACCCTCGAAGCCGCCGCAGGCCGCAAAATCGGTCAGCGTCACGCGCGGCCCGAGTTTTGTTCGGGAATGTGAAACGCATGCCGGGATCTGTGCGGGGTAGGGAGAAATCCCTGTCCCTACCGCGACCGTCCAAATCGGGGCTTTTCAACGGGTTAGTAGCGATCCAAGTCAAAAAAGGACTTGTGACGGCCCTGCCGCGACGAGAATTCGTCATCGCGATCCCCGGGGTTTGGACCTGCGGGGAAGCGACCCAAAGGGTGAAGAACGGACTCTGATCGCCGCGTCCCCCCCGGCGGAGACCCGGGGGTCCTCGCGATGACAGGTTGCGGCCGGCGCCGTTTCCTTCCGATTCGCCTCGCTGTCACGCGCTCCCGCGCCGCGCTCCGGGCGACGGAAGCGACGCGCTTCAACAGATCGACGACCGGCTCTTCCCGGCTGGTCCTTGCCAAGCGCCCGGCGCATCGGTTGCGAGGGACGGCAGGCGAAACGGTTTCGACGGAACCGGCCAAGCGGCGGTCTCCTTCAGAAAGGCAGCCCGAGAACATACATAGAACATGTTCGCGCCCTTGGCAACAAATTTTTTCGTTGAGCAGCTTGGGGACCGCTTCAAACTTGGTCCCTCTCCGCCCGACAGCCCGGACCCCTGTCCTCCCTGTCGGCGAGGCAATCTTTCGCACCGGCCCGGCCGGAATCTGCGCTTCTTTCGAGTGACCCAGAGCAAGGCCCGCTAAGTGGCGAACCCAACATGGCTTTCCATGTTCACCAACAGGAGTTCCCCCCCCCGGTCTCGATTTCCGTAAGCAAGCTCCGACAGCCGCCGAACAGCGGCTATCCGTTCTTGCTTCGCAGGCGGGCTTTCCATGCCTCATCGCTGATCGCGATGAACCAGCGCAACCGCTTGAGGTCCGGGTGGCCGAGCGATCGCACCTCGAGGTCGGCGAGGAATTTTCGAGCGCCGCCCGCGACGTCGGCCAGTCGTAATCCTCGCTGTCCAGCATCTTTTCCTCGGCGGCAATCAGCCGGTCTACGATCTCGACGATCACGTCCCCCATGGCGCATCTCACGTCTTCTCGCCTGCGCAAGTCCCGCGCCGGCGGTCGCAAGTGCGGCGCCGCTGACGTCAAGCGGATCGTTCCGATTCGGGACAGGCGGCTTTGGGTCCTGCCGCGACGAAGGCGTCGGCCTCGCCAAGCTGGGAAAGCGGGGTCAACCGACAGATCAGATGATTTGCGCCGATTGCCCGGAAGGGCCAGCAGTCGCGTAGCAATCGGCGTCAGTCGACCGCATTCGCCCAGCGCGGCGGGCAATGCTCTTTTTCTGCGCCGCGTTGATGCGCGTTTGCCAGCCCCCGCCCGTCGCCTTGAACCGCTCGACCACATCGCGATCGAGCCGCAGCGTCACCGAGATCTTGCGGTCCGGTTTCAGGGGCGCCCAGGCGTCCGACGATTCCTGCGACCGGTTCCGACAGATCGGGAGCGGCGTCCGGATTAGCGGAGATCCCGCGGCCGATACGTAGGTCCTCGCTAGCAGTCGGACGAACGAGCTTCTCTCTCATAAAACAAGAACCTCGCGACTGTTTGCCTTGCGAGGATATTAGCTGGCAGGGCGAGTATGACGAAGAGCGCACGAAAGCGTTGGAGGCCGCCGGCATGCATGTCATTCGGTTCGGCAACCAAGAGGTTCTCGACGACCTGACGATGTTTTGAGGCGCATTGCCGTGGAATTCCAGCTTCCGTTCGACCGCGCGGACCCTCAACCCCGGCTCCTCTCCCGAACGGGAGAGGGGAGCGCGCGCTAACTTGGATGGACATCGAAAACGCCCGTAAACTGACTGCGGAAGTTTATATTCCTATCAACATTGCTCTTACAAAACTCTTCAATAGTTATGAACGTTTTGCGTCTACGATCAAACTTGCATCAAAAGATAAGCAGAAAGGTTATCGTGATAGCTTCGAGACCGAATGCCTCAGTTATCTGCAGACGATCGACGATCTCTCGGCGCGGGGTGCGGACGCTTACCTTACCACCGCGATTGACAAGCAATTAAATGATTTCAGCAACTTTGTACGCAATTCGTTGGACCAGAACGTAGTCAGGAAGCGTCGCGTCCTTCAGGCAACGTTCAGTCTATTCGGACTGTCCACCGCGCCGATCGCAAGCGACTTTGAGACAAATGCAATATCCGCCTTCGCGCGCACGAAAATACCTAGTTTCTCATTAGGGGCTTTTGGCCTCCGTCTCTCTTACAAACGAAAAGGTGCTCGCTGCCCCACTTGAAACAATTGGCTTCGCTGAAAGGAGTGGGTAAGTCGGAATTTGGGGGCGGGTTAGTGATCGCTAAGGGGGGATCGCATTTAGCCTGGGGGGATGCAGGACACCGATCTTTTCCAGTTGGCCCTTGGTTTTTCGTCGCCGTGGACGGTGACGCGCAGCGAGTTCGACGCGGTGGACGGTCGGCTCAATTTATACGTTGATTTTCCGCGGGGGAGTCGGTTCGCCTGTGCCCAGTGCGGGCGCGACGGGTGCGCGGTTCATGACACGAAGGAGGAGACCTGGCGGCATCTGGATTTCTTCCAGCATCGCACGCTGTTGCACGCGCGCACGCCGAGGGTGACGTGTCCGGAGTGCGGCGTGCGCAAGGTGGCGACGCCGTGGGCTCGCGCGGGATCGGGTTTCACGTTGCTGTTCGAGGCCTATGTGCTGGCGCTGGCCAAGACGATGCCGATCGCCAATGCGGCCGAGCGGCTCGGCGAGCACGACACGCGCTTGTGGCGCATCGTCGAACACTACGTCTGGCGGGCGGTGGAGAAGCTGGATTTGTCGCGGGTGCAGCGCATCGCCGCCGACGAGACTTCGGCGCGGCGCGGCCACGACTACATCAGCCTGTTCGTTGACATGGCGCGGCGCAAGGTCGTCTACGTCGCCGACGGCAAGGACGCGGCGACCGTGAAGGAATTCGCGGATTTCCTCGAGGCGCATGGCGGCCGGTGCGAGGCGGTGACCGACGCCAGCATCGACATGGGGGCTGCATTCGAGGCGGGGATCAAAGAGAACTTGCCGAACGCCGAGATCACGTTCGACAAATTTCACGTCATCAAACTCGCCAACGAGGCCGTCGACCAGGTGCGGCGCGAGGAGGCGCGGAACAACTTCCATATCAAGGGCCGGCGCTACATCTTCCTGAAGAACGTCGATCGTCTGACGCAGGAGGAAAAGGAGGCGCTGTCTCGGTTGGAAGCGCAGAACCTGGACACCATCCAAGCGATGCAGATCCGCATGAACCTGCAACAGCTGTTCACGATGAGCGTCAAATCGGCTCGCCGTTTCCTCGACCGCTGGAACGCCTGGGTTCAAGCTGCGACCTCGCGCCGATGAAGAAGCTGGCCAAGACGATCACCGCCAAGTCGGAAGGCATCCTCAGATCGATCGCCACCGGCCTTTCCAATGGCCCCCTGGAGGCGATCAACGGCAATGTCCAGGCCGCCAAGCGCAAGGCCAAGGGCTACCGAACCAAACGAAACCTCAAAGCCATCGTCTACCTCATCGCCGGTAACGTGCTCGCTAATTCACCCATTTGAAATAGCGACGAGCCAAACAATTGAATTCGAAGCAATAATCAAGATGGAAATTCCTAAAATTGAATTCTTGATTAAGGGGTAACGCTCGGTTCACGCCAAGTCTCCGCTAGTGGAAATGACCGCAGTGTTCCTGTGATCAATGTTCGTGGCCGCCGCAAAATTGGCGACCCCCCTCCTCCCCGCGATCTCCCGCAGATCTTCAGCATCCCGGTGAGCCGGTCCTCCAGCTTCTCGAAATCGTCGGCGACGACGATGCGCATGTCGGGGCGGACGCGGGCGGGAATTGCGCGGCGAAGGCCAACTGCGACGATTCGAGTGCCTCCATGTTGCGCAATATTTTGCGCATTTAGCTTGCCCGGCGGCGTAAAGTAGGTATTATTCGCACCAGGGGCCGTGGCGATGACCAAGGTCGAGACGAACGCCCGGAAGATTGTCGATCGTCCAAAGCCGACGGCTGGACCAACATTGGCGGAGGTAGCCACGATCGCTTCGTGAATAAGGAGCGTCTCGAGATGATGATCGTCGTTCCCCGCCATCGCGAGTTGTCGCCCGGCGTCGCGCGGTCGATAGCGAAGGCGGCAGGCTGGCTGTAACGTGAGGCGCGAGGCGATGACCTATTACGTTGGCGTTCTCGACGGCGGCGGCGACGTCTGGGGCGTCCGCATTCCGGACATTCCTGGGTGCGTCGGCGGCGGGGAAACGCCCGAGGCGGCTATTGCGAACGCCGCCGAGGCCCTGCGCGACGTGGCGGCGCACAGGCGCGAGGGCGGTTTCGCCCTGCCCCAACCCATGTCTTTGACCGAAATCATGGCTTCGGGCGAAATCGCCGAGGGCGAAAGCGCCGTCATGATCCCGCTTCTCCTCGACTCCGGCCGAACCGTCCGCGCCAACGTGAGTTTCGACGCCGCGCTTCTGGAAGCGATCGACGCCGCCGCCAAAGCGCGCGGTCTCAGCCGATCGGCGTTTCTCGCCAGCGCGGCGCGCGGCAAGATCATGGCGGGGACGTAGGCGACCTCTTCGATGGACGCTCCGCCCCGAAGCCGCTAATTTCCGCCCATGTCCGTGAAGAGCCCGCTCTACGATCGCGATTTCTACGCCTGGAGCCGTGAGCAGGCTGAACTCCTGCGCGCCGGCAAGCTCGCGGCGGCCGACATCGAGCATATCGCCGAGGAAATCGACAGCATGGGCAGGACCGAGAAGCGCGAGCTGACCAACCGGTTGGACGTCCTCCTGCTGCACCTTCTCCAATGGCGCTATCAACCGAGCAAGCGCGGCCCGAGCTGGGAAGCAAGCATCTGGGTCCAGCGCGACCGCATCGCTGAACATCTCGACGACAACCCGAGCCTCAAGCCTCTCGTTCCCCAGGCGCTCGCCTCCGCCTATCGCGGCGCATGGCGTGAAGCGGTCGCGGAGACGGGGCTCGCAGGGTCGACCTTTCCCGACGCATGCCCGTGGACAGTCGAAGAAGTTTTGGACAGCGGGTTTTGGCCGGGGTGAACGGGGTGCAATTCAACTCGATGCGGAGTAAGCTTTGTCGGAGGTGATTTGGGAGGACGAAGCTGATGACGGGCGCGGATTTGAGCGATGAAGCGCTGTTTGCCTTTTTGCGCAGCCATCCTGACGTTCGAAACCGTGTCGCGTCGATAGCCCTGACGGTAGAGAATAGCGAAGGCGATTTGAAGGAGGCGGACGCTGCGGAAGAGCGGTTGGTCGAGGAGACGCGGCGTTTGGGACGCGAAGCGCTGCTGGGCTGGGCGGAGAGGCAGGCGGAGGTGACGGAGAGGGAAATTCGTCAGCAACCTCAGATGCATCGCCAAGGTGAAAAAAAGTCCGCTGGCATACGAAATTCGGCGAGATAGAGGTCCAGGAGCCGCAATATCGGTTCAAGAACGAGCGTGTGCGCCCGTTTCTGCGCAGCGCGAAAGTCAGCCCCTCGGGCTGTTCGCGCCCCTTGCAACGCGTCATCGTCGACTTCGCCGCCGATCAACCCTTCGCGCAAGTTCGAAGCAAGCTGCGGGAGCATTACGGCTTCGAGATTGGGGAGAGCACGATCCAGCGGATCACGTTCGCCCATGCCCAGTCGATGTTCGAAGCCGGTCGAGCGGATTTGGAATTTCCGGAAGGTCCAGGCCTCAGTAAGCCGATCGTCGTGGAAACTGACGGCGGCATGGTTCCGATCGTCGAGCCGGGTCGGGATGAGAAAGACAAACGCAAGGGCAAGAACCTGTCGTGGCGAGAGGCGAAGCTTTCGCTGGCGCACGCCCAGGGGAGCCGGACGCCGGTCTACGCCGGCTCGATCGAGGGCGGCGCGGAGGCGGCCGGGCGGCAACTGCTGGCCTGCGCGGTTCGCGCCGGCTTCGGGGCGAACTCGCGGGTCCACGCGGTCGGCGATGGCGCGCCATGGATTGTGGGCCAAGTCGAGGAGCAATTTGGCGATCAAGGCAGCTACCTGATCGATTTCTATCATGTTTGCGAGTATTTGAGCGCCGCCGCCGAAGCGATCGCGCCCGACGCCGCCGCGCGGGAAACCTGGATCGAGGCGCAGAAGGACGCGCTCAGAGACGGGCGTCTCGAGATGACATTGCGGTCGCTCGTCGGTCATTGCGAAGCGCCTGAAGTCGACGACGAACAAGCGCCGGTGCGCCGATGCCATCGTTATTTGAGCAGCCGCAAGAACCAGTTGAACTATCGACAGGCGCTGGCCGAGGGACTGCCGATCGGATCGGGCGAAATCGAAAGCGCGCATCGCTACGTCGCCCAACAACGTCTCAAGCGGCCCGGCGCCTGGTGGCGCGTCGAGCACGCGGAATACATGCTCGCTTTGCGGATAACCCGAATAAACGGCGACTGGAACGCCTATTGGAAAAACCTCGGCCGAACCGCCGTCCCCGTAGCCAACCAGAACAGCCCCCAAAACTCACAAAATCTCGCCGCCTAATTGCACCACTTTGGTTCGCACCCAGGTGAACGCAGGCGCGTGCGCGTGCACCTCTCTGTGATGGCAGAACCATGTCGTCCTGGCTGTGGGCGAGTCGTACGTTTGCTGACGGTAAGTCCTAATATCTGCGAATGAGCACTCAGAGAGAACGTATGTCCGACGCCATTAGGAGATGGATGATCGACCTCGCGAACGAACCAGGCTGGAAGGAATGGAAGCAATCGCAGATCGCCCGCACGCTCCATTTCGATGAACCGTTTCCATCGCCGTTGGGTCGGCGGGATGGCGATTTTGTTTTGTCGCCTGAACTCGCAAAACAACACGCGGTGGTAATTCAATACCTCGGCCTTCACAAACCGTTTTCCTCTGAAAGAATGCGAATATTACTTCAGAAGATACCCTTTTCGAGGACTGCCCGTGACTCGCTACGGGCATATTACAAATATGTGTGAAATGAATTTCAGGAGGTTCTACGAATTCAGAGAGCGAATGAAGAAAATACTTCAAGGCTATCAAAGTTGTGGAACCAAAACATAGCTTAAAGATCGGGAAATTTATCAACCTCTTTGACAAAATATTCGACCGGGAATTGCGGAACCGCAATCGCGTCCACCATGATAGTTGCTTTGAGGGCATTGCGATCGATCGGATATTCGTTATCGAAACTTTTTCATTGAGTCACGACGACAAGGGTTGGAAGCGCGAGCAACTGATTGCATACCGAAAACTCGCGAGCGAATGGGCGCGACGCGTGCGGCGAGGCGGCGCCAAGTTAGACGAATTTCTGGAAGCAATCGCGAGTTTTCGACTTGCCACTTCCTCACGCCTTCGTAGCTTCATCGGTAAACCCAGTCCGAACCCGGCCGCCAGCCCTCGGCGTCTTTATCGGATGGGCGATCGTCTCCAGCGTCGTCAGGTCGAGGCGCCGGGACGCGCCGTCGATGTCGAAGCCGACGACGTCGCCGGCTGCATCCAGGTCCACGTTGAGACCCGGCGCGACTTCGCGCGTCTCGGCTCCCGGCGCAGCTCTCAGCTCGATGTAGAGGCTGTCCGTTTCCGGATAGTAATGCAGCTTCATGACATGTTCTCCCGACGATGGCGAGACGCAATTAAATCCACGCCTGTTTCATCCTTTGATAGATTGCTCTATCAATTAGCGCTTGGACGGTCGGATCCACGTTCTTAAACTTGCACAAGTTCCCAAATTTGATCGGGCCCAGCTCAAGGAACAGCATCCCGAACACCTCGTCGGCGAAACTGCTTGAGATCAATGAGATTCGACTGAATCCCCTCATTTTGAACGACTTGAAAATGCCTGAATTGGCGAGTCTGCGCGTGGCGAGGTCACGAATCAGCCGGGCGGGGGCTCATGCGCAAGTCGATCGAGCGGATGGAATTGGTCCATGATTTTGTGAAGCGCGCGTTTTCGGGGAGCTTGCACGCCAAGCGGATTCTTTCGCTGGCCAATGGGACGCTGGGGGTTCTGACGGGGGCGTCGTTGGCCGTTTCGGTGATCGGGCATGCGCTGGCGCAAGCGCGCGGTCTGATGGACAGACACGCGATCAAACAGGTCGATCGCCTGCTGAGCAACGCCGGGATCGTCGTATGGGACCTGTTCGCGCCATGGGCGCGCGAGGTCGTGGGCCGGCGCAAGGCGATCGTCGTGGCGATGGATTGGACCGATTTCGACGCCGACAATCAGGCCACGCTCGCTTTGAGCCTGATCACGCGCCACGGCCGGGCGACGCCGCTCTTGTGGCTGACGGTCGACAAGGACGAACTGAAGGACCAGCGCAACGACTTCGAAGACCTCTGCCTGACGCATTTGAAGGCGATCCTGCCCGAGGGCGTGACGGTGACGATCCTGGCCGATCGCGGCTTCGGCGACGTCAAACTGTTCGAATTCCTCGGAAGCCTCGGCTTCGGCTACGTCATCCGCTTTCGCGGCAACGTTCATGTGACCGCGGCGGACGGTGAGACGCGCCTGGCCGCCGACCGGGTCGGCAAGAAAGGGCGCGCCTGCCTTCTGCGCGGCGCCGAACTCACCGCCGCCCGCCACAAGGTCGGCGCGGCGGTCTGCGTCCACGCCAAGGGGATGAAGGAGGCTTGGCATCTGGCCGCCAGCGATGCGACCGCGAGCGCCTCCCAGATCGTCAACCTCTACGCCAAACGGTGGACGATCGAGCCGGGGTTCCGCGACACCAAGGATTTGCGGTTCGGCATGGGCCTGAGCGTCCTGCGCATCGGCGATCCGCAACGGCGCGACCGTCTGCTGCTGCTCAACGCCTTGGCGATCCTCCTGCTGACGCTGCTCGGCGCCGCCGGCGAAAGCCTCGGCATGGACCGATCGCTCAGAACCAGCACGGTCAAACGCCGCGTCCATTCGCTGTTCCGCCAGGGCTGCCTGCTCTACGATCTCATCCCCAACATGCCCGAGCAACGCTTAAGACCGCTCGTTGAAAAATACGAAGAATTCCTAAACCAAAACAACGTCTTCACACAAACCTTCGGCCCCGCCTGAATGAGGGGATGCGTGAGGAGCTGAACGCCAAGCGTCAGGAGGAAGCCGACCGAGACTATCCGTAAATGACGCCCCGCCAAGAAGGTCCGGGAGGCGCATCTCAGCCCTGTAAACTAGACCTATCGTTCACATGACGCAGGAGTCCGCATTCCAAAGGCGGGACGTAAATCTATCGGCGCAAAAAGCCGACGCGCCCGCCGCGGCAACTGACTTACCCCCCTCATTTAGGTGAGCGATGTGACGGCGATCACGCTTCCGTTTCGGCCTCAAACACTTCATCATGTGATCGGGTTCGAGGAGCGGCGATGGAATTGGACAACAGTCCGGCTCGGTTTCGTGACGCGATGCGCTTCCGGTTCCGGGGGGGCGTGGTTGCGCTCGACCGGTTTTCGCCTCGCGCGACCGTGCTCGACTGGCTGCGCGAGAGCGCTGGCGCCAAAGGCACGAAAGAGGGCTGCGCGGAGGGCGACTGCGGCGCCTGCACGGTCGTTCTGGCCCGCAAACGCGCCGGACGCCTGACCTACGACGCGGTCAACGCCTGCATTTTGCTGCTCGGCCAACTTGACGGCGCAGAGCTGATCACGATCGAAGACCTGGCGGATGGCGAGGCGCTGCACCCGGTGCAGCAGGCGATGGTCGAGCGTCACGGGTCGCAGTGCGGCTTTTGCACGCCGGGCATCGTCATGAGCCTGTTCGCGGCATACCACTCCGGCGTGCCCTCGAATCGGGCGAGGCTGTGCGATCAGCTCGCGGGCAATCTCTGCCGCTGCACCGGCTACCGACCGATCCTCGAGGCGGCGCTTGCAATCTGCGACGGAGCGCCCGACGATCGTTTTGCGGCGACGACGGAGGCGCGAACGGAGGCGCTCGCCCGCCTGCACGACAACGCCGATCTCTTCGTCGGCGACGAAACGTCCTTTTTCGCCGCCCCCGCCAGCGTGGAGCGGCTCGCCGCGCTTTACGCGCGCTTTCCCGATGCGACGCTCGTCGCCGGGGCGACCGACGTCGGCCTCTGGGTCACCAAGCAATTGCGCGACCTGAAGCGCGTGATCTGGCTCGGCGGGACGGCAGGTCTCGACCACGTCATTGAAACCGCCGGCGGCGCGCTTTCGCTTGGCGCCGGCGTGACGCTCGACGACGCCACCCCGCTGCTCGGCGCGATCCACCCGGACCTCGGCGAGCTTATGCGCCGCTTCGGCTCGATCCAGGTGCGAGTGAGCGGAACGGTCGGGGGAAATATCGCCAACGGGTCGCCGATCGGCGATCTCGCGCCGGCGCTGATTGCGCTCGGCGGCCGCGTCGTCCTGCGCAAGGGCTCGACCACGCGCACGCTGCCGCTGGAGGATTTCTTTATCGCTTATGGGAAGCAGGACAGGGCGCCCGGAGAGTTCGTTTTGGCGGTGGAGGCGCCGCGCCTTGCCGAGGCCCAGCGCTTCCGCGCCTTCAAGGTCTCGAAGCGTTTTGACGAAGACATCTCCGCCGTCATGCTGGCCACGCGCGTCGAGGTCGACCGCGGGCGCGTGGTCGGCGCGCGCATCGCCTGTGGCGGCATGGCGGCGACTCCGAAGCGGGCCGCCAACGCGGAGAAGGCGCTGGTCGGCGCCATCCTCGACGAGCCCGCGACGTGGCGCCCGGCGCTCGCCGCGCTATCGTCCGATTTCACGCCGTTGACCGATCAGCGCGCGAGCGCCTCCTATCGGATGACCGTTGCAGCGAATCTGCTCGAAAAGGCGCTATTGGAAATTGCCGGCCCCGCCGCCCCGACCAGGATCGGAGAGCTCCATGCCGCTGAATGACGTCGCCGATCTCGCCCTGTCGCCGGCGGTCGTCCATAAGCCGCTGCCGCACGATTCCGCGCGCCTGCACGTGCAGGGGTCGGCGATCTATGTCGACGACCTTCGTGAGCCGGAGGGAACGCTGCATGTCGCGTTCGGCATGGCCGACAAGGCGCGCGGCTTGCTGAAGAGCCTCGATCTGGCCCCCGTGCGCGCGGCTGAGGGCGTCGTCGCGGTGCTGACGGCGGCCGACATTCCGGGCAGGAACGACATCGCGCCGGCCTTTGCGGACGAGCCGCTCTTTGCCGACAAGGAGATTTTGTTTCACGGGCAGCCGCTGTTCGCCGTGGTCGCCCGAACGCGCGACGAAGCCCGGCGAGCGGCCTGCCTGGCGAAGATCGACATCGAGGAGCAAACCCCGTCGTTGACGATCGCCGACGCGTTGAAGACCGGCGAGCGGGTGCTGGACGACTATGCCTTCGGTCGCGAACGGCGCTGCTTCGGCGATCGACCAGGCGCCGTACCAGCTCGACGGCCAGCTATCGATCGGCGGCCAGGAGCATTTCTATCTCGAAGGCCAGGCCTCGTTCGCCATCCCCGGAGAAGGCGTCGAGATGACGGTACACGCTTCGAGCCAGGATCCGACCGAGACGCAACATATCGTGGCGCGTGTGCTCGGCGTTCCGGACGCCTTCGTCACCGTCGAAACCCGCCGCATGGGCGGCGGCTTCGGCGGCAAGGAGAGCCAGGCGTGCACCTGGGCCGCCATGGCCGCGCTCGCCGCGCGCGCGACCGGCCGGCCGTGCAAGGTCCGGCTGGATCGCGACGACGATTTCATGATGACCGGCAAGCGCCACGATTTCCGCGCCGACTGGCGCGTCGGCTTCGACGATCGCGGCGTCGTCGCCGGCTACGACGTCATGCTCAACGCGCGTTGCGGCTGCTCGGCCGATCTCTCGCTCGGCGTCGTCGACCGCGCGATGTTTCACGCCGGCAACGGCTACTGGCTGCCGCATGTCTCGATCGCCTCGCGCCGACTGAAGACCAACACGGTCTCCAACACCGCCTTCCGGGGGTTCGGGGGTCCGCAGGGCATGATCGCGATCGAGCGCGTCATGGACGCAATCGCGCGCGAACGCGGCCTCGATCCGCTCGATGTGCGGAAAGCAAATCTCCTGCGCTCTGGCTTCGATCGCACTCCCTACGGGCAAACCGTCGTGGATTTCGAGACGCAGCGAACGATCATCGACGAGCTCGAGGCGACAAGCCGCTATCGCGGCCGCCGCGCCGCGATCGCCGCCTTCAACGCCTCGAGCCAGATCATCAAGCGCGGCATCGCGCTAACGCCGGTGATGTTCGGCATTTCGTTCACCCTGATCCGCCTAAATCAGGCGGGAGCGCTGGTGCACGTCTATTCCGACGGATCGATCCATCTCAATCACGGCGGCACGGAGATGGGGCAGGGGCTGTTCACCAAGGTGGCGCAGATCGTCGCGGAGGAATTCGGCGTTCCGCTTCATTTCGTGCGCATCACGGCGACCAACACCTCGAAGGTCCCCAACGCGTCCCCGACCGCCGCTTCCTCTGGGACCGACCTGAACGGCATGGCGGCCAAGATCGCCGCCGGGGCGATCAAGGAACGAATGGCCGCTTTCGCCGCCGAGCAATGGGGCGTCGGCGTCGATGCGGTCGAGTTTCGCGACGGACGGGTGTTCGCAGGCAACGCCTCTATGAGCTTCGGCGAGCTCGCCAAGGAATGTCGCTTGGCGCGAGTTCAGCTCTCCCACGCCGGACACTACAAGACGCCGGAAATCCATTGGGACCGCGCCAAGGCGCAAGGCCGGCCATTCTTCTACTTCGCCTACGGCGCGGCCTGCTCGGAGGTCGCGATCGATACGATGACCGGCGAAATGCGGGTTCTGCGCGCCGATCTGCTGCACGACGTCGGCTCTTCGATCAATCCGGCGCTCGACATCGGCCAGGTCGAAGGCGGGTTCATTCAAGGCATGGGCTGGCTGACGACCGAGGAGCTCGTCTACGACGACAAGGGGCGGCTCACGACCCATGCGCCGGCGACCTACAAGATCCCCGTCGCGTCGGACGTTCCCCCTGTCTTCAACACCCGGCTTCACATGCGCGCCAATCCGACGCCGAGCGTCTACCGTTCGAAGGCGGTCGGCGAACCGCCGCTGATGCTGGCGATCTCGGTCTATTCGGCGATCCTCGACGCCGTGCATGCGACGAACCTGAAGGGGCGCCCGAGGCTCGAGGCGCCGTGCACGCCGGAGTTGATCCTCAACGCGGTCCGCTCGCTCGATGGAGCGTCCTGAGGCGGCGCCATGCTGGCCTTCCTCCGCCTGATCGATGCGATCAAAGCCGAAGGATCCGCGGCTCTGGTGACGCTCGCCCGCGTCCAGGGCTCGAGCCCGCGCGAGGCGGGCGCGCGCATGGTGGTCAGGCCGTCGGGCGGGTTTCATGGCACGATCGGCGGCGGAGCTCTGGAGTGGGCGGCGCTCGAGGCTGCGCAGGCGGCGCTGAAGCAAGGGCGCGGCCCGGCGTTGCGCCGCTCGCTGGCGCTGGGACCGGAGCTCGCGCAATGCTGCGGGGGGCGCGTCGAGTGGCGCATCGAAACGTTCGATCGTCGTGACCTTCGCGACCTCGGCGTCGATCGCGGCTGCGGAAGGCCGCGGACCCGCCGCGATCAGGGCGGCGATCGGGCGGGAGGGGCGGATCGAGCGAAGGCTGGAAGGCGACCAGCGTGGAGAGGGTCTGACGGCGGCCTTGCCGGACGAGGAAGGCTGGGCCGAGCCGCTTGGCGAAAGCGCCCGCGCCGTCTACCTGTTCGGCGCGGGACATGTCGGGCGCGCGCTCGCGCTCGCGCTTGCGCCGCTGCCCTTCGCCGTGCGCTGGATCGACTCGCGCCGCGAAGCCTTTCCCGATCTACACTCCCGCCAATGTCGCGCTGATCAACGCGCCCGCGCCGGCGGCCGAGCTCGCGAACGCGCCCGACGGGGCGCTGATCGTCGTGATGACGCATTCCCACGCGCTCGACCTCGAAATCGTCGCCGAGGCGTTGCGTTCGCAACGGTTCGCTTATGTCGGCCTGATCGGGTCGGCGACCAAGCGGGCGCGGTTCGTTTCCCAGATGCGCGCGGCCGGACTGTCGGAGGCGGCGCTCGCCCAGCTCGTCTGCCCCATCGGTTTGCCGGGCGTCGAGGGCAAGGATCCGGCGGTGATCGCCGCGTCGACCGCGGCGCAGCTGTTGATGGCGGAGGAGGCGGACGGGGAGCGCTCAAGACCCGACTGAACGCCCTTTCGAGTCAGACCGAAGATCGTGCTGGCAACCCGCAAGCGAAGCAGATTGCGTGTTTCCATTGTGTCCGGGTTGCCAGAGCGCTGTCCGGCGTCTGTCTGGATCGAGAAAGCGCTTTGCGCCAATGGTTTGCGGCAAAATTCGCCGTCGGGCGCGCGCGCGGAACAGGAAAAACAACAGGTATCGTAACAGGTCCGTAACAGGTCGATAATTCGCGGCCATCAGGTCGAAAACAGGTGTCGGAAGCGCAGCCGAAAAATGCGCTATGGAGCGTCGCTCGAAGACGCGGTCGCCGACCTCGCCGGCCGCTCTCGCGGCAAAGCGGCGACGACGTGGATTTTGATTGCCGGAAAGCAAGTGCGGGTTTTCCGGAGCGGCGGCTGCGTTGCAGGCGGCCAATCTCTCGTAGGCTTTAATTTGCGCTTCGAGTTGCCGGGCTCGACGCTGCCCGCAATCGCGACTGCAGCGGCGGAGCCAAAGCAAGTCCCGGGGTTCATGAGCCTTCCACCAGGAACGGGCGGAACAATCTCTCCCCGAGTGCGTTCGCCTCGTCAGGCGGAAAGAGGACGGGACGTCGCACTTTCGTCCCCGCCTCAATTTGCTTTTCCAGGCCCTACATTAGGGCGAGATGTTCTGGCGTAGCTTCCTGGCACCTTCCCGGCGCGGCCCGCCGATTTGACGACGGACGCCGCGGCGGGCGGTTTTGGTCGGCCTTTTTCTGTTGCGGTGGGTGGCTTCGGTCGGGCTCGGCTTCGTTGGAGGTGGATTCTGTCACAGCAACCGCCGGGACACGCGGAGCTCGAATACCGCCTGCGGCAACAAGCGTTACTGGCCGAACTCGGGCGGCGCGCGCTCGGCGACGTGACCATCGAGGGTCTGCTCCAGGAGGCGGTGCGTCTGACCGCAGGGGAATCGGGTAAATCTTTTTTACCGCGTGATCAGGCTGGCGAGGAAGTCGTCGTCCCATCCGGCGGTCTTTCGCTTGAGCCGCAGGGAAGCCTTTCCGGGAGCCAATCGGATCAGGTTCTGCGCCATGTGCTTGATCGTACAGAAGTTGGCGGGTGCGTGATCGGTTCGCAGCCGACACTCGTCGTCGCGGAACACCATGTCCAAGATCCAGTGCAGGCTATTCTCGATCGCCCAGTGGCTGCGTACGATCGGTCCTAGCATGCACGCCATCAGCGCCAGCGACGTCAGGTAGAAGCGGGTCTCCCGCTCGATCTTGTCGCCGGTTTCCCGCTCGCTTTCGACCACCACCACGGCCTTCAATCCGGGCCAGTTGTGGCCTCCTGAGCATTGCGGGCGGTCAGCGCGCGGTATCCGAGCGTTTCAAGGAACTGCACGGTTATGTGGACCGCACATCCTCGTCGTCCTCGACCACGAGCACTGTCTCGGACCCGCCAACCAGCGAGTCTCCATCCTCCGGCTGCGGCCGGCGCAAGTCCCCCTCCGGGATGCATTGAAAATACAGTTTTACCTTCGTGCCCATAGCCGGCGCGCTGTCGATGTGCAAAAGCCGTCCGACTGCCGCATGAATCCGTAAACTTGGCTCAAGCCCAGTCCTGTCCCCATGCCCGGTTCCTTGGTCGTGAAGAACGGCTCCATCGCGCGCGCGGACACGTCGGCATTCATACCGAGGCCGGTGTCCTCGACCTCGACCATCACGTAGTCGCCCGGCGCGGCGCCGGGGCCAAGCAGGCGCGCCGCACGCGGATCGATCGCCAATCTCCGCGTCCGCACCGTGACCTTGCCGCCCTGAGGCATCGCATCGCGCGCGTTGACGATCAGATTCAGCAAGGACGAACCGAACTGCGAGGCGTCGACGTTGCACGCCCCCACATTTTCGTCGAGTTCCATCGTCATCTCGATCGACTCCCCGAGTATCCGCCCGGCCAGCACGTCGAACTCGTGTATCAGGCTGTTCAGGTTCCGCGGCTCCAGACGCAGCGTCTGCCGCCGCGCGAAGGCCAGAAGCTGACTCGTGAGTTGCTCGCCGCGGGCGGCGGCTTTTCTAATCGCAGCCGCCAGCTCCGCGGCCTTCGGATCATTGCCGAGATGCTTCACCAACAAGCCGAGGCCCCCTGTCACGACCATCAACAGGTTGTTGAAGTCGTGGGCGACGCCGCCGGTCAGCTGGCCGATGGCCTCCATCTTCTGCGCCTGATGCAGCATCGTCTCGGTCTGACGTCGTTCAGCGACTTCGGCAGCGATGCGGTCCTCGAGCGTCTGGTTGAGTTGCTGCAGGGCTTCGAGGGCGCGTATCCGGTCGATCGCCACGCCCAGGAGGTTGGCGACGGACTGGAGGAAATCGATGTCGTGCTCGCTGAAGGTTGGGCCCGCACGTCCGCCATCGGCTTCGAGGACGCCAAACGCCTGGCCGTTCCGCATGAGGATGACGTTGATGGCCCGCGAGATGGAATGATCCGCCAGCAGCTCCGGCGTGCGAAAGCGTTTGTCGTTCGCAAGGTCATTCGAAATCACCGATTTACCCGTGTGCATCGCATAGCCCGCCGGCGACCCGAGATCGCGCCGACCGTCGCAACGCCGACCACGCCCTCGCGCCATCCGACGCCCGCGCGCACCAGCAGGCGATTCTGATCCGGCAGATACTCAATACCTTGCAGAAGCGGGTGTCGAGCCCCAGCGCGGTCAGACGCAGGGTAATCGGGTGAAGAAGTAGGTGACAAACGGCGAAAGTGCTGAATCCATGACGAGCCTCGATTCGCATCAGAGGGGCGAGGCATGGCGGAGGCGGCAGCGGACTGCGCGGCGTTTGACGAAACCGTAGTTTTTCTGAGTCATTTCAATGATCTGAAGGATCCCCGCCAGCGGGGGAAGGTTGACTACCCGCTGGAAGAGATCCTGCTCCTCTGCCTCATCGCCGTCCTGGCCGGCGCGGAGACCATCACCGACATCGCCCTGTTCGGCCGCAAGAAGCTGGACCTTCTGCGCCGCTTCCGCCGCTTCGCCAACGGCACGCCGGCGCACGACCATCTTGGCGATATCCTCGCCGTGCTGGACCACGAGCAGTTCCAGCGCTGCTTCGTCGCCTGGGTAGCCGCGCTGACCGGAACTCCCGAGGGGGTCATCGCCATCGATGGCAAGACCGCCCGGCGGTCCGGCCAGAAGCGGAAGGGCCACGCGCCAATCCACATGGTTTCCGCCTTTGCGGCGCGCCAGCGCCTGGTGCTCGGCCAGGTCAAGGTGGCCGAGAAGTCCAACGAGATCGTCGCCATCCCCAAACTGCTGGACCTGCTGGCCATCGAGGGGGCGATCATCACCATCGACGCCATGGGGTGTCAGCGCGACATCGCGCAGAAAGTGGTGGAGAAGAAAGCAGACTACGTGCTAGCGCTGAAAGGCAACCAGGGGTCGCTGCGCGAGGACGTGGAACTGTTCGTGGCCGAGCAGAAAGCCGCCGGTTTCAGGGACACAACGATCAGTCGCGACCAAACGGTGGATGGCGATCATGGCCGCATCGAGACCAGGACCACGACCGTCATTCACGACATCGGCTGGCTGCAGGAGCGCGCTGGAACTCACAGAGCGTGCGCCGGTGGACCTTGTGGTCACCGACGTCGTCATGCCGGGCGGAATGAACGGCGTCGACCTTGCGCGGGAGCTCCGCGCGCGTCATCCGGCAATCCGCGTGATCCTGGCCTCCGCCTATGCCGCCGGGAACGAAAACGTCCCAACGGCTGACGGGACGCAGGAGTTTCCTATTCTCGCCAAGCCCTATCAGCAGATTGACCTCGCCCGTGCGGTGCGCGCCGCGCTCGACCCAGGCCAGACGCCTTCAGCGTAGGCCTCGGCGCGCCGGCTCGGCTGGGCTACGCGCCCGACGCCTCGAGGCAGCAGGCAGCCCGCGGCCGTCGGAGCGGTCGCTCTCGCCTCGGGTTTGACAACTCTGGCGACAGGGGGCCACGATCTGCTTCCCGGCATCGTCCGTGACAACGCCTACACCCCGGTCCGACCGGCGTCGTCGGAGCGATGATCTCGGGCCCGGCGTTGGCCGCTTTGGTGGTTCTGTCGACGCGCCGCGCCCGGACCGTGCTCGACCTGTGGCTGATGGCCGTGCTTGTCGCGTGGCTCCTCGTGGTCATCTATTGCGGTCGCCTTGGCATGCACCGCTATGATTTCGTATGGTGTGCGGGTCGCTTCTACGGGCTGCTGGCCCGTGGTTTCCTGCTTGTGATGCTGCTCATCGAAAACCGCCGGCTGATATGATAGCCTTCTTCGAGGTGATGAATGCGCCCATCGAAGGCCAACAGGAATGAAGCGCGCTGGCGAATCGCGCGGAAGCGCGAGGTGGGCTAGACACGCCAGAAGAATCGCGAGGATGGCTCATGCCGCAGTCCGCATCGGCAAACCTGTTCGATCTCATCGCAGCGCGCGTGGATGATCCCGGCAAGATGGCGCTCGAGACGGCCGACGCGACGGCGCTTACCTATGGCGCGCTGCTTCAACGCTCGGCGCAGGCGGCCAATGCCTTGGTCGCGCTCGGCGTCGAGCCGGGCGACCGGGTGGCGGCGCAGGTCGACAAGTCGACCGACGCGATCGTGCTCGCGCTCGCCTGCCTCCGGACGGGAGCGGCGCTGCTGCCGCTGAACACCGCCTATACGCTCGCCGAGCTCGAATATTTCCTGGGCGACGCCCAGCCTCGCGCTGACCGTGTGCCGGCCCGAACTGCTTTCGTCCGCGCGGGAGCTTGCAGACAAACTCGGCCTGCCGGCGGTAGAGAGCCTCAGCGTCGCCCGGGACGGAACCCTGGCCGAGAGAATCGCCGCCGCGCCGGCTGAATTCGAGACGGTCCCGCGCATGCCGGGCGATCTGGCGGCGATCATCTACACGTCCGGCACGACCGGCCGCTCGAAAGGCGCGATGCTGACGCACGAGAACCTCGTCGTCGAACGCGCTGACCCTCGTCGACTGCTGGAGGTTTGCTTCGTCGGACCGGCTCATCCACGCGTTGCCCATCTTTCACTCGCATGGGCTTTTTGTCGCGGTCAACGTCGCGCTTCTCTCGGGCGCGACGATGATCTTCCAGAGCCGCTTCGAGCCGGACGCCGTGATCGCCGCGATGCCCCGGGCGACCTCGCTGATGGGCGTTCCGACGTTCTACACGCGGCTCCTCGGTCACCCGGGCCTGACCCGGGAGGTCTGCGCGAACATGCGCCTTTTCGTCTCCGGTTCGGCGCCGCTCCTCGCCGAGACGCACGCCGCCTGGCGCGAGCGGACCGGGTTCGCCATTCTCGAGCGCTACGGCATGACCGAAACCAACATGATCACGTCGAACCCCTACGAGGGGGAGCGAAGGGCGGGAACGGTGGGCTTTCCGCTGCCGGGCGTGAGCGTGCGCATCTGCGAGCTGGAAAGCGGCGCGCCCGTGCCCGAGGGGGAGATCGGCGTCATCGAGGTCAAAGGGCCCGAACGTGTTTCGCGGCTACTGGCGGATGCCGGAAAAGACCGCGCAGGAGTTCCGCCCGGACGGCTTCTTCATCACGGGCGACGTCGGGAGGGTCGACGCCGACGGCTACATCCACATCGTCGGCCGGGCCAAGGACCTCGTCATTTCCGGCGGCTTCAACGTCTATCCGAAGGAAGTCGAGGACGAGATCGACGCGATCGAGGGCGTGCTGGAAAGCGCCGTCATCGGCGTTCCGCACCCCGATTTCGGCGAGGGCGTGACGGCGGTGGTCGTCCCCCGCCCGGGCGCCGCCGTCACCGAAGCCGCGATTCTTTCGGCGCTCGGCGGCCGGCTGGCGAAATTCAAGACGCCGAAGCGGGTGTTCGTCGTGGAATCCTTGCCGCGCAACGCAATGGGCAAGGTCCAGAAGGCTGCGCTCCGCGAGACCTACAAGGACGCCTACCGGGGCTGATCGCGGCGCCAGAAGCCCTGATCCAGCGCTTTGCGCCACCTTCTCCCGCAAGCGGGAGAAGGGAACGCGCGCCTCTCCCGCAAGCGGGAGGGCGCTCTACCCGAGCCGGCCCGAGGCATGAGCAAGGATCGTATAGACCTTGCCCGTGTTCGACAGCAGGTAGGCGCGCCACTGCGACCCGTCGCGGTCGTTCTGGCTGACCTTCGCCAGAAGCTTCTCGAATTCCTGCACATAGCGGGTCGCGGCGTCGCGGAATTGCGGGTCGCTGCGGATCCGGCGGCGGATTTCGTCGAATGCCCGCTGCCCCGCTTCGGTGTAGAGGCGGCGCGACACCGCCGCGGCGTCGCCGCGACGCCAGCGATCCCACATCTCGATCGCTGCGACATTGTCGATCAGGCCGGCGATGCCCTGCGTCAGAGCCTCCAGCGACTCGTATCCGTGCCGGGCGGCAGCCGGTTCGTCGCGCGACGCGGCCGCGAGCAGGTTCGACAGCCAACCGGCCTGGGATCGGTCCGGCGCCGGCGACCATGGCGGCTGAACAGGCGCCGCGCGGCCGTGCCAGCGCCGCAGCAGTCGGCTCGGAAGCGACGACCGGCTCCGACGCTTGATGCGCCGCGAGGGGCGCAACCACGGGGGTCGGGATCGCTTCTACGACGTGGGCCAACGGCGCCTCGCGCTGCGCCGGCGCCTCGACGCTGCGCAGAGGCTCGGCGGCCCGCGTCGCCGGCTGCTGTTCGTAGCGCACGGCTGCGGTTCCGGTCGCGGCCGCCGGGGCGGCGATCGCGACGGGCTCGGCGACGTCGTAAGCGGCCCCGGAATCGGCCACCAGCGCGGCGAGCTCCTTCAGCGCCCGGATCTGGTCCGACACGACGCGTCGCATCGCCTCGGCGGTCTCGCTCGTCTCCTGCGGCAGCTCCAGCACGCCGCGGCGCAGTTCCTGCCGGGTGGCGTCGAGGTCGCGCTGGACCTGGCTCGCCATTTCCTTCACCTCGGCGACCGACTGGCGGAACCGTTCGGCGGCACGATCGAGCGCATTGGTGAGCTGCGCGTTGGTTTGGTCGATCGCCGCCTGCAGGCTTTGCGCCGTGCGTTCGCGTTCCTTGGCGGCCGTCTCGCGGATGGTCTCGAACTGTCCGGCGACCGCCACCGAGGCGCCCCTGGCGGTCGAAGCCAGCCCGGCGCCGATTTCCTGGGCGCGCGTCTGGGCGCGGTTGAAGCTGTCTTCGACGTTCGAGGCGAAACGCCCCAGCACCGCCTCGAAGGCTTCGCTGCGGCCGGCGAGCTCGCCGACGAGCGCCTGAAGACTGTCGCGCCGGTGCTCGAGCGCCGCGTCGAGGGTCTGCTGTTGCGTCGCAAGCTCCTGCGCCACCTGAGCCAGCGAGTCCGCGTTGTTGGAAAGTTGCGAGGCCAGCGCGCTCGCGTCGGCTTGTGTCGACGAGCTGAGGCGACCCAAGGTCGCGACCTGGGAGGCGATGCCGCCCAGAGCGCGCTGGAACTCCTCCACCTTCGCAGACAGCCCGCTCTGGACGGAGGACAGCCTTTCGCCAGCCGCCGCGACCGTCTGATCGATCGAAGCGCTGGTCTTGCCGAGGTCGGCGATCACGACCGTCAATTCGTTGCGCAGCCGGTCGCCGGTCCCGGCGAGCGTTCCGACGGAGCTCTCCGCGCTGCTCGCGACCGTGTCCCGCAGCGAAGCGCCGGACTGCTCGACCTGCTCGACCAATCGCCTCAGCAATGCGTCGATCGCTTCGCTCGAGCCGGCCGCGACCTGGGAGGCGACGCCGCCCAGCGCGCGCTGGAATTCCTCGACCTTCGCAGCCAACCCGCCCTGGACGGAGGACAGCCTTTGGCCGGCCGTCGCGACCGTCTGATCGATCGAAGCGCTGGTCTTGCCCAGGTCGGCGATCGCCGCCGTCAACTCGTTGCGCAGCCTATCGCCGGTCCCAGCGAGCGCTCCGACGGAGGTCTCGGCGCTCCGCGCGACCGCGTCCCGCAGCGATGCGCCGGACCGCTCGACCTGCTCGGTCAATCGCTTCAGCAAAGCGTCGATCGCTTCGCCGGAGCGCTGCGTCGCGTCTCCGGCGACGGTGCGGAGCGCCTCGCTCGAATTGGCGACTTCCGTCCGCAAGACCGTCAATTCGTTGCGCAGCCGGTCGCCGGCTCCAACAAGCGTTCCGATGGAGGTCTCGGCGCTGCGCTCGACGGAGTCCCGCAGCGAAGCGCCGGACCGCTCGACCTGCTCGGTCAATCGCTTCAGCAAAGCGTCGATCGCTTCGCCGGAGCGCTGCGTTGCGTCTTCGGCGACGGCGCGAAGCGCCTCGCTCGAATTGGTGACTTCCGCCCGCAATTGGCCCGACAGCGCGCTCAGGACCCGCACCGGGTCGGCGGCGGTTCCGCTCACCGCGGCGACCAACTCGTCTGTGCGCCGCGTCAAGAGCGCGGTCAGGCCCGCCATCTGATGGTCGAGCGTCTGGACGGCGCGTTCAGCGGCGCCGGCGATCTGGGTCGACACGTTGTCGCCCCGCTCGCCCAGAGCGGCCGCCAACTCGGCGCCCTTGCCGTCGACGAGGTGATGGAATTCGTTCACCCGGGAGGAGATCGAGGCTGCAAGTTCGCCGCCGCGCGCCGCCCAGCTCGAATCGGCTTCCGCCGCCGTCCTCGCCAGCGACTCGCTCATGATCTGGATTCGCGCGGCGAGCCGGTCGTCGATCATCCCCGCGCTGCGGTTGGCCGCGTCCGCCAGATCGGACAGCCGCGCGTCGATAACGCGAGCGCTCTGGTCGGCCGCCTCGGCGAGCGCGGAAAGGCGAGCGTCCAGGTCCTCGGCGCTCTGCTTCGCGGTATCCGCCAGCGCGGCCCTGTGGCGATCGAAGGCTGCGCCGACCGTCGCGCGGTGATGGTCGAAGGCGGCGCCGAGCGCGCCGCGATGAGTCTCGAACATCGCTCCGACGGTTCGTGAATGCTCGCTCACCTCGTGCTCGAGCTCCGAACGGCTGGACTTCGAACCGTTGGCTCACCTCTTGCAGCGGCGCAACGACCTGGTCCTTGAGCCGCTCCACGCCGACGCCGAGGGAGCGCGAGACGTCCTCCACTCGGCCGGACAGCGTCGCATTGATGTCCTGCGCCAGAGCCGAGACGGTCTGCGTCAGTTCGCCCGCCCGCTTCTGCAACGTCTCGCCGATCTCCGCCGACTTGGCGTCCATGCCCTGAACGACCTCGCGACCGCCTTCGCTGAGCGCGCGCGCGACTTCGAGCGTGTTGCGCGCAAGCGTCTCCGAAAGCGCGCGGCCGCGCTGGGCGAGGCCTTCCTGGACGCGGGCGAGCAGTCCCTCGAGCGAGCCGGACACCTCGTTGAGCTTGGCTTCGGCGCGCTCGTCGATCGCCTGCAGGTGGGAATCGAACAGCGCCGCCGCCTCCTGGTTGTGGCGGGCGAGCCTTTCGTCGATCGCGCCGCCCCGACTGGCCAGCGTCTCCTCGATTGCGCCGAGCTTGGCGGAAAGATCGCCGACCAGCGCTTCCGAGCGGTCGCCGATCTGGCGCACGAGGTCGCGGCCGCGTCCGTCGATCGCCGCCTCGAAACGCGCCAGGCCGTCGCCGAGCGAAGCCTCGATGCGGCGGGACTGCGACAGGAGCGCCTGATCGACCGCGTTGTAGTGCGCGGCCGAAGCGGTCTCGAATTGCCCCAGACGCTGAGCCGACTTCGCCGACAGCTCTTCGAGATGGTCGCCGAAGCGCTGGTCGAAATCCTCGCGACGGGCTCGCAGGATGGAGTCCAGCGCGCCGAGATGGTTGGCCAGTCGGGCGTTGAGTTCGTTCGAGTGAACGGCGATGCGATCGACCGCGCTGTGGCCGTTTTCGCCGACCAGATCGTCGAGCGTCTCCAATTGCCGGCCCATTCGCCCCGTCTGATCGGCGAGGGACTCGACCAGTCGGACGCCGCGCTCGCCGACGATGGTCTCGAAGGAGGAGACCTGCGCGGCCAAGGCGTCATGGATGTTGGCTGCGCCTGCCGTAACCGTGGCCGCGGCGTCGCTGGCGAGGGTCGCGAAGCGGCGGCCGACTTGCGCCGCTTCGGCGTCGAGCTTGACGAGCAACTCCGCCGCCGCCTGCTCGATTTGCGACTGCGTGGTCGTAGCGTGGACCGAGATCGCCCCGACGATGCGATGCGTGGAGTCGTCAACGAGGGCTTCGACAGCGGCGTTCTGGTACTCGATCGCTCCGCGCAGCTGCGCCTCGCGGGAGTCGAATTGCTCGCACCAGCGCTTGGCGGCCGCGTCGAGAGTGGCCGACGCGTCCGCCGTGCGATCGCGCAAAAGCGTCGCGATGCGCTCGCTCGAGCCTTCGAGTCCTGCGCGAAGGGCCTGGCCGCGTTCGATGACGGTCTCTTGCAGGCGATCGGACGCGCCGTTGAGGCGGACGACGAGATCCGCGCCGTGGATGAGCACGGTGTCGGACAGTCGGGCGCCGGTGGCGTCCAGCCGCTCGAGCAGCGCCTCGGAACGATCGTCGAAGTCGCGGGCGAGCGCATCGCTGGCTTCGCCGAGCCGGCCGGCGACCAAGTCGCCCTGGGCGCGGATGGCTTCGACCGTCTGCGCTCGGTTGGAATTGATGCGGCCGACGATTTCCTCGGCGTGCTCGTCCAGGGCCGCGCGCATCACGAGCGACGTCTCGGCCAGACGCGTCGCGACGGAGTCCCCCTGCGAGTGGACCGCCTCGGCCGCCTCCGCGAGGCGCGCAGCGAGGGCGTCTCCATGCAGGCGGAGCGTCTCGACGGCCTCTGCGCTGCTCGCGTCGATGCGCCCGACGAAGGCCTTGGCGTGCGCGCCGACGGCGCCGCCCGCCGAGTCGACGGCCTGCGCGAGACGCGATGCGACGGTGTCGCCATGGGTGCGAATGGTCTCGAGAGCGTGCTCGCTGCTCGCGTTGATTCGACTGACGACCTCGTCGGCCTGCACGCCGAAAGCGCCGGACAATGCGAGAGATGAAGCGACGAATTGCGCCGTCGCCGCACTTTCATGCTCCCTGATCGCGTCCGCGGCCCGCTCGCCGCTGTAGGCGATCCGGCCGACGACTTCGTCGGCGTGGGCGGCGAGGCCGCTGGAAATTGCGGCCGAAGCTTCGGCCAACCGCGCGGTGACGCCGTCTCCGTGCCCCTTGATCGCGCCGACGGCCCGGGCGCTGCTCGCGTTGATCATGCCGACGATCTCGTCGGCATGATCGCTGACGGCTCCAGACATGGCGCGCGAAGCCTCGGTGAGACGTGTGGCGACGCCGTCTCCGTGCCCTCGTATCGCGTCAACCGCAGCGGCGCTGCTGGCGTTGATGCGACCGACGATTTCGTCGGCCTGGGCGCCGACGGCGCCGGACATGGTTTGCGTCGCCTCTGCGAGCCGCGCGGCGACCCTGTCTCCGTGCCCCGTGATCGCGCCGACGGCGCCCCTGCTGCTGGCGGTGATGCGTCCGACGATTTCGTCGGCGTGGGCGCCGACGGCGCCGGACATGGTTTGCGTCGCCTCTGCGAGCCGCGCGGCGACCCTGTCTCCGTGCCCCGTGATCGCGCCGACGGCGCTCGTGCTGCTGGCGTTGATGCGTTCGACGATTTCGTCGGCCTGGGCGCCGACGGCGCTGGACATCGTCTGCGACGTCTCGGCGAGGCGCGTCGCCACGCTGTCGCCGTGCCCCGTGATCGCGCCGACGGCGCTCGGTGCTGCTGGCGTTGATGCGTTCGACGATTTCAGTCGGCCTGGGCGCCGACGGCGTTGGACACCGTCTGCGACGTTTCGGCGAGCCGCGTCGCGACGCTGTCTCCGTGCCAGGTGATCGCGTCGACCGCGTCGGCGCTGCTCGATTTGATGCGCCCGACGATTTCGTCGGCGTGGGCGCCGACGGCGCCGGACATGGTTTGCGTCGCCTCTGCCAGCCGCGCGGCGACCCTGTCTCCGTGCCCCGTGATCGCGCCGACGGCGTCGGTGCTGCTGGCGTTGATGCGTTCGACGATTTCGGCGGCCTGGCCGCCGACGGCGCTGGACATCGTCTGCGACGTCTCGGCGAGCCGCGTCGCTACGCTGTCTCCATGCAAGTTGATCGCGTCCACCGCCTCGGCGCTGCTCGATTTGATGCGTTCGACGATTTCGTCGGCGTGGGCGCCGACGGCGCCCGACATGGTTTGCGTCGCCTCCGCGAGCCGCGCAGCGACCCTGTCTCCGTGCCGCGTGATCGCGCCGACGGCCCCGGCGCTGCTGGCGTTGATCCGCCCGACGATTTCGTTGGCGTTGGCCCCGACCGCGCCCGACATGGCTTCCGTCGCCTCGGCAAGTCGCGTCGCCACGCCGTCTCCGTGCCACGTGATCGCGTCCACCGCCTCGGCGCTGGTGGATTTGATGCGCCCGACGATTTCGTCGGCGTGGGAGCCGAGCGCGCCCGACATGGCGCTCGACGACTCCTCGAGTTGCGCCGCCACGCTGTTTCCGCTTCCCCGGATCGCGCGCACGGCGTCGGCGCTGCTGGCGTTGATGCGGCCGACGATCTCGTTGGCGTGGACGCCGACGGCGCTCGACATCGTCTGCGACGCCTCGGCGAGCCGCGCGGCGACGCTGTCTCCATGTCCCGTAATTGCGTCGACTGCGTCGGCCGTGCTGGCGGTGATGCGGCCGACGACGTCGTCGGCGTGGGCGGCGACGGCGTTGCGGGCCTCGTCCGCGGCCTCGGCCAGGCGAGCGGCGACGCCGCCGCCATGGATGCGTATCGCGTCGACGACTTCGGCGCCGCCGGCGCGGATGCGCCCGACGATGGCGTCGGCCTGCGCGCCGACCGCGTCGGATATTGCAACGGAAGCCTCCGCCAGACGCTCCGCCGTCGCGCCGCTATGACTGTTGATGGCGTCCGTCGCCCGAGCGCTGCTCTCGTTGATGCGGCTTACGACGCTGTCCGCGTGGTCGCCGAGGGCGTCGCAAGCAAGATCGGCGGCGTCCGTAAGACGCGTCGCGGCCCGATCGCCGTGACCGCCGATCGCGTCGACGATGTAGGTCTGGGACGCGTTGATGCGCGCGATGAGGTCTTCGCTGCGCGCGTCCATATTGGCGACCAGGACGTCGCCCGCCGCCTTGACGCGGGCGTCGACGTCGCCGACACGCCCCAGGATGTCGTCGGCAGCCCTTTGACTCGTCTCGGCGAGCCGAACGGCGAGACTTTCGCCGATCCCGGCGATCGAAACGGCCAGCTGGGTCCCTTCGGTGACAATGCGCTCGACGGTGGCCGAACCGGACCGCCCCATTGCGGTCGCGATTTCCTCCGAGGACGCGCCCAGGGACTCGGCGATACGCTGCCCGGCCTCGGTCAAGCGCTCGCTCAGACGCCCGGCGGCGGCATCGAGATCCTCGGAAATGCCGCTGCGCGCATTGGCGATCGAGTCGCGCACGCGAGAGCCGCTGGCGACGATCGCCTCTCGTTGGTCGGCCATTTCAGCGATCAGCGACCGAATTTTGCGCTCATTGTCCGAATAGGACCGCTCGAGCGTCGAAACCTCGGACTTCACCCGAGTTTCGAGCTCGGCGGCGCGAGCGAGGGCGCGCTCGACCCCGTCGCCCATCGACGTCAATTCGCGACGAATCGCCTGCGACAGAGTGGCGACGTGTTCTGCGGCCATCGACTCAGGCTCGGCCAGGCGGACCGCGACCTGCGAAATCGCGCGCGCCGACTGGCGCAACTCGCCCAGTCGGCGGGTGAGCGCCGCGAAGCCGAAAATGAAGAAGATCGGGCCGAGCGCCGCCAGGGCGAGAAGGGCGGTTTCCGGACGAAACAGGATCTGGGCGAGCTGGGCCGACGAAACGGTCGGCCACAGGTCCAGATACCAGTAAAGCGAGCAGACCGCGAGCCAGGCGAGGGAGCCGATCACGGCAAGAATGAACGGCGTGCGGCTTGCCGAACGCGTATTTATCGCCTGCAGAATCGCGCCGACCGTCTCGCGATCGTCGTTGGCCGGGGGGGCGGACGGGATCGTCGGCTTGGGCTCGCCCTCGTTCATCGCCGGCAGAGGGGGCGAACCGGGGCGCAACAACGGCGCCGGCTCGCCCGAAGGCGCGCTCGGCTTCAAAACCCGCGTGGCCGCGGCGGGTTTTGCAGGCGGAATCGGGGAAGTTAACGACGCTTTCTCGGCGGGTCCGGCGGTAAGGACGTCGGCTTCCGTCAGGTTCAGCGCGCTTTCGATCGCCGACATCGCCGCGGAGATCGGGTCCGTCGCCGAATTCTGCTTTGCCATGATGTCCCGCCTCGCTTGATCGGCGTCGATCGTCTACGGATCGACCGATGCGCCAACGCTTCCGGTCCGGCGCGGCTCGAAGGCCGGCGGAAACGCCCTATTAACCACGTTGCAGTCTATCGCCATGCTTTCAGTAAGAAAACCACGTCGGCCGGAGATCCTTCAAACGTCGTTAACGCTCGATTTACCATGTCTTTTCAACATATTCAGTTGCATGCAGGCCGAACGTCCGCGGGGCGTCCCGGCCGCGGCGCCGTGCCGCTGGCGAGGACTTCATGCCCGAAAATACCTGGGCGGCGAGCCCCGCAGCGACCGGGTCGCGCCGTGAATCTCCTGCGCTCGACGACCCCGATCCGCCGATCGACCTTGTCCACCTCGCCCGCCAGTGTCAAGGCGATCCGGGCCTGGAGGAGGAGCTGCTCGGCCTGTTCAGCGCTCCTGGCGCCGCTCGCTGGCCGCGCAATTGTCCGATCCGTAAATGCGGCTGGAGCTGAAGGCGAACATCGCGCACAAGCTTCGCGGCTCGGCTCTGGCGGATCGGGGCGGGGCGGGTCGCCCGCGCTGCCGAGGCGATCGAGGCGATGGCGCGCTCGGCGGCGGCGGCGACGTCCCGGATGAGGAGCGGACGAGTGGCCTCGCTGCGATCGCGGCGTTGCAGGCGGCGGTCGCCGAGGCGATCGCTCAGATCGAACGCCTTCGCCGCTGACTCGCCGCCTCGCGCTGAACGCTCGGCCAGCGGCGGAAGTCCCGCGAAAGAACAGAAGGCGACGCCCTTTCGGCCCCGCAACGCTTGCTCTATGAAGGCGCCGCAAGGGCTCGGATCGCTCCGCGGCCGGAACGTGGCGTTCTGGGGATTTTTTCGGCTCGATGACAAAAGTGACTTATATCGACGCTTCCGGACAGGCGCGCACGGTCGAGGCCCAGGTCGGATCGACGGTGATGGAAACCGCGCTGCGCAACTCCATTCCGGGCATCGAGGCCGAATGCGGCGGCGCCTGCGCCTGCGCGACCTGTCACGTCTATGTCGCCGAGGAATGGACGGAGAAGGTCGGCAAGCCGTCGCAGATGGAAGAGGACATGCTCGACTTCGCCTTCGAGGTGCGGCCGAACTCCAGGCTATCCTGTCAGATCAAGGTCAGCGAGGAGCTGGACGGCCTCGTCGTGACGACGCCCGCAAAGCAGGGGTGAATCCATGAGCGAAGCGATCTCCACCGACGTCGCCATCGTCGGCGCCGGGCCGGTCGGCCTGTTCGCCGTGTTCGAGCTCGGCCTTCTCGACATGAAGTGCCATCTCGTCGATATTCTGCCGAAGCCGGGCGGCCAATGCGCCGAGCTCTACCCCGAGAAGCCGATCTACGACATTCCCGGCTATCCGATCATCAACGGCCAGGAGCTGGTCGACAATCTGATGAAGCAGATCCATCCGTTCGGCGCGAAGTTTCACCTCGGCGAGATGGTCGAGAGGCTGGAAGTGCTCGGGCACGGCCGAGCGGCCCCTGTTCCGGATCGGCACCGACGCCGACACGGCGATCGAGGCGAAGTCGGTGTTCATCGCCGCCGGCGGCGGGTCGTTTCAGCCGAAGAAGCCGCCGCTCGCCGGCCTCGACGCCTTCGAGAACACGAGCGTGTTCTATTCCGTGCGCAAGATGGAGCATTTCCGCGGCCGCCGCGTCGTCATCGTCGGCGGCGGCGACTCGGCCCTCGACTGGGTCCTGAACCTTCATCCGGTCGCCAGCCGCATCACCCTCATCCACCGCCGCGACGCCTTTCGCGCCGCGCCGCACTCCGTCAACGCCATGCGGGCGCTGGTCGGCGCCGGCGCGATGGATTTCGTCCTCGGCCAGGTGACGGCGGTCAAGGGCGAGAACGGCCAGCTTTCGGCTCTGACCGTTCGCAAGGAGAGCGGCGACGTCTACGACCTCGCCTGCGACGACATGCTGCCGTTCTTCGGCCTGACGATGAAGCTCGGGCCGGTCGCCGGCTGGGGCCTCAACCTGCACGAGAACCTCATCCCGACCGACACGGAGAAATTCGAGACGAACGTGCCCGGCATCTTCGCCGTCGGCGACATCAACACCTATCCGGGCAAGCTGAAGCTCATCCTCTGCGGCTTCCACGAGGCGGCGCTCGCCGCCCAGCGCGCGTTCCACTATGTCTATCCGGACAAGAAGCTGACGTTCCAGTACACGACGTCGTCGACCAGCCTGCAGCGCAAGCTCGGCGTGGGCTGACCGGGGAAGCGTTAGATCCCCCTGTTACTCCCTGCTATCAGGGAGAAAACCGGGCGGGCGGGCGGTTCCGCGGGCTCGGAATTCGCAAGAATTTATTCTGCTTCAATAACTTGGCCGAAAATTGGCCTGATCATGAACGTGTAAATAACAGGGGAGAAAATGCCCCTGTTTCGCCGCATAACAGGAAGATCAGGCTCCAAATCGCCCTTGGGCGGGCCACTACGCGTCCATCTTACGCATAAGATCAAGAAAACGACGTAAACAGTTGATAGCATGGGTTTTTCTTGGTGCTGGATGGCTTGCGGGCGTCGGCGCCGAATACGCTGGCGGTTGATCGCCTATCTGGCGGTTCGCCGCCAATGACGCTTGAACCGGGGAGCGCGTTGTCCATCTCTCCTCGAAGATCAAGACACCGCAGCAAAACATTGAAGTTGTGGTCTTTCTCTGGCGCCGGACTGCTTCAGGCCACAGAAGCGGGGCTTCGTGGCCATCTTACACCACCGGTCCGACGATCGCCGAGACGACGAAAGACAGCACGATCCCGCACGCGATGACCGCAAGCGCGTAGGGCCCGGCCCTGTCCGGCGGCGGCTTCATCATGATCGGCAGGCCGAGCCAGAAGACGTACACGCTGTAGAGCAGCGCGATCAGCCGGAGGAACCCGAGGCCCGGGATCAGCGCGAAAACGCCCGCGAGCCAGGCCGGCGTCAGCGAATAGACCGAGAGCTTCAACGCGTTTTGCTGGCTCTTTTGCCCCGAGAAGGTCGGCGCCAAGCCGTCGATGATGACCGCCATGGCGTAGACCACGACGAACGTGACGACATAATGGACGATCGCGCCGCCCAGGCTCGAGAAGAACCCGAGGTGATGAAGGCGGCCGAGACGCCCGCCCCAGCCGAAAACGCCGCGGCGCAGGAACTCGCAGACCGGCGGGATGGCGGCGAGAATCGCGACATAATTGGCGAACAAATAGAAGGCGTCGCCGCTTTCCGGCTCAATCGTTCGCCACTCGGCGGCGGGCGACAAGACCATGGCCTTCGCGCGCTGAACGAGATCCAAGACGTCCCCCACATTGGCCGTCGAAGGCCGAATTATAAGTCGCCGGCGGCGGCTGCGCCAGCGCGGCCGACCTGCGGTCGTGTCTCAGTTTGAAAGTCGGCTTCGGTGAAAGCGGACCTTGCCGAGGGGTGCCGGAGCGGGAATTCGAAACGGGCGCGAATTAGCTTTCTGGCACGGTTTGTTGGTGTAAGTAGCTCACCTGCCGTGTCGTGCGCGCTGAAGCAAAATTGCAAGGCCCTTGATTTGTGACGATACAGACTGCATTGTGGGTCGGTCTTACATTGGAGGAAGTAGGATGCCGTCTGAGAACGAAAGAGAGAAGACGCCACCGGAGAAAGAAAGAGAGAAAAAGACGTACGTGCTAGTGCCGGAACCGGGCCACCTTCACCTGACGCCTAGCACGGTTGTTACTATCACTGGTACTGCAAATGCGACGATTTAAACTATCACCACCGAATTCAGCAAGCGAATTCGTGAGAAAGCTGATTTGGTCAAGACACGGATACAGACAATGAAAAAAAGGCCGACTAGCTTATGCCAAAGCCACTTCACGTTTCGGCCTTTGAACATTTTAACAACAATATTGACAATCCGATAGAGGCAATCGTTGCCTTTGGGCTGTTCATGGAATTGGAGCGCCTGTGGACACAAGGAGAGACGAACGAGCCAACAGAAGCAAAGTATCGCGGCTATCATCAAATCTACCTTACCCCTCATGAAACAGAGCGCTACAAACCGTGCCTATCCGGTTAACGCCCACACCTACCATATCTTGAGTTGGCCGACGCGCGGTACTATCCGGTTGACACCCACAGATAGGCGAGTTAGATCGTGGGCGTAAAGCGGATACAGGTCGCTGACCATGGACGTTCTCGCCCGCGCCAATCTGCCATTCCCGGAATCGCTCCCCGAGTTCCAGGGGCTTTTTCCTGATGATGCGGCCTGTGCCTCCTACCTGGAAAAGTCCCGTTGGAGCGAGGGGTTCGTCTGCCCTCACTGCGGGTCTGTTGGGGAACCGTTTGAAAATCGTCCCGGCGTTTTGCGATGCCGCCATTGCCGTCGCAACACGGGATTGACCGTGGGAACCGTGATGGAGCGCAGCCATACGCCGCTGAGCGTTTGGTTCTGGGCGGCTTATCTGGTTGCCAGCCAGACGCAGGGCATGTCGGCGGTGCAGTTTCAGCGGCAGCTTGGGCTGACGCGATATGAGACCGCCTTCGGCATTCTGCACAAGCTCCGCGCGGGCATGGTGCGACCCGATCAGGGCCGGATTGGCGGCAGGGCCGGAGAGCATGTTGAGGTGGACGAAGCCTATGTTGGAGGCCGGACTTGTGGCGAAGGCCGTGGCGTCCACCACAAGACGCTGGTGACGGCTGCCGTCGAGGTCCGCCACCGGGAGCCGGGCACTGCGCAGGACAAGCGGAAGGATGGTCGCTATGCCGGTCGCGTCCGGCTGTCCATCGCTGACGACCGCAGCGCCGAATCGCTGGCCAGATTTGTCGAGAGTGCCGTCATGCCGGGGACGCTGGTCATCACCGACGACTGGAGCGGCTATGCCAGCCTGCGCAAGCGGGGGCTACGACCACCACGCGATTGCCGAATGCGGCGACCCGGAGGTGGCCGAGGAGTTCCTGCCGATCTGCCATCTCGTCTTCTCGAATTTGAAGACGTGGCTGAACGGCATCCACCACGGCGTCAGCGCCAAGCATCTGCAAGCCTACCTCAACGAGTTCACTTTCCGGTTCAACCGCCGCTTCTACCCGTTCAACGCCTTCCGCTCTCTGCTCGGTGTCGCGGGTGGCGTCGAGTTACCAACCTTTGCAGAACTCTATTCGGGCGATTGGATGCATCCTACATGTAGTGGGTATGGGCGTTAACCGGATAGGCACGCTACAAACAAAGTGCTACGCAAGTTCCCAGTGATTTGGCAAATGATGCAATCGATAGGGCGCGGGTCGCTTTCTTGGCGGACGCGCTCAGTCAATACAAAGTTGCTGCGTCGACTGGTCACGCTAAATTCAGGTGGTCGGGTGTTTTAGAGGCCACTGCGGGAGCCCTTACTTGGACGTTGGTGCTAATATTGTTTTCCGTAATCCTAGCGTGGCAGGGGATAGACATTATTGAATACTACCAGAAGGCTACGCGCTGGATATCAGGAGCACGAAGTGCATCCTGAACCGTAGGCAAAGCGTTTGGTAGTCGAACAACAATCGCCGAACCATTTAACGAAAAGTCCGATATCAATGGCGCGCCCGAACGCCGGCTTAGGGTCGAAGGCGATCAGTCGTCGATCTTTCAAAAAGCCCCCAATTTTCGCTCGAAACCCGCGGGGGCGGATTTCTTGGGTTTCGCACGACTGCCCTCTATGTGTCGCGGGATGGTCGTGAGTGGGCCGATCAACGGAAGTGCAGAAGTCTGCCTTACTCTTACACAAGGCCCTATCTGCGGCTTGGGTGATGCAGGGGTCGAGGCAGTTACCCCCTTTGGGATTCCATCGTCGCGACAGAGAGTTGGCTCCTCGCTGAATGGAGTGGGTAAGGCCGTTTTCTGGGTTGGCTTGGGGAGCGATCGGTTGGGATCGAGTTTATTGTGAGGGGATGCGAGACACCGATCTTTTCCAGTTGGCCCTTGGGTTGCAGTCGCCGTGGACGGTGACGCGTAGCGAATTTGCGGTCGAGGATGGTCGGCTCGATTTGTATGTGGATTTTCCGCGCGGGAGCCGGTTCGCCTGCGCCGAGTGCGGGCGCGAGGGTTGCGCGGTTCACGACACGAAGGATGAGACGTGGCGGCATCTGGATTTCTTCCAGCATCGCACGCTGTTGCACGCGCGTGTGCCGCGAGTGAGCTGTCCGAACTGCGGCGTGCGCAAGGTCGCGACGCCTTGGGCTCGCGCGGGATCGGGCTTCACGCTGTTGTTTGAGGCCTTCGTGCTGACGTTGGCCAAGGCGATGCCGATCGCCAATGCGGCGAGGTTGCTCGGCGAGCATGACACGCGCTTGTGGCGCATCGTCGAACACTATGTCTGGCGGGCGGTGGAGAAGCTGGATTTGTCGGAGGTGCGGCGCATCGCCGCCGACGAGACTTCGGCGCGGCGCGGCCACGACTACATCAGCCTGTTCGTTGACATGGCGCGGCGCAAGGTCGTCTACGTCGCCGACGGCAAGGACGCGGCGACGGTGAAGGAATTCGCGGATTTCCTCGAGGCGCATGGCGGCCGGCGCGAGGCGGTGACCGACGCCAGCATCGACATGGGGGCTGCATTCGAGGCGGGGATCAAAGAGAACTTCCCGAACGCCGAGATCACGTTCGACAAATTTCACGTCATCAAACTCGCCAACGAGGCCGTCGACCAGGTGCGGCGCGAGGAGGCGCGGAACAACTTCCAGATCAAGGGCCGGCGCTACATCTTCCTGAAGAACGTCGATCATCTGACGCAGGAGGAAAAGGAGGCGCTGTCTCGGTTGGAAGCGCAGAACCTGGACACCATCCAAGCGATGCAGATCCGCATGAACCTGCAACAGCTGTTCACGATGAGCGTCAAATCGGCTCGCCGTTTCCTCGACCGCTGGAACGCCTGGGTTCAAGTCTGCGACCTCGCGCCGATGAAGAAGCTGGCCAAGACGATCACCGCCAAGTCGGAAGGCATCCTCAGATCGATCGCCACCGGCCTTTCCAATGGCCCCCTGGAGGCGATCAACGGCAATGTCCAGGCCGCCAAGCGCAAGGCCAAGGGCTACCGAACCAAACGAAACCTCAAAGCCATCGTCTACCTCATCGCCGGTGACGTGCTCGCTAATTCACCCATTTGAAATAGCGACGAGCCGTTAAAACTACGGGCCTTCTCCGACCTATCGAACAAAAAATCGCACCTGACTTCTATCCGATTTGGATGACGCGAGGCCTTCCCCAGCCCGGCGATGTTGTCATGACTACAGAGGCCCCAATGGGCGAAGTCATCCAGCTCGACGAAGAAACATCAAAATTTGCGCTCGGGCAACGCATCGTTTGTATGCGAGGCACGCTAAAAAAGCTAGACAACACATTCTTACGCTATCTGCTGACCTCTCCCAAGCAACAAAGCATATTGGCAAGTTATGCGAGGCAGTTGCAAAATTATTCGGACATCCTAACGTAGAGAGGCAATATATTTAGATCAAGTCCGGCGCGTTTCAAGTGATATGCTATAAAATATTACGCCTTGTCTTTAGCGGATGTTGAAATATTGTTTTGGTTCCATCGCCCTGATTTGCGATAACAGGCATGACCAACGATCCTCTCGACGCCATGAAAGCCCGCTGGAACCATATCCAGGGCACTCTGTTTCCTTGGCTTCGTGAGGAAATCGACCCGATGACCGAAGCGCTCGGGCGGCTCGTCACGACCCTCGACGTGATCGGCCTCGAGGCCTTCGTTCCCGAACCGCCCCGAGGCCCCGGCCGGCCGCAAGGCGATCGCCGCGCCCTCGCCAGGGCCGGCCTACGACGCCGCCGCCATCCATGACCACAGCAAGGCGCTCGGCCATGCGCCGATCATCGATCGCAACTTTCGCGCCCAGCACGAAGCCAAGGCCGAATGGGCCAAAGAAGTCGAGCGCATGAAACTCATCCACATACCCGACCCCGACGACCGGCTCTTTGATTTTCGAACCATGGCCGAACGCGTGAACGCCCGACTGAAGGACGAATTCGGCGCGCGGGCCGTCCGCGTGCGCGGCGCGATCAAGGTCAAATGCCACCTCATGTTCGGCGTCGTCGCGCTCGCCGTCGATCAAATACTCCGCGTCACGCAGTTTCGGCCCGCGCCGGCCTGAGCCTCGGCCGCTCACAACGCCTAATGAAGGCGAATTGCGTCGCGCTCATTGAATTTTGCAAGAGGCTCATGCTACAGGCACAACCGTGCTAGGAATAAGTCAGAACCAACCCGTTTTTCCCGCAAAGATCGGACTTGACCCGCGCGAGACGGCGAATTCTGGGAAATCCCGTTTCAAAACCCCTTTCAGAACCCCGTCCTGAAGGCAATCACCACGCGAACGCCTCGTTAGCGTGCTATCTTGAACAAATCGTCTGGTGACCCCAAAATAGCGTCCCTCACCCGTCCCGACGACCGCGCCCTGTTCGGCCTCCCCGACAAGGGGACTACCCCATCGCCCCCGCGCCTGCCGAGGGGTCCCCCGGGCCGGTCTTCTGAAGGAAATGTGGAGGTCGAAATGGCACTTCTTCAATTTAAGGCTTTCTTAAGTTGTAGTTTTTTGCCCGAAGACAAGGAAGATTGTAGATTTTTTCGACTTGTATATTAAATCATTCGGACTTGAAACTATCAAATATGATTACCAGGAACCTGTACCTTTGTCAGATGGTATCAAGAATAACATACGAGATGCCGACTGTGTGATTGAATTGCCACACGTAGAGCTAAACTTGTTAGTGGAGAGTGGATCTGTCCTCATTGGATCGAGCACGAAGTGATCTATGCCCATGCACTACGGAAACCTGTCGCCATATTCGCTGAGGAAGAGGTGGAAGTCGGTGGATTGATTGCTAAAGATGAGAGGTACGAGGCCTTTTCTAGAGATAAAGCCAAATTGTTGACTCGAATACCTTTTTTCAACAAGTTTTTGATGGCTCTTCATAACCAACTCGAAGAGGAATTCAAACGTAGCCTAGACACATCGCCATTATTCAAAAGGCGGTCGATCTGGTCTTGAGACGAGTCTGGTTGATTGTGAACACTGGTCAACAAGTTGTGAAGTAGAAGTTGAATACCTTGAGGACGGTTTGGCGCGGTGTGATCATGGTTTTGGAGACGTCGACTGGTTACGCAGTCCGGCAGAGGCTATAAAAAACTTTGAATCTGTGCCTATCCGGTTAACGCCGACACCTACCATATCTTGAGTTGGCCGACGCGCGGCGCTATCCGGTTGACACCCACAGATAGGCGAATTAGATCGTGGGCGTAAAACGGATACAGGTCGCTGAGGTCGCTGACCATGGACGTTCTCGCCCGCGCCAATCTGCCATTCCCGGAATCGCTCCCCAGTTCCAGGGGCTTTTTCCTGATGATGCGGCCTGTGCCTCCTACCTGGAAAAGTCCCGTTGGAGCGAGGGGTTCGTCTGCCCTCACTGCGGGTCTGTTGGGGAACCGTTCTGCTTTGAAAATCGTCCCGGCGTTTTGCGATGCCGCCATTGCCGCAGGGCATGTCGGCGGTGCAGTTTCAGCGGCAGCTTGGGCTGACGCGATATGAGACCGCCTTCGGCATTCTGCACAAGCTCCGCGCGGGCATGGTGCGACCCGATCAGGACCGGATTGGCGGCAGGGCCGGAGAGCATGTTGAGGTGGACGAAGCCTATGTTGGAGGCCGGACTTGTGGCGAAGGCCGTGGCGTCCACCACAAGACGCTGGTGACGGCTGCCGTCGAGGTCCGCCACCGGGAGCCGGGCACTGCGCAGGACAAGCGGAAGGATGGTCGCTATGCCGGTCGCGTCCGGCTGTCCATCGCTGACGACCGCAGCGCCGAATTGCTGGCCAGATTTGTCGAGAGTGCCGTCATGCCGGGGACGCTGGTCATCACCGACGACTGGAGCGGCTATGCCAGCCTGCGCAAGCGGGGCTACGACCACCACGCGATTGCCGAATGCGGCGACCCGGAGGTGGCCGAGGAGTTCCTGCCGATCTGCCATCTCGTCTTCTCGAATCTGAAAACGTGGCTGAACGGCATCCACCACGGCGTCAGCGCCAAGCATCTGCAAGCCTACCTCAACGAGTTCACTTTCCGGTTCAACCGCCGCTTCTACCCGTTCAACGCCTTCCGCTCTCTGCTCGGTGTCGCGGGTGGCGTCGAGTCACCAACCTTTGCAGAACTCTATTCGGGCGATTGGATGCATCCTACATGTAGTGGGTATGGGCGTTAACCGGATAGGCACGCTTTGAATTTTCACAGGTGCAAGGACCAAGCAGAATGAAGTACTGTATCAATTGGGGCGTAGTAGGGAAGATCCCAATGCGTGGTCCGTCATTTTTGATCCTCCGCTTAAGACTGGGGAACGAGTTACATACAGGCTCCTCCGCTATTTCAAATGGGTGAATTAGCGAGCACGTCACCGGCGATGAGGTAGACGATGGCTTTGAGGTTTCGTTTGGTTCGGTAGCCCTTGGCCTTGCGCTTGGCGGCCTGGACATTGCCGTTGATCGCCTCCAGGACGCCGTTGGACAGGCCGGTGGCGATCGATCTGAGGATGCCTTCCGACTTGGCGGTGATCGTCTTGGCCAGCTTCTTCATCGGCGCGAGGTCGCAGACCTGAACCCAGGCGTTCCAGCGGTCGAGGAAACGGCGAGCCGATTTGACGCTCATCGTGAACAGCTGCTGCAGGTTCATGCGGATCTGCATCGCTTGGATGGTGTCCAGGTTCTGCGCTTCCAGCCGAGACAGCGCCTCCTTTTCCTCCTGCGTCAGACGATCGACGTTTTTGAGGAAGATGTAGCGCCGGCCCTTGATCTGGAAGTTGTTCCTCGCCTCCTCGCGCCGCACCTGGTCGACCGCCTCGTTGGCGAGTTTGATGACGTGAAATTTGTCGAACGTGATCTCGGCGTTGGGGAAGTTCTCCTTGATCCCCGCCTCGAATGCGGCCCCCATGTCGATGCTGGCGTCGGTCACCGCCTCGCGCTTGCCGCCATGCGCCTCGAGGAAATCGGCGAATTCCTTCACGGTCGCCGCGTCCTTGCCGTCGGCGACGTAGACGACCTTGCGGCGCGCCATGTCGACGAACAGGCTGATGTAATCGTGGCCGCGCCGCGCCGAGGTCTCGTCGGCGGCGATGCGCCGCACCTCCGACAAATCCAGCTTCTCCACCGCCCGCCAGACATAATGCTCGACGATGCGCCACAAGCGCGTGTCGTGCTCGCGAGCCGCTCGGCCGCATTGGCGATCGGCATCGTCTTGGCCAGAGTCAGCACGAAGGCCTCAAACAGCAGCGTGAAGCCCGATCCTGCGCGCGCCCACGGCGTCGCCACCTTGCGCACCCCGCACTCCGGACACGTCACCCGCGGCACACGCGCGTGCAACAGCGTGCGGTGCTGGAAGAAATCCAGATGCCGCCAGGTCTCCTCCTTCGTGTCATGAACCGCGCAGCCCTCGCGCCCGCATTGCGCACAGCCGAACCGACTCCCCCGCGGAAAATCCACGTATAAATCGAGCCGACTGTCCGCCGCGTCGAACTCGCTCCGCGTCACCGTCCACGGCGACGAGAGACCAAGGGCCAACTGGAAAAGATCGGTGTCCTGCATCCCCTCAGGTTAACCGCGATCCTCCCGGAGCGATCGCTGACCCGCCCCCAAATTCCGACTTACCCACTCCTTTCAGCGAGGAGCCTACATACAGTTTCGGTTACGTAGCAGAAAAAGTGAGGCCATACACCTTAGAAGAAGCACAGCAAGCCATTGGCGCAGGCCACTATTGGTCCAATACGCCGCAGTGTGCGGTGAATTGGGAGCTATACGTTCCTACGAAAGAGCTTGTATGCGAAATTAGTTTTCCTGTTAATTACCCAATCCATAAGCCTGATTTTTTGGTCGATGCACTAGGGTCTGGAACAATAATCGGCTCGGAAATGGAACGAATACAGCAAGCTGGTGGTTTCAAAGCTGAAAAACACTACCATAAGTATACGTTTACTTTGTCGGTCTTAAATCCAGCTAGAGGAGCCTCTTGCAAAATTCAATGAGCGCGACGCAATTCGCCTTCATTAGGCGTTGTGAGCGGCCGAGGCTCAGGCCGGCGCGGGCCGAAACTGCGTGACGCGGAGTATTTGATCGACGGCGAGCGCGACGACGCCGAACATGAGGTGGCATTTGACCTTGATCGCGCCGCGCACGCGGACGGCCCGCGCGCCGAATTCGTCCTTCAGTCGGGCGTTCACGCGTTCGGCCATGGTTCGAAAATCAAAGAGCCGGTCGTCGGGGTCGGGTATGTGGATGAGTTTCATGCGCTCGACTTCTTTGGCCCATTCGGCCTTGGCTTCGTGCTGGGCGCGAAAGTTGCGATCGATGATCGGCGCATGGCCGAGCGCCTTGCTGTGGTCATGGATGGCGGCGGCGTCGTAGGCCGCATCCATTAGATCGTAGAGATAGGAGACGCGGGCGCCGGTCATGGTCATCAAGGGAATGGCGACCTGACTGTCGTGGACGGAAGCCGAAGTCAGTACGCAGGAGACCGGGATTTGGCCGCAGGCGACATCCAGATGCAGTTTGTAGCCGATCCAGGTTTCCTTGTAGCCCTTGCTGTTCTTCTTGGAGCCGACATCGCACGCGGAGGGCAGATCGGCGAGCATCTGATCGAGGTTCTGCGTGGTCTGCCGTTCGAGCCGGGTCGGCTCGGGTTTTGGCCGTTGCTCGTCCTTGCGCGGGCGTCCGCGCTTGCGCGTCGGCTGAGCGCCATCGGGCGGCGGCGGATCCCACTTTTGTCGTTCGGCTCCGTCTTGACCGGCTTCTCGCGCGCCTCGATCTCGGTGGCGTCGCGCGCGATCACGCCGACGATGCGCCCGCCGAGCGAGCGCTCGATCAGCGCCGCGTGCATCTTGGCGGGCAGATCGGACTGCGCAAACTCCGCGAAGGCGCGGGAAAACGTCGCTTCCGACGGCACTTGCGAGCGTCGTTCCCAACCGAGAATGCGTCGCAGCGACTTGTCGACATCGAGGCGCTCGATCAGCGCGGTGGTGGTAGGAACGCCCAGCACCGCCTTGGCGACGAAGGCCCTGGCGAGGGCGCGGCGATCGCCTTGCGGCCGGCCGGGGCCTCGGGGCGGTTCGGGAACGAAGGCCTCGAGGCCGATCACGTCGAGGGTCGTGACGAGCCGCCCGAGCGCTTCGGTCATCGGGTCGATTTCCTCACGAAGCCAAGGAAACAGAGTGCCCTGGATATGGTTCCAGCGGGCTTTCATGGCGTCGAGAGGATCGTTGGTCATGCCTGTTATCGCGAATTAGGGCGATGGAACCAAAACAATATTTCAACATCCGCTAAAGACAAGGCGTAATATTTTATAGCATATCACTTGAAACGCGCCGGACTTGATCTAAATATATTGCCTCTCTACTTGCAACTGCCTCAGAGGTTATCGATATTTAATATGTTGGACTCTACCCTCGATGTCAGAGCTTGCTTAAACAGAGTAGTATTCCAACCCTGTGGAACCCCGTCACGCTCCTGCGGTAGAGCTGCCGATGGCGACGATACTTGCGAGCAATCGCTCAAGTGTCGATGTTCGTTCCTGAACCCACTTAAGAGGGGCTTTTGTGGAATAAGCTCCCATCAGTGGCTTCCCCATTACCATCAGAGGAGGTCACCGCGTTCTCCAGAGTTGGCCGGAAGTAACGAACCGCCCGTTTTTGTAGCATAAGCAGACAGAGCGAGAACACGGGTGCAGGCAGTCCGCGGAAATCGGCCGGAAACTGCGTCAGCGGCATCGGCGGGCTAAGTTGGGGAACGGTAACGGTTTCCGACAGGCGGCCGCGGCGGTCGTCCGACGCCCGATTGATCCTCAAAACCTGCACGACAAACCATGTCGGAATGGGAAGTGTGCGGAAACCAATCCACCGGGGATTTCCGCACGCATGCTGGTCGGCTACATGCGCGTTTCGACCGACGGCGATCGCCAGGTCCTGGATCTGCAGCGCGACGCCCTGCTGGGGGCAGGGGTCGATGAGCGGCATCTGTTCGAAGATCACGCCAGCGGTAGCCGCGACGATCGTGCCGGCCTTGCGAAGGCGCTGGCCTTCCTCAAGCCAGGCGATTGCCTTGTGGTCTGGAAGCTCGACCGTCTCGGGCGATCGCTGTCCCACCTGCTTGCCACAGTAAACGGCCTGAAGGAGCATGGGGTCGCATTCCGCTCGCTGACCGAGCAGATGGACACGACCACCCCGCAGGGCGAATTCCTGTTCCATGTCTTCGGCGCGCTGGCGCAATTCGAGCGCTCGTTGACCCAGGAGCGGGTGAGGGCTGGCCTCGCCGCAGCACGGTGCCGCGGCCGACGGGGCGGCCGCCCGGTCGCGATCGACGCCGAGAAGATGGCGGCCGTCGTCGCAGCGCTCGAAGGCGGCGCGACGAAAGCTGCGGTCTGCCGCACCTTTGGGATCAAGCGCAGCACGCTCATCGACTCCTTGGCTCGGATCGGCTGGTCTGCCGGTGCGAAACTGCAGGGGAACATGAGCGATGCGCCGACAGCAATTGACCGAGACCCAGATCGCCGCGTTGTTCGAACCAATCCCCTGAAGGAGGGTGCCGATATCCACCATCCAGCTCGAAGGGGTGTCAGGCATCGCTGATCCCTTAGAATTGCTGAGTTGAAACACTAGCACACAACCAGTTCGCGGGCGAAGGTACAGGCAACCGACGTCACCGCATCCCTTCTGTTGCGATGGCGCCTTTCTAACCCAAAGTCCGCTTTTTCGCGCTTCCCGCCCGTTCATAGGGCCGATCTTGAAGGGCAGCAAAGGGTCGAAGCACGAAGTCGCTGCGCTCCAGCCGCTGCGCGGGGGCGTGAGCCGAGAGGCCGGTAACCGATGGAGAGGACAGCGATAGCGGGGTCGCCACGATCAACTCGCGTATTGTCGGCGTGCGACGCACGATCAAGAACAGCAGGATCATCTGCCGCCAGCGCCCTCTCACGGCGAACCACATCGACCCGGCCTACAACGCAATGACAAAAATTGGCTTGACCACTCGCGCAAATCCAATTTGCTTGAATGTGCCGTGGGTATTTCTGCTCGCAAGAAATTGATTTACACTATGCCACTGAAAGCCGATCAACCGATTAATCGCGCAACACTTGTCGGATGCGCTATTTCTGCCACGCCCAACTATTTGAAATCACACGGGCCTACAAAATCAAATCCCCTATTTAGCAACAATCGTGCCAAAACGCTTCAGTTGTGCACGCGTTTCGAGGCCGCCACTCTTCGAATTTCCTAAGTCGAGCACCTCATAGCACTCGCTGCTCCGCCGGCGCCCTACCTCCCGCGACTTCGTGCCTCGACGCTTTTTGGACGCCGGCTCGCTGAGCGTCCGGAGAGTTTCGTTGTTGCCGGCGTCCAAAAACCTGTACAGGACCTGTACAGGACCTGAAATTCAAACTGAGACACTACCCGACCTGCCTGCGCCTGTCGCTATGTGAAACAATCGTACCTCGGCATCGTATAGCGTTTCGAGGCTTGCAAGGCCGCAATCGGACGATAGGGTTCATCGCCATGATCCAGTTGAAAGCGCCGTGGAACGAGCGCAACGGCCGTTTCTCGCCGCTGAAGGCGGCCGTGTTCGCAGGGCTGTTCGTTCCGGCCCCCTGGATCGTCTATCTGGCGGCGACGGGGGCGCTCGAGCCCAAGGTCGTGACCGAGATGATCCACCGCACCGGCCTGTGGACGATCCGGTTCCTCACTCTGTCGCTGCTCGTCACGCCGCTGATGCGCGTGCGCGCGCTATCCGAAGCTGGTTGCGATCCGGCGCATGGTGGGCGTGGCGGCCTTCGCCTACGCCTGCGCGCATTTGACGCTCTACGTGGTCGACCAGCACTTCGACCTCGCGCATGTCGCCTCCGAGATCGCGCTGCGCTTCTACCTGACGATCGGCTTCGTCGCGTGGCTCGGCCTCGCCGCGCTCGCGGCGACCTCGACTGACGCGATGATCCGGCGCCTGGGCCCCAAGTGGCGGACCCTGCATTCGCTCGTCTACGCGATCGCCGCGCTGGCGCTGTTGCATTTCATGATCCAGGCGAAGGCCGACGTGTCGGAGCCGGTGATGATGACCGGCTTCTTCGCCATCCTGATGCTGTTCCGCGTCTTCGTGAAGCGCGGCGTGCCGGCCTGGTCGGCGGCGCTCGCCGCGGCGGTCGTCTCGCCGCCCTTGACCGCGCTCATCGAGGCTGCGTGGTACGCGCTCGTGCGCCACATCCCGTTCTGGGAGGTCTTGAGCGCGAACATCGATCCGGACATGGCGTTCCGGCCGTCGGCCTATGTCGCGGCGGCGGGCGCGGCGTTCGTCGTCGTCGCGCTTTTGCGCCGAAGCGCCGACCCCGCGACGCTCGCCGGCCCTCGCCGCGCAGCCGGCGCCTTCGGCGAGCCGGTGAGCGCGGATCTCCGCTCGGCGCCCATGCGTCAGAACGTGATGTTGGTGCGCAGGCCGATCACCAGTTCGTTCTTGATCTTCTGCGTCGGATCGTTCGGGTTGGCGATCCCGGCGCCGGGATTGATAATATACTGGACGTCCGGCTGAATTTGCCACCAGGGCGTGACCTGAACCTGATAGGTCGCGCCTCGACAAAGGTCTCGGCGCTCCGCACCGGCGTATAGATGGTAGGGCTGGTAGAACTGCAGTTGCCTGTCGTAGCCGGACGCGCCGCTGCTGGCCTGCGCGACGCCCACGCCGACGCCGAAAGTGTCGTCGTCACGCTTCGGGAACGGTGCGTACAGGGTCAAGCCGGCGTCTGAAGGTGAAGCTGAGGAGGTTGCGATCCTGGAACGGCGTGAACATCGGACGGAGGAAGACGTTCAATTTGCGCTTGGGGTCGTCCTTGGAGAGCCAGATCGTCTGGTCCATGACCCCGTAGAGTGAAAAATTGCCGTGATGGGTCGCCGGCATCCCGTTGCTCTCGGGACTGGCGAGAGGCACGCCCATGGTGTCGTATTGCTGGTCGGCGAAGCTATAGCTGTCGTACCAGGCGCCGATCTTGTACGTGCCGGGCAGCGGACTTTCTTCTTCGCCTTCGCCGAGTCGCTGGACCCAGGAAGCGTCAATTGCAGTTCGGCGATCGCCAGAACGTCGGTGTTGAGCGGGAAGCTCACGCCATTGGGATTGCTCGCTGGCGTGTTGGGCGAATTCCTCGGGATCGGGCTGCCGTTGAAGAGGCCGCGAGCACAGTGACGTTGTCCGTCGGCTGCGCCCGCCCGCGAACGCCCAAGCCCGCGAGCGGATAGGCGGGGCCGCCGCCGGGCAAATCCGCGGTGGGAAGCATCGGCCAACCAAACACCGCATTGAGAAAGAAGCTCGAGCTATCGCTGATGATGAATTCCTGGTCGATGCTCTGTTCGCCGATCTTGATGTCGAACTTGTCGCCGAATTTCTGCAGGTACCACAGTTCCCAAAGACGAATCCCGACGGGCGCCTCGATGCCGGTCACGGTCTGTAAGTTGAGGAGATTGGTCGCGCTCAGATAGCCGCCCCAGATTTGTAGGCCGCTGATGTTGAAGCTGCCGCCGTTCAGACCGAATGCTTTCTGGGCGTCCACTCGCAGCGACACAGTCGTGAGCCCGTTCACTTCGAAGCCCTGCCGGACGCCGCCGGTCAGATTGCCGAACGTCTCGGCGTTCTCGATCGCATTCAGCGTGACGCCGTATTTGGCCAGGGCGGGCCTGAGACCCCCCATGTCGCCGAGCAGGTTCGGGCTGTCCCAGGTGGCGCTGAGGAAGCCCAACGGCCCGCCGCTGCTCGCCGACTGGGCCGCGCCGGGCAGCGCCGCCGCCTCCGCACGGAACTGTTGCATCTCGGGGAAGGGATCGAGCAGGCTCGAAACGTCCGCCGGGACGGCCCCGGCGCCGACCGCCGTGTCCACGATTTCGCCTGAAGGGGGCGCAGAGGGCCACGGGGGGAGCGGGATCGAGTTCCGCATAGGCGCCGGCCGGGCAGGCCAACGCAATGGCGCATGAGAACCTGAGCGCGGCGTTCCGGCTCGCCCGGATCGAAGGCCGCGACAGATGCTGCAAACCCCCTGGATTACGAAGCGGACGCACCCGAACTTCAAAGCTCCTGCTGCGCGACAATTATCAGGGACTACGACCGGGAGGGTCGGGCGATGTCAATGAAGTTGGGACAGACTAAAACCCTTCCAAAACTCTCATATGACGTCAGGGCAAATATTGCAGGCGTCTCGTTGGGCTCAGCGAACGACGAGGTTGCTCTGGCCTTCTCGAAGCGCCTATTGCCGGACTTGGCCCCGGTCGCCGAGATGTGCGGACGTTGCAAGTTCGTTGGCCCGAGTCAACACCTTCAGCTTTCAGGCACCCAGCTTACAGGCTCGCGCCTTTCGCAGCGAGCGACAAGTCCAAACCTTCCGGCGTCAGCGCCTAGCAGTTTGTCGGACTTAATCTTTTCATGCCGCGGACCATTGATTTCATTTGTATTGTGTTTCTCCAAAATTGTGCAAGAAACAGGTCCGAAGGTTAATCCGACAGGCTGCGGCACTGAAACTTCCCTCACGACATCTTACGCGGGACGATCGCAACAAAGATCAATGGTCCGAGGTTAATGACAGCTGCTAGGCGCCGAAAACTGTCCCGCTGCGCGACTGAGCCCGGGTTTTTATCAGTGGGTCCTGGTATAACGCATATGGGCCGGCATGGGCATTCTACTTCCGCCCGGCGACCTCGTATCCGTCAGTCAATGTCTGCATGAAGGCCACGATTGCATCCTCTTCGACTTCCGAAAGGCCGAGATTCCCGACTTTGGTCTTGTTCATGTTGTCCGTGCTTTCCGGCGCGGGCCAGCAGCCAGTTCCTTCGCGAGGGTCGTTCGGCTTGCAGCGTGGCAGCAATCGCGGGTGTGTAATAGTGCACGATGGCCTTGAGGCTCGTGAAGTAACCGTTATGGGTATAGTTCACGAAACCGGGATCGGGTCGCTTGTCGACGTTGCGCAGCGTCGGCACTTGAAAACGGCCGCGGTTCTGCGGCGCCAAAGGCGCCCACCGCGCATCCGCTATCGAAGGCTGGCTGAGAAGATGTTCGCTGGTCAGGAAGCCGACGACGCCGGGGTCCACGTACGACGATCCATTCGGGTTCGTCACATACCCCCGAGCGTCTGGCTGGCCTTCTCTGTAGTAGGGCAGACGCGGATTCGCGGGCGTGCCGATGTTGCTCGCAGTAAAGTCGGTAAAAAGCGGCTCTTCGCCCGGACCGCCGTCGCGGTGGCACTGGTTGCATTTCGCCTTGCCGCGAAAGAGGTCATAGCCAGTCTGCTCCTGCGCAGTGAATTGCGCTTTTCCGCCCAGCACCGCGTCGTATTTCGAAGAGAAGGACGTCACCTCATGCGCGGCCTCGTAGCTCCCGATGGTCTGCGCCATCTGATCGAATGTGGTCGCGGCGCGGCCACGATCGAGCGCACTAAGATGGACCGGCGACGGGCCATCGGCAGGCGGCGGTCCGGGCGTATTGCAGACCTGTTCGGTATTACCCGGCCACGCAATAACAAAAGCCTGCGGACCCCAAACACGCTCAAACAAGGCGCGATAGGCCCGCTGAGATGCGCGGTAGACGGGAGAATGTCCGGCAGACCCATCTCGACCGGATTGACTGGCGGTCCTTCGGCCTGCTCGGCGGCGGGGTTGCCGAGGCGGCGGCCGGTCGCGCGCATGTCCCAGAAATTGCCGCCGACGAGGTCGCCCTGGTCCTCATTGTAGTGTAGAACCGGCGAGAGGGGCGCATAGGCGTGGCTTTGCGGCTTACGGTTACTGAATCGGGTTCGAACCGACCCCGGGTAGGATCCAGTGGTCCGGTTGAGCTCTGATACGGGTCCGGTAAAGCCCGTTTCGGGCATGTGACAGAAGGCGCACGCCTCGTTGCGATTCACGGAAAGTTCTTTGTCATACAGCATCGCTTTGCCGAGCAGTTCAATCTGCTGCACTTGATTGTCCGGCGGATTGGCGAGCCGCTGAAGGGTCTGCGCTTCGATACGATCGATCTCAGCCTCAACCTGGGCGATTTCCCGGAGAGCCGCGTCCGATAGCGTCGAGCCGTTTTCCTCGCTGTACAACGACACACTCCCCACAGGGTGGACGCGCCAGCGACCGCCAGGACCAAAATGGATTGCGATGATTTCATCCTTGAGTCCATTTACAAGAAACAGAATCTCGGAAGCCAGCTGCCCCGATTGAAATCCTCGAGTGGAGGAGACCAAAGATTCAGCCGCGGCTTCCCTTTAGATGATCGACGGAGCCCATCGCGATAACAATAGCGACACCGGCGATCAAACGCGGCGTTCAAATCATGAGTTTTCCTGGGTCGTTGATATCGCGTGACCTAAGCCTCTGTCGACTGGCGCCGAAGTTCAGTCAACTGGCGCCAAGGTATAGTCCGCTGCGTCGCCTCTGATTGCATAGAGCTGGAAGTCGTCACCCTGGACTGCAGCGTAGCGGTGAGACATAAGGTGAGACCCGCGGTCAGAAGGGCGGCGATGGGGGAGGTTCCTCGCGCCGCCGCATTTCTCGGCCACCGACGAGAGAGGGGAGGAAAGTCATGAGCTTGCCCTCCGGCCTTCGCCTCGACATTGAAGACGCGCCGGCGCAGGCGGACGTGGAGGTTCTGCCGGACGGTCTCGAGGCCTTCAACGAAAGCCGGTGGCCGAAGCATCAGCCTTGGAAACCTCTCGCCGTCCTCGTGCGGGATTCCGAGAGGATCGTCGCGGGCCTGGCGGGGGAAACCTATTCCGGCTGGCTCTTCATCAAATATCTTTGGGTGTCGGAGGGGCTGCGGGGCAAAGGGATCGGACGCAGGCTGATGGCCGCAGGCGAGGCCCGGGCGCTGGAGCGCGGCGCCCACTCGGCCTGGGTCGACACCTTCAGCTTCCAGGCGCCCGGATTCTATCCGAAGCTCGGCTACGAGGTTTTCGGCGAACTCGACTATCCGCCGGACTTCAAGCGGTTCTTCCTGCGAAAACGGCTGACGCCGGGCGGTTAGGCCGCGGCCGCTAGTCGCGGTCGCTTTCATGGATCTGAGGCCGCCTGACAGCGCCCGGCTTGCGGTTTCGTGGCGAAGCCCGAAGCCGGCGGCGGGTTCAAAACTTGCGCCGGCGTCTCCGTGGCCGTCGGGGGAGCTCTTTGACCGCGCTAGCTCGAGCAGCGTTCAGCTTGTCGATGTGCGCGAGATTCTAACCGCCGACGATCAGTTTCACGCTGCGCACTTCCTGCGCAGTGGGCGCGCGCGGCGGAGCGCCGAACTGACTGATCGTGAGCCGAACGGAGACCCGGCCGTCATGGAACACGTTCGCCGGCATTGGCAGCGTATACGTTCCGGCGCTCTGACCTGCGCGCACGCCGAACGGCGAAATGACACCGAGTTCCTGGCCGGAAGCGGTCGTGACATCGATCTCCTGGCCGCGCTGGATTGGGCCAACCTCGACCTCGAGCCAGACGATTTCGCCCGGACCGGGCGGATGCGGCAGGACGAGCGTCATTTCGTCCGCCGACGCGGTTCCGCTCTGCGCCAGGAGCGCCAGCAGCGCGAAGGCGGCGGCCGAGCGACGCATCGCTCCCTACGGCGTCCCAACCGAAAGGGCTTTCAGCGCGGGCGCGGGCCCGCCCCGTCCGTTGGACGGCACGACCCGGATATTCAGCGTGGCGCTGTTCGCCGCGCCCAGCGCAGCGAATGCGGGAAGCGTCTTGGGCAGCGGGACCGCGAACGTCGCCTCGGTCGACATTTTCATGCCCGGCATCATCGGGCCGAAGAAGGCGAAAGTTCCCGCGTAATAGGGACTGTCGGCCGCGACTTGCGTCACGCCGGCCGGCGCGTTGACCAGCACGTCGAACTCCCGCACGGTGGACAGTCCGGCGGGGCGGGGCAACGTGACCTGGGCCATGAGCGGCCGCGAGGATGTTTCGGCGATGTGGCTTTGAATCGCCGCGCGCGGCACCACGACCGATCCGACGTTGGCGCGGATGGCGCCGTTGACCGGCGGAGCCGCTTTCTCGGCCACGAGCCCGGCCGCGGGCGGCTGGACGACCGCTTCGCCGAAACCCGGCTGGTAATCATAGTCGAACACGTCGGTGCTGAGGTAGTCGCCCGCCTTGCTCGGACCGACGTAGGCGCCCTTGCCGTCGACATAGAACAGGAACGGCTCATCGGAAAAGGCTTTCAGATCTTGTCCCCTCGGCAGATAGGGCAGGCCCCGGCGCATTTGCTTGCGCGTCCAGATATCCCACAAGCGGTCCATGTTTGAATGATGCAGGTAGAATATGGGATCAACCGGCGAGAGGAAGTTGGTCATGTCGCCGTAGGGGCCCGGATCGATCGGACCCACGCCCCCAATGTAGTTGTGGACCTTGTTGTGGGGAAAGGCCTCGAGCGTCGAGAAGCTGCTTGAGCCGCCGGGCGCCGCGTTGTGCGACGACGTCTTGGAACTGGTGAAGCTCAGATAACTCACCGGATTGTTGAAATCGATCGGGAGCAGTCCCGCATAGACAATGAATGGCGAGACGTCATAGGCCGTCTTGGCGTCGAGTTTGGGATTGTCGCGCGACAGATAGCGGGAGCCGCAGGTGATCGCGAACGCCTCGTTCCCCGAAACGCCTAACTGATTGGATGCGCTGTAGCCGGTCACGTCGTTCCACAGGTCATCGAAGGCCTTGTAGCCCCTGGCGTCGAGCTGGCCGTGCTGCGCGGCCGACAAGCCGTTCCAGTAGGCTGTCAGGGCCGGCTTGAGGAATGAGGTAAACAGGGCGAGATTGCCGGTATAGGGCTCGAAGGCCGCATCGGTGGGGGTGAGGACGCCGTCGAACATCCCGTCCGGTATCCGGGGCAGCTCGGTCCAGTCCCAGTAAGGCATCGCAAAATTGTCGTCCCCGCTCAACGCCCGGATGGTCCGCTCAAAGTATCCGACATAACCGCGATGCCAGACGTAGAACCACCAGTTGCCGTGTGGACAATCCATGAGGTGGACGAAGGCGTTGCGGAACCAGTTTTGCGGATGATCGGCGGGCAGCTTGAGCATCGCCTGAACGCCCTTGGCGTAGCTCGCCAGCATCTTTTGACCTTGGGGAACTCGTGACATTGTAGCGCGTGTATTTCGCCGCTGCTTGCGAGGGCGCGACCGGCAGCGCCGTCGCGCCGGCGGCGACGGCGGCAGTCGCCAGGAACTGGCGGCGGGTGTAATGGCAAGTTGCTTTTCGCATGCTGACCCTGCTTGCAAGTTTTCGAGGACGGAACGAAGGCTCGGAGGTTCAAGGCTCCGAGGGTTCAGGCGGGAACGAATGCGGAGTTGCAGAATCGGTCGGGGCCGGTTCGGATTTCTTGCGGCGGTCCGACGAATGCGAGGTGCCCGGCCGTCATGGTCAGCCCGCCCGTCCATGCACAGTCGAATCTAAGCGCGCGGCCGGTATGAATTCGAGCGGACAATCGATGATGTTCGGGATTTCGCTCGCGACGGGCGGGTCGGGATAGTATTGCGTCATTTGCTGGACTTTTTGCGCCGCGGCCTCGCCTTGCAGCAGGCGAATGAGCTCGATGGCCTCGTCGAGCCCCGACGAGATACCGCCGCCAGTCAGGCGGTTGCGGTCCAAGTGGAACCGAGGATGACCGTCCACGACTGTCACTTTCGGAAACCGCTTGAGGAGACATGGGATAAACGCCCAATGGGTGGTCACCGCGTAGCCATCGAGCAGCCCCGCGGCGGCCAGCCGCAGAGCGCCCTCGCAGACCGATGCGACATACCGCTTTGCCCCTGATGGCGTGAATTCGTCCCGGCTCTGCTTCACCAGGAAGTCGAGGAAGACGCGGTCTGGACCGCTCATCAGGCCAGCGAGCGCCTTGGGAGCGCCGCCCGGCGTCCACAGGACCTCGCCAACCGGAGCCCTCAGCAAAAGCCGTGTCGACCTGCAGGGTGAGTCCGACGTTGCGAGCGATAAGGCCGGCCGCTTGGGCGACGAGGCGCACCTCGATGCCAGCCCATCGGAACATCTCGAAGGGACCGGTTACGTCGAGGACGTCGACGCCGTCGTAGACGGGAATAACGATCACGCTCACGCTTCTTCCATCGGCGATTAGCTAAGAATGCGGTGGGGTTACAAGGCCGTTTCGGGTCGGAGTGGAACGGGCTCCATGCCGGTTCGCCTATTCGGCCTTCTGGCTGAAGAGCCACGAAAAATCGCCCGTTAACTGAAGCGTGTTGACGCCCGAGACGATCGGTTTGGCGCCGTGAAATGACGCCGACGAATGGCAGCCTGTGCAGCTCTCCGTCGCGAAGATCTGCGTCATATCGACCGTCGTATCCTTGTTGTTGGGGGTCGTGGCGCTCGCCCATGGAACAACCGGGCATTTGACGCCATCCGGCAATTCTTCCGCTTGGCACGCGGCGACCGTCGGGCCCTGAAAATAGGTCTCCATCGTGACGTTCGTCAGAAAAACAGGCGTCGGGTTTCCGCCCGACTTGTTGTCCACCGCCCCCGGAAGCCCAGCGCTCCAGGGCGTGGGCGTGGCGGACGGGTCGGTCGGCCATTGGGTGTCGATCAGCTGATAATATTGCAGCGGCGATTTCGCTGTCGCGAGCGCGGCTTGCGCCTCACGATTGAGCGCCTGCTTGTCGGCGGGAATGGGTATCGAACGGACGATCTGGGTCTTGGGAGTTTTCGCCCAGGAATTGACCCCGGTGCTCGCGGGTTCCTGGTTGGGAACGCAGATCGCGCAGTTGGGATCGTAGAAGGAGGGTTTGAGATTGGGATGGGCGACCCAGTCGACCTCGAGATTGTCGACCTGCTCGAAAGTCGCCCAGATCCACTGCTTGGAGCTCGCGCTCTTGTGCGCGATATGCATCCCGACGAGCCCGACCTTTACGGGAGCCGAGAACGCGTAGGCCCCACCGCCCGTCGCGCTCGGAAACTGAGCCTCTTCAGTGAGGTAACGGTCGGCCTCGTCCGACGCGGCGAGGATCTTCCAGGCGAGCTTGATTTCGAAGGCCCCGCTCGCGTCTTGCGTATCGACGCCCGAGGGAAGATCGACCGCCTGATGGCGCGTCTTGGCGAAATCCTCCTGCCCGGCGACGCTGTAGAGCTTGTTCTGGCAGATGTAACCGAGCTCGTTCTTGTCGACCAGGATTTCGTAGTACACGTAATTGCCGTTCTGATCGATGATCGGCCCGGAAAAAGCCTGGCTGATCTCGCTCAGCGGGGCCAACGCGCTGTTGCTGTTGACGGCCGACGTGACCGCGAGCAATCGGACGCGTCGCCTATCGAGCTCGGCCGGAATCTTCGCCTGCAAGCCGCGCGCGAGCATCAGCGCCAAATTCGCCGGCGGCGCAGCGGCGAGTTCCGCGCCCGGCTTGCAAACGGGCGGCGGCGCGCCATGCGGCAGGAAGACGCGCGTGCTTTCGGTCCAAAGCGTCCAGGCGGGAGGCTGCGTCGAGGGGGCGGCCGCGTCGACGATCCGTTTTCCGCTCCCGTCCGTCGGCCAATTCAGCGAGACGAAGGCTTGCCACGACCAGAGATCGAACAGGCGCTGCACCTGCGGGAACTTCTTCTCGCCTTCGAGGCGGCTCTTCAGCGCGACATCGACGTCGCCTGGAAGCTGCTGAGGCGTCAGTTGGGCCTCAAAATCGGGAAAATTGCCAAGGTAGGGCGGCGCCGGCTGCGCGGCGGCGGCGCGAGGAACGGCGCCGAAGGCGGCGAGCGCAGTGGCCGAGACGGCGACAACCAGTCCAAACCGAAACAATCGCGTCATGAGCAGTCTCCCCGCGGCGGATATTGGAAATGATTACTACAACACGTTGATTTCCCTACTAACAGTTTGCGGTGACGATTGAGTGACGATGATCGATCGCGCTCTTTTACAAGGCCCCTATTCACGCTTTCGGTACAACCCAAATACAACGTATCGGTTGTAAGGTGAAGGTCTGACGAAAGAGCCTAGTTTTCCTATCTTGGACGCTTTTGTTCTATTGTCAAGGACGCAGACTGCTCAATCACCACAACGAACCCGCATTTCTCCGGATGGCCCCCGCCTGGACCGATGATCTGCGCCATTCCTGCGGTTGCGGCTTGCCAAAGCCGTTGCTGCAGTCGATTGGCGTCAGCGAATTGACGTGTCGGGCTTTGGCGGCGCATCAAATGTGCGTCGATTCCGGTTCTGTCGTCCTACCGAACCCCCGTCGTCGCCGGTCCTCCGAGAATTTCGATCGCACGAATTCTCATTTTCCAGAAAAGCTATCGACACCCCATACAGCGCGTTCTTCGCAACCGCGTCAGGAGTTAGCTGCGGCGCTGCTCCATGGAGGCCCCGCCTTTCGCGGCGCCGACGATCTCGGCCCACGCCTCGGGCGTCAGCGCGTAAGCGCCGACCGCGCCGCGCTCGAACAGTTTTGCCGCCGGCGGCCAGGCGAGCGTCAAAGCCGCGGCGGCGAGGAGGGGGAGGGCGGCGAGCGGGTCGCCGCGGAGCGGGGTCAGTTCCTCGACCGAATTTTCGTAGTCGCCGCGCCGCCGAAGCGCGGCGAGAACCTCGCGCGCGACGGTGAGCCGCCCGTCCCGCGCCGCGCCGAGGATCGCGATCAGGAGTTGATGCGTCCGCACTCCCGGCTTTCCCGCCGGTTTCGCCGCGACGGGCTGGGCGAGAGCGAGGTCGAGCATCATCGCGACGAGATCGACGCCCGAGCGAAAAGCGTTCATCGGCTCGACGAGGCGCGGATTGACGTCGATGACCAGGGGGCCCGACTCGGCAAGAATCGCGTCCAACGAGATCGGGCCGCGCCACCTGAGGGCGCGGACAAGCCTTTCGACATGAGCCGCGATGTCGGGCAGCGGAAAACTCTCCTTGACCGACGCTCCGCCGCCGGCGCCTTCCCGGACCCGGACATTCGCATGGAACGCGACGAGGCGTCCGTCGCTGGCGAGCGCCTGGATCATGGCGAGGCGCCCCGCCGCCGCCTCCTGGGCGATGAGCTTCTGTCGGCCGACGCCCAAAGCCCGCGCCGCCTCCCGCAACTCCGCCTCCGATCGCGCGCGCCGCACGCCCGAACTCGCGGTGCTCACCGGCTGCTTGAGGAAGACCGGATAATGCTCGATTTTCGTGAGGTCTTTCTCGCCATTGATCACGAAGGCTCGAGGCTGCGGCACGCCAATTTCGGCAAGGGTCTTATAGGCGGAAATCCTTGTCCTGGACCGCCGCGAGCAAGTCGAAGGCCGGGACCACGGTCCTCACGGGAAGCGCGCCTTGCAGCGCCGAGACGACCGCCGCCTGTTCCTGGGTCGGGAAGAGCATGTCGATGGCGTTGTCGCGGCAGATTCTTGCCGCGGCCTCCATCCAGGCGAGCGGTTCCGAGCCGAAACGGGGGACCGAATGGACCTTTCGGACATGTCTCGTGAACCGCGTCAGGCAGATCGGCGTCGACGACAGGATCTCGACCCGGTGGCCGAGTACGCCGAGGCGGGTCGCGACCTGCCGCGACGTCAGCCCCGAGCCTTCGGTCAGCAGGATGTTCATGGGCAGACCCTCCAAGCATCGCACGCGGCGCGTGGCGCAACTCGATCATGGTGAAGGCTACAGGCTCTTGCATTCGATGGGGGCGTCGTCGGTTTGTGAACTGCGCGGGCGGACCGCTTCGCCCCTCGCATGGCCGTGGAGCCGGCGTCGATTTCTCCCCCTTCCAAATAGATCGACAATTTCTTGACAAGCGGGCATACGTTCTCTATTTGTTCTGTACGGCGTCCTAAAGGAGAAGGCCGAGTGACCGGTTCCGTCGACGCCCGTTCCGCCCAGCGCCGATCGCAAAGGAGCGACGCGCAGCACGGCGCGCCTCGCGGTCGGGCGGGAGAGACCACCGTCGGTCTCTGGAGCCGGAGCGGTTCTGTTGCCGGCATCGCGGCGTGGCGGGGCCTGTCGGCAAGAGCGCGCTCGCCGGCAACTCCGAACGCGGCCGATGGGGAGCCCCCGCATCACTCACGAACTTCTGGCTGCGGGGCGCCGACGAGACCCGAGTTGGGGGTCGATTTTTGTGATTTGGACTGCTCGTAACCCATTGAAATACCGCGAATCGGACGAAGGATTCCAGAGAATCCAAGCCCATTTTCTTGGTTTGGCTTGGTCTGGCTTTGGTTTGGCTTGGAGGAATTTGGCCTAAGACCACAGACGGCGTCGGCCGGTCGCGAGGGCGCCAGCGAGAACAAGCTTGTGAGTTACGCTCGCCGGGAAATGGCGCCGCAAAGGGTTGGAAGAATTGAATCCGCGCCGGCGGACGGTATGGCCCCGAACGTGTCGAAGCCCCAAGATCTGGCGCGAGGGCGCGCGCTATTCAGCGGACGCCTGCGAGGCCCAGGGGGGCGCGAGCCGCTGCGGCTGCGCGGTCCAAATCCTGACCCTCAGCGGCTCGACAAACAGCTGGTGGGCCCAGGCGAGGGCGGCGGACAACAGCAGGATGATCGGCAGCGCGCAGAGCGTCAGCCCCCAGCCGCGCGCCGGCGCGCCCGACCAGACGAGATATGCGAGAAAGCCGCCGAGCCACTGACAGAGGAAGACCGGGTAGCTCAGATGGCCGAGCGCTTCGTCCAGGCCCTTGAGCCGCGGACCCGGGTTGAGCCCGGACAGAAAGACGACGACCAGGGCGGTGAGCACTGTGTTGACGTAGAAGCCGCCGTAGAGCGCGTAGCCTTCCGGAAAGAGCGTCCCCTCGGCCAAGAGGTTGATCGCCCAGCCCGCCGTCGCGACCGCTCCCAATTTGACGTCCACGGCCTTCGCGTCGTCCCTGCGCGTGAAATAGAGTATCGCCCCGAGCGCGAAGCTCATCACAGCTCCCGCGGGGGTATAGTACCGTACGTCGAAAGGCGCGCCCGTCACCAGCCACGCGCACTGGACCGCGACCCCGAACGTCAGGCAGAGGAGCGCCCCGCGAAGACTGCGCGCCATCCCGACGTAGAGGACGAAATACATCATGATCTCGACCGCGACCGACCACGCCGGCGGGACGAGACGGAATTTCAGGTCCTCGAACGCGAGCGGCGCGACGAGCAGGTTTTCGGCGACCTCGTTCGAGGTCATTGCGAAGCCCCAGCGCGGCAGGAACGCGGCAGCATGCTCGGGGCTCAGGCGAATGGCGAGCACGGTGGCGAAGCAGACCACATAATAGGGGGGCAGAAGGCGGAGGAACCGGTTCGACCAGAAGCGGATCCCGTCGCGGCCGTAGACTTCGTTGAGCGCCGACGTCATCACGTAGCCGGACAGGACGAAGAAGGCCCTGACGGCGTAAAAGCCCATGTGCGCAACGTATTTCGAGCCCGCAAGGTGCGAAAACACGACGGTGAGCGCAAGGACGAAGCGAAACGTTCCAGTCAAGGGATCGCCCTTTGAAGCCTCGAACTGCATGCCAAAGGAATAGATCGCCGGATGTTATCGGCGTTTCCTTAATCCGGGGTTCATTCAAGACGCAGGTCCGCTACTGCGCGGCTCCCGCCTTATATCTCTTCAGGTAATGGGCGATCGCCGCGAGGTCGGCCGCCGGCGCATGCGAGAGGCTGCGCACCACCGCGGCCATGGCGCTGCCGAGCACGTCACCCGACGGGGTGAAGCCGGTCGACAGCGCGGTGACGACGTCGTCTTCCGACCAGTCCTTGAGGCCGCTCGCGGTAATATTCGGCGCCTTGCCCTTGCCGTCGGGCAGCAGGCCGCCGGTCAGCCGCCGCTGCTCGATGATTCCGCCGAGGAAGCCGCGCGGCGAGTGGCACTCGGCGCAATGTCCGGGTCCCTCGACCAGGTAGCGCCCGAGCGCCTCCTCGCCGGTCGGATCGACGGCGAGCGGATGGTCGATCCTCGGCATGTAGAGGAGCTTCCAGAACCCGACCGCGCGGCGGATCGAGAACGGGAAGGCGAGCGCGTTCGGCGGCGCGCGCCCCGAGACCGGCGGCGTCGTGCGCAGGAAAGCGAACAGGTCGCGCGCGTCCTTGGTCGACATCCGGCAATAGGACGTATAGGGCAACGCCGGATAGAGATGCCGGCTGCGCGGCGAGACCCCGGCCATGATCGCGTCGGCGAAGTCGGCCGCGCTCCACGACCCGATCCCGTCTTTCGGATCGGGCGAGATATTCGGCGGGTAAAACGCGCCGAACGGCGTCTTGAGCTCCATTCCGCCGCCGAGACGCAGCGCGTCCGACTGGCCCGGCGACATGTGGCAGGACTCGCAGCCCGCGATGGTGAAGACGGTCTTCCCCGCCTCGGGGTCGCCGGGCTCCGACACCGCCGCCGCGACTTCCGCGGAGATTCTGCGCGGGGCGGTCGCGAACCACCCCGCGGCAGCCGCGGCCGCGACGAGCACGACCGCAAGGCCAAATGCGTACGCGACCCGGGCGCGCATGATTCCATTCCGATGGAGCCGCAACGGCGCCCGACGGCCGCTACTGCTGTTTCGCTTTATATTTCTCGTGGCAGCCGCCGCAGTTCTTGAACACTGCCGGAATGTTCGCTTTGAAGCTCGCCTCGTCCTTGATCGAGGCGAGCGCGAACTCGGCGTCCTGGCCGAACTTCTTGAAACGGGCGTCGAAATCGGCCTTGTTGTCGTCCTCCCAGATTGCGGGCAGGGCCTGGGTCTTGTCGCCCGTCTTGCTGTCGGGCGGGAAAAGGGCGGGCCCCTTGCGCGCGACGTCTTCGTAGGTCTTCAGCGCTTTCTGCACCGTCGCGAGGTCGAACTGGGCCTTGCCCTGCAACATCGCGACGAGCGGTTTCGACACTTCGCCGTCGGCCTTCATCAGCTCCTGCCGCTCCTTGATCGCGTCGGCTCCGGTCGCCGCCAGCGCAATCCCCGTGGCCCCCGCAATCGCAAGCGCCGCAAACGTCATCCTCGTCATGGGAGCCTTCCTCTCATCGCCGAATGGCGCATGGGGAGCGTCGCAAACGCGACGCCTGTACGCAAGAGGCGCTTTTGCGAGGCAGTCGGATCAATGCGCTCAGCCGGGCGAGCGGCGAAAGCGATCCCATTCCGGCTCGTCGCCAAATCGCTCGACCAGGAAGTCGACGAACGCCCGCGTCTTCGCGGTCAGATAGCGGTTCGACGCGTAGAGCGCGTGGACACCGAGCGCCGGTTGCGGAAAACGGTCGAGGAGGGTCCGCAAGGCCCCGGATTCGATGTCGCGCCCGACGAGGAACGTCGGCAGGAAGGCCACGCCTCGCCCCGACAACGCCGCCGCGCGCAGAACGTCGCCGCTGTTCGAACACAGAACGGAATCGATCGGCACGTTGCTCGCCTCTCCGTCCCGAACGATCCGCCAGCGCTGCAGCATGGTCGTATGGCCGTAGGTCAGGCAGGAATGGCGGCCGAGATCGTCCGGCTCAAGCGGCTCGCCGTGAGTTTCGAGATAGGAGGGGGAGGCGACGAACGCGCGCCGGGCCGGCGCGAGCTTTCGTGCGATCAGACTCGAATCCGCGAGTTCGGCGATCCGGATCGTCACGTCCACGCCCTCTTCGATCGGGTCGATGAAGCGATCCGTCAAGGTCAGCTCGATCTTGAGGTTCGGACGCCCGGCCATGAAATCGGCGACGGCGGGCGCCAGATAAAGCGCTCCGAACGACGCTGGGCCGTTCAGCTTAAGCACCCCTCTCGGTTCGCCGTGCAGGCGCGCCACCTGCATTTCCGTCTCCTCGACGCGCGCGAGAATGTCGACGCAGCGCTCGTAATAGGCGAGCCCCGCCTCCGTCGTCCCGACGCGCCGCGTCGTCCGGTCGAGCAGCCGGACGCCGAGGATATGCTCGAGCTCCATCACCGCCTTGCTCGCGGCCGACCGGGTCGTCCCCAAAGCCCTCGCGGCCTCGGCGAAACTGCCGAGCGCCACCACTTTGGCGAAGGCGTTCATCGCGCCGAGCTTGTCCATGGATTTGTATCCGATCTGGAGACAGTGCGGGTCAGAAATAGCATATTGTCTCCGGGTCCGGCGGGGCCAAGTATGCCGCAGCAGGTCTCACCAGCGAAGGCACGAACATCATGGTCAGCGTCATCAGAAAATCCGAAGAGCGCGGCACGGCCGATTTCGGCTGGCTCGACAGCAAGCACACATTCTCGTTCGGCGGCTATTACGATCCGCGCCACATGGGCTTCGGCCCCCTGCGGGTCATCAACGAGGATCGCGTCACGCCCGGCGGCGGGTTTCCGACCCACCCGCATCGCGACATGGAGATCATCTCCTATGTGATTGAGGGCGGTCTCGCGCACCGCGACAGCACCGGCACGTCGTCGGTGATCCGGCCGGGCGACGTGCAGCGGATGTCCGCCGGCACGGGCGTGCGCCACAGCGAATACAACGCGAGCGAGACGGACCCCGTCCATTTCCTGCAGATCTGGATCCTTCCGGAGCGGCAGGGGCTGAGGCCGAGCTACGAGCAGAAGACTTTTGCGTCGGACGAAAAGCGCGGCAAGCTTCGTCTCGTCGGCTCGCGGGACGGGCGCGATGGCTCGGTCGTCATCCACCAGGACGTCGATCTCTACGCGACCCTGCTCGAACCGGGCGAGAGCCTATCGCACCGGATGTCCGCGGGCCGCGGCGCCTGGGTTCAGGTCGTCAACGGCGATTTGACGGTGAACGGCAAGGCGCTGCGGGCGGGCGACGGCGTGTCGATCAACGGGACGGACGAAATCCGCCTGGAGGCGCAAGGCTCCACCGAGGCGCTGCTGTTCGACATGGGGCCGTAAGCCGAGGAGCTTGCTGGAGATCGAAGGGTTTGCGACCATGCGCCGCGAGCCCTCTGGCTCCGACCTGGCGCCCGACGAGTGCGCTGAATCAGAGACTTGGCGCTGCCGGATTGGCCGCCGGACGCCGGAATCGGCTCGAAGCGCGCGTTCCTGGCCGGTCCCGGTACGGAAGCTGAGCGCCAGGGGCAGACATTGTGGTCTTGAGGCTGGCCGAAAGGGGAGTGTCGTCGCTTTGTCATGGAATGGGGCTTTCTAAGGAAAGCTCTGCCCGCTGGCGTCCAGCAAGGGGATCCGCTCGAGTTCGAACTGTCGACCGGCGCGCCATTCGAGGACTGATGCCCGAAGCTCATTCTTACGATCTCGCCATTGTCGGCGCGGGCGTCTGCGGTCTTGCCCACGCTCTGGCTGCGGCGCGCAAAGGCAAGCGAACCGTGGTGATCGACCGGGACGCCCAGGCCAACGGCGCGTCGGTCCGCAACTTCGGCTTCGTCACGGTGACCGGGCAGCAGGCGGGGGAATGCTGGCGGCGCGCGATGCGATCTCGCGAGGTCTGGATCGAAGTCGCCGCGGCGGCGGGAATCCCGATCGAGCAGCGCGGCCTTCTGACGATCGCGCGGCGGCCCGAGGCGCGCGCAGTGATCGAGGAATTTCTGACGACAGACATGGGCGCGCCGCATGCCGAACTCGTCGAGCAGCACGAAATTGGCGGCTATGGCTCGGGTCTACGGTCGGAGACGTTCGCAGGCGCGCTCTTCAGCCCGCACGAGGCGCGCGTCGAGTCGCACGAAGCGATCCCCAAACTCGCGGCTTGGCTCGAAGAGCAATTCGGCGTGACCTTCCTGCGCCAGACGACCGTCCGCTTCGCCGCGCCGCCGAGGCTCGAGACGAGCCGTGGGCCGGTCGAGGCCGAGGCGGTCGTCGTCTGCCCCGGCGATGACTTCACGGCGCTGCACGCCGAACGTCTTCAGCGATACGGCCTCACACGGTGCAAGCTGCAGATGATGCGCGTGCGGCCGGAAAGCTTCGATGCAGGGGCGCCGGTGGTCATGTCGGATCTCGGCATGATCCGGTATCTCGGCTATTCGGAGCTGCCGGCCGCCGCGCCGCTGCGGGCGCGATTGGAGGCGGAACAGCCCGCCCATATCCGCGCCGGCGTGCACCTCATCGCCGTCCGCAGCGCGGACGGAACCCTCGTCGTTGGCGATTCGCACCACTACGCCGCGACGCCCGATCCCTTCGCGCCGACGGCGGTCGACGACCTCATCCTTGACGAGTTCGCGCACGTCTTCGCCGGTCCGCCGCCCGAGGTCGTCGAGCGCTGGACGGGAACTTACGCCTCCGCAGCCGATCGGCTGATGCTCGTCGACCGGCCATCCGAACTCGCTGCGCATCGTGGTGATCACCAGCGGCACCGGAGCGAGCACGTCGTTTGCGATCGCCGAAGAGGTGATCGGCGAGCTCTTCGGTTAACGCGGGGGCGAGGAATGGAGCACGTCAAGGCCGTCATTTTCGACTGGGCAGGGACCGTCGTCGACTTCGGCTCGCTCGCGCCAATGGGCGCGTTCATCGAGGCCTTCGCCGAATTCGGCGTGACAATTTCGATTGACGAAGCCCGTGGTCCGATGGGCATGGCCAAGCGTCCCCACATCGCCGCCGTCATGGCGCTACCGCGCGTGGCAGCGGCCTGGGCGGAACGCCACGGGCATGCGCCGGCGGAGGCCGACATCGACGCCGTCTACGCCGTCTTCGTGCCCAGGAACGTCGCGGTTGCGGTGCGCCACTCGGCGCTCGTTCCCGGCACCGCCGAAGTCGCAGCCGAACTCAGGCGAGACGGGGTCAAGATTGGTTCGACGACGGGCTACACGCGCGAGATCATGGCCGAGATTTTGCCAGTCGCGGCGGCCCAGGGCTTTGCGCCCGACAGCCTCGTCTGCACCGGCGACACGCCGGAGGGACGCCCGACGCCCTACATGCTCTACAAGACCTTTCTCGACCTGAAGGTCTGGCCGGCCTCGAGCGCGATCAAGGTCGATGACACCGAGGTCGGCGTGGCGGAGGGGCTCAACGCCGGGGCGTGGGCCGTCGGCGTGGCGGTGAGCGGCAACGCGTTCGGACTGTCGCATGAGGACGCGATGGCGCTCGCTCCGGCCGAATTCGAGCGACGGCGGGCTCAGGCGGCCAAGACGCTCGAAGCGGCCGGCGCGCATTACGTTATCGACAGCGTGGCCGATCTGATGCCCGTCGCGCGCGCGATCGACGCCCGACTGGCCAAAGGCGAGCGGCCGTGAACGAAGAAAATCCGCCGCTGAGCGAGGGCGACGTCAACGTCTCGGCGGCGCGCGCGGAGTGGCGTCTCTCAGCGCCCGCGCCCCCGCCGCACTCGACGAGGACGAGCGCTATTTCCTGCGCCAATCGTTGTCGACGCCTTGCCTTGCGCCGATCGAGCGCGCCGAGGGCTCCGTTCTCATCGACGTCGACGGTCGCCGCATCCTCGACTTCCACGGCAACAGCGCCCATCAGCTCGGTCACGGCCACCCGAAAGTCGCGGCTGCGATCCGGCGGGAAATGGAGACGCTGCCGTTCTGTCCCCGACGCTACGCCAACCCGACCGCGGCGGCGCTCGCGCGCCGCCTCGTCGAGACCGCGCCGAAGGGCCTCGACAAGGTCCTGTTCGCGCCGAGCGGGGCCGCCGCCGTCTCCATGGCGCTGAAGCTCGCACGCTACGCCACTGGCCGGCACAAGACGGTGTCTCTGTGGACTCGTTCCACGGCGCCAATCTCGACGCGATCGGCGTCGGCGGCGAGGCGCTGTTTCGCCGCGGGCTCGGGCCATTGACGCCCGGCGCCGAGCATCTGCCCCCACTCGATCTTGCGCGCCGTTTCTTCGGCGATGACCGGCCATTCGAGCGCTTCGCCGATTACATCGACTATGTGCTCGACGTTCAGGGCGACGTGTCGGCTCTGATTGCGGAGCCGGTGTGCTGGACCACCGTCGAGACGCCGCCGCCGGGTTTCTGGCCGCGCGTGAAGGAATCCTGCCGCCGGAACGGCGCGCTGCTCATCTTCGACGAGATTCCGAGCGGCCTTGCGCGGACCGGCGCGCTCTATGCTTGCGAACAGTTCGGGACGGTTCCGGACATTCTGGTCATCGGCAAGGGCCTCGGCGGAGGAATCCTGCCGCTCGCCGCGATCCTCGCCGCGGCTCGCCTGGACTGCGCCCCGCAGCCGGCAATCGGACACTACACCCATGAGAAGAGTCCTGTCGCCTCGGCGGCCGGACTGACGACGCTGGAGGCGATCGAAGAGGAAAAGCTGATTGAGCGGGCGAACGAACTCGGCTGGCGCGGCCTCGAGCGCCTCAGCGCATTGAAGCGCCGGCATCCGGCCATCCGGGATGTGCGCGGCCTCGGCTGCTATTTCGCAGTCGAGATCGGCGGGGCGGACCCGACGGGTCTCGCCGAGCGCGTCATGTACCGCAGCCTGGCGCGCGGCCTCAGCTTCAAGATCGGCGGCGGGACCGTCGTCACGCTCTGCCCGCCTCTCACAATCCCGTTCGATCAGTTCGACGAGGCCTTGTCGATCCTCGAGGCCGCGCTCTCGGACTTGGAGGCCTGAGCGCTGTGACTGTCATGAAAGCTTTGCGCCGCCGGCCTACTCATGAGCGGGCAGGAAAAATCAAAGGGAAGGCTCCATGAAATCCATGTTCGGGGCGATGATCCTTTCCGCGGCGTTCGCGGCGCCCGCCCTTGCAGCTTCCGATGTCGTCACAATCTACGCCGCAGACGGCCTGCACGACGGCAAGGGCAGCTGGTTCGAGACACAGTTCGACGCGTTCACCAAGGCGACGGGCGTCAAGGTGCAATATGTCGAGGGCGGCTCGGGCGGCGTCGTCGAGCGCGTCGCGAAGGAGAAGTCGAACCCGCAGGCGGACGTGCTGGTCACGTTGCCGCCGTTCATTCAGCGCGCCGAGGGCGAAGGCCTGCTCCAGCCCTTCAAGCCGACAGCCGCCGACCAGATCGACGGCGGCGACGACCACTATCAGCCGCTGGTCAACAATTTTCAGAACTTCATCTACAACGCCTCGGCGCTCAAGGAACCGCCCAAGACCTTCGAGGACCTGCTCGATCCGAAGTACAAGGGAAAGATCCAGTATTCGACGCCAGGGCAGGCCGGCGACGGCACCGCAGTGATGCTGCAGGTCATCCACGCCTTCGGCTCGAAAGACGCCGCATTCGACTACCTGAAGAAACTGCAGGACAACAATGTCGGCCCGTCCTCCTCGACCGGCAAGCTCACCGCGCTCGTCAACAAGGGCGAACTCTATGTGGCGAACGGCGACCTGCAGATGAATTTGTCGCAGCAGGCGGACAATCCCAACATCAAGGTCTTCTGGCCGGCCGGGCCGAACGGCGAGCGCTCCGCAATGCCGCTGCCCTATTACGTTGGCCTGGTCGCCGGGGCGCCCGACGCCGAAAACGGGAAGAAGCTGATCGAGTTCCTGCTGTCGAAGGAGGCGCAGGGAACAGTTTCGTCGGTCGCGCTCGGCGTGCCCGTCCGCAAGGATGTGACCCCGACCGACGGCAATTCACCACGCTGCACGACGCCATGCAGGGCGTGACCGTGTGGACTCCGGATTGGTCGCAGGTGCTCAAGGACCTGCCCGCCGACGTTGCGCGCTGGCGTCAGGTGACAGGCAGCTGATATGACCGCCGGCGCGCTCGCCGGCGACAAGTCGGGCGCATCCGGGCTCGCACAAACGCGACGGGCCAATTCGACGGTCAGGTTCGACAAGATCAGCGTCGCTTATCGCGGCGCCGTCGTCCTGAAGCCGCTGACGCTCGATGTCGCCGCGGGTGAAATCCTGGCGATGATCGGGCCCTCGGGTTCGGGCAAGACGACGGCGCTCCGGGCTGTCGCCGGCTTCGTCAGGCCTGCCTCAGGGCGCATTCACATCGGCGGAACCGATGTGACCGACCTGCCGCCGTACGAGCGCGGGCTCGCCATGGTTGTGCAGAACTATGCGCTCTTTCCGCATATGCGGGTTGCGGACAACGTCGCGTTCGGCCTCAAGGCGCGGGGCACGGCAAGGGCGCTGATCGAAGAGCGGATCAACGACGCGCTGCGCGTCGTCGGCATGCAGCAGTACCTCAAGCGCTATCCGCGCGAGCTGTCCGGCGGCCAGCAGCAGCGCGTTGCGATCGCTCGGGCCTTGGCGGTGCGTCCGCGGGTGCTGCTGCTGGACGAGCCGCTCTCGGCGCTCGACGCGCAGATCCGCCGGTCCATGGTCGAGGAGATCGCCCGCCTGCACGCCGATCTGCCTGGTCTCACCATTCTTTACGTCACGCACGACCAGAGCGAAGCGCTGACGCTCGCCGATCGCATCGCAATCCTGAAGGACGGGGCTCTCAGCGCGATCGGATGCACCGGGGACCTTTATCGCCGGCCGCCCAACCGTTTCGCGGCGGAATTTCTCGGACGCGCCAACCTGCTGCCCGTCGTTGTCGAGGATGATCGGTCTGCCGACGGATTGGTGGCGGTGCGCGCCGGCGCAGACCGCCTTGTGGTCGCCGGCGACGGATCGCCGACCGGGACGCGCCGTCTTCTCTGCGTGCGGCCCCAGCATCTGACGTTCACCGCGGAATACGGCTATTCGAACCGGATCGGCGGGCGTCTGCGGGACGTGCACTGGCAGGGCGAACTGACACATGTCGTCGCCGAAGTGGGCGACTCGGTGATGAGGATCGTCGCGACCAGGCTGCCGACGCTGCCCGAGCGCGGCGGGATGGTCGACCTCTTCTTCGCGCCGGGCGACGCGAGCCTGATCCCCGAGGAAGGCGTTGTCTGACCTCGCCGTTGCTCGGCCTGCGGTCCGGCCCAATATCAGCCCCCTCTGGGTCGCCCCGCCGCTGATCGTTCTTGCGCTCTCGTTTCTCTATCCGCTTGCGCTGATCGGGCGCGCGGGGCTGGTCAATGAAGCGGGCGCAATCGATTGGGGCGGCGTCCTCGCCGTGCTGCGGTCGCGCACGCTTTTCAACGCGCTCTTCAAGACCGGCGAGATCGCGCTCGCCTCGACGGCCGGATGCCTCGCGCTGGGGCTCGCGCTCGCTCTGATTCTTGCGTTCGTCCCGTTTCCGGGCTCGCCGTTCGTCGCGCGGCTGGTCGACACCTTCATCGCTCTTCCGACGTTCCTGGTAACGCTGGCCTTCACCTTCCTCTACGGGTCGGCCGGCCTGCTGAACGGCGCGCTGACGCAGACTCTTCGGCCTCGCCGAGCCGCCGGTTCACTTTCTCTACACGGCCTGGGGGGTGATCCTCGCCGAAATCACGGTCTACTCCCCATTCGTGCTGCGCCCGTTGCTGGCGGCGTTCTCGCTCGTCGACCACAGTCAGATCGAGGTCGCAGGCCTTCTCGGCGCGCGCCCGTGGCGGATCGTGCGCAGCGTCATTCTTCCCGCCGCCCTCCCAGCCGCGATCGCCGGCGGCAGCCTCTGCCTGCTGCTGACCGTCAACGAGTTCGGCATCGTGTTGTTCATCGGGGCCAAGGGGGTGATCACCCTGCCGCTGCTCATCTACGACAAGGCGATTCAGGAATTGGACTATCAGGGCGCCTGCGTGATCGCGTTGGTCAATGTCGCGCTTTCGCTCGGTCTGTTCGGCCTCTATCGCCTCGCGGCGCAGCGGCTCGCGAGCTGAACCATGCTCATCTGGTCGCGCTCCGGCCGGTTTGCCGTGTGGACCGTGGCGGCGCTGCTCATCGGCCTCGTCTACATCGCGCCGCTCGCGGTCATTTTGGCGGCCAGTTTCGCTAATCAGTGGAATGGGGGCCTGCCGAGCAGTTTCACCTTCGAGCATTACCTCGCGGCGCGAAGCGGCGCGTCCGGCGACGCGGTTTTTGCTAGTCTCGTCACGGGGGTCGTGGCAAGCCTTCTCGCGCTTTTGAGCGGATCCTGGGCGGCGCTCGCGCTCCGCGCGCAGGGCGAAGCCTGGAGCCGGACAGTGGGCGTGCTATTCTTCATCCCGAGCGCCGTGCCTTCCGTCTCCGTGGGCGTTCAGCCAGCCCCCGCTGCTTCTGAACGGCACGACGGCGATCGTCGCCCTCGCCCATTTCGTGCTGATCTCGGCCTTTTCGTTCGGCAACGTCTCCGCAGGACTGGCTCGCCTGCCGCCCGACTTTGAAGAGGTGGCGTCGAGCCTCGGCGCGCGTCCCGGCTACCGGCTCCGCAATGTGACGCTACCGCTGATCGCGCCCTATCTCGTGGCCGCCTTCGGCCTCAGCTTTGCGCTGTCGATGGGAGAACTGGGCGCGACGGTCATGGTGTATCCGCCAGGTTGGGTCACGTTGCCGGTCGCGATCTTCGGCTTGACGGATCGCGGCGACATTTTCTCTGGAGCGACGTTGACGATGATTCTTGTTGCGGTGACGCTGGCTTGATTGGCTTGGAGCGCCTTCCACTCACCGCCGTCGGGCGTCGGGCCTAGCGACTGCGAAGCAGCCAGGGCCCTTGCCCGTCCCTCCCACGACGATGGTCCTGACCCAGGCATCGACCGCGCGCTTCGACTCCAGAGCGGTCGGAGGTCTGGCGAAAGGGAGCCGTCCGTTTCGGCGGACAGCACCCATACAGGCGTCGCCAGGGAATGCCCGCAGTCCGCTTGTTCCCGACATTTCTGGCGCGCGCGAGGGCAGGCCGCGCCGGACGCTTGCGGCTCACATTTTCTTCCTCCGTTCGACAGCGGTTCGAAGACGACGAAGCGCTTGCAGCGCGCTCGCGGCGCCGATATTTCTGGTGCGATGTGGGCAGCGAACAATCCTATCGTCGCCGTCCGCGCTCAATCGGAGCGCCGGCGGCGGGCATGGCGGATCTGCGTGACGATCGCGCTCACGTTGGCCGTGCCCGGCTTCGTCCTCCGCCTTGCTGCCCCGGCCCACGCGCAGTCGCCGCTCATTCAAGGGTGGCTCGCTGCGAATACGGAGTGCAAGGGCGGACGCAGCGATGATCCCAAGACGCTGCAGGCGTGCGCGACGCGCGACAGGCTCAGCGCGAGGCTGAAGCGCAAGGGCTGTTCCTACCATGAGGACGGCGACTGGTGGAAATGCCCGCATTAGTCCGCGAAGCAGAGCCAGCAAAGGTCTTGACCATCAGCGCCTAGGGCGTCCGCACCGGCAACGCCCCGGCCTTCGCCGCCGCGCGCGAGGCGGCGATCGAAGCTCGCAAAGGCCTCCATGCGGACGAACCCGCCAGATGTAACGCGTCTGCGAAGTCCATGCCCTGCCCGGTCGAGCGCGTGGGCCAGAATCGCCGGGTCCTCGACGGCGACGGTGGACAGGGCTGCAAATTTCCGCAGCGCGCTGAGGATCGCGGGGCGACCGAGGCGATAATTGGCCCGTAGCGCGCACTCGACCTCCAGAACGACAGTCAAACTGACGACCATCAGCTCGTCTTCGATCAGCGCGGTCGCGCGGCGGTCGGCGAGCAATCGGAACGCGCAGCGCGACCGCCCACCATCCCGCCCCACCACAGGGCTAGCCCGTCTTCGCGGATTCGCCTGTGGATAAGCCGGAAATGATGATTTTCGACGCCGGCAAGTCGTTGAGAACAATGATGTGAGCTGCACGGAAGGGCACGGAAGTGGCTGAAAACGGCTGTAGTGAAGACCTAGTCTATTTTCGCTGAGGGCTTTCTGTGCATGATGGGAAGCCGTCATGTTTCTACGCTCGAACTCAGCGGAAGAAGAACGGCAAGACGCACGTCTACTGGAACATCGTCGAGAATAAGCGGCTCGACGATGGGCGAGTGGTCCAGCGCCAGGTTCTTTATCTGGGGGAGATCAATTCCCCGCAGATCGATGCCTGGCGGCGGGCCATCGAGGTGGTCGACGCGTCGACCGGGGAAGCGCGAACCCTGGCGCTGTTTCCCGAGGACGGGAAGGTGGCGGCGAGGGACGCGGACACGATTAAGGTCCGTCTCTCGGAGATGCGGCTCTGCCGGCCTCGCCAATGGGGCGCCTGCTGGCTCGCCGGACTGTTGTGGCGCGCCCTTGAACTCGATCGTTTCTGGGCGGAACGATTGCCGCGCAGCCGTAAAGGGACGCGGTGGGACCATGTGCTGCAGGTGCTGGCGACCTACCGGCTGATCGCGCCGGGGAGCGAGTGGAAGCTGCACCGGGACTGGTTCGAAAAGAGCGCCATGGCCGATCTGTTGGGCGCGGACTTCTCCCTGGCCGAAGCCCACAAGCTCTATGCCTGTCATGACCGTCTGCTGGCCTACAAGGAGGAGCTGTTCAGCCATCTGGTCGCCCGCTGGCTCGCTGTTCAACGCCAGCTTCGACGTGCTGCTCTACGACCTGACCAGCACCGACTTCGAAATCGACGCCGCGGCGAAGCCCGAGGGCGACAAGCCTCGCCACGGCTACAGCCGGGACAAGCGGCCGGACTGCCCGCAGGTGGTGATCGCACTCGTCGTGACGCCGGACGGCCTGCCGCTCGCCGACGAGGTCATGGCCGGCAACACCAGCGACAACAAGACGCTGCGGAGCTTCCTCGCCAAGATCGAGACGCAATACGGCAAGGCGCGGCGCATTTGGGTGATGGACCGCGGCATCCCAACCGAAGAGGTCCTCGCCGAGATGCGTCAGAGCGATCCCCCGGTGCAATACCTGGTCGGCACGCCCAAGGGACGGCTGACCCGGCTTGAGAAACATCGGATCGACAAGCCCTGGCAGGAGGTGCGCGAGGGCGTTCAGGTCAAGCTCTTGGCCGAGGACGGCGAGCTCTACGTCTTCGCCCAGAGCGACGACCGCCGCGCCAAGGAGCGCGCGATGCGCAAGCGCCAGATGAAATGGCTGTGGAAGCGGCTTCGCCAGCTCGCCGCCATGGAGGTCTCGCGCGAAGAGATTGCCTCGCAACGCCGCCTCCACCCCCTGGCCCCGGGGCTCACCGCCCGCAGCGCGCTCGAGAAGTTCGCCGCCGTCCAGATGATCGACGTCCACCTGCCAACCACCGACGGACGCGAACTCCGCCTCACCCGCTACACCCAGCCGGAACCCGAGCTGCAGCTCCTGCTCAAACAGATGAAGCTCGTCCTGCCGCCCCACCCGCCCCCAAAAATCTCCGGAACAGCCGTCGCCAACCAGTCCCGCCCGTAGTGAAGACCTCTTCGCCTAACACCCTGATTCTACTAGGCCGGACCATTCAAAAACGCCCCAATCCGCGAAGACGGGTTAGCGGGGGCGGGGCGCAGCGGGGCCGTCGCCGGTCAGCTCCCCGCAATCGGCGACAATTTCTTGCCGAAAATCAGAATTCGTGCTAGCTTTCCGGATCGTTTCCTTGTCCGGCCGCGCTGCGTGCGCCGTCGGACGAGGGAAAGGGCGGAGGGGGGAGGGGAGTCGTGAATGTTCGATACAAGCCTTTGAAAAGTCGAGATTCGGAAAAGGAAATGCAAGGAAGTGAAAGTGACTTTTCCGTTTCACGCGCGTTCCACGGCGTCCCGGCCGCGTCCCGAGGCGGTTTTGGAAAGTCCGTAGTTTGGCGACAAAGGCGGCTGCGCGAGGTGATCGGCTTTCGTTTGCAGCGCGGTCAGCGCCAGCCGCTGGCCGCGTCAGCCGGGCTCACCGCGCGCGGCTACGTCGTCGCCCCTGTCCTTGCCGAACAGGAACGGCGCTACGTCGGAGACGCCGGGCGGCTTCACCACCGCGAACGGGGCGGGGCGGCAGACGGCGAGCGCCGAGAGGCCGACGCGCGCGGTCAGCAGGCCGTTCAGCACGCCTTCGCCCATGCGGGCGGAAATCCGCGAAGCGATGCCGTGTCCGACGATCTGCTGCAAGAGGCTGTCGCCAACCGCCATCCCGCCGGTGATGGCGAGATGGGCGCCGATCGAGCGGGCGAGCTTGATGAGGCCGAGGAGCCCGGGGCGGCCGCCGTAGATCTCGGCGATGCGCCGCACGAGGCGGATGATCTGGGCGACGACGAAGATCACGTCGACGACGGCGCGCGGGCTGATCGCGGTGACCAGCGACACCGCCTTGGCCGCGGCGGCGATCTCGCCCTGCGCCTTTTCGTCGAGGGGCCTGAGCAGCGCCCGTTCCGACACGTCGATCAGGTCGCGCCCGTCGATGATGGCGCGCGCGGCATCCTCGACCTGGGCCCGCGCATGCGCGGTCTCCGGCCGGTCGCGGTAGATCGAGACGATCTGGCCGACCAGCTTGCGCGCCGCCTCCCGGTCGTCAGCGGCGCGGGCTTTGGCGAAGGCGACGTGCATCTCGGCGATCTTCGTCTGGCGCCCGACCGCGAAAAGCTCGCGGGCGATGAGCCCGACGAGGCCGACGAGGAACAGAATGCCGAAGACGAGGCCGATCAGCCCGAGCAACTCGGCCCGCGCGAACAGGCCCTCGATCAGGCTCGTCGTCCAAAGCCCGAAGGCGAGCGAGACGAGGCCGGCGAGGCCCGACCAGAGAAGGCCGGCGAGGCTGAAGCGTCGGCGCGACAGGAGGCCCCACTTCTGCGCCGCCTCGACCTGCCGCTCCGCCTCGTCGATCGGCGGCGCGTGGGTCGCGGCGGGGATGGGGCCGTGCTGCGACTGGATGATCGCCGCGGGCGAGAGCGGGGCAGGGCCGTCGTCGACCGCGACGCGCGCGTCGTCGAGGCGGAAGGCGCGGGGACGGGGCGGGCGGTGGCTCATGCGAGGCGATCCCCGATCAGGAACTGGAGCGCGCGGTCGAGCCGGATCTGCGGCGCAGGCTGGCCGCGCGGCGTGATCGGCGGGCGAAAGCGGACGAAGCGCCAGTCGCTGTCCGCCTCGGGCAGCGCAATCGAGTCGCCTTCGAAAATCGACATCGGGTCGGCTGGAAGTTCGCCCGGGAACACAGCGGCTTCGACCACGCCGTCGAACGTCTGGCCGCCGATTGTCTCGCCCTTCTCGGGCACGCCGATGATCGCCTCGAGCGTCTCGCCTCCCTGCCTGATCTCGGCCTCGCGCGTGGCGCGGACGGCGGCGAGCGCGATGACGTCGATGTCCGCGCCGACCCCCTCGGCGCGGGCGATCGCCTTGGCGGTCAGCGCCCTTAAGATCGCCTCGAGCCGGTCGTGGCTCGTGTGGTGGAGATGGTCGGCCTTGGCGGCGGCGAACAGGATCCGGTCGATCCGCGGGCGGAAGATCGAGGCGAAGCGCGAGGACCGGCCGGCGCGGAAGGCGCGAAGCACGTCGGAGAGCGCGTTCTCGAGGTCACGCAGCGCGGCGGGACCGGAATTCAGCGCGGTCAGCGCGTCGACCAGTACGATCTGGCGGTCGAGCCGGGCGAAATGATCGCGGAAGAACGGGCGCACCACATGCGACTTATAGGCCTCGTAGCGCCGCTCCATCATCGCCGCCATGGAGCCTGGCGCGATCGCGTCGCCTTCGCCGAGCGGGATCGGCGCGAAAGTGAGCGCGGGCGAGCCCTCGAGGTCGCCCGGCATCAGGAACCGTCCGGGCGGCAGGGTGGACAGCGCATAGACGTCGTCGCGCGCCCGTCGCAGATAGGCGGTGAAGCGCTCGGCGATGTCGCGCGCCGCGTCCTCGTTCGCCTCGGCGTGAGCGTCGAGGCAATTCGAGGGCGGCGCGCCAGTCCGCCGACAGCGGCGCGCGGGCCGGCGTCTCGCTGGCGCGCAAGCGTCTCCCGCGCCCATTCGGCGTAAGACTTGTCGAGGAGCGGCAGGTCGAGCAGCCATTCGCCGGGATAGTCGACGAGATCGACCGAGAGGCTCGAGCCTCGCCCGCCCCAGCCGGCCGCGCTTTCGAATTCGATGGTCAGGCGCAGTTGCGAAATGCGCCGCGTCGATTGCGGCCAGCGACGGTCGGGCCCGCTGAGGCTCGTCAGATGCTCCTCGTAGGCGAAACGCGGCACGGCGTCGTCCGGCTGCGGCTCGAGCCGCGCCCGCGTCAGGCGTCCTTCCGCGGAGGCGGCGAGCACCGGAAGCCTCGCGCCCGCGATCAGGTTGTTGACGAGCGCGGTGAGGAACACGGTCTTGCCCGAGCGGGACAGGCCGGTGACGCCGAGGCGCAGGCCGCCGCCGGAAAAATAGTCGCCGACCGAGCGCGCGACGAGCCCCGCCTCGAACACAAGATCGGAGAAAATCGACAAGAGGGGTCCGCGCGTGAAGTCCGGCCTCGCCTATTTAGGGGGCGCTAGGCGGTTTGGACAGAGGTCAGCCGGTGCCGGTCTCGAGCTCGGAGGGCGTCACGAACAGGGCGAGCAGCGCGGTCTTCCGCTCGATGTCGTCCCAGGCTTCGACCGAAAAGTCGAGCGCGGCGACGGCGCAGGTCGGGTACTTTGCCGCCATCCGGCGCAGTTCGGGATATGCGCCGAAGCCCGCCAGCGACACGGCGAGCTCGCCGATCCCCGGGTTGTGGCCGACGAAGCCGACGCTCGCCTGCGCGTCGGACAAGGCGCGCGCCCGCGCGAACAGCATGCCCTGCGTCGCGTCATAAAGCGCGGTCTCTTCCTGAAGCTGCGACGCGCCGCGGCCACTCGGAGGCGAAGATCTCCGCCGTCTGCTTGGTGCGCAGCGCGCCCGAATGAATGAGAATGTCGGGGAGCATGTCGCGCGCCGCGAGGACTTCTGCGACACGGCGGGCGTCGTCCCGGCCCCGCTCGGTCAGCGCCCGCTCGTAATCGTCTCGGCCCACGGACGGCTCAGCTTTGGCGTGGCGGATCAGAAACAGGCGGCGCATGGTCGGACTTTGCTTGAGCGATTGGGAATTCGCAAGTGAGGCGGTAGGCAAGAGGCAATAGGGAGTCGGCGGTCGGGGCAGTAGGCAGTCGGGTAGGAGAATGCGGCGGAAAAGGCGCGACAGCTATGTCTTACCAGCTGCGTACTGCCTACTGCCCATTGCCTACTGCCTTTCCCTGCGGCTCAGGAACGCGAGCTTCTCGAACAGGTGCACGTCCTGTTCGTTCTTGAGCAGCGCGCCGTGGAGAGGCGGGATCAGTTTCTTCGCCTCGCGCTCGCGCAGCGTCTCGGGCGAGACGTCCTCGTTGAGCAGGAGCTTCAGCCAGTCGAGCAGCTCCGACGTCGTCGGCTTCTTCTTGAGGCCCGGGGTTTCGCGCAGCGAGAAGAACGAGCGCATCGCCTCCTCGACGAGCCTCGGCTTGATCCCGGGATAATGCAACTCGACGATCGCCCGCATCGTGTCGGCGTCGGGAAACCGGATGTAGTGGAAGAAACACCGGCGCAGGAACGCGTCGGGCAGCTCCTTCTCGTTGTTCGAGGTGATGATGACGATCGGCCGCAGCGCCGCGCGGACCGTCTCGCCCGTCTCGTAGACGTGGAACTCCATCTGGTCGAGTTCGAGCAACAGGTCGTTGGGGAACTCGATGTCCGCCTTGTCGATCTCGTCGATCAGGAGAACGGGCCGGGTCGGCGAGGCGAACGCCTCCCACAGCTTGCCCCGGCGGATGTAGTTGGCGATGTTCGAGACGCGCGGATCGCCGAGCTGCGAATCCCGCAGCCGCGACACCGCGTCGTATTCGTAGAGGCCCTGCTGGGCGCGGGTGGTCGATTTGACGTGCCAGGCGATGAAGGGCGCGCCGATCGCAGACGCGATCTCCTGCGCAAGCAGGGTCTTCCCCGTGCCGGGCTCTCCCTTGACCAGCAGCGGGCGCTCGAGCGCGATCGCGGCGTTGACCGCCGTCTTCAGTTCGTCGCCTGCGACATAGGTCTTGGTGCCTTCAAAACGCATCCGCGTTCGACCCCCGGTTTTGATTGATGGGGCGACGCGTCAACTCATCGCTCCCTTGACGGTCTCGATCAGCTGCTTGAGCGTGAACGGCTTCGGCAGAAAGACGAATTCCTGCTTCTCCGGCAGGCTTCGGGCGAAGGCGTCGTCGGCGTAGCCGGACACGAAGACGACCTTGGCGTCGAAACCGCGGCGGCGCAACTCGGCCAGCATCGTCGGCCCGTCCATTTCCGGCATGATGACGTCGGAGACGATGAGGTCGATCGGTCCGCCGGCCTCCTCGGCGACGCGGAGCGCCTCGACGCCGGATTCCGCCTCGAGAACCGTATAGCCGCGTGAAGCGAGCGCGCGCGAGGCGAAGGCCCGCACCGCCTCCTCGTCCTCGACCAGGAGAATGGCGCCGCGGCCGGTGAGGTCTGCGGCGGGCTTTGCGGCCTCCTTCTTGAGGGGCTTCTCGGCTTCCGCCTCGACAAGGCGCGGAAGAAGGATGCGGAACGTCGCGCCGGCGCCCGGCCTCGCTCTCGCAGAACACGTATCCCCCGGTCTGTTTGACGATGCCGTAGACCATCGACAGGCCGAGGCCGGTGCCCTTGCCGACCTCCTTGGTCGTGAAGAAGGGTTCGAAAATCTTGGCCATGCACGTCGGCTGGAATGCCGTGCCCCGTGTCCTGGACCTCGACCAGGACGTAGTCGGCCGGAACCACCGCCATTTCCTTGAGGCGCGCGCATTCGGACGCCGGAATATTGCGGGTGCGCAGCGTGATCTTGCCCCCGTCCGGCATCGCGTCGCGGGCGTTGACGACGAGGTTGACGATCACCTGCTCGAACTGGTTGAGGTCGGCCTTGACCAGCCAGAGATCGCGGCTGTGGACCACGTCGAGCTGGATCGTCTCGCCGACCAGCCGGCGCAGCAGCATCTGCAGCTCCGACAGCACGTCGTTGAGCTGCAGCGTCTGCGGCCGCAGCGTCTGCCGGCGCGAGAACGCGAGCAGCTGCCGCACCAGGCCCGCCGCCCGGTTGGCGTTCTGCTTGATCTGCATGATGTCTTGGAAGGACGGATCGGTCGGCCGGTGGTTGGCGAGCAGGAGATCGGAATAGCCGATGATGGCGGTGAGCACGTTGTTGAAGTCGTGCGCGACGCCGCCAGCGAGCTGGCCGATCGCCTGCATCTTCTGGCTCTGGGCGAGGTTTTCCTGCAGCGTGCGCTGTTCGGTCGTGTCGAGAGCGAAAACGATTGCGCTCGCGCCCTCGTCGCTGTCCGGATCGGCGGCGGAGACGAACAGGCGGGCCGAGCGCGCCGCGCTCCGCGCCCTCGAGCGAAACGTCGAGCGGCGCGATTTCGCCCCGGCCCTCGGCGGCCGCGGCGATCGCCTGGCGCAAGGGGGCGTGGTCGCGCTCCGCCACGAGGGCGAAGATGGACAGCTTTCCGCCGCCCGCGGGCGACTTCAGCGCCTCGGGGACGAGACGGGCGAAGGCGGCGTTTGGCCGCAGGAGCGCGCCCGAGGCGTCGACCGCGGCGATCGCGACCGGCGTCGAGTTGAAGAAGCGCGCGAAACGCACCTCTGCCGCGCGCAGGTCTTCCTCGCCCTTGAGTTCGCCTGGCGCGCGGTTGATGACCAGCGATCGGGACGGACCCGGCGCGCCGTCGCTGGAAAAGGCGACCTTGTGGAATATCCGGGCCGGCAGGACCCGGCCCTGCCGGGACTTCAGATCGACGTCGAACTGCTGGGTCTTCACCTCGCCTGGCTCGCCGGACATCATCGTCAGCATGGCGCCGCCGTCGCCCGCGATGATGTCGTCGATCTTGAGTTGGCCGAGCCCGAACTGGGCAAGGTCGAAATCGAGCCATTCCGCAAGCGTCGCGTTCATATAAACGATCGCGCCGTCGCGATCGGCCGAGAAGAACCCGGCGGGAGCATGGTCGAGATAGTCGATCGCATGCTGGAGATCCTGAAAGAAGCTTTCGTGGCGGTCATGCTCGCGCGTCTCGTCGGACACCGTCCAGACCGTCGCCCCCGGCTCTGGCGACGCCTTCGAGCGGCCGCACGCGAATGCGGTACCAGGCGACGTCCGCTCGCCGTTCAGCGACGGGGCGAGGCGCAGTTCCTCGCCCGCGCTCTTGCCCGCCTTGGACGCCTGCGACAGCCGGTAGATGGACTCGGAGATGTCCGGCGGCCCGGCGAACAGGCGCTCGACCGGCTTCAGTTCGCCGCTCGAACGCGCGCCCGACAGCGCGCGATAGGCTTCGTTGGCGTAAAGAATGCGCGATTCGCGGTCGGTGACCACGATGCCGTCCGGGTTGGAGTCGACGATCGCCTTGGCTGTGTCGAAGCGGGCCGCCCGGATCGGGAATTGCAGCAGGCCGAAGGAAAAGAGCAGCAAGACCCAACGCGCCGCAAAAGGCGAGCGCGACAATCATCGTGGTCACGATCGCCATGCCGGCGCCGTTCGGAGCGAGCCACAGCGCGAGGATCGCGGCAGCCGACAGCGAGCGCGAGGACCGCCAGGACGAGCGGATTCCCCGTCCGCTCGATGCGGTCCACCAAGGGAGGGGGCGGCGTCGAATTCATCCGAGGACCAGATTCAAGGAACCCATGCTTCGCGAGCGCGCCGAGTCGGTCGCCATGCGGCCTGTGCTAGCACGCAGCCTGCCCGATGTCTCGACATGGTCTCGACCGGCCGGTCCGCGGAAATTGGCCGCCCGCCGCAGTTTTCAACGGGATTGCGTTTTGTTATGAAACCGTGCTCGGCTTGTCCTGAGCCGCAATGGGCAAAGCGCCGATCGGGCGGAGCCTGGGGATTCGCCGGGTCCATACTTGATCGAAGCGCTCCAGGGTGTTGACGACGTGCTGAGGCCGTCGCCGCGCCGGAGAGCGAAGTTGTGGTCTGCGCGGTCGGCGGCGCGGGCATTGGATATGGCATGCAGTGGTTGAATGACCTTCCGTTCGGCGACAACCGGGTTGCCTGGATCGCCGTTCTGGCGGCTTGCGGGATCGCCGTTCTGGTAGCGCTGGCGATCATTTATCGTCTGGTGTTCGCGCACCGGTTGAGGGTGCCAGGAGGGCGGACCCGGCAGCCGAGGCTGGGCCTCGTCGACGCGTTCAGTCTCGACGGCCAGCGGCAGCTCGTCCTGATCCGGCGAGACAACGTCGAACATCTCGTCATGATCGGCGGGCCGAACGACGTCCTCGTTGAGTCGCAGATCAATCGAGCGCTTGCGCCCGGTCGCGAAAACGGCCTCGGCGCCGGCGCAAGCCGGCGGCGCCGGCGCGGCGGCAAGCGGAGCCGGCAGTCGTTCCACCGCCCGTCCCTGTTCAGCCCGCGGCAGCGGCCGCATCTGCACCGAAGCCTTCCGTTGCGCCGACTCCGGCCGTTCCCGCGGCGGGGGCCAGGCCCGTTCGCGCTCAGACCGCTCCGCCGCATCACCCGCCGGCCGCTGTCTCTCCAACTGCGCCGCCGGCCGCTCCACCGGCGCCGCCGGCCGCTCACGCTCCGCCGGCGCCTCCGGCTGCGGCGCGGGGCGTCCATCCGGCGCCCCTGCCGGCGCCGGCGAAGGTCGCGGAGACCGCCCGTCCCATTCCTCTGGTGCAGTCGCAACCGCGCCCCTTGCCGCCGCGCCCCTCGATGCCGCCCCCGATCGCGCCGCCGAGCGCGGCCCGCCGGGCGGCCCAACGTCGCCCGTCCGGTCGACGCGACCCCGCAAGGGGCGCCGCCGCAAGCCGCGCCGCTCGGTCCAGTCCCCCTGCAGCTTCGCACGCAGATTGACGCTGCAGCCTGCGTCGAAACCGGGCGCGCCGCAGCTGCGTAAAACCGGCGCCGCCGGTCCTCCGACCCCGCGGCTCGCAAAAGCGACTGGCGCCGAGGCCGCATCAACTGAAGCGCCGGCGAAGCCGGAGGCGCATGTCGGGCAGCCGGCGCCCGTGAAGGCTCCTGTCGCGCCCGCAGGCGCGCTCATCGCAGGCCGCGAAGCCGGAGGCGCACGCTCAGCAGCCGTCGCCCGGGAAGGCCCCGGCTTTCCAGCCGCCGCCAATTCTCCCGCCACCGCGCGCCAAGCCTGAAGTCAGGTCTGAACCGAAAGTCGATCAGGCCGCCGCGCCCGTCCCGCCGCCCGCGCACGGCAGAGCCGGCCAACGCGGGCGAGACGCCGTCGCCTGACAAGACGCCGGAGAAGGCCGACGATCCGTTCGCCGGTCTCGGCTCTCTCGAAGCGGAAATGGCGCGGCTGCTCGGCCGCGAAAGGCATGAATTGAGGCCGCTTCGATTTCTCGGGCGAGGGCTTTTGTAAACTGCTACTCGTCCCGGTAGATCTTCTCGCGCCGCTCGTGACGCTCCTGCGCCTCGACCGAAAGCGTGGCGATCGGGCGCGCGTCGAGCCGACGGAGCGAGATCGGATCTCCCGTCTCGACGCAATAGCCATACGAGCCGTCCTCGATGCGCGCGAGCGCGGCCTCGATCTTCGAGATCAGCTTGCGTTGTCTGTCCCGGGCGCGCAGTTCGATCGCGCGATCGGTTTCCGATGAGGCGCGGTCGGCGATGTCGGGATGATTCTCGCTCTCCAGCTGAAGCGCGGTGAGCGTGTCGCGGCTTTCGGCCAGGATCGCCTCGCGCCAGGCGATCAGCTTCCGGCGGAAATACTCCCGCTGGCGTTCGTTCATGAACGGTTCGGCGTCCGACGGCTTATAGCTTTCAACGGCGAAATCGTTCATCAGTGATTCCTGTCCCTCATTGGATTTTGGCGGCCTTATAGCGATCCCATCGACGAAGGAACAATGACTATCGTTGGGTTTGGGCGGGGAAGCGAAAGCGGCGCCCACGCCGCCGCATTTTGCCGCAGGCCGCTTGCCAGACAGGGGCGCGCGCTTCAATTTGTTGAGTGGGACTGAGGTCCCGGGCGTCGGTCGAATGGAGGTTTTCTCATGTACAAGCGCATCATTCTCGCGGTCGACCTCGCCGAAACGTCCCCCGCGCCGAAGGGGCTCCCCCAGGCGCTGGAGCTGGCGAAGGCCGGCGGCGGCGAACTGAGGCTCGTCAATGTTCAGCCGGTCGTGCCGGCCACCTTCATGGAATATGTGCCGGCCGATTTCGACGCCGAACAGACCAAGCGCGCCAAGGAAGCGCTGGACGCCATCATCGCCGGCATCGACCTGCCGGCTGAGCGAAAGAGCGGCTCGGCGCGCGCTGGCGGAATTTACCACGAGCTCCTGCAGGAGGCCCAGGAGTGGAACGCCGACCTGATCGTCGTCGGCTCCCATCGCCCGGTGATGAGCGACTACCTGCTCGGCTCGAACGCCAAGACGATCGTGCGCCACGCGCAATGCTCGGTGCTGGTGGTGAGGGAGTAGGCTCTCGACGCGCGTCGGAAGCCTCAGGCGGCGAGCGCCCGCATGGCGCTCTCGACGCCGTCCGGGGTGAGCGGAAACATCCGGCCCTGAAAGATGTCGGCGATCAATCTCGTCGACTGCGAAGTGGCTCCAGTGGCTTTCCGGCGTCGGGTTGATCCAGACCGTGCGCGGCCAGGTCAGGATGGCCCGCTCGAGCCAGACCTTGCCAGGCTCGGGATTGAGATGCTCGACCGAGCCGCCGGGAGAGACGATCTCGTAAGGGCTCATCGACGCGTCGCCGACGAAGACCACGCGGTAGTCCCGGCCGTAGGAATTGAACAGATCGCGGGTCGCAATGCGCTCGTCATGCCGGCGCCGGTTGTGCTTCCATACGCTCTCGTAGAGGCAGTTGTGGAAATAGAAGTGCGCGAGCCGCTTGAACTGGCTCTGGGCGCTGGAAAAGAGCTGTTCGGCCGCCTCGACGTGCCAGTCCATCGAGCCGCCGACATCGAGAAACAGCAGGACCTTGACGGCGTTGCGCCGCTCCGGGCGCAGCTTCACGTCGATATAGCCCTTGTCGGCGGTCGAGCGAATCGTTCCGTCCAGGTCGAGCTCCTCGGCCGCGCCCTCGCGGGCGAATCGGCGCAGCCGGCGCAGCGCGAGCTTGATGTTGCGCGGACCGAGTTCGGCGTCGCCGTCGAAATCCCTGAACTCGCGCTTGTCCCAGACCTTGACGGCGCTGCCGCGGCGGCCCCTGTCCTGGCCGATTCGCACGCCCTCGGGATGGTCGCCGTAGGCGCCGAAAGGCGAGGTTCCGCCCGGTTCCGATCCACTTCGATCCGCCCTGATGGCGCTCCTTCTGTTCGGCGAGGCGCTGGCGGAGCGTCTCCATCAGCCGGTCGAAGCCGAGCTTTTCGATCTCGGCCCGCTCCTCGGGACTGAGATAGCGCTCGGCCAGCCGCCGCAGCCATTCTTCCGGCAGCTCCTGCGCCTCGACCGCTGCCGCGACCGACAACACGCCCTTGAAAGTCGAGGCGAAGACGACGTCGAACCTGTCGAGGTTGCGCTCGTCCTTGACGAGAACGGCGCGCGACAGGCGGTAGAACTCGTCGACCGACCGCTCCGCCAGATCGCCCTCGAGCGCGCGCATCAGGTCCAGATATTCGCGCGGCGTGACGGGCACGTGCGCCTGCCGGAGATTGGCGAAGAACGTGAGAAACATGGAAACGATCCTAGCGCGCCCCCACGCGGGTGTGCAATGTTCGCGCCGACGGCAAAACGGGAGCGCCCATGGCCGCGGTCGTCAGTCGTGAAACCTATGTCCTGCCGCGCGCGGTCGCGCCGGACGTGGAGGTCTTCGCCATCGGCGACATTCACGGCCGACCGGATCTTCTGCAGGCGCTCATCGACGAGGCGGCGGGCGAGCCGAAGCGGCGGGAGAGGCGCGCGATTGTCTTTCTCGGCGACCTCGTCGATCGCGGCCCCGACAGCCTCGGAGCGATCGATCTCGCGATCGGCGCAGGCGAGCGCATCGGCGCGGACGACGAAATCGCGCTGATGGGCAACCACGAGGCGATGATGCGCCTTGCGCTCGACCCGAAGACGCCGTGGGACGACGCGCTCGACGCGCTTGGGAACTGGCTGCGCAACGGCGGGACGGCGACGGTTCGGCAATTCGTGGATTTCACGTCGCCGCCCGGCGGACCCGAGGAACTCCTGACCGTCATTCGCGTCGCGCTGCCCGAGCGCGTGCGGCGTTGGCTCGAATCCCTGCGCTCGCACTGGCGCTCGCAGGACGTTCTCTTCGTCCACGCCGGGGTCAATCCCGACGTCGACCTCGAAGCGTTTCTCGCCGACGCCGTGGAACGAGCCGCTCGCCGAACTCGACGAGGAACGGCACTGGGCGTGGGTGCGCTGGCCGTTCCTCGAGGCCGCGCCGGGCCCGGAGGGCTTCAGCGGCCTCTTCGTCGTGCACGGACACACGCCGAACGACGCGCAGCCGAAACCGTCGCACGCCGACCAAATCCGCCGGTTCCGCCTCAACCTCGACGCCGGGTCCGGCCTGACGGGCCTCGCCAAGATGGCCGTCATTCGCGGCAATGAAGTCAAGCGTGCTGACCGCCCTCGGCCCGACCAACCGGATGCTGAAGGGGACGTGACCGCGACGCTGAAGCGCCGCGGCGCTTCCGCCCTCTCTCGCCCAGAGTGGCGCCGAGGCCTCGCCGACGCGGCGCCCAACCCAAGCAGAAGCGGCGCCAACCCCAAATCCATGCCAACTCCTAGCAAGAGGCGCCCATTGCCGTTTTGAGCCATTTTAAGGACTTGCGCAACGCCAACGCCAATTCCGCCTCAAACGGCGCCGCACGGACTCAGGCGAGACGAAAAGCGCCTCCCGCCTCGCTTCGAATAGTAAGTTATGCCCGTTAACTTCGGAAAAGTCAACATTTTGTCGCGCCTCGGACGCTGCCGGAATGCGGCCAAATCGTTGCCGCCTATCGCGCCGTGAGACGGAGTCCAAAACGGTTGAAAGACGGTCGCGCAGGCGTAACGCGCGCAATGCAAAGGGAAGCAAGGAGACGAAACAACAGGGAGGATTGGGAGACGGAACAGGGAGAAACAGGAGGTAACAGGAGCGTAACAGGGGAAGAAATCGGCAAAAATCTCCCGTTTCGGGCTACTTCCCAAAAGGGGAAGGAGCTCTGCTTTGCCGCGCCGGGCGAGCGGCGGGGCCGCCGGGTCGGTGAGCGTCCGGCGTTTGTCGGGCGACATGAAGAATTGACCCCCTGACGACAGGATGAATTGACCCCCTCCCGGTCGTTATCCACGGGGGTTTTGATGTCCGAGCAACGACTCAGGGCGGGTCCTCTGCGGTTCATTGAATCGCGGAGGGAAGGGATGCTGGAGCCGGAGGAGGTCTCGGCGATGCTCCGACTGAAGGAGCTGGGCTGGGGCACGCGGCGGATTGCGCGGGCGCCTAGCGCCGTCACTGGAGCGAGTCGTGGCCCTCCGGCTTCACGCCCGCCAGGATATCGTTGGTCTCCAGCCAACACGAAGCGAGTTCGGCCCAGCCTCGCCAATATCGAATTTCGCCGGGAACCTCAAGATGAGGCCTGACGGTTGACAGGCCGCCCAAGCGCTCTCCAACTTAGGCCTTCGACGATCGGGGGCGGGGCGGCATGCGGACGTGGATCAAGGACCCGCTGGCGATTTTCGCCGAAGGCGCCGAACGCGGGATTGTCGTCGAGGGGACGCGGATCGCGGCGCTCGTTGAGCGAGGCGAGAGGCCGGAGCGCGTCGACGCCGTGTTCGACGCCTCGCGCCATGTCGTCCTGCCCGGCCTCGTCAACGCCCACCACCATTTCTACCAGACATTGACGCGCGCGCACCGCTCAGCGATCAACAAGCCGCTCTTCCCCTGGCTCGTCGCGCTCTATCCGATCTGGGCGCGGCTCAAGCCGAAGCACCTGCACCTCGCGGCGCGGCTCGCGCTGACCGAACTCCTGATGTCGGGCTGCACGACCGCGGCCGACCATCACTATCTCTATCCGGACGGGCTCGAGAACGCGGTCGACATCGAGGTCGAGGAGGCGCTGAAGCTCGGCATGCGGATGACGGTGTCGCGCGGCTCGATGAACCTCTCGGCCAAGGACGGCGGCTTGCCGCCCGACAGCGTGGTGCAGGACGAAGACACGATTCTCGCCGACAGCGAGCGGGTGCTGAAGCTGTTCCACGACCCGAAGCCTGGCGCGAGGATTCGCGTCGCCCTCGCGCCCTGCTCGCCGTTCTCGATCTCCAAACACCTGATGAGCGCGAGCGCGCGCCTCGCGGAGCGTTACGACTGCCAGTTGCACACGCATCTCTGCGAGACCGACGACGAGGAACAATTCTGCCTTAAGACCTACGGCCTCAGGCCGGTCGATCTTCTCGAGGAGACGGGCTGGATGTCGGGCCGCGTCTGGCTCGCCCACGGCATCCACTTCAACGAGGGCGAGATCGCGCGGCTCGGCCGGGCGGGCGTCGGAATCTGCCACTGCGCCGCCTCCAACATGGTGCTCGCCTCCGGCATCTGCCGGACCTGCGAGCTCGAGGCGGCGGGCGCGCCGCTCGGCCTCGGCGTCGACGGCTCGGCCTCCAACGACGCTTCGAACATGATGGAGGCCGTGCGCCATGCGCTGATGATCGGGCGGCTGCGCTACGGCGCCGACAAGGTCACCCATCTCGACGCGCTGCGCTGGGCGACCGAAGGCTCGGCCCGCTGCCTCGGGCGCTCCGACATCGGCCGGATCGACGACGGGCTGCGAGGCGGATCTCGCGCTGTTCACGCTCGACGAGCCGCGCTTTTCCGGCGCGCACGACCCGCTCGCCGCGCTCGTCCTCTGCGGCGCGCACCGCGCCGACCGGGTGATGGTCGCGGGCGAATGGCGCGTCGTCGACGGCATGCCGGTCGGGCTCGACCTCGGCGCGCTCATGGCGGAGCACAGGGCGGCGGCGCGGGATTTTGCGTGAGGTCCCGGGCGGCCTGGCTGCCGAGCTCCGACGCTTTTCGCTGGTTTAGCGTAAGCGCGCTTACAGCCGCCCGGCGGGCCGCGTCAGGCGACAGCCGATCGTCTCTGGCTGCGTGTTTTACGATCATGGCAACCCGGAAATCGCGCGAGTGAATTCCGCGGTCGTGTTCTGGCCGGTCGGGATGCCGAAGACGGGATAAACCGTCGTCAGTCCGCTCGCCGCCAAGCCCATATAGTCGCCGAGAAAATGGCCCCCGGCCACAGGCGCATCGAGAATGTTGAAGGTTGTCCTCGTCAGCTGCAGTTCCTCGCCCCAATTGATGGGTTTGGAACAGTCGCTTGCCGTATTGCAGATGACCGCGAAATAGTCTGTCCCTTCGAAACCGGCCGGCGTGTTCGTATCGTTGCGGAAATCATAGTAGGTGACGACTATGGCGTTGCCGTCGCCCGTCGCGACGACCGCCGGCACGAAGGTCTGCTGACGACAGGGGTTCGTCGGGTTCGCCGGCGTCTGGTTGATCATGATTGGCGTCGACCAGGTGACGCCGCCATCCATCGACTGAGTGAACGCGATTCCGTCAACCGGGATCGTACCCGTTGGCGTCGTGCACGTGGCGGACGTGAAGCGGTCGTCCTGCCAGGCGAGATAGATCGCCCCGCTAACGTTATTGACCGCGACGCTGAAGAGGATGGAGGCGTCGCGTAGCGGCTGGCCCGAGTCCGGGGAGACCACTCCGACAACCTGGATGTCCGTCGCGAAACTCGGCGCGCTCCAGCTCATCCCCTTATTCGACGATCGAACATAGCCGATGTTCAGCACCGCCGGCGTCACGTTGATCGCGGTGAAAAAATCGTAGACGTCGCCATTCGGCGTCACCTGAACGAGATTGTCGATCGTTTGCTTGTTGGTCCCGGGGCTATAGATCGCCGACGGCGCGTTCCAGTGCGCGCCATTGTCGGTCGACATCGACATTAAAGACGGGCCCATATAGTTAAACTTGTAGGAGGGAGCCCCGCCCTTGCACGGCGGTTTGGTGAAGGGTTCGCACACCGAAGAGGCGCCCGCTGTCGAGTTGAGCAGTTGGCGCGCAAGCGGTATGCCTTCATTCTGAGCCAGCAGACGGTCTCCCTGCTGGCTCGGTGGGAAGACGCTCAATTGATCCCACGCCGCATAGACCAGTCCGTAGGCAATTGGGTCGGCGGTCAGGGAACCCTTGTCGTTCAGCACATGCGGCGAGTTGTTGGAAAGCAACGTGATGGGCGAACCCCACGTTCCGCTGTGATCGGTCGACCGGCTCACGAGGACTGCGCTCTTCCGTGCGCCAAAGGGCGTGGTCGGCTTGGCGGGATCCAGCACGAGCGACATGAGGAACGCCGTGCCATCATGGCGAAAGCGGTCCACGGATCGCTGGCGCGTGCCTGCTTGCCGCCCGCGCACTCGGTCGTGTTCGGCGGGATTGTGTCGGTCCAGGCGCCGCCGCCGTCGTTGGAGACGACGCCGACGTCTCCGCACGAGCCGCCGTCATTCCTGCGGTCGCGCTGATAGCCGACCAAGAGGCGTGAAAAATTCGTCGGATCGACCGCGACCGATGGCTCGATTGCAGTGTTCGGGAAAAGGACGCTGCCGTAGGTAGTCTCTTGCTGGTGCACGTTGTCGGCGGTGCAGGCCGCGAATGCATCGGCGCCGGTTACTTGCACGAGCGGGCCGAGGATCTGTGCTTGTACAGTTGAGGAGAACCCGATCGCCGCTAACAAACTCATGAGGCTGCAGCTCGCGATCCTTCGCTCATGGAAGAATGAAACGCAATTCATCACTTCCCTCTCCATTGGTTTCGTGCCGTCGATATTCAAGTTCTGAGGCCTAGTGCGATGCGGGCGAAGTCGCATTTTGGCTAACGCGCGCGAAGTCGTTCGGCTTGAGTTTGAAGACGCCACAGAGGGCTGGGCTCGAGAGTGCGTTGGCAAAAACCAGGGCCGCACCGGCGGCAGCAAACAACCCCCCCCCCTTCATGGCCGTCCCCCCGATGTCCCCCGGTCCCGCATCAAACCGGCTATCGCGAGATACTCGCGTCACGATTTGCCACAAAGGTCAGGTCAAGAATGTCTTTTTGATGTGAATTTCGTACAACTGGAGGTGCCCCGTCTTATGCCTCCCGCGCCACAGACGCTGCTATAGAATTTATTTAGTTACCTATCCAGACGCAACAACTTACGTGTAAACTCAGTGTCGGAACCCACGGCTGAACGGTGAAATCGACATATCAACATGATTGGTATGCAGTTTTGTGCTTCCGTTTCGCGGTTCGCGAAAAAAGGGAAGAAAATCGCGCATGAGCATTCCTGCCGAACTCCGCCCGTAGTCGTCCGTGTCAGAAGCCGAAAGGGACGGAACTCATGCTCGCCTACCAGCCCGCGTGCGACGGTGAAGCGCTGACCTGCAGCTTCGATCGCAAGCTCGAACGGATGCCGGTGTTCCTCACGAGCCGCGGCGTGTCGATCACGGAGGCCGAAATCCGCTCGCCCCGCCGCGACGCCCGCGCATGACCTTGTCGCTCCTCATTTTGTTCGTCGCCTCGATCTGGGCCGGCGCGCAGAACGCGCTCGCGGGCGGCGGCTCGTTCATCACCTTGCCGTCGCTGATGCTGACCGGCATGGACGCGCGCGCGGCCAACATCACCTCCACGGTCGCGCTGTTTCCGGCCCAGCTCGTCACCGGCTTCACCGGCCGTTCCGACTCCGAGAGCCCGCCCGGCCTGTCGTTTCCCGTGCTGTTCGTCATCTGCCTCGTCGGCGGCGCGCTCGGCGCGCTCATCCTGTTTGTGGACGCCGCCGACCGTGTTCGCGCGGCTCGTTCCCTGGCTGGTGCTGTTCGCGACCGTCCTGTTCGCCTGGGGCAGCTTCTTCCGCAAAGCCCTGGAGCCGGGCGAGGCGCATCTGCCGCCCTGGGGCGCGGCGGTCGTGCAATTCTTCATTGCCGTCTACGGAGGCTATTTCGGCGGCGGCATCGGCCTCCTGATGATGGCCTCGCTGACCATGGCGGGCCTTGCGGTGCGCAACGCGGGGGCGGCCAAGAACATCCTCGCCGGCGTGATGAACGCCTCCGCGGTCGCGATCTTCGTCTTTTCCCACGACGTGCACTGGCTCCAGGCGCTGATCACCGCGATTGGCGCCTCGTTCGGCGGCTGGGCCGGCGCGCTGATGCTGAAAAGCGTCAACGAGAAGCTGTTGAAGCTCGCCGTCGTCGCGATCGGCCTGGCGCTGACGGTCGGACTGTTCTGGAGGCTCGTGAGCGTGCCGACGCTCGCGCGGGCCATGATGGAAGACAGTCGATATAGAACGTACGCGGAGCATGAGGAGAAATGAACATCGAGCTCTTCACCGCCTTCGTCCTGATCACGATCGTCTTGATCATCACGCCCGGTCCGATCGTCACGCTCATCATTTCGACCGGGGCCACCCAAGGTTCGCGGGCTGCGCTGACGACGGTCGCCGGCACGACGCTCGGCAACGCCTTGTTGCTTTCGGCGATAGCAGCTGGGCTTGGACTGGGTGCATGCGCATGCCGACCTCTTGTTCGAAGCTTTGCGCTGGACCGGCGCGGCCTACCTCGTCTGGCTCGGCGTCCAAGCGTGGCGGCATGCGGGAGAGGGGGGTGAGAGGCTGATGGAGACGGGACGCGCCCGGTTCGTGCGGGGCGTGCTGGTCGCGCTGTCGAATCCCAAGACGATCGTCTTCTTCACCGCCTTCCTGCCGCAATTCGTCGACCCGCATTTGCCGGCCGGGCCGCAACTGGCCGCAATGTGCGTCGTCTCGGTTTGTCTTGCCGCGGCGTCGGATTCCGCCTGGGCGGTCGCGTCGGGTCTCGGACGCGCATGGTTCATGAAGCCCGCGCAGGCGAAATTGCTCGGCCGGGTTTCCGGAACCGTTTTGATCGGCGGCGGGTTGTGGCTTTCCTTGGCGAGACGCCCGAGCTGACGGCCGCGCCACAGGCGCGGAGGCCGATTGCGCCAAACGGGCGGCTAACCTCCGGGCGGGGGAAGGATTATCGAGGATGTCGAGCGTTTCGACAATTGCCACAGTCGCCGGGGCGTCGTTCGCCGCCTCCTTCGTCGAGGCGGTGGAAGCCCTGACGGTCGTTCTGGCGGTCGGCCTCGCCCGCGGCTGGCGGCCGGCGCTGACCGGAGCGGCGGCGGCGCTGGCGGCGCTTTCGCTGATGGTCGCGGTCCTCGGCCCGTTGATCGGGCGGATTCCGCTCCATGCGCTGCAGGCCGTCGTCGGCGTTCTGCTGCTGCTGTTCGGCCTGCGCTGGCTGCGCAAGGCGATTTTGCGCGCAATCGGCGTCGTCGCCCTGCACGACGAGGCGGAGGCGTTCGCGCGCGAGACCCACGAACTCGTCGAGGCCGAACGCCAGCGCGCGAACGGACTCGACTGGATCGCCGGCGTAACGGCGTTCAAGGCCGTGATGCTCGAGGGGACGGAGGTCGTTTTCATCGTCATCGCCGTCGGCGCGGGGGGCCTGATGTGGCTCGCCAGCGCCGGCGCCTTGGCGGCCTGTGTGCTGGTGGCGGCGATCGGCGCGGCCGCAGTCGGGCCGCTTTCGCAGGTTCCGGAAAACGCGCTCAAGTTTGCGGTCGGCGTGATGCTGTCCGCCTTCGGCCTGTTCTGGACCGGCGAGAGTCTCGGCGTCGACATGGCCGGGCGGCGACGCGGCGATCCCGGCCTTCGCCGCCATGTTTCTCGGCGTAGCGCTCGCGCTCGTCGCGCTGCTCAAGCGGAAGGGGCGCGCATGATCGGCGCAATCGTCAGGCAGCTGGTCGGCCTCTTCGTCGACGACGGACTGCTGGCGGTCGGGATTCTCGTTGCGGTCGGCGCGATCGCCTTCCTGACCTTGCTCGGAGCGCTGCCGACCTGGCTTGCCGGCCTTCTGCTGGCCGTCTCGCTCCAAGCGGCGCTGGCCGCAAGCGTGGTGGGGAGCGTGCGGCGGGCGAGGCGGCCGAAGCGCAGCGTGTAGTCGCGTCCCGACTTCAGCGCATAAATGGATGCGGCCGGGTCTCCCCGTCTCTCCCGCGGCGCTTCGCTGGAAACCGCATTCCGACTATTTGCTTTATCGCAATTCCAGTATTCACGATTTGGGCCCGCAATTTTGTGGCCCTTGTGGAACGCGATCAAACCCGGGTTTGTGGTCGAGCTCTCTCAAGGTTTCGTAGAAGCGCCGCCTATGGTTATACTCCGTATTCGATGTGCTGATCGTCCCGCCACTCGCACCGGACGCCCTTAGAAACGACGCGGACGCCCGAACTGTTCAGAACGCAATCCGAAGCAAGTGCCCCAAGGCTCGGCCAACGATGGACAGATTGGGGCGGTGAGCCACATGGTACAGGCGGCGAGCGTGGCGCGGAGCACGCGACAGCGACCCGTGCGACGAGTAGACGCCGTGCGCCTGCGCTTCCTGGGGCCTCAAACCGACCGTTTGCCCCGGCGTGGCGCTCGACGAGCCGGCGGGGTTCGACATGGAGGCGCCGTTCAAGTTCGCTTGGACATTGCCGGCAGAGCCGTTCTGAGCGGAGCTGGGGCTGCCTTGCCCCGTCGTTTTTGCGGATCCGGGCTGTGCGTTCGAGCCCAACCGGCTCTGATTTTGCTCATTCGCGCTGGGTTTGGACATCGAGCCGCTCGTCAGAAACCAGTTGTTCAGATCGACCCCGAGCGCTGCGAGCGTCTGCGGATCGAGTTCGCCGTCCTCGGGCAGTTTTTTCTCCTTTTGGAAGGCCTTGACTGCCTCTTTGATGCGCGGGCTCCAGAGTCCATCGACGCGCTGCGGATAGAAGCCGTCCGCTTTGAGGTCCATCTGGATTTCGAGAATTCGCATTTTGCCGAGGCTCCACGGCGGGATCACCTGAGCCATCGCGGGCAGCGACAGAGCCAGGCAGGTGGCCGAAGCGAGAAGGAAGCGTTTCATCGTTATACACTTATGGATTGTTGTACCTATTCGTTGCCCATCCCTCAATGAAATAACGCGCCGGACGCCCAAACTGTTCAATCTGGGCGCCTGGCATATGGGCTGAGGCTCGGCTGACGATGGGCGAGCAAGGGCAGCGGCGCGGAGCGCGCGGCTGCCGCGGCGATCGACCGCGACCGCCAGCGGGCGTTTCCTTGACGGGGCGGAGCGCAGCGCTGCCGATCGGCCTGAGCTGGAGCGCCCGAGGCGTCAGCGGCTGGTTCCCCGCCATCTCAAGAGCCTGCTTTCGGCTGCGGACAGCGTCATCGCGTCGAGCGCGCCAAACGGCTCGTCCATCATCAGCGCGGCGGGGGCTCTTGCGCAAGACAGCGGGCGATCTGCAGCCGCTGCTGCATGCCGCCCGACATTTGCGAGGGATATTCGTCCGCGAACGCGAGGAGGCCGACGCGTTTCAGGGGCGCCTCGATGCGCTCGCGCCGGCCGCCGCGCGTGCGCCCATCGCCTCGAGCGCGAGCGAGACGTTTCCGGCCGCATTGCGCCAGGGCAGAAGCGCCTTGTGGAATAGTCCTGGAAGACGACCGCGACGTCGCGGCGGGGGCACCCTTGACCGGCGCTCCGGCGAACGCGACCTCGCCGCATGTCGGGGCGATCAGTCCGGTGGCGATGCGCAGCGCCGTGGTCTTGCCGCATCCGGAGGGGCCGACGACGCAGACGATCTCGCCGCGCCCGATTTCGAACGACAGCTTGCTCATTTTGGACCCTGACGATGATCATCCTCGCATTGCTCGGCGATGGAGCCTGGGCGATAAGGCCGACTATGAGTTTGACGAAGTCAACTGATCGCAAGCGGGGCCGGGCGGCTTGTTGGCGCTCGGCCGCGAGCGAGGCGACAGAGGAACAAGGAGGAAGAGGGTGGGCCGCAAACTGGTCGATATTTCGGTTCCGCTGCACAACGACGTCCCGGCCGACCCGCCCGGGCTCGGCCCAAAAATCGAGTACATGGATCACCAGCAGAGCCTGCCGCAGATCCTGCCGTTTTTCCCGGGCCTCAAGAAGGAGGACCTCCCGGACGGGCAGGGGTGGGCGGTCGAACGGGTGCAGCTGACGACCCATAACGGCACCCATCTCGACGCGCCCTGGCACTACCATCCGACGATGAACGAGGGGGAGCGCGCCTGGAGGATCGACGAGATTCCGCTCGAGTGGTGCTTCCAGCGCGGGGTAAAACTCGATTTCCGCCCTTTTGCCGACGGCTATGTCGCGACCGCCGCCGACGTCGAGGCCGAGTTGAAACGGATCGGCCACGAGTTGAAGCCGCTCGACATCGTCGTCGTCAACACCAGCGCCGGCGCCAAATACGGCCGTCCGGACTACGTCGCCTCCGGCTGCGGCATGGGCGCGCAAGCGACGCTCTATCTGCTCGAACAGGGCGTGCGGGTGACCGGCACCGACGGCTGGAGCTGGGACGCGCCGTTCGTCTACACCGCCAAGCGCTACGCCGAGACGCAGGACGCGTCGATCATCTGGGAGGGCCACAAGGCGGGCCGTCATATCGGTTACTGCCATATCGAGAAGCTGCACAACCTCGAGGCGCTGCCTTCGACCGGGTTCATGGTGGCGTGCTTTCCGGTGAAGATCGAGCGCGCCTCGGCCGGCTGGACGCGGGCGGTGGCGATCATCGAAGAGTGAGCGCGGCGAACTGGCGGCTTAATCCCCGAGGCCCCGCTGGCTGTTAGGAAGGCGTTTGGGAAGCGGGACGAACGGCCGTCGGGCGCGCCGACGGGCTGATCCAGCCCGCCGGATCCGCTGGTAACAGGGGCAAAAACAGCGGATTTTGCCAAACGGGCCGCGTCCGTCGCAGCTTCTCCCGAGAAAATTTCTTGCAACTTCAATGTTTTGGCGAAAATCGCGGCTGCAGGCGGAACAGCGGAAAAATTCGCCGGAACAGCGGATTTCGAGCGCGGGAGCAAAGAGCCCTCCGCTCGAGGCGCCCTGCCGCATTAGGAAAGCGCATCGCCAGTCACTGTGGCGGATTGCCGCAGATCGCGGCGATCATCGAAGAGTGATCGGAGAGCCGCCTTTTCGGTGTTGCGCTTGTCGTCTTCGAACGCGACATGGTCGGGCGAATCGCAAAGGTTCGCGAGGATGAAAATGTTTCCCCCGCCGCGCGCGGTCGAAGTCCATCACCCCGCGCTGCGCACTGCGGCGGCGGCATCGGCGCATCTCGCGCTCTACGCCCTGATGATCGCGATGCCGGTCAGCGGCTACATCATGTCGAGCGCCGGCGGGCACGAGGTCTCGTTCTTCGGTCTCGTCACCCTTCCCGGCATCGTCCCGCAGAGCAAGGCGCTCGCCGAAGCGGCGAGCTGGGCGCATTTCATCTTCGCCTGGGCGATCGGGATCGCGGTCGCCCTGCATCTGTCGGCGGTCGTTTGGCACGCGCGGGTGAAGCGAGACACGGTGCTCACACGCATGTGGTCGCGCTTCCGGCCGGAGCGGGCGGCCCGGTAGGCTCCCGATTGGAAGTCTGAGTCGTGCCTCAGTTTGAAAGTCAGCTACGGGCGGAGAGCGGCTCTACAGGGGTCGCCTCGGGAAGGACCGGAGTGCGCGCCAAAGCTGCCATTCCATTGCGAGTTGAGCACCGGCCGGTGGCCGACCCCGCTGGATGAAACGAAGTCTGCTTTCGGCCGAATTTTAGCGATAGGCGTTTGTGGCCGGCAAGAGGTCGGTCTCTCAGTGATGCCTTGAGCTCGCTTGCGAGTTGGACCCGGGGCGCTTGATGACCTCGACTTGCGCCAAGGAGCGGCGACGCTCTGGAGCCTGTTTTTTAGGATTCCTTTTGTGAAGCGCCCTTGCCGGCGGTGATTGGCGAGGAGGTTGCAATGGACGTGATCCACGATCGCGCCGCCGGCTTGGACGTTCACAAGGACAGCATCGTTGCCTGCGTGCGTACGATGTCCGGGAACAAGCCGGCGCGGGAATGCCGGACCTACGGGGTGCGATTCAAAGTGATGCGGAGTAAGGTTCGGATTTGGAAACGGATGGGAATTTAACAGATGACGACCGCTACACTAAGCGACAAGGCGATTTTGGCCAGTCTCAAGGCGCACCCTGGTCTTCGCGATCGATTCGCGTCGATAATTGAGGCGATAGAGAACAGCGAGGGAAACTTCAAGGAGGCCGATGCGGTCGAGGAGCGGATCGTGGAGGAGATGCGGCTGTTGGGGCGGGAGGCGATGCAGGGATGGGCCGAGAACCAGGTCGAAGCGACGGAACGAGAAATTCGTCGACAAGCTCAGATGCATCGCCAAGGTAAAAAAAACTCCGCTGGCATACGAAATTCGGCGAGGTCGCGGTCTTAGAGCCGCAATACCGGTTCGAGAAGAAGCGCGTTCGCCCGTTCATGCGCAGCGCGAAAGTCGTTTCTCGGGGTTGTTCAGGCCCACTACAGCGCGCGATCGTCGACTTCGCCGCGGATCAGCCTTTCGCTCTGGCGCGCGCCAAGTTGCGCGAGCACTACGGCTTCGAGATCGGAGAGAGCACGATCCAGAGGGTTACACTCGGCCATGCCGGAAACATGTTCGAAGCCGGCAAGATCTCGCTAGATTTTCCCGAAGCGCCAGGGCGTCACAAGGACATTGTTGCTGAAACCGATGGCGGCATGATCCCCATCGTGGAGCCGGACGCCCGCCAGAAGGACAAGCGCAAAGGCAAGACGCTGTCGTGGAGAGAAGCCAAGATTTCTCTCGCGCACGCCAAGGGGAGCCGGACGCCAATCTATGCCGGCGCGATCGAGGGCGGTGTCGAAACCGCCGGACGGCAACTTCTCGGATGCGCGGTTCGAGCCGGCTTCGGCGCCGATTCCCGCGTTCACGCGGTCGGGGACGGAGCGGCCTGGATCGTGGGTCAGGTGGAAGCGCAATTCGGCCCACAAGGCGGCTATTTGATTGATTTTTATCATGTTTGCGAATATTTGAGCGCCGCCGTCAAGGCGATTGCGCCAGACGCCGCCGCGAAAGAGGCCTGGATGGAGGCGCAAAAGGAGGCTCTCAAGACAGGGCATTTGGAGAAGACGCTGCAGGCGCTCGCTCGTCACTTGGAGCCCCCGCAGTTGGCCGACGATCAAGCTCCCGTCCGAACTTGCCATCGCTATTTGAGCGGTCGGAAAAACCAACTCGACTATCGTGACGCCTTGGCCAGGGATCTGCCGATCGGCTCCGGAGAGATCGAAAGCGCGCATCGCTATATCGCACAGAAGCGCCTGAAGCTGCCAGGAGCTTGGTGGCGCGTCGAGCGCGCCGACGCCATGCTCGCCCTGCGCGTCACCCGTATCAACGGCGACTGGGACGCCTATTGGAGCAAGCGCGGCCAAAACAGCTCGCCCGCAAATCAAAACCGCCCCTCCCTATCACAAAAATCCGCAGCATGATTGCATCACTTTGGATCGCACCCGGACCTACGAGACGACCACCGATGGCCTTCAGGCGTTGCTGGAATGGCTGGTCTCGAGCGGATGCGGCGTGGTGGCGATGGAGGCGACCGGGGTCTATTGGCTGCCGGTGTGGAAGATCTTGGGCGACGGCGAATTCGAGCTTGTCGTCGCCAATGCGGCTCACATCAAATCGGTTCCCGGCCGCAAGACCGACATGAACGATGCGATGTGGATTGCCGATCTGGTCGCGCACGGCTTGATCAAGGCGAGCTTCGTGCCGGACGAAGAAAGGCATCAACTGCGCGCCTTGATGCGGACCCGCAAGCAGTTGGTGCGAGAGCAGACGCGGCACGTTCAACGCATCCAGAAGACGCTGACCGAGGCCAACATTCGGCTGGATTCGGTGATCAGCGACATCATGGGCGCGAGCGGACGGCGCATGATCGAGGCGATGATCGCCGGGGTGCGCGATCCACGCAAGCTGGCCGCCCTGGCCCATCGCAGCGTCAAGGCCACACCGAAGGAACTGTACGATGCGCTGCATGGGCGATTGACCGAGCACCACCGCTTCCTCCTCAAGCTCCATCTCGGGCAATGGGACGCGCTGGACGCCTCGATCAAGGTCATCGATGGCGAAGTCGACGCTCGGGTCAGGCGCATGGATACGGAGGGCCCGGCCGACAAGGCCAGATTTTCCAACCTGATCGACCAACTCGCCTCGATCCCCGGCGTCAGCAAATTGTCGGCTTTGACCGTACTTTCGGAGATCGGCACGGACATGAGCCGCTTCGCGACCGCCGGTCACTTGATCGCATGGGCCGGCATGTGTCCCGGCCAGAACGAGAGCGCCGGCAAGCGCAAGTCCACCCGACTGCGCAAGGGCGCCCCTTGGTTGAAAACAGCCCTCGTCCAATGCGCTTGGGCGGCCAAGCGAGCCAAAGCCAGCTATTACAAAGCGCAGTTCTTCCGCCTCAAGGCCAGACGCGGTCCGCAAAAAGCGATCTGCGCCGTGGCGGCTTCGATCTTGACCGCGATCTACCACATGCTTCGCGACGGGACCTTCCACAGCGACCTTGGAGCGGGTTACTTCGACAAGCTGGCGCCGGAGGCCAAAGCCAACCGCCTCGCCAAACAAATTATCAATCTTGGATATCGGGTGACCATCGAAAGGACGGCCGAAGCCGTGTGAGTCGAGACGTGAAATCAATGACATACGCTGAAGTTTCTTTTTAGCGCGAAATAGGCTTCGCCGCCCGACGCGGTCACTGGGGCGCGCCGGAAGCCCGACGCCATGGATGAGTCGTCCCAGCTCTGCTTCGTACTTTATCCAGGCGCGCGGGAATTGGTCGCGATAGAGCTTCAGAACCCAGCCGTCTCCCCAGTCGTAGACTTCCGCAGTCCGGCCCACGCCGATGAGCGCTCCCTTCGGCATGCGTGTGCTCCTCGGGTTCGTCGCAAGAAGCGGAAATCTATGCACGCTTAGACGTTGGAAGCCCGTCACTGTCGGCGTACACCGTCCCTTCTGGCCCGCTCACTGTTCCGGCATGCCCGCCTTTTGCAACGCTTCCATATACCGCTCGAACGCCGCCTTCGGAACCGGCGCCGAAGGCGCGTATCTCCTGGCGTCGGCGATGGTCCGTACCTGGGATTCTGGACGAGCGCTGTAGCGCTGATAGGCTCCACGCGCTTCGGCGTCGCGCCCAAGGATCTCCAGGATTGCAATTTCCAGGAGTTGCGCAATTTGGTTCTGCGGCGACAGAGCGAGACTGCGGCGCACCCAATCCAACGCCTCCGCGTCTCGTCCGAGCGTTTCAAGCGCGCCGGCTCTTGTCATCAGCAGTCCGAAGAGGCTGGGGTCGTGCGGGCTCAAACGGACCGCCTTGTCCACGCAGTCGATCGCCTTCTCGGCTTGCCCCGCCGCGGTGTAGGCCGGGCAGAGGTAGTAATAGGTCTGCACGAAATCCGGGTTGAGGGCGATGTTTCGCTCGCCTTCGGCGACCGCCTGCTCCGGCTGTCCCTCCAACCTGAGAAGGTACACCTTGAGCGCATGGGCCCACGGGTCTTTGAGGTTTATGGCGAGCAGCGTCTTCACGTCCTCTTCCGCGCGCTTAAGATCGCCCTCTCGGTCCGCAGTTTGACCCCGGTCCACGCCATCCAACAACCAGACCGCGCGATTGCGCAGCGCGATCGGGTTCGCCGGCGACAGAGCGAGACTGCGGCGCACACAATCCAACGCCTCCGCGTCTCGTCCGAGCGTTTCCAGCGCGCCGGCTTTTGTCATCAGCAGTCCGTAGAGGCTCGGGTCGTGCGGGCTCAAACGGACCGCCTTGTCCACGCAGTCGATGGCCTTCTCCGCTTGTCCAACGTCGGTGTAGGCCGGGCAGAGGTAGTAATAAGTTTCCACGAAATCCGGGTTCAGGGCCACGGTTCGCTCCCCTTCGGCGACGGCCTGCTCCGGCTGTCCCTCCAACCTGAGGAGGTAGACGTTGAGCGCGTGGGCGTATGAATCGTTTGCGTTGACGGCGAGCAGCGTGGTTATGTCTTCTTTCGCGCGCTTGAGATCGCCGTCTCTGTCGGCGCTTTGACCCCGCTCCACGCCATTCAGCAAGCCGACGGCGCGAACGCCCAAGGCGAGGACATTGTGCGGGTCAAGACGCAGCGCCTCGGAGCAAGGTTCGAGAAGCTCCGCCCGCTTCGCCGGGTCGACGGCCTCCGGCGCATAGTTGCCTAACCCGGCGGCGCATAAAAACGCCAGGGCCATTGGATTACTCGGCTGCCCCCGCACCCGCTGCCCCTCGATGTCGGCGATGCGCATCCTCAGCGCGTTCGTGATTCGCGCGACGATCTCGTCCTCCATCTGGAGGGGGTCGGCGCGGTCCTCATCGAAGGTCTCCGCCCAGAGCTGAACGCCGCTTTCCGCGTCGATCAATTGCGCGCTGACCCTGACGCGGGTTTCCGCCGACTGCACGGATCCTCGCAGGAGATAGCGCAGGCCGAGGTCCTCGCCGATCTGCTTCACGTCGATCGGCCGGCCCGCGTAGGTCTTGGCGGTGTCGGCGGCGATAACGTGAATGAAGGGGAGCGCGGCGGCCAGGCGGGAAAGGGCGTCGGTCAGTCCGCCCGTGACGGCCTCGGCGAGCGGGTTTTGACTTGAGTTGCCCGAGAGGTTCGCAAACGGCAGCACCATGACGGCTGTCCGCTCCGCTGTCGCCTCCATCCGCCCCGTCGAATGGAAAAGCCAGACGCCCGCCGCGATCGCGGCGAGCGCGACCATGAGCGGCCGCTAGAGCAGCGAGCTTGTGCCGCCATCCCCGGGCGCTCGTAAGCGGTTTCGCCCGCGGCGCGACGCCGGCTTTGAGCGAATAAACGTGCACGGGCTCCGCGATGTTCTTGAGCTGGGTCGGGCCGAGGTCCGTGACGGCCAAGTCGAGCCGTCCCTTGACCTGCCAATAGGCCTGCTCCGAAAGACAAATCCTCCCCGGTTTGGCGATCCCTTCCAGCCGCGCGGCGATATTGACGCCGTCGCCCATGAGGTCGCCGTCGCTCTCCTCGACGACGTCGCCGATATGGACGCCGACGCGGTACTCTATGCGCTTCTCGGGCGGCAGGCCGGCGTTGCGCTCGGCCACGCCGAGTTGCATTTCGATTGCGCAGCGCACCGCGTCGACCACGCTGCGGAACTCAACGAGGACTCCATCGCCGGTGCGCTTGACGACCCGCCCGCCATGCACGGCGATGGTCGGATCGACGAGATCGCTGCGCAGCGTGCGCAGTCGGGCCAGTATACGTTCCTCGTCAGCGCCGGCTAGCCGGCTGTAGCCGACAATGTCGGCGGCCAAGATCGCCGCGAGCTTCCGGGTCTCCGTCACTGTTCCCCTCCGACCCGCAGGAACTTATCACAATTAACCCGAGCGGTGGCTCGGACTTCCGTCGGGCAAGCCTGATGGACGCGAACAAGGCGTCGCGCCCCTCAACTACGGATGTTGGGCGGAACGATCGCTCATATCGCAATTGACGCCTTCAGCCGAAGACCGCTTTCTCGCGCTTCCCGCCCCTTCACGGGGCCGATCCTGAAGGGCAGCAAAGGGTCGATTCCGTCCGTCCAGTCTAATGGCTAGGATTAATAGCGGGAAGGACGGTTACCGCTAAAATCCGGCGCTTCATTACTTGACTTCGAGATTTGAGAGGCTCGGCAGTAGTCCTCCCCCATGGAGCACAGCTTTTGGGTCGGCTGCCCGCCCCGGTCCATTCACCGGACCAGTCTGGAAGGGCAGCAAAGGACGGGGCGCTCACTAATGGGCGTCCCTACTGCGATCCGTAACAACGCGTAATGGTACACGTCAGCCCCGCGGCGCTCGCGGATTCGGGCGAGCGATCGCATTCGAGCGCCCCGCGCGACGGCCTTTCGGCCGCGCTATTCGGGCTTGGCTTCAATGGAAAATTGTGACGCCGGGCCGACGGACTTTGCCGTCCAGGTGTACGACTTGCCGGCCATTGAGGCCCAACCGCCGGTCGCCAACAGGTTGGCGCCTCGTCCCGAAGCCGTCCAGCCCGTCACTTTGCCGTCGGTCATCGTCAGCGTAAGCTTTCCCTCGGTGTTCTTCCACGCCACGGTAGCGCCAGGCTTACGGACGACGCCGCTGTCAGAAAGCAAGGTAGCTTTCGGGCCATCCCACTCCCACATGTTCGTACCGGTCGAGACGCCGCCGGCCAACGGGCCCGATTCGGCGCGACAACTGTATTGCCCAACCGAGATCGAATGGCCTTCGCGATCGCCAAGCGGCTCCGGCGGGCCGACGCCGACGTCCTGGCAGGCCCAAACAACCGTCGCATTCTCTTGCGCGACGGCGATCGGCGCGAAGGCGGCGAACGCGAGGGCGGCGGCCGCTGAGCCGCTAAGACGAAGGAAATTTTGCATAAAATGCCTCCCTTTGCGGTCTTGCGCCTCTGAGATCGCAATTACGGCCGCAAATTTTCTCATGGAGCCCGCAATCCGGGCCGCGTCACAAGCAGGGGAAAAAAAGGGCGTCAATCGGGCCGCGCTGCGACGAACAGCAGCGCTCCTGCAAACCCAGCCCAATCTGTACTCAACCCCCAACTCAAGCCACGATGCCGCCGGAAGGAGGCGCTTCGAGAGCGCTCAAGCGAGCCGCTCCGCAAAGGCCGCTCTTTGGCGTTTTGCGTCCGTACCGGGACTGACCGGGAATGCGCGCTTCGGGTCGATTCCGGCCCTCCAGTTCGCCGATCCAAAAGCAGCCCCCGCTCGGAAATATCCGGAGAGTTCGGCCCAGACCGAGGTCGCCAGCAGCATCGAGAGAAAGATTATTGCGCCCCGCATGTTGCCGACGTCTTCCCGCATCACCGCCGGCTAAGCAGAGATTCGTGGCATGGCCAACGGATCGGCGATGCGCTCGCGGTTGAGATCGATGAAGGCGTCATGCATGGCTTGGTCGAGCGCGGCGATGTCTGTGAAGGTCCGGTGGGCGAGTGAAAACCTATCCGTTGGTTAGCCAAACGGAATCTGCTTAGACCGCGGCCAGTTCGGCCTCTGGCGCAGCATCCATTTTGAGGCCGCGCGCGGCGGGGGCGTCTCGCTCGCCGCAGGCGGGCCGAACGACGCTGCGCAGAGGACGTCCTGGGGGGCGGGGCTGGGTCGGCGCGGCCGGGTCCACCTCGGGTGCCGGTCGGCGCCTGCTGTCAAGGACACATCGGGCGCTTATAGCGGGGAGGTCTGCACGTCCGGCTTCGATGAGAGGGGGTCTGGAAACGGCGCTACGGCTGCGCCAGCGCCTTTGGGCGCCCCGCGTGGCTTTGCGGACTTTACCGCGGCACGCCCATCTTTGCGTTTTAGGCGAGGTCGCCTGTGGCCACAATGCATAGGTCGGCAGCAAGCAACACGTTGAACAGAAATCAGAATTCGTGGAGCAGAAGAACGCAACCAGAACATTTGCTTCCCAAAAGCCGGACCCTGTGCCATTCTCCATGCGTCGGCCGCCGTTGCGCCGCCCGGAGAAAAAATGCACGACCGACGAACCCGCAGTTTTACCGGCCGAAGCCCTGGCCAAATTCGCGCCCGAAAATCATATGGCTCCGGGCAACGTCGACCCACAAGATGTTGCGCGGCTCGCGCCTCGCCAACGGCGCGAGCGAGCGGATCGTCGCTCTCCAAGACCTCGGCCTCCCGGTTGCGGGCCGCGCCCGAGGATCATCTGGCCGCCGCGGAAAGAGGGGAGGGGGAGGGGGTCGGGAGTTTGCCTCGTATCCCTTTGAAAAAGCTCGATTCGGAAAAGGAAATGCAAGGAAATGCAAATAGGTCCACGGTTTCACGGCCGTTTCCCAGCGTTCCCGCAGCATCCGCATGCGGTTCTACAAATTCCGATTTCGGAAGACACTGCGCGTTTCCGAGGGGCGGGCCGCGGCGCTCCCTCGCGAAGCGCGGCCTGCGTGCTATATAAAGCATCTCTCAAGGGGCAGGAGTTGACCATGGCGCAAGGTTTGACCGCGCGGATCGTCGGGCTTGCCGGCAACGATCCCCTGTTCGCCCGAATCCGGCAGGAAGCGGATGAAGCAATGCGGCGCGAGCCGGAGCTCGCGACCTTCCTGATGACGACGATCCTCAACCACGACACCCTGGAGAGCTCGGTCGCGCACCGTGTCGCCGCGCGGCTCGACAATTCGGACGTGTCCGCCGCCCTCATCCGACAGACCTTCGCCGAGGCGATCGCGCGCGACCCGTCGATCGGCGAATCCTTCCGCGCTGACATCATGGCGGTCGCCGACCGCGATCCCGCCTGCCTGAGGATGATGGAGCCGCTGCTCTATTTCAAAGGGTTCCAGGCGCTCCAGGCCTACCGCCTGTCGCACTGGCTGTCGAAGGCCGGGACGGCGCGACTTCGCGTTGAGCCTGCAGAGCCTCGCTTCGGCGGCGTTCGGCGTCGACATCAATCCCGGCGCGCGGATCGGCAAGGGCGTGTTCCTCGACCATGCGACCGCGCTGGTGGTCGGCGAGACGACGGTGATCGAGGACAACGTGTCGATCCTGCAGGGGGTGACGCTCGGCGGCACGGGCAAGGAGACCGGCGACCGCCATCCGAAGATTCGCCACGGCGTGCTGATCGGGGCAGGGGCGAAGATTCTCGGCAATATCGAGATCGGCTATTGCGCCCGCGTGGCGGCCGGCTCCGTCGTGCTCGCGCCGGTCCCGCACAACAAGACGGTCGCGGGCGTCCCGGCCCGCATCGTCGGCGAAGCCGGCTGCGCGGAGCCCGCGCGCGATATGAACCAGATCCTCGCCGACAAGGCGATCGAGGCCTGAGCGAATAGCGCCGCTCGGACGACTTGCGGGGCGGGGCCTCTTCTGGCAAAGCCACCCCGCCTGGAATCGAGCGAGGTTGAGCGCCGTGGACAAAGCCGAGATCGTCAAGCTGCGCGAATTTCTGCGCAAGTCGTTCGGTGCGCCGACGCTGCAGGTCACGCCGAGCTCGAAGTCGGCGGAGGCGGCCGACGTTTCGCTCGGCGAGCGCAAGATCGGCGCAATCACGGTCGACGACGAGGACGGCGACCGGTCGTTCTCATTCGCGATGAAGGTCCCGGTCGGGCGACCCGTCCTTCAGGATTACCTCAGGAAGCTGTTCGAAAACGACAAGCTGACCGTCGTCGCGCGGGCCAAGAAGACGGACTCGGTCGAGCTCAACAATGGCCCCGACTTTCTCGGCGTCGTCTCCGCCGACGATCCCAAGGGCTCAAGCTTCACCCTTCAGATGGCGATTCTCGACATCGACCTCGACGAGGCTTGAGCGGACCGAGGAGATTTGAGGCGATGCCGCTCTATTCGCTCGAAGGCCGGCGCCCTGAGCTGCCGCCCGAGGGACATTACTGGATCGCGCCCGACGCCAGCCTGATCGGCGACGTGCGGCTCGGGCGCGACGTCGGCGTATGGTTCGGCGCGGTCCTGAGGGGCGACAACGAGCCGATCGTGGTCGGGGCCAGGACGAACATCCAAGAGCACGGCACGCTGCACACCGACATGGGCTATCCGCTCGTGATCGGCGAGGACTGCACGATCGGCCACAATGCGATCCTGCATGGCTGCACGATCGGCGACGGGTCGCTGATCGGAATGGGCGCGGTCGTGCTCAACGGCGCGCAAATCGGCCGCGGCTGCCTCGTCGGCGCGCGGGCGCTGGTGACGGAGGACAAGGTCTTTCCCGATCATTCGCTGATCGTCGGCGCGCCGGCCAAGGCGATCCGCACGCTCGACCCGCCGCGGCCGAGGCCCTTCGCGGCTCCGCCCGGCGCTATGTCGGAAACTGGCGTCGGTTCGCCTCCGGGCTGAAGCGGATCGACGGGTCGTTCTCCGCGGGCAGCGGGAATTGAAGCCTGTCACACGGGTAAACTTCTGCGGCGCGAAGCGCTGCGCGAGAAGAGGAACCGTCCGCCTCCAGGCGCGGTCGCGGGTCGCGCCGAAGCTGCGACCATCGTCTCCGCGCCGGCGGTCGTCGGCGCGGCGGGATCGAGCGCCTTCACCGAGACCAACGTCGCCGAGCCGACCTCGACGAGGCCGAGCCAGTCGGGGCCGGGGTCAGAGGCGAGAGAGCCGAGAATGCGGGATTGGGTCGAGCCGTGGTGACGAAGCGGCAACAACGCGACCTCGATATGGAGGGAGCCCAGCCCCGGCGGCTTCGCTTCGGCGCCGAGAAGGCAGGGCTGCGCCTTGTCGGCGACGCGCTGAAGAACCGATTCGATCTCGGACCGGTCGGTCTCGCGCCAGAGCTTCAGGAACGAGAGCCCGCGCAGCTCCCGCAGGAACAGGGCGTTGACCCGGGAGCCGCTGATGCGGAAGGGAAAGCCGATTCCGGCGTCGAACTCGAGCACGAACGTGTCGGCCAAAACGCCCCGGATCGCTCCGGGTTCGACATCGTTGCGCTCGGGCGCGATTCGTCCCGCCCTGAGCGCGTTCCAGTACGCGTAGAGCTCGCTCGACACCGCATGTCTCATCGTCCTCTCCCCTTGGCGGCGGTCCGCGCTTGTCCCGATACGGAACGGGACCGCCTCGTCGCGCCTCCCCTTGCGTGATGGCAGCATGGACCGTGCCGTACCGGCATGGGACAGGGCGTCCCAGACTTGGATCGACGTCGGGAGGCGTGGCGCCGCGCCGTCTCGCTTGCAGTTTGACGAGATTTCCGCCAAGGCGGCGCCCGATAGAAAGGCTTTGACAATCATGGATCGAGCGCCGGGCGGCCATTCGCCGCGCCACGAGCCGATGTTCAACGCGCCGGCCGTCGTTGTCGCGCTCGCGCTCGCGCTCATCGCGATTTATGCGGCGTTCGATTGGGCGCCGCCCCGCGTCCAGGATCTGGTGATCGGCAATTTCGGCTTCGTGCCTGGGCGGCTGACCGTCTGGCTCTGGCCGGCGGAGGCGATCAAGCTTCTGGTCCGAGCGAAGACGGATCCGGCTGCGCTCGAGCAGGTCCGAGCGATGCGCGATCTCCACGTTTTCAGCGGCGGGCCGAAGCTTTGGACGCTGCTGACCTACGCCTTCCTCCACGGCTCGTGGACGCATGTCCTTCTCAACACGATCTGGCTCGTCGCCTTCGGGCCGCCGGTGGCGCGCCGTTTTGGGACAGCGAGATTTCTCGCCTTCATGGCCGTAACGGCGATCATCAGCGCGCTTGCGCAATGGGTGAGCTTCGCCCATGGAGTTTGCGCCGCTCATCGGAGCCTCGGGCTCCGATTCGGGGCTGATGGGCGCCGTGACCCGGTTCATGTTCCAGCCCGGGGCGCCGTTCAGCGCTTCGGGCTTCAGGGGGCTGGACGCGGTCGAGACGGTTCCGGCCGCGTCGCTTGGCGGGATCTTGGCCGATCGGCGCGCGCGCATCTTTCTCGTCGTCTGGTTTGCGACGAATTTCGTCTTTGGCGCGTTCGCGGGGTCGCTCGGCCTGTCGGACATGCCGGTGGCCTGGGTCGCCCACATCGGCGGCTTTGTCGCGGGGATCGTCCTGTTTCCCCTGTTCGACCGCCCGCCGCCCCCGGCGGCGCAGCCGCCCTATTGACCATCGTTCTGCTGCATCGCCGCCTCGGCGGCGGTCGGCAGGCGGGCGAGCAAGGCGATCAGCGCGCGGTCGGCGAGCACCGCCACCCTTTCCTTCGGCTTCAGCCAGGCGCAGGCGTCCTCGATCGTCTCGGCGTCGTTGAGCTTGACGGCGGCGACCGCCTCGTCGACGTCCACGTCGCCGAGCCGATGCCGAGGCTTCTCCGGCAGGAACGCTTCGTGCACGGCGCGCAACTCCGGGTTCCCGTGGATCGCGAGCAGCGCGTCCTCGTGGTCGTGCCCGACGCGGGCCAGTTCGTCCGAGAGCGCGTTCGCGCGCCGCACGACGTCCGGCGGCGACGTCTCTTCGGGCGTGCGCAGAAGGCCGATCCGCTTGAGGCCGAGGCCCAGCCACAGTTGTCCGCTGGCCCACGAGAGCGGAATGGAGAGAACGAGGCCCGCGATTGTCGGCGACATCCACAACACGAGCGAAGGGGAAATCAGCGCCGCCGCGAACAAGGTGATCAGGCCGAGCACCGCGTGAGCGCGGTGCCGGCGCGCGATGCTGCGGAACGGGATCGATCCGTCATCGCGGCGCTGCGGATTCCAGCCGGTATCCCGTCCCGAGAGAATTTGCGCCACCGTGCCCGACTGGATGAGCATCATGATCGGGGCGAGCGCGGCCGATATGACGATCTCGACAAATGTCGAGGCGACCAGCGCGATCGCCCCGCCCGAGCCTCTGCGGGTCGGGCCGTCGAATAGCGCGATGACGAGGCCGAGGAACTTGGGCGCGAGCAGGATCGCGAGCGTCAGCTCGAACAATTGCTGCGCGCGTTCGTAGTCGAACCGGGGCCACGTCGGAAACAGCGAAAACTCCGCGGTGAAATACTCGGGCCGGATGTAGTGCGATTGCAGCACCAGCACGATGCCGACGATGAGCTGAGCCATCCAGAGCGGCGAGGCCAGATAGCCCATGATGCCCGTGGCGAAGTGCTGGCGTGTCGCCCACACGAAGCCCCTGGCCGCGATGATGCGCGAGTGCTGGAGATTTCCCTGGCACCAGCGCCGGTCGCGGGCGGCGACGTCGATCAGCGACGGCGGACTCTCCTCGTAGGAGCCGCCGAGCGTCGGCAGCATGGTGACGGAATAGCCGGCCCGGCGCATGAGCGCGGCCTCTACGAAATCGTGGCTGAGGATATGGCCGCCGAACGGCGGCCTGCCCGGAAGATCCGGCAGACCGCAGTGATCGGCGAAGGCGCGGGTGCGGATGATGGCGTTGTGGCCCCAGTAATTGCCGTCGCGCCCCATCCAGCCGGTGAGACCCGCGGCGATGACGGGGCCGGCGATGCGGGCGGCGAATTGCTGAACGCGGGCGAACATCGTGTTGCGGTTGACGATCAGCGGCAGGCTCTGAATGATGCCGCTGTCCGGGTCCGCCTCCATGGCCGCCGCCAGGCCGACGACGGCCTCGCCGGACATCAGGCTGTCGGCGTCGAGCACCAGCATGTGCGGGTAGTGGCCGCCCCAGCGGGTGACGAAGTCAGCGATGTTGCCGGCCTTGCGGCTCGAATTCTTGCGCCGCCGGCGATAATAGATACGGGCGTCCGGCAGCCGTTCGCGCATTGCGACGAACGCCCGCTCCTCGGCGATCCAGACATTGGCGTCGGTCGTGTCCGACAGGAAGAAATAGTCGAACGCGGAGCCGAGCCCGGTGCGCCCGACGTCTTCGATGATCGCCTGCATCGCTCCGAACACCCGCGATGGGGCCTCGTTGTAGATCGGCATCACGATCGCCGTCCGTTCCGACAGCGAAGCCGACAAGGGTCGGCGCTTGTGCGCATGCGCGATGAGCCACACGAAGCCGACGATGCTGGCGGTGAAGGAGAGCGTTATCCAGGAGAACGTGATGACGAACAGGACGACCATCACCCATTCGAGCGCGGTCGTCGTCCCCACCCCGACGACCTTGTACATCTGATAGGCGCCGTAGGCGGTGAGCGCGACGGCGCCGCCGAACACGACGAGGCGGGCGAGCGCCAGGAGCAGGTCGAGGCCCGGATTTACCCAGGCGCGCCGCTCGCTGCGAGAAAACCGGCGGAAAGACTGGGCCGGCATGGCAAGCGGGGCATAGCCCGGCATCGACGCGCCGAGGGACGAGCCCAGCGGCGGCCCGGCGTCCTCGGGCGCCTCGATCCGATGGACCGTCACGCTGTCCATCGATAAAGCCATGTCTCGCTGACCGCCTGATTGTCGATTTTGAGCGTAAGCCGAATCTCTGAAAAAGTCTCCGATCCGGGATCGAGGTCGAACACGATGCGGACCGACCGCCTGTCCTTGTACGGGAAGAGCCTGACCGAACCGACCTTGCCCGGGTTGGCCTGAAGGTCCGCCGCGGCGGCCGCGGCTTTCTGCGGATCGGCGAATGCGTCGCCGGTCATTTCGACGGCGAAGCGCGGCCGGCCGCCGGTCTTGCCGGCGCGGCTCGACGTGCAAACGGCCAGCGGCGGTTTCGACGGCGGCGTCCAGCACCAGAACTGACGATAGGCGAGCGACTGGCTTTTGCCGGCCGCAATGCCCGCCTTGGGGCGCCACTGGGCGATGATGTTGTCGTTGGCGTCGGACGCAGCCGGAATCTCGAGCAGTCGCACGTCGCCTTCGCCCCAGTCGCCGATCGGCTCGATCCAAAGCGTCGGCCGCAGCTCCCATCGGCCTTCGTCGTCGTAGAAGGCGTCGAAGCTGCGCGAGCGCTGCAGCAGTCCGAAGCCGCGCGGGTTGACGTCGGAAAAGGCCGAAACCTGCAGGGTGTCGCGGTTGCACACCGGGCGCCACAGCCACTCGTCCTTGCCGGAGAGGATCTGAAGGCCGGTGATTTCGTAGACCGCCTCGCGCCAGTCGTCCGGGCGCCGGTGATCGAGGCCGCTGAAGAGGTAATTCGCCGCCATGCCGCCGATGCCGAGCTTGTCGGTCGCCACGCGCGCGATCAGCGTCATCTCGGTGTCGATGATGGTGGTTTCGAGCGGCCGGATGGTGAACCGGAAGGAGCCCGTCACGCTTTCCGAATCGAGGAGCGCATACATCGTGAGCGTGTTCGACGCCGGGGTCGGCTTTTCGACCCAGAACTCGCGAAACAGCGGGAACTCCTCGCCCGGCTCGTCCCCGGTGCGGATCGACAGTCCGCGCGCCGTGACGCCGAAAATCTGGCCCCGCGCGCGCGACCGGTAGAAGCTTGCGCCCTGGAAGATCGCGGCGTCCTCAAAGCCATCGTCCGACGCCCTGAGAATGCGCAGGCCGGAAAAGCCGAGATCGCCCATCGCGGCCGGCGGCTGCACCTTGCCGAAGTCGAAATCGGCCGGGTCGTAGATGACCCGCTGCGAAAGGCCGTTCTCGACGACGTTGATCGTGATCGGGGTCGTATAGACGAAGCCGCGATGCAGCGGCTCGAGGGAAAAGCCGAGCTTCTGGTCGGCCCAGATCGCAGTCCCCGCGACACGGCGGATCGCGGCGTATTGCTCGAAGTTGAGGCTGGAAAAGACGCTCGGCAACGGCGCGCTCGGCGCCTTGAACGGCGCGGCGGCGAGCTGAGCCGCGGCGTTCAGCACGCTCTCGGGGGTGAACGGGACCGGAGAGGCCAGCGGTTCGGCCGCAGCCGGTCGGACGCCCGCGGCCGCGATCGCCCCCCCGAGCGCCAGACCCAAGAATTCGCGACGCTGGGGCGCCGCCATATTGCTGTTCGTTCGCTCGCCGGTCTCCGCGCGAGGCGGGTAGGAATGGCGTATCATGTCCGATAGAGTGGAAAGATCAAAATGTTACAGGAAAGAGCGCGCGTCGTCGCGCCGCGCGCCGCTCCCGTCACGCGAGACGTTGTATATGCTTTTTTGCGGCGCAGCGAGACGCATTTTCTCCCAGGGCTTTCTCTTGACGTGCGAGGGCGAGTAGAACAACCGCAAATCTTCCGCAATAACGCGCCCGAGGGCAATTCGGACGCAACAAGGACCGCGTCGCCCTCCACGCCCTCGCTGCCTGGATGAGATCGATGAATTCCGACGCCCGCACCTGCCTCTCCATCGTGCTTGCCGCCGGCGAAGGCATGCGCATGCGATCGAGCCGTCCGAAGGTGCTGCACGAGATCGCCGGCCGCACGATGCTCGCCCATGTCATGGCGGCGGTTCGCGAGTCGGGCGCAGGCGACATTGCGGTCGTCGTCGGACCGGGCCGGGACGACGTCGCCGCCGAGGCGGTGAAGGCGGCGCCCGGCGCGAGCGTGTTTGTTCAGAGCGAGCGGCGGGGCACCGCGCATGCGGTCCTGGCGGCGCGCGATGCGATCGCGCGCGGCTACGATGCGATTGTGGTCACCTACGCCGATATCCCGCTCCTGCAGGGAGCGACGCTCGCCGCCATGCGGGCCGGGCTCGCCGAAGGCGCGGCGCTGGTCGCGCTCGGCTTCGTCCCGGCCGACCCGACCGGCTACGGCCGACTCATCGAGCGCTTCGGTCGGCTGCTCGCAATCCGCGAAGACAAGGACGCGACCGCCGAGGAGAAAGCGGTCCGGCTGTGCAACGCGGGCCCGGTCGCCTTTGACGGCGCCCAGGCCCTGTCGATGCTCGATGCGGTGAAGCCGCACAACGCGCAGAACGAGTATTACCTCACCGACCTCGTCGAGATCGCCAACGAGCGCGGCCTCCTCGCCCGTGCTCTCGAAGCCGACGAGGCCGAAGTCATGGGCGTCAACGACCGCGTCCAGCTCGCGGCCGCCGAAGCAGCGATGCAGGCGCGGCTGAGGCGGCGCGTCATGATCGAGGGCGCGACGCTCGTCGCGCCGAAGACGGTCTTTCTGTCGTTCGACGCGAAGATCGGGCGCGACGTGCTGATCGAGCCGCATGTGGTGATCGGGCCGGGGGTGGTGATCGAGGACGGCGCCGTCATCCACGCCTTCTCCCATCTCGAGGGCGCACGGATCGCAGGGGGGGCGAACGTCGGCCCCTTCGCGCGCCTCAGGCCCGGCGCCGACATCGCGGAGAAGGCGAAGATCGGCAATTTCGTCGAGGTCAAGAAGGCCTCGATCGAGGCGGGGGCCAAGGTCAACCACCTGAGCTACATCGGCGACGCGCGCGTCGGCGCGAACGCCAACGTCGGCGCGGGCACGATCACCTGCAACTACGACGGCTTCGGCAAGCACAAGACGGACATCGGCGCCGGCGCCTTCATCGGCTCGAACTCCGCCCTCGTCGCCCCGGTCAGGATCGGCGACGGCGCCTATGTCGGCTCGGGCTCGGTCATCACCAAGGACGTCGAGCCCGACGCGCTCGCCGTCGCCCGCGGCCGGCAGGAGACCCGCGCCGGCTGGGCGAAGGCGTTTCGGGCGCGGCAGAGGAAGGGGTGAGGCTCGGTCCCCAACGGCGATAAGCGGGTTTAGCGCCAGTTTAGCGGCGGGAGCCTGATTATTCAGAGGGTTGGACCCCCGCTTAGCGTCGACTTGCAGGAGACGCGATAAGGCTGTCTGCATTGAGACGCAACGGTGGCATATTTACTGTGGTGATATGTCATTTTGGTCACGCGGGATCGAGCAGGGCGAACAGGCTGACGAGCGCGACGACGAGCGTTCCGAGCGCGACTTCGGTCTGGGTGGTCAGGCGCAAGGCGGCGAGCGCGTTGGCGTCGGACTCGAGGCGAGGCGTGAGCTCGTAGCGGTTGAAGACCGCGAGCACGATCATGATCGCGACGAGACCGATCTTGATGTCGAGCAGCGCTGCGGTAGGGCGTCGTCGGCGGCAGTCGGCGGATGGCCGCTGATCAGCACGATGTTGACGATCCCGGTCGCGACGATCGCCGCTACGATAAAATGGCCGTAGAAGGAGAACCGCGTCATCGCCGCGACGGCGTCCGTGCGGAGGTCGTTCGCGGCGTAGGCGTCGCGGCACATGGCGAAAGGAATGAGGCCGCCGAGCCAGGCGCCCGTCGTCAAGAGATGGACGGCGTGGTTGGCGCAATGGAGCGCCCCGACGTCTCCCGTCTGCATCGCGGCGTGGCCGACCAGCGCGAGGCTCGCCAGCACGAGGCCGGAGAGAACCACGATCGCGCCCCATGCGTCGCGCGGGCGCGAAGATTGCGGCGGCGACGAACGCCACTGCGAGAGCAAGATGCGCGATCCACGCGTGGCCGAATTCCGTGTCGGTCAGGACGGCGGCGATCGCGCCCGGATCGAAAGCGGCGCTCGAATCCTCCGTCATCGACGCCGCCTCGAGCGCGAGCCAGAGAATTGCGGTCGCGAGCGCGACGAGGCTCGCGGCGAGCGCGAGACGCCGGACCTTCGGCGCCAGCGCGCGCCGGAGATCGGCGGTCGCGTAGAGCCAGAGGAAGGCGCTCGAGCCGAAGGCGAGCATCGCCGCCATGAAATGGGCGAAGCGGCAGAGGGCGAGCGCGGTCATGGGCGGACGCCGGGCTCTTCGTGGGGAGCTGGGCGATGCAATCTGGGCGAGGGTTGCGCGCAGTGGGTTTCCCCTTCTCCGCGAAGCGGGGAAGGTGGCCGAAGGCCGGATGGGGTACGGAAACCAGGGATGATCCGACGAAGGTTCGCGCTGACGTCCGTGCAATCCGACTTGGTTCGAAGCAGCGGGCCACACCCCATCCGGCGCTCCGCGCCACCCGCGACTTGAGATGTGTGAATGCGGTAGCCCGAAATGGGGGCGGGGGACCTGGCGCTCACATCTTCATTCCGCCCATGGCGCCGCCCTTCATCGGTGCGGGCGCCCCGGCGCCGACGCCCTCCACGGGGAAGTCGACGGTGACCGGGCCGGCGTGTTCGAAGGTGAGCGTCGCCGTGACCTTCTCGCCCTTGACGAGCGGTTTCGTCAGATGGGTGAACATCATGTGATAGCCGCCGGGCGCGAGCCGGATCGTCCCGTGCGCCGGGATGTTGAGGCCGTTCTTCAACTCCGTCATCTTCATCACGCCGTTCTCCGACTTCATTTCATGGATCTGGACGCCGGCGAAATCCGCCGTGCCGCCGGTCAGCGTGTCGGGGGTCGCCCCGTTGTTGTGGACGACGAAATAGCCGGCGCCGGTGTCGGCCCCCTTCGGGGTCGCGCGCGCCCAGGCCTTGTCGATCGCGATGTCGCCGGCCTTGAACTCTTGGGCGAGCGCGGGCGCCGAGGCGCCGGCGAGCGCGAGCGCCAGAGCGAGAACTGAAAAGCGCGTCATGGATTTTCCCCTTCCTCAATCGAAGAACTGCGAGCTCATTTGCGCCGGGCGCCGCCCCTCGTGGCCCGGCGCGCTGCTCACTTGACGGTGAACTCGAAGCTTCCCTGGGTGTGGTGGGTGTCGACCGACACCGCCTGCCAGTGCACCTTGTACTCGCCAGCGGACAGGGGTTTTGCGATCGGCACGATCAGCACGGCCTGGTTGCCGGCTGCCGTTGTCGCCGATCCCAGGGGCACCGCGGCGCCGCCAGGGCCGGTCAGCGTGACCTTCGAGAATTTGGGCTCGACGCCCTCGCTGAACTCGAGCCGGATTTCGGAGGCTGAGGCGACCGTGCCGCCGACCGGCGGCGTCGACTTTTCGAGCTGAGCGTGGGCGAAAGCCTGCGTCGCGGCGAGCGCGAAGGCAAGAGATACGGGGATTTTTGGAGAGATGCGCATGGGTCAGACTCCTTGGTCGGAATTCCTGGCGCTATGCCAAGTCCGTGGGGGAAGATCGGTCGGCCGAGCGTGTCGGGGAAAATGTCGTCGAGATAGAAGTCGATTTGGCCGATCACGCCGGCGCCGTGACCGGTCGCGCCCGTCATCGGGATCATGGCCTCGACGGCGAGCTGCCACTTGTCGCTTATATAGACGACGCCAGGCTGAAAGTAACCCGTGGTCGTTTGTCCGGCGGCGGCTCCATTGTAAATCGGGGTCTGGAAGGCGAACTCCGCGACCAGGATCAGATGCTTGACGAAGTCGTTGTCGATCGAAGCCACCTGCGAGTTGAAGTACGGCAGGCTGTATTGGAGGGTGAAACCCCAGTTGAACGTGGACACGTTCGGGCTGCCGTTTGTCCAGTCCTGCCCCGGCGTGGACGTGCTGAATTCGGCGGTGATGGCGAACGGGCGTAAGTATTTGAGAGCGGGCGGCAACGTTCCGAAGCCGAGACCTGCGTCCACCAGTGGAGAGTAGGTGTTCTGCCCGCCGGAGCCCGCCAGGATTCCCGTGCCGGTTCCGGCCCAGGAGATGTCAAAGCCGACCTTGAACATGAACTCGGCGTCGGGGACGCAGAGGGCCTGGTATTGCAGCTCGGTGTCGAGCCCATTCCATCCGTAACCGCCGGGGTGCTCCCAAGTCGGTCCATCGGTGATCACCACGCTCAGGCCCGGGGTGATCGTCTTGGTCCAGCTGAAGTTCGCGTCCCACTCGTGGGCACCGTCGGAATTGTAGGGAACCCAGCTGACGGTCGGCAGCGCGAGCTCGTCTTGAACGCCTGGATCGTCGATGGCGAGCGTGGCCGGGAAGATCCTGTCGCCGCACACGGCATGAGGGCAGGCGGGCGTAAGCCACAGTGCGGCGCCTGCGCCGGCAAGCGCGCCCGCGAGGGGGCGCATCGTTTGGGATGACATGAACGGAAAGCCTCCGGTCTGAGAAAACGAAGCCGCGCCCCGCGAAGGGCGCTGGCGACACGGATTCGTCTCAGACCGGGAGGGGCGGCGCGCGGGCGCGGTTTCGACTGGTCGGCGGGGCGGGAACAGCGCCCGGTATGGGCGCAATGCCGATCGTTTCGCAGCCGACGCCGATCGGCTCATGCAGGGCGGGCGCGTCCGGCGCGATCAGCGCCGCGGCTTGTGCCGCAAATCTGCAGAACGGGCACTGGTCGTCGCAGCACCCGGCCGGCGAATGCGGCGCGCCCTTGTCGTCGGCCTGGACGCAGAGCGCCGCGGCGTCGCCGAACGTCGCCTTGAGTTCGGCAGCGATCGCGGCCGTGTCGGGCGAGGCGACGGGGGCGGAAAGCGCCTGGTGATAGGGTACGGCGAAGAGCTCGATGATCAGCGACAGCGCTGCCAGTAGCGCAGTGAAGGACGCACCTCGCGACGACGGATTAGGAAGCTGCCTGCCTCCTCGTCGGTTTCTTGTTGGTCCTCCGCCTGGCAAGGTAGTGCCCCCTGGCGTAACGGGTCATTTTAAATTCGTTTGCGGCTGCCTTGTCAATCACGCCTTCGAAGACGAAACGATAATTCTTGCCTGAGGGTTTTTAGAGATCGCGCGTCGCGTAACGAAACGGGCCTTATGGACTTCGGCAGCCTATCCGGGTGTGGCCTCGATCGCATCGTAGCCTTTGGCGCGATAGACCATGAAAGAGATCAGCCAGCTGACAACGAAAATCCCGACGATGATGTAACCGAGGATGCCGAAATTGTCATTTATCGCGCCGATCGCGCCCCAGAAGCCGCCGCCCTCGGTGAAGCCGAGCTGATCCCCGATCAGGTTGAGCACCTCAAGACCGCCGACGACGACGGCCACAACGATGGATACAGCCGTAATTGTGAGATTGTAGTACAGCTTCCTAATCGGCCTCATGAAGGCCCAGCCATAAGCCCCAAGCATCAGGATGCTGTCGCTCGTGTCCATGAGCGACATCCCAGCGGTGAACAGCGCCGGAAACACCAAGATCGACCAGATCGACATTCCTTGCGCGGCTTGCGTCGCCGAAATTCCGAGCAGGCCAACCTCGGTCGCCGTATCGAAGCCCAGGCCAAAAAGCACGCCAAGCGGATACATATGCCAGCTACGCTCGATGATGCGGAAAAACCGACGGAACAGGCGGCCCATAAAGCCCCGGCTGGACAGCATGAGATCGAGATCTTCTTCCACAAAACTGCCGCCGCTCTTCACGGTCTGGAACGTCCGATAGATCGATACGAGAACGAGAATGTTTGCGATCGCGATTGCGAACAGAAACAGGGCCGACACCAAGGTGCCGACCACGTCCCCGATGCTGGTGAAGTTGTCAAATTTGGATTGAAGAGCTGTCGCTGTGATCGCGATGGCGATCGAAAGCGCGACAACGATCGTCGAGTGGCCGAGCGAGAAAAAGAAGCCGACCGCGACGGGGCGCTTCCCTTCCTGCATCAGTTTGCGGGTTACGTTGTCGATTGCGGCTATATGATCGGCGTCGAACGCGTGGCGTAGACCGAATGTGTAGGCCAGCGTCGCCGTGCCCAGAAGGATTGGATAGTCGCGAAACGCCGCGAGCGCCCAAAGCCAAGCTGCGACGTTCGCGCTGATCAGCAAAATGTAAAGGCCGATCACCTTCCCACGTAAGTTACCGCCTTCGTCGCTGAAAAGGCTCGTTAGACCGTTTCTCACCCCGGCCCCCCTGACAAAGCTGACTTGGCGGGTAACACTAGTTTTTTGGATGCATGTGAACGTGTCTGTGCGACGAGCCGACGTGGTCGTGCGTCGCGGTGTCAATTGCGACGGGAACGAAGCTAGCCTGACCGTACGTCACTCCGCGTTCGGCGATGACTGTTTTCACAAATTCTCTGACTTCAGCAGCTTCGCCGCGGAGCACCGCAACTTCGAGGCAATTGTCATGGTCGAGATGCACGTGCATCGTCGCGACCTGAAGATCGTGATGTTCATGGTGATCATCGGTCAGACGCTTCGCTAGTTCGCGCGTGCGGTGATTGAAGACATAAGAAAGCGTCGCAACGCAGGTCCCTGATATGCTGTCGTCGACGCGCGCCCGCTCAAGACCGAGACGCGCGAGATCGCGAACAGCCTCTGACCGGTTCTCGTAGCTATGGCTTTCCATGAAGGCGGCCAGTTCAGCCGCGAACTCATCGGACATGCTAATCGTGAGCCGCTCCATGAGGCCGCCTCGCTGCTCTGACTAAATTTGTGTAAGAACTTACCCATCAAACAGCATACAAGCAAGGGGCCTGACCAGATTGCAAGGTGGCGCTAGCGGTGCAATCACGATGTCCTTCGGCCCGACGATCGAACTTGGACTGCTGCTCGTTGCGCTGATCCTTGTTGTTATTTTGCTCAAACAATTGCTGGTCCGGGGCATCATGGCGGTTGTGACCCGATTGATCGACCGAGCTGACCGCGAGTGAATTGGCTTCGCAGCGCCTCGATTTGAGGGGCCGACTTCAACCTAGACGGAGCTTCCTCTTTCCTACGTGATGAAGTGATTGAAATTTCAGCAGAAGCGGGGTTCGCGATGCCCAAGATGTAGCCATGTAAAAGTATATTTATTTGTTGATATTTGTGGAGTTACTGCCTATGATGCGGCCATGTACATCGAATCGGTCCGGAACCGCAACTCGCCCCCGGCGATCCTCCTGCGCGAGAGCTACCGCGAGGGCGGCAAGGTCAAGAAGCGCACGCCGCTGAACCTGTCCGACTGGCCGCGCGAGCGGATCGCAGGCTTCAAGGCGCTGTTGAAGGGCGGCGTGGTCATCCCGGCCGACCAGGAGGCTATCGCGATCCTCCGTTCCCTGCCGCACGGCCATGTTGGGGCAGCCCTCGGCACGGCGCGCAAGATCGGTCTCGACCGGCTCATCGGACCCGCGGGCGACCGCTGCCGGGATTTCGTGCTGGCGCTCACGGTCAGCCGGGTCCTCGACCCCGGCTCGAAGCTCGCGGCCGCCCGCGCGCTCTCGCCGGACTCCGCGGCCTCCAGCCTCGGCGCCGAGCTCGGCCTCGGCGCGGTCGACGAGGAGGAGCTCTACCGCGCCCTCGACTGGCTGGCGGTCCGGCAGAAAGATATCGAGACGGCGCTGGCCCGCCGCCATCTCACCGCCGGCACGCTGGTGCTCTACGATGTGACGTCGAGCTACATGGAAGGCCGCTGCTGCCCGCTCGCCCAGTTCGGCTACAATCGCGACGGCAAGAAGGGCAAGCTGCAGATCGTCTATGGCCTGCTCTGCGCGTCCGATGGCTGTCCGATCGCCATCGAGGTGTTCGAGGGCTCGACCGGCGACCCCGCGACGCTCGGCAACCAGGTCGCCAAGCTGAAGCAGCGCTTCGGCCTCGACCATGTCGTCCTGGTCGGCGACCGGGGCATGATCACCGAGGCCCGGATCACCGAGGATATCAAGCCGGCCGGGCTCGACTGGATCACCGCGCTGCGCGCCCCGGCGATCCGCGGCCTGCTCGAGGGCGGCGCCTTCCAGATGTCGCTGTTCGACGAGCGCGACATGGCGGCGATCACCTCACCGGATTTCCCGGGCGAGCGCCTGATCCTGTGCCGCAATGCGGCGCTCGCCGCCGAGCGCGCCCGCAAGCGCGAGGATCTGCTGGCCGCCACCGAGCGCGAGCTTGCCCGCATTGCAACCGGCGTCGCCCGCACGCGCGCCCCGCTCCGGGGCAAGGCGGAGATCGGCATGGCGGTCGGCGCCGTCCGCGACAAGCACAAGATGGCCAAGCACTTCGCCCTCGAGATCACCGACACGACCTTCACCTTCGCCCGCAAGACCGCCGAGATTGCCGCCGAGGCGGCGCTCGACGGCCTGTACGCCGTGCGCACCAGCCTGCCCGCAACGGCGCTCGACGACGCCGCCACGGTCCGCAGCTACAAATCCTTGAGCCTCGTGGAGCACGCGATCCGCTCGCTCAAGACCGTCGATCTCCGCGTCCGGCCGGTCTATCACTGGCTCCCCGACCGGGTGCGCGCCCATGTCTTCCTCTGCATGCTCGGCTATTATCTCGAATGGCACATGCGCCAGCGCCTGGCGCCCATGCTCTACGACGATGCCGACAAGCAAGCCGCCGAGGCGCTCCGCGCCAGCGTGGTCGCCAAGGCGCAACGCTCCCCCGCCGCCGTCACCAAGCAGACCACCGGCCGGACCGAGGACGGTCTCCCCGTCCATAGCTTCCAGACCCTCCTCGCCGACCTCGCGACCCTCACCCGAAACACCGTCGCCACCGCCATCGCGCCAGACCATCCCTTCACCATCACTGCACGGCCCACCCCCATCCAGAAAAAGGCCTTCGACCTCCTCGGCGTCGCCCGTACCCAGTAGAGACCCCCGCTGACAGGAACTTATCCCGTCAGGTCAAAGACATGCGTTTAACGAAAGAGGAAGCTCCGTTTAGCGGGGGCATCGCGAAAGCGAAGAGCACCACCGCGACGACATAGACCGCCGCCCCGATCAGCGTCGCGTTCCACGCCCCGTGCTGCGCGACGAGGCGATTCCGGACATTCCAGGCGGCGATCATGGCGGCCAGCGACAGCAGCATCATCCCGAAATAGATCGCGGTGCGCATGCCGATGGTGTCCGGGTTGCCAATCGACGGCGGGTTCGCCGGATATTTCAGGATCGGGACCGCATAGAGGGCGACGAACCCACTGAGCGCGATCAGCGCCGCGGTCACTCGAGGGCTGAAATCCCCCATCCGGCCGTAGCAAATTGCGAAAGTGAGCGCAAACAGACCGCCGAAGGCCACGTTGTAGACGGTGACGCCGGTGAAGAGCCCGATTCCGCCCTGGACGGGGCGGCTCACGAGTTCCGGCTCTTGTACGATCGGAGGCGGGTTTTCGCCTCTCGCCACCGCCGCGTCGTGCTCGGCCTTGGCTTTCGCCTCGTCCATCGCCGTTTCAAAGGCGATGGCCCGATCGACCGCGGGTTCGCCCATCGTTTTCAACAAACCGAACGAAAGCAGGGCCGCGACAAAGCCCACGATCATTCCCCGCAGCAGCAAAGATCCCATTGTCATCACGATTATCCTCAAGGCAAGGTAGCGCCCGCGCCGGTACTGACGCGTAGCGCCCGCCTCGCGAACGATTGCTTGTCTCCCGGTCGGAATCCTGACGCGGCTCACGCCGTCCGCGCGGGTCCGAATCCGCGGAAACCGTCAGTGGCAGGGGAAGCCGAGCAGATGGCGGCTGTCGTGCACGAATTCATGCACATAGTGGCCCTTGAAGATCGAGGTGGCGCCCTGTTCGGCGCCGACGAAATAGACGCCGAGCAACAGCAGGAGGCCCGCAAAGACGATCCAGGGGAGCGCTTCGCGGAGCGGAATTGCGACCGGTCTGGCAGTCGGGGCGAAGGTTGAGGCTATCATCGTCAAACTCCTCGGGGAATTCGCGTCCCCACTCGAGAAATGCTTGGTTACGAGAGGGTCTGACTTTCGGCGCCTCGCTCAAAGCGCGGAGCCGATCACAGTGGCGCGACCGTGCCGGACTTTCACCGGCTTCCAACCTCATAACGATGCAAATCCCGTGATATGGGCATCTTTGTCTTTGTCAATCGGCGCGAAACGCTGCGTCAATATGCCGCGAAAGGCTGCGGCCGCGCGGCGGTTTTCACATTCCCTCACCCAAATTGACTTGTGATCGCGCTGTCCGATGGCCTAACGCTTGCTTCGGCGGAATCGAGTTCAGACTGGAATCCTGCAGATGTGTGGAATTGTCGGCGTTCTCGGGACGGGGCCGGTCGCGGGCTCCATCGTCGACGCGCTGAAGCGTCTGGAATACCGCGGCTACGACTCGGCCGGCGTCGCCACGCTCGAAAACGGCAAGCTCGCGCGCCGGCGCGCCGAGGGAAAGCTGAAGAACCTCGAGGCGAAGCTCGCCGCGCGCGCCCCTCTCGGGCTCGATCGGCATCGGCCACACCCGCTGGGCGACGCACGGCAAGCCGACCGAGACCAACGCCCATCCGCACGCCTCGCCCCGGCTCGCCGTCGTCCACAACGGCATCATCGAGAATTTCGCGCGCTGCGCGAGGAGCTCGCCGCCAAAGGCTACGTCTTCGAGACGCAGACCGACTCGGAGATCGCCGCCTTCGTGGTCGAGGACGAGCTCGCGCAGCGGGAAGGCGCCGGCCGAGGCCGTTCACGCGGCGCTCAGGCGCATGCGCGGCGCCTTCGCCCTCGTTTACCTGTTCGAGGGCGAGGACGATCTGCTGATCGGGGCGAGGCAGGGCGCGCCGCTTGCGGTCGGCTACGGCGAGGGCGAGACCTATCTCGGCTCGGACGCCCTGGCGCTCGCGCCGTTCACCGACCGCGTCGCCTATCTCGAGGAGGGCGACTGGGTCGTCGCGACCCGCGCGGGCGCCGACATTCGCGACGCCTCCGGCGCAAAGGTCCAGCGGCGCGTCCAGCGAAGCCCGGCCGGAAGCCTGCTCGCCGAGAAGGGCAATTACCGCCACTTCATGGCCAAGGAGATCCACGAGCAGCCGGAGGTCGTCGGCCATACGCTCGCCCATTACGTCGACATGGCGGCGATGCGGCTGAAGCCCTTCGCCTGGCCGGTCGATCCGCGGACGCTCGCGCAAACTCTCGATCGTGGCCTGCGGCACCGCCTACATGGCGGGCCTGATCGGCAAATACTGGATCGAGCGGTTCGCCCGGCTGCCGGTCGAGATCGACGTCGCCTCCGAATACCGCTACCGCGAGACGCCGGTCGACCCGAACGGCCTGACGATCGTCATTTCGCAGTCCGGCGAGACGGCCGACACCCTGGCCTCGCTGAAATATGTCAAGGACAACGGGTCGAAGACGGTCGGCGTCGTCAACGTGCCGGCCTCGAGCATCGCGCGGCTCACCGACGCCGCCGCGCCGACGCTGGCCGGCCCCGAGATCGGCGTCGCCTCGACCAAGGCCTTCACCTGCCAGCTCGCGGCGATGGCGGCGCTCGCGATCAGCCTCGGGCGCACCCGCGGGACGATCGACGAGGCGACGGAAGCGGCGCTCCTCGCCGAACTGGTGGCGACCCCCGGCCTCCTCGCCGAGGCGCTGAAGCTCGAGCCCGCCGCGGAGAAGCTCGCCCACGCCATCGCCCATGCGCGCGACGTCCTTTATCTCGGGCGCGGCACGGGCTACCCGCTCGCGCTCGAAGGCGCGCTGAAGCTGAAGGAGCTGAGCTACATCCACGCCGAAGGCTACGCGGCGGGGGAGCTGAAGCACGGGCCGATCGCGCTGATCGACGAGACGATGCCGGTGGTCGTCATCGCGCCGCGCGACGCCGTATTCGAGAAAACCGTATCCAACATGCAGGAGGTCGCCGCGCGCGGCGGGCGGCTCATCCTGATCGGAGAGCGGCACGCGGCCGAAGAGGCGGCGGTGGCGATCGAGCATTTCTTGGCGATGCCGGACATGGGCGCGAACTTCGCCCCGATCGTCTACGCCGCCCCGATCCAGATGCTCGCCTACCACACCGCCGTCATCATGGGGAAGGACGCCGACCAGCCGCGCAATCTGGCGAAATCGGTCACGGTGGAGTAGGGGCTTTCGCTCAAACGGCCGCATTCTTCAAGGATCAGATCCGAGGCCGCGGTGTTTTCCCGACGCTGGTTGACGGGCTCAACCTCCACCTCCATCCGGCGGTCGGAAGCAATTGGAGTGACGAGATGATCCGCAGAATCGACGAGGGCGAGAAACCGATGCCCGACATCAATCCGGAGAAGGTCTGCTTCATCATCGAAATGGCGCGCGATTTGCTCGGCGCCGACGTCGGCGTCGAACCGGACGCCTCGAACCCGGCCGACGACGGCGAGCGCATCGTGCTGACCGACGCCAACGCGCTCGATGCGGCGCGAACTCGTCGAGTACGTGAGGGATCTCGACGCCGACGAGACCGCCGCGCTGCTCGCGCTCGCGTGGATCGGCCGCGGCGACTACGAGGCGGAGGACTGGCAGCGCGCCGTCAAGGCCGCGAGCGAGCGAGACGACAAGGACGCGCCGGCCTGGAGATACCTGCTGGGACTGCCGCTCCTGCCGGACTACCTCGAAGACGCCCTCTCCGCCTTCGACCGCTCGTGCGAGGATTTCCAGAGGCGAGAAGAGGAGGAGTAGGCTTAGGATTTAGGCGGCTCCCAGATCCTCACCCGCGATGCGGAGGAGGGGGTGTTCGCCTCGATCATCGCCGTCGCCAGCTGCAGAATAATTGCATCCGCCGGTCGTCGATCCTGCGCGCAAGCTCGATTGCTGGAATTCTCATCGGCGCGCTCTGGGACCAGGACACATCCTTCGCCGCAAAGACCGCCTTTTCGTGACATCGCTCTGCTTTCCTGGGGTTAATTGACCTGCCGCAACTCCACAGGCGCGCGGAGGCGCCATGAATGCGAAGGAAAGAGAGGCCGCCCAATGCGTAGAATTGATGCAAGCGAGCGCCCGATGCCCGAGATCAATCCGGCGAAGGTTTGCTTCGTTATCGAAAAGTCGCGCGAGCTGTTGAGCGAGGACGTCGGCATGGCGCCCGACGCCTCCAATCCGAGCGACGACGGCGAGCGCGTCATTTTGACCGACGCGGCCGAACTCGATCCGCCGCGAACTGGTCGAATTCGTTCGCGACCTCGACGTCGACGAATTGGCGGCCCTCGTCGCGCTCGCCTGGATCGGGCGGGGGGATTTCGAAGCGGACGACTGGCCGAGCGCCGTCGCCGCGGCGAACGAGCGGCATGAGGGGCCGACGTGGAGATACCTCATCGGCATGGCCCTCCTGCCCGACTATCTGCAGGATGCGCTCTCCGCCTTCGGGCGGTCGTGCGAGGATTACGAACTGGGCGGCGAGCGGTAGGCTGGCGAACGCCTCCGCGGCCCGCCATGCATTCGCCTCAGGGAGCAGGCATTTGTGGCGCTGCATCGCGAGCGACCGCGCGTCCCATGTCCATTCAACCGCCGCCAGCCCCTCTCGCTCGCTCGCTCGCAGCGCGCCTTCGCTCGTGGTTTTTCACCGGCCTCGTCGTGTTCGGGCCGGTGGCGGTCACGGCCTATATCGCCTGGTTCGTGATCGACACGGTCGACGGCTGGGTGAAGCCCTGGCTGCCGAAGAGCCTGTCGCCCGACGGCTATGTGCCGTTCCACGTGCCGGGCTTCGGCGTCGTCATCGCGCTCGTCGGCCTGACGCTGCTCGGGTTCCTGACCGCCAACATCATCGGCCGAACGCTCGTCAACTTCAGCGAGGCCATGCTCGACCGCACGCCGCTGGTGCGGGGCGTCTACAAGGGGCTGAAGCAGGTGTTCGAGACCGTGTTCAGCCAGTCCGGGTCGCAGTTCCGCAAGGTCGGATTGGTCGAGTTCCCGGTCAAGGGAAGCTGGTCGATCGTGTTCGTCTCCTCCGGTCCGGGCGAGGTCGTGTCCAGCGTGCTGCCGGGCGACAAGCCGATGATCTCGGTCTTTATGCCCTGCACGCCCAACCCGACCACCGGATTCTTCTTCTACATTGCGGCCGAAGACCTGATTGAATTGCCGATTTCCGCCGACGAGGCGGCCAAGCTCATCATGTCCGCCGGCCTCATCCAGCCGCAGGGCCAGGCGGCGCTGGCCGCGATGGCGGAGGCGGCGAAACTCGAGAGGATGCAGGCGGGGTAGGGATCGGCAGTCGGGGAAAGAGCATCAAGGCGCGAAAAGCGAAAGCGAATAGCGAATGGCGAATGGGCCGCCCCTCGCGAGTTGCTACGCGCCACTCGACTGCTGGCAGAACCGAAAACCTGTGCTAATGAAGCGGCCAGCCGCGGCAAAATGCGGTAAGTCGCGTTTAGGCCGCCATTTCGCGCTAGCGCGGCTCAAGAAGCAGAATCAATCGTGTAGGACCATCATGGCGCAACAGCCCAAATTCGATCTCGAAGACCTCAAACGCCGGATGCAGGCGGCGCACGCCAACCTGAAGCACGAGCTCGGCGGACTGCGGACGGGCCGGGCGAGCGCAAGCCTTCTCGAGCCGGTGCACGTCGAGGCCTACGGCCAGCGGATGCCGATCAATCAGGTCGCCACCATCACCGTCCCCGAGCCGCGCGCGCTGTCGGTTTCGGTCTGGGACAAGAGCATGGTGCATGCGGTCGACAAGGCGATCCGGGACTCCAATCTCGGCCTGAGCCCGACCGTCGAGGGCACGATCCTGCGCATCCGCATCCCGGAGCTCAACGAGCAGCGCCGCAAGGAGATGGTCAAGATCGCGCACAAATACGCCGAGGACGCCCGCGTCGCCGTGCGTCACGTGCGCCGCGACGGTTTCGACGTTCTCAAGCGGCTCTTGAAGGACCACGCGATCAGCGAGGACGACGAGAAGCACGACGAGGCGGAGGTGCAAAAGGCGACCGACCTTTCCATCAAGGAGATCGACGCGTCGCTGGCGGCGAAGGAAAAGGAAATCATGCAGGTCTAGGCGAAAAGCCTTTTCCGGGGGGGACGTTGCATGACTGTCGCTTGCACCATCGCCGCGCCGCGCACCGACCATACGCCGGCGCACGTCGCCATCATCATGGATGGCAACGGCCGCTGGGCCAAGTCGCGCGGACTGCCGCGCTACGAAGGGCACCGGCGCGGGGTCGAAGCGGTCCGAGGCGCCGTGCGCTCGGCGATCGAGCACGACGTGCGCTATCTGACGATCTACAGCTTCTCGTCCGAGAACTGGCGGCGGCCGCCCGACGAGGTGGCGATGCTGATGGGCCTGCTGAAGCGGTTTATTCGCAAGGACCTCGCCGACCTCCACAAAAATGGCGTTCGCGTGCGTATTATCGGCGAGCGTGACAACCTCGGAGCCGACATCGCCGGCTTGCTGATGGAGGCCGAAAGCCTGACCAGGAACAACACAGGACTGACGCTCACCGTCGCCTTCAATTACGGGGCGCGGCACGAGATCGTTTCGGCGGCGAGACGGCTCGCCGTCGACGTTCGCGAGGGCCGCGTGGACGTCAATGCGATCGGCGAGGACGATTTCGCCGCGCGGCTCGACACCGCGGACCTTCCCGATCCAGACCTCATCATCCGGACCTCGGGCGAAATGCGGCTGTCGAATTTCCTGCTCTGGCAGGCCGCCTATGCCGAACTCGTCTTCCTGCCAATTCTATGGCCCGATTTCGACGACGCGGCGTTCGTTTCCGCTCTGCAGCAGTACGCGGCGCGTGAGCGTCGATTCGGCGCGGTTCCTGAACCGGCCGTCGTCATGTCGGTCTCATGAGGACCGGCGCATGGCGGTGAACGACGAGCCGAACCGCGCGCCGGCGCCGCGGCGGCTCCGGCTCGGCTCCGACCTTTGGCCGCGCGTCGGCGCGGCTGTCGCCATGGGGGTGGCGGCGCTCGTCATCGCCTGGATCGGCGGTTTCCTCTTTGTCGCCTTCTGGTGGGCCGCCTCAGTCGTCGTGCTGTGGGAATGGCAGCGGATCGTGCGGGGCGACAGGCTCGTCGAACGGGTCGCGATCGGCGCGGTCGCGCTCGCGGTCGCTGCGCTCTTCGCCATGCACAACGACCCTCTGAGCGCGATCGCGACGCTCGTCGTCGGAGCGTTGGCGGTCGGCTGGTTCGCCGGTCCGACGACGCGGGGCTGGGCCGGCGCCGGCGCGCTGTACGCCGGCGCCCTGGTCGTCAGCCTCGGCCTTCTCCGCGCGAGCCCGAGCTACGGACTGCCGGCCGTTCTCTGGCTTTTCGCGGTGGTCTGGGGGACGGACGTCGCCGCCTATTTCGCCGGCCGGCTGATCGGGGGCCCGAGATTGTGGCCGAGCGTTTCGCCGGGCAAGACCTGGTCGGGCGCGGTCGCGGGCGCGTTCGCCGGAGCGGCGCTCGGCCTTCTCCTCACCGGATGGACAGATCGAATCGACCTCGTGTTCTGGCTCGGGCTTACGGCCGCGGTCGTCGCCGAACTCGGCGATCTATTCGAATCCGCGGTGAAGCGCCGCTTCGGCGTCAAGGATTCGAGCCGCCTCATCCCGGGCCACGGCGGCCTCATGGACAGGCTCGACGCCTTCATCGCCGCATCCGCCTTCGCCGCGCTCTTCGCCGCCGCGAACACCAAAGGCTCCTTCATCGCCAGCGGGCTGTTTCGATGGTGAGCGCCCGGGCCGTCGGTCGCGCCGCGGCGACGCGGGTCGGGACGGAGCCCAGGAGGCTCGCGATCCTCGGCGCCACCGGGTCGATCGGACGCTCGTGCGCGCAGGTGATCGACGCGGCGCCCGGGCGGTTCGAGGTCGGCTCGGTGGCTTCCGGTCGCGACGGCGCGGCGCTAGGGCGGCTCGCCGTCGAACTCGGCGCCGAGTTCGCGGCGGTCGCCGACCCTGCGGGCTACGGCGACCTCGAGGCGGCGCTGGCGGGTTCCGGCGTCGAGGCCGCGGCGGGGATCGACGCCGTGCGGGAGGCGGCCCTGCGCGACGCCGATCTGGTGGTGTCCGCCATCGTCGGCGCGGCCGGCCTCGAACCGACCTTCGCCGCCATTGCGGCGGGACGGACCGTCGCGCTCGCCAACAAGGAGACTTCTGGTCTGCGCGGGCGGCGTGGTGATGCAGATGGCGAAGCGCTCGCGGGCGCTGGTGCTCCCGATGGATTCGGAACACAATGCGCTGTTCCAGGCGATCGGCGCGCGCGATCCCGACACGATCGAGATGATGACGATCACCGCCTCTGGCGGCCCGTTCCGCGAGTGGAGCGCCGAGCGCATCGCGAGCGCGACGTGCGAGCAGGCGCTCGCCCATCCGAACTGGGTGATGGGCCCGAAGGTGACGGTCAACTCGGCGGGTCTGATGAACAAGGGCCTCGAACTGATCGAGGCGCATTTTCTCTTCGGCCTGCCGCCCGAGAGGCTGGACGTCGTCGTGCATCCGCAGTCGATCGTCCACGGCATGATCGCCTTCGCCGACGGGTCGCTGATCGCCGGCATGGCTTCGCCCGACATGCGCACGCCGATCGCGCATTGCCTCGCCTACCCCGACCGAATCGTCTCGGGGGTTCGGGCGCCCGATCTCGCGGCGCTCGGCCGTCTGACCTTCGAGCGGGCGGACGTCGAACGCTTCCCGGCGCTCGGCCTGGCCATCGACGCCCTGAAAGCCGGCGGGGGCGCTCCGACCGCGCTCAACGCCGCGAACGAAGTGGCGGTCGCCGCGTTTCTCGCCCGGCGGATCGGCTTCGGCGACATCGCCCGGCTGGTGGCGCGCACGATCTCGGCGATGCAGGCGGCCGGCGAACTCGCCGCTCCGGCCGACGTTGCGCATGCGCTTGCGATTCACCATATCGCGGTCGAGCGGGCGAGCGGCCTCTTGGCGTGAGGCGGCGTGTCCTGTAACAGTCGGGTAACCATTAACCAGCGGCCCGCCGGCGGAAGGTGAGCCGGCGCGGAGGACTTGATGGCGTTGTTGCATCCGGTTGCCGACCTCGTCGCGTGGCTGGGCTGGTACGTCGTTCCGTTCCTCGTCATCCTGAGCGCCATCGTGTTCTTCCACGAACTCGGGCACTATCTGGTGGCGAGATGGCGCGGAGTGAAAATCGACGCATTTTCCCTCGGCTTCGGTCCGGAACTTTTCGCCCGGGTCGACTCGCGGGGGACGCGCTGGAGGGTGGCCGCGCTGCCGCTCGGCGGTTACGTCAAATTTCATGGCGACGCGAATGCTGCGAGCGTCGACAGCGGTCGCGTCGATCCGTCCGTCGACCGCTCGCAGACCCTGGCCGCTCAGCCGTTGCCCAGCCGCGCCGCGATCGTTCTCGCCGGACCGGTCGCCAATTTCATTCTGGCCTTTGTGATTTTCACCGGGATGTTCATGGCGTTTGGCCGGGTGCAGCATATGGCTCTCATCGGGCGCGTCGAGCCGAACAGTCCCGCGGCGGCCGCCGGGTTCAAGGCGGGCGACCTCGTGAAGTCGATCGACGGCGACAAGATCAACAGCTTCGAGGCGCTGCAGGAATCGACGCTGATCAGCACCGGCTTGCCGATGAACTTCGTCGTCGAACGCGACGGCCATGACGTCACCCTGACGGCGACGCCGAAAATCGCCGTGGTCGACGAGGGCGTGTTCGGCAAGCGGCGCATGGGCCATCTGGGCTTGGCGTCTTCGGCGGATCCGAAGGCCGTGAAGATGGAGCATTGCGGAGTGGCGACCTGCGCCGTCTGGGGGGCCGGGCAGGAATGGTTCATCGTCAAGGCGACTGGCGCCTACGTCGTCGGCATCTTCGCCGGCCGCGAGTTCGACCGATCAGGTCTCGGGATTGATCGGTGCGGCCCAGATGGCCGGCGAGCTGGCCAAGATCAGCATGTGGGAGCTGTTCAGCCTCGCCGCCTGGTTCTCGGTGTCGGTCGGTTTCATGAACCTACTGCCGATCCCGCTGCTCGACGGCGGCCACCTCGTCTTTTACGCCTGCGAGGCGGTTATGGGCCGGCCTTTAAGCGAGCGGATGCAGGAGATCGGCCTGAGAATCGGCATCCTCCTGGTGGCGCTCCTGGTGGTGTTCACGACCTCGCACGACATCCTCCGCCTCGTGTCGAGCGGCAATTGACGAATTAGTCGGCCATCTCTTTCCACGATCGCGATCGGCTCGCTTCCGACGAGGAGGCGATTCGCGGCTACTCCCTGAAGCGCGGCTACGCCGATTTCCGCATCCTCAACACCGACGTCGCCTACCAGAACAATCCGCCCGGCTACGTGATCACGATCACGTTGGAGGAAGGTCCGCAATACCACGTCTCGAGCGTGACGGTGCTCTTTAACGCCTGCGAGGCGGTTCTGGCCGGCCTCAACGGAGCGGATGGAGGGGAGATCGATCTGAGAATCGGCATCGTCCTGGCGGCGCTCTTGGCGGCGTTTACGACATCCTGCGCCTCTCGAGCGGCAATTAACGAATAGTCGACCATCTTTCCGTGTCCTCTCGGCAACGCTGTCAGGAAATGGTGTAGGTTTGTCGAATGAAGGGTTGCGGGAGCGGCTGGAAACTGTAAAACGCCCGTTAATCGTTTTTTTCTCCTCGCGCGGGGGAAGGAGAAGGCGCGCTGCGGGTAGCGCCGCAAGCGAGACGCCGCGGGTTAAAACCGCGGACGATTTGTGAGGCAGGCTGGCGCGGCGCGGGCGGTTGCCGGCGCGCGACGCGGTGAGGGACTATGAGCGATATGAAATGGATTCGCGGCTTTTTCGGCGCTCTGGTCCTGGCGATGGTTCTCGGCTTCGGCGCGCTCGCTTCCGCTGCGCCGGCTTTTGCTCAGCAGATCGTCGTCCAAGGCCCGGCCGGCATCGATCCCTCGACCATCAAGCCCTACTTCACCGGGACGGACCCGGCCGCCATCCAGCGCGGCGTCGACGATCTCAAGGCCACGGGCATCTATTCGTCGGTCAGCGCCAAGGTGGTCGACGGCAAGATCGTCGTCACGCTCGACAAGGGCGCGCAGATCATCAATCGCGTGGTCTTCGAGGGCAACCGAAACATCCAGAAGGACCAGCTCGAAGTCGAAGTGCAGTCGAAGCCGCGCACCGCCTATAACGAGGCCACGGCGGAAGCCGACATCGGCCGCATCAAGGAGGCCTACAAGAAGTACGGCCGAAACGCGGCTTCAGTGACGAAGCGGCTGGTGGAGTTGCCCAATGGCCGGGTCGACCTCGTCTTCACCATCGACGAGGGCGAGAAGACCGGCATTCGCGAAATCCGCTTCGTCGGCAACCACGCGGTGTCGGACTACCGTCTGCGCAACCTGATGCAGACCAGCACAATGTTTCCTGTCCTGTCGTGGTTCAAGAGCACCGACGTCTACGATCCCGATCGGCTCGCTTCTGACGAGGAGGCGATCCGCCGCTACTACATGAAGTACGGCTACGCCGATTTCCGCATCACCAACACCGACGTCGCCTATCAGAACAATCCGCCCGGCTACGTGATCACGATCACCTTGGAGGAAGGTCCGCAATTCCACGTCTCGGGCGTGGCGGTGGATTCGCATATCCCGCAGGTGAACGGTCCGGCGCTGCTGCGCAGTTTTCTTATTTGAGGCCCGGCGACGTTTATGACGCGGGCGCGGTCGACAAGACGGTCGACGCCATGACTCGCAACGTCGCGAACCAGGGCTACGCCTTTTCCGAAGTCCGTCCGCACGGCGAACGCGACACCGCCAACCACACGATCGCACTGCAGTACTCGGTGGACAACGGGCCGAAGGTCTACATCGAGCGGATCGACATCGTCGGCAACACGCGCACGCGCGATTATGTCATTCGCCGCGAATTCGATATCGGCGAAGGCGACCCCTACAACCATGCGTTGATCGAGCGCGCCGAACGTCGCCTGAACGGCCTCGGCTACTTCAAGAAGGTCCACATCTCGAACCGTCCGGGCTCAGCGCCGGACCGCGTGATCGTCGTCGTCGATGTCGAGGATCAGCCGACCGGCTCGATCAGCCTCAGCGGTGGCTACTCGACGACGCAAGGCATCCTGGCCGAGCTCGCCTATACCGAGACCAACTTCCTGGGCCGCGGCCAATATGTGCGCCTCAGCGTATCCGACGGCCAATACAGCTATGGCTGGAAGGCCTCGTTCACCGAGCCTTATTTCCTGGGTCAGCGGTTGGCCGCCGGATTCGACCTCTATCATCAGGCCAATTTCACTAACCCATATGCGATGTACGAAAACTTTACGACGGGCGGCACGCTGCGCCTCGGCATCCCGGTCACCGACGACCTGACGTTCCAGCCGAATTATTCGCTTTACAAGTCGCAGATCACCGTTCCGAACACGACGGCGCAGCCTTATGACGACTGCTCCGGGCCGAACCAGCCGTTTATTCCTGCCGGAACGTTCTACGTTCTCACTCCGACGCCGTTCCTCAACTGCTTGACCAACGGCGAAGCGCCGGTCGAAATCAAGCAGGCGGCGGCCCAGGGCAACCTCGTGACGTCGCTCGCCGGCTTTTCGCTCATCTACAACAACCTCGACAACCGTAAGGATCCGACGACCGGCTTCTTCGCCACCTACAAGCAGGATGTCGCGGGCCTCGGCGGTCAGTCCGACTTCTTCCGCGAAACGGTGGACGCGCGCTGGTATCATCCGATCACGGAAGACTTCATCGGCCTCATCCATCTGCAGGGCGGCCAGATCAACGCCTTCGGCTCGCAACCGCTCGACATCATCAACAACTTCATGATGGGCCCGTCGCTGGTGCGCGGCTTCGCGCCGGGGGGCATCGGCCCGCGCGACATCGCGGGCTTCAACAATATACAGGGCGCTTCGCTCGGCGGAACGACGTACTACGGAGCTTCCGCGGAAGTCGACTTCCCCATCTTCGGCCTGCCGAGGGAAATCGGGCTTCGCGGCGCGGTGTTCGCCGACGCCGGCAACCTGATCGGCTACGCGGGACAGACCAACTTCTCGAGCTTCCTCGGCTACACCTATTGCCCGGGCCCGAATACGTTGCCGATCACCCAGCCGAGCTGCGCCCAAGTCTGGGACCCCAACTTGATCAGAACAGCGGCCGGCGTGAGCCTGATCTGGGCGTCGCCGATGGGTCCGATCCGGTTCGACTTCGCCCTGCCGATCACCAAGGGCAGGTACGATCAAACCCAGTTCTTCAACTTCTCGGGCGGCGCGACGTTCTAGGGAGGACCGGCGAATCCAACCTGAAAAGCGGGCGCGCCGCGGGGTGGCGCGCCCGTCGTCACATCTGACGGAACCCGCTTCTTGGCCAAGATCTGCTTTTTTCCGCCGAGCTCCGCGCCTCTGCTCGCCGAAGTGGCGGACTGGTGTGGCGCGACGCTGGCCTCCGAGGCGGACGGGGGTCGCGCAATCGTCGATGTGGCGGCGCTCGACGAGGCCGGGCCCGGCGATCTGACGTTCCTCGACAATCCGAAGTACCTCGACGCGTTCAAGGCGACGCGCGCGACAGCCGCGCTCGTCGCGCCGCGCCATGCGAAGGCGGCTCCTGTAGGCTGCGCCGTCCTGCTCGCCCGGGAACCCTATCGCGCGATGGCGATGGTGATGGCGAAGCTCTTCCCCAGCGCGGTCAGGCCGACGGCGGTCTTCAACGAGGCCGGCGTGTCGCCGGCGGCCTTCGTCCACCCGTCGGCGCGGCTGGAGCCGGGGGTGATCGTCGAGCCCGGCGCCGTGATCGGGCGCGGCGCGGAGATCGGCTCGGGCACCATCATTGGCCCGCACGCGGTCATCGGTCCGCAAGTGCGCATCGGCCGGGACGGCGCGATCGGCGCCACGACGACCATCGCAGCCGCCCTGATCGGCGACCGGGTCATCATTCATCCGGGAGCGCATATCGGGCAGGACGGCTTCGGCTTCGCGCTCGGGCCGCGCGGCCACCTCAAGGTGCCGCAGATCGGCCGCGTCATCATCCAGGACGACGTCGAGATCGGCGCGGGCGTGACGATCGACCGTGGCGCCAATCGGGACACGGTGATCGGGGAGGGCGCGAAGATCGACAACCTCGTCCAGATCGGCCACAACGTCGTCATCGGCCGTCACGCGGTTCTGGTGTCGCAATCGGGCGTGTCGGGATCGAGCGTGATCGGCGACTTCGCGGCGCTTGGAGGCCAGGCCGGCATCGCGGGCCATCTGAAGATCGGGCCGGGGGCGCAGGTCGCCGCGGCGGCGGGCGTGATGACGGATATCCCCGCGGGCGAGCGCTGGGCCGGGGCCCCGGCGAAGCCCGTCCGGGAATTCTTCCGCGAGGTCGCGGCGGTGAAAAAACTTGCAGCCGCCTCTCCCTCCGGACAAAGAAGCGGATCGGAACAGGCCAATGGACCCGACTGAGACGTGAGAAACGCAAAGGGGGATGGAATGAACGAGACCGCTCGCGTGCTCGAGAGTTTCGACATTCAGAGACTCTTGAAGGCGCTGCCGCACCGCTACCCCTTCTTGCTGGTCGACCGCATCGTCGATGCGCGGGGCGACGAGTACGGCGTCGGCATCAAGAACGTGACGGTGAACGAGCCGCAATTTCAGGGCCACTTCCCCGGCCGTCCGGTCATGCCGGGCGTGCTCCTTATCGAGGCGATGGCGCAGACGGCGGGCGCGCTCTGCGTCGCCTCGCAGGAGGACAGTGGCGCGCCGAGCGTCGTCTATCTGATGACGATCGACAAGGCGAAGTTCCGCAAGCCGGTCGTGCCGGGCGATCAGGTCAGGCTCCACATGACCCGCACCGCCAAGAAGCGCAACATGTGGTGGTTCCGCGGCGAAGCGAAGGTCGATGGCGCGCTCGTCTGCGAGGCGGAAGTCTCGGCGATGCTGGTGCGCGAATGACAGTCGGCATCCATCCGACCGCTGTCGTCGAGGACGGCGCGTTCCTCGGCGCGGGCGTCGAGATCGGGCCGTTCTGCCACGTCGGGCCTCAGGTGAAGCTCGGCGACGGCGTGCGCCTCGTCTCGCACGTCAGCCTCGTCGGCGACACTTTCATCGGCGCCCGGACCCGCATCTTTCCTTTCGCCGCGATTGGGCATCAGCCCCAGGACCTCAAGTATCGCGGGGAGCCGGTTCGCCTCGTTGTCGGCGAGGACTGCCTCATCCGGGAAAGCGTGACGATGAACCCGGGCACGGAGGGCGGCGGATCGGTGACCAAGGTCGGCCCGCGTTCCGTCTTTCTGACCAACGCCCATGTCGCCCACGACTGCCGCATCGGCGAGGGTGTCATCCTGTCGAACAACGTGATGCTCGCGGGCCACTGCCAGATCGGCGACTTCGCGATCTTGAGCGGCGGATCGGCGGCGCATCAGTTCGTCCGGATCGGCGCGCATGCGTTCATCGGCGGTCTCGCCGGCGTCGAGCACGACGTCATTCCCTTCGGCATGGCGCTCGGCAATCGCGCCTCGCTCGCCGGGCTCAATTTCGTCGGCCTCAAGCGACGGGGGTTTTCGCACGAGGCGATCCATGAGCTCAGGCGCGCCTACCGAATGCTGTTCGAGGGGAAGGGCGCGCTGAAAGAGCGGATCGCGGACGTCGCGGAGGCCTTTCCCGATCAGGAGGCCGTGCAGCAGATCGTCGACTTTCTGCGGCAGTGCGGCGAGCGCGCGATCTGCGTTCCCCGCGCGGGCAAGGACGACTGCGCGTGAACCGTTCGGCCGGCGGCGCGGCCGATGCAGCCGTCGCGCGGCCTCTCGCCATCCTGTGCGGCGCGGGCGCTTTCCCGCTCGAGGTCGCGGCCGAGGCGCGCCGAGCCGGGCGCGAGCCCTTTCTGATCGGAATCGTCGGGTCGACCGACGCGGCGATCGACGCCTTTCCGCATGTCTGGCTGCGCATGGGCGAGGTCGGCAAGCTGTTCGCAGCGCTGAAGGAGCGCGCGATCGGCGAGATGGCGATGATCGGGGCGATGACCCGGCCCGAATTCGCCGATCTCCGACTCGACTGGGGCGCAGTGAAGCGCGCCGCCGAGCTCGCGCAGCTCTTTCGCCGCGGCGACAACGGCCTGCTCGTGGAGCTCGCCGCCATCTTCGAGCGCGAAGGCGTCCGCATCGTCGGCGCGCACGAGGTCGCGCCGCGCCTCGCGGCGCCATCCGGCCTTCTCGGCGCGCGTCCGGCCTCGCCGGAGGACCAGGCCGACATCGCGCTCGGCGCACGGCTGGTCGAGACGCTGTCGGACTTCGACGCGGGGCAGGGAGCAGTCGTCGCCGATGGACGCGTGCTGGCGATCGAGGCGGCAGAGGGAACGGACGCGACGCTCGCGCGGGTGGCCGAGCTTCGCGCAAGCGGTCGCCTGCGGCACAAAGGGCCCGCCGGTGTGCTGGTGAAGGCGCCCGAAGCGCGGGCAGGATCTGCGCCTCGACATGCCGGCGATCGGCCCGCTGACGATCGAGGGCGCGGCCAGGGCCGAGTTGCGCGGCGTCGCGCTCGCCGCCGGCCGGGTCCTCGTCGTCGAGCGCGAGCGCTGCGCCCGCGACGCCGACGCCGCGGGGCTGTTCGTCATCGGTTTTCAGGCGTGAGCTGCGTTTCGGATCCGTTGCGGGTTGCGCTCGTCGCCGGCGAGCATTCGGGCGATCAGCTCGGCTTCAAGCTGATGCGCGCCCTGCGGGCGGCCGCGGGCAAGGTGGTTTTAATCGGCGTCGGCGGGGAGGCTATGGAGGCGGAGGGCCTCGTGAGCCTGTTTCCGATCGGCGACATCGCCGTCATGGGAATCCTGCCGGTGCTCGCCCGCCTGCCAAAACTTCTCGAGCGCATCCGTCAGACCGCGGATTTCGTCGTCGCCGCGCGGCCGGACGCGCTCGTCATCATCGACAGCCCCGACTTCACCCATCGGGTCGCGCGTCGCGTGCGCGAGGTTTTGCCGAACCTGCCGATCGTCGACTATGTCAGCCCGAGCGTCTGGGCGTGGCGGCCGGGGCGGGCGAAAGCGATGCGCGCCTATGTCGACTGCGTGCTCGGTCTCTTGCCGTTCGAGCCCGACGCCTACGGTCGCCTGGCGGGCCCGCGTTGCGTCTACGTCGGCCATCCGCTAATCGAGCGCCTCGGCGAATTGCGTCCGAACGAGGACGAGGCGCGCCGCCGGAAGCCGAGCCGCCGATCGTCGTCGTCCTGCCGGGTTCGCGCCGCTCGGAGATCCGGCGACTGATGGACGATTTCGGCGGCGCGCTGCAGGCCTTGCGCGAGGCGATCGGCCCGTTCATGCCCGTTCTGCCGACCCTGCCGCATGTCGAGGCGGAAGTGCGGGCGCGCGCTGCGCTCTGGCCGCAGGCGCCGAAGATCGTGCTCGGGGAAGCGCAGAAATTCGAGGCGTTCCGCACCGCGCGCGCGGCGCTCGCCGCGTCGGGGACCGTCACGCTGGAGCTTGCCCTGGCCGGGGCGCCGATGGTCGGCGCTTATAAGGTGGGGATCGTCGAGGAGCAGCTCAAATATCTGATCAAGGTCCCCTCGATCCTGCTCCCCAATCTCATTCTCGGCGACCGGTCGATTCCCGAGAAGCTGCAAAAAGACTGCAACCCGGCCGCGCTCGCCGCGGCGCTGAGCGGCCGTGGTGCGCGACGGGCCAGCGCGGCAGGCGCAGATCGAGGCGCTGGCGCGGCTCGACGGCCTGATGCGGCTCGAAGACGGCGCCGCGCCGAGCGCGCACGCCGCGCGCGCGGTGCTCGAGACGATCGCGTCGCGCCGCGCCGGATGAGGGGTCGGCGCCGCGAGGCGCCTGCGCACTCGACGCCGGGCGCGGGATCGGCGCGCAAGAAGGACGATGCGTGGCGCGAGTGGAGAGGGGAGACGCGCTGCGCGAATGATCAACCTAGAAACGGCAGTTGGCGCGTAAGCTATTGAAATTGCTGAACTACCGTCAACTGCTCCGCGTTTGAGATAATTGCCAGAAATACCAGATGATTCACGTGTTATACGATTTATGGGTCTCCAACTGCCGTTTCAGGTCAAAGGGCCGAAGCGGATTCGTGCATGGATTGCTGCGCGATTCGGGACGCCGCCGGCGTTGCCGTCACTCGGCGCCCGGCTTAACTATGTTTCCGACCGTCCAGCGCTCGAGGTTTTCATGTCCGCTCTCCGTCAGCCCGCGATCTTCATCCCCCACGGCGGGGGCCCTTGTTTCTGGATGGAGTTTCCCCCTCCTTTCGGGCCGCACGCGTGGGACAAGCTGCGCGATTATCTCGCCGGCCTCGTCGCGTCCCTGCCGGAGCGGCCGAAGGCGTTCCTGGTCGTCACCGCGCATTGGGAGGCGGCGAAGCCCACGGTGAGCGTCAACCCCAAGCCGGGGATGCTGTTCGATTATTACGGCTTCCCGGAGCACACCTACAAGCTGAACTATCCGGCGCCCGGAGCGCCGGAACTCGGCGCCGAGGTCAAGCGACTGATCGCGGCGGCGGGCCTGTCGGTTGCGACCGACGACGCGCGCGGTTTTGACCACGGCGTGTTCGTGCCCTTCCTCATCGTCGACCCGAGGGCCGAGATCCCGGTCGTCATGCTGTCGCTGCGCAAGGATCTCGATCCGGCCTTCCACATCAAACTCGGCAAGGCGCTCGCCCCGTTGCGCGACCAAGGGGTGGCGATCGTCGGCAGCGGCATGAGCTACCACGACCTGCGCCACTTCTTCGACGGCGGCGAGGGGGCCTCGGCGGCCTTCGACGCCTGGCTCGACGAAACCGCCAAGGCGCCGCCGGAAGAGCGGGAGGCGCGGCTTGCGGCCTGGGACAAGGCGCCCGCCGCGCGCGCCTGCCACCCGCGCGAGGAGCACCTCCTGCCGCTGATGGTCGTCGCCGGCGCCGCGGGCGACAGCCAGGGCGAGCACGAGTTCCGCGACGTGATCGCCGGGAAGGCGATCTCGGGTTTTCGGTTCGGGTGAGGGCGTGTCGACAATGCGACTTCGCTCTCAGCGGGTGCTGACGACCGGCAGCCATTCGCGTCAACAGACGCGTTTCCTGACGCCACTTGTCCGCATTACCTCAATCCTTCGATCTGATCGGGCTCGGTTGGTATGGCTGATTGAGCGGCGCATCGAGCCGCGCACATCCTGCGGCCTCGCGCGAAATGACAAAGTAAGGCGGCTTCTTACAATCTCTGTCGAATACGCTTTCTTTGTACGTGAATTTTTCACCCAAATAGTTACGTCGGATCGTTCCTCCGCCTAGTATATTTGGACGCCCTCGTGCGGTTCCACTCCAACCCGCCCCTAAATCATCGGTGTCATCCTGGATGTTAGGGTACTCCTCTTCGCGATCGACAATTTTTCCGCTCTTTAACTGCTCTCGAATTTTCCAGACGCCTGCCTCGCTGCGGCTGACATACAGCGAGACGATCGGATCGGCTGCGGGCTCTTCGATGTGAAAAGTATCGACTGGGGCAGGACAGCTGAGTTCAATCGCATGCACTTCAACTGGGAGGCCAACACTCACGATTTCGACCAAAGGCAGCGCGTTCAACAGAATTCTACTCATCTTGGTTCCTCAGGACGCCCACGACGCCCTCATGTCTGATCCTATGGCCTTTCGACTGCATCGCCTCGGCGATGACTGTCGAATCGGCGTCGAATATTGACCCAGGGCAATCGACTGAAAATTCGCGTGACAAATGGACGACGAGCTGAATTTGTCGTGATCCTCTGATTCGGGCGGAGGATGGGTCGATGACGGAAGGGGACGCGGCTGCCGGGGCGGTGAGGGAGACGACGGTTTTTCTGTCGTATTTCGAGGCCTTGCCGGACTACCGGCAGAAGGGGAAGGTCGCCTATCCGCTCGACGAGGTGCTGCTTTTGATGCTGGCGGCGACGCTGGCGGGGGCGGAGACGGTGGCCGACATTGCGCGCTTCGGCCGGGCCAAGCTTTCGTTCCTGCAGCGCTTTCGACGCTTCGCCAACGGCACGCCCTTGCACGACCAGCTGGGCATCATCCTCGCCAGCTCGACCCGGTCGCGTTCCAGCGCTGTTTCGAAGCGTGGGCGGCGGCGCTGACGAAGACGTCTGCCGAAGTGATCGCCATCGACGGCAAAACGGTGCGGCGCTCCTACCAGAAGAAAGGGGGCGAAGAGCCCATTCATGTCGTCTCGGCCTTCGCCGCTCGCCAGCGCATGGTGCTCGGGCAGGTAAGGTCGCCGAAAAGTGCAACGAGATCGTCGCCATTCCCGCGCTGCTCGAGCTGTTGGCCATCGAGGGCGCGGTGGTGACGCGACGCCATGGGCTGCCAGCGCGAAATCGCGCAGACAATCATCGACAAGAAGGCCGACTACATCCTCGCGCTGAAGGGCAACCAGGGCACGCTGCGCGACGACGTCGAGCTGTTCGCCCGCGAGCAGAAGGCGGTGGCGTTCAAGGATAGGTCGGTCAGCCGGGACACGGCCGTCGACGGCGACCACGGCCGCATCGAGACCCGAACGGTCAGCGTCTTCCACGACATCGGCTGGCTGCAGGACAACCACCAAGGCCGGGATTGAAGTCGGTCGTCATGGTCGAGAGCGAACGGGAAACCGATGGCAAGGTCGAAGCCGAGACGCGCATCGACATCTTCGATCGCCTTGCTCGCCAACGCCCTGGGACCGATGATCCGCAGTCATTGGATGGTCGAAAACGGCCTCCACTCGGTGCTCGACATGATCTTCCGCGTCGAGGAAAGCCGCGTGCGAACCGACAACGCCCCCTTCAACCCACCATTCAAGCACCGGGCCCTCAATCGTGCTATGAACCGAAAAGCAAGGATTCGCTGCGATGTGCCGCAAAGTCGCCGCATGGGACGAAAACGCCCTCGCCGCCTACATCGCCGCATAAAACGTTCAGTCAATTCCCCTGAATATTGACCCCTGCACGGTTCGCTGAAATCGTTGATGCTAAAGAGGCTTTCTGTCGCGATGCCCGGGTCGAGATTGAGTGCCGATCGTTTTGGCGCGAAATCATGAATTTGGCAAATTTCTCATATGGTTACTATCATGCGAGAACGGGTCAAAATTGGACGCCAGAACACAGCCTGGGGCGGTCCCCGGACAATGACCAGAGGCGGTTGCAACGATAGAGAGCTGTCACGCGACGCGTGCCGAGGAGTGTGGGTGGGAGAAGGAACAACGGAGAGCAGGTCGGAGATCGGGGGAGGGAGAAGGAGAGATTGCAAAGGGGAGAATCGCTTCCAATCAACACCTCCCTCACGTGGGCAAAATTGGACGCCGAAACTTAGTGGGGCGAGAAGGCGGATCCGGCGCCGACGCCGGAGGCCACATGCCAAGGACACGAAGGTGATTTCGGACTGGATAGGCCCGGCAGTTGTCGCGGCGCTCGTCTCAAGCGGCGTGAACGGCCTGCTGATGGTGTGGGAGAACAGAAAGAATCGCGACGCCGGCCTGAACCTCGCCGAGCGGAAGTTTCAACACGATCGCAATCTCCATGACCACAAACGGCAGGGGAATCGCATTTGAAAAAGCTTGAGGAAATGTCCGGGACTTGCGCGTGTGGGGCTTGATGGATTCTACCCGGGGGCATGCAAATCATGCTTCGGGAGACGATTTTGGAGGAGTTTGCGACCTGCTGGGAAGAGTTGGAAGACCCTCGAAGTGGGAACGCCGCTCTTCACGATTTCCATGAACTCTTGATCATCGCGTTTTGCGCGGTTCTGTGCGGTGGTCAGGGCGCCGTCGACATGGCGTTGTTTGCGAAGTCGAAGGAACCCTATTTGCGCGGTTTCCTCAAACTCGCCAACGGATTGCCCAGCCACGACACCTTCAGCCGGCTGTTTCGCCGACTTGATCCGGATCAGTTCCGAGCCGTGTTTCAGCGCTTCATGACGAAGTTTTCGACGCAATGTCAGGGTGTTATCGCGATAGACGGCAAAGTGTTGCGCCGTTCGTTCGACAAAGCCAGCGGCAAGTCGCCCCTGCACATGGTCAGCGCTTGGGGTTGCGAGCAACGCTTGGTGATGGCGCAAATCGCCACCGACGTGAAGTCGAACGAGATCACGGCCGTGCCAAAGCTGCTGGAAATGCTGTCGCTGAAAGGGACGATCGTAACCGTCGACGCGCTCAATTGCCAACGCTCGATCGCGGAACAGATCGTGAAACAGGGCGGCGACTATGCGTTGGCGTTGAAGGGAAACCAGGCAAATCTGTCCGACGACGTGCGCCTGTATCTCGACGATCCCGCATGCGAGGCCGCTGTGTCCAAACCAGATGTCGACGCCGATCATGGCCGCATCGAGACGCGAACGGCTACGGTCTCGACCGATATCGACTGGTTGCAGGAAAGCCACCAATGGCCCGGGCTGGCCGCCATCGGCAAAGTCGTGCGGATCCGCGCAACGCCCGAGAAAACAACAACGGAAACAGCCTACTATCTGCTCAGCGTCGCGCTCTCGCCCGAACGCCTGAACGCAGTTGTGCGCCAGCATTGGGGCGTCGAAAATCGCCTACATTGGCGCCTCGACGTCGTCATGAACGAAGACCAGGACAGAACCCGCCTGGGCAACGCCCCGCACAATCTGGCGATCCTGCGACACATGGCCCTGAACGCCATGCAAAAAGAGGGATCGAAAGGCTCTCTGCGCGGAAAGATCAAGCAAGCCGGTTGGAATGACGCCTATCTCTCGAAATTGCTGGCGCAATTTTGAAATGCGATTGCCCTGACCACAAACGGCGGGTCGAACTTGCGGAAGAAGTTCTGGCCGACTTCTACCAGTTTGCCGACATCATTCGGGCGATTCGTTCACCGGGAGGTTTCAAGGACGAGAGCGCGGCCAGGCTCCGCACTGAAAAGGAAACCCCGGCGGAGGCAAGCAAGCTCGACGCATATTACGTCCCGATCGCCCGAATTGCACAGCGAAGCGATTTCTTCTCGGAGCTAAAGAGCAAACGCTACCGAAGCCGCGCGCTTCTGGGCAAGCCAATTGACGAAGCCTTCACAGCGCTCGACGACGCCGTGTGGGAAGTCCAATCGAAGGCGATGAGGCTGAGCGACATGGTCAGACACGGTGGGGCGGCTTTCGACCTTCATCTTGATGTGGTGCAGCAGTACGAGTTGGCCATCTGGCAGCACATGCCCGGCGATGACCCCGTCGAACCCATTGTAAAGCGCGCGATTGTGTCGGTCGAGACGGTTTGCCGCCCGATCCTCGAGCGGAAGCAATAGCCACGTCTGGCTCAAAAATCAGGAGTGGAGCAAATCCATGGGACTGTGCCCTCTTTGCGAGGCCGCAATCACCTCCGAAAACGATTCCGAAGAACATCTCATCGCCAACGCCCTCGGCGGTCGCCGGAAGGTCTCCGGATTCCTTTGTCGCGGTTGCAACAGCACGGCCGGCGACAAGTGGGACTTAGAGCTTGCCGCGCAGCTCCTGCCGCTCTGCCTGCTTCTCAACATTTCGAGGGAGCGCGGGGAGCCGCCCAGTCTGCGGGTGGTGACGAGCGCCGGGGAGCGATTGACCATCGGCCCGAACGGCGCCCTCGCCCGAACGGCACCTGTATTCACGCGCACACCATCACCCTCTGGAAAAACGCAGTACCACGTCGAGACCCGCACGACGCAGGAGGCGCGGCGAATTGTGAGGGACCTTAAAAGGAGGCATCCTGAGATCGACGTCGAGGCGGCGCTGGCGAGCGCCCGGATGGTCGAGACCTACCCGCAGGGTGCGGTGGGCCATGATCTGAGCATTGGCGGTGAGCTTGCCGGGCGGTCGATGGTGAAGAGCAGCCTTGCGTGGGCGTTCGCGAGCGGCGTCGACTGGGCGGCCTGCGAGGGGGCGGTCGGCTACCTTCGAGACCGCGCAAAGCCCGCCCTGTTTCGGCTACTACCACGACACGGACCTTATCGAATGTCGCCCGGCAGGCGTCCCGCTCCATTGTCTTTCGGCCGACGCCAACCCTGCGACCGGCCTCATCCTTGGCTATAGCGAGTATTTCGGCTTTCACCGCTTCGTCTGCCTTCTCGGACAGGGGTATCGGGGACCGGCGATCCAGAACACCTACGCCATCGACCCGAGAACAGGCGCGGAACTCGATCTGCGTGTTCACATCCCGTTTTCGCGGAAGGACATCGAGGACATCTACGCCTACCGGCGCACAAAGCTTGAGGACCTGAAACGCGCCGCCGACGCCATCCTTGGTCCAGCGATGCAAGCCCGCATGGACGCGGAGCGGAAGCGTGTGGTGAGCCAGGCGATCGATGAGGCGTTCGCGTCGTGCGGGGCGAAGCCCGGCGAGGCGCTCACGCCGGAACAGGTTCAGAAGCTGGCTCTGGTGGCCGCCCAGAAAGTCGCTCCGTTCGTCCTCTACCAGATGAGGGGCCTGCCGCCCGACGTGGTCGCGGCTATCCAGTCGGCTTCCAGCGCCGGAAGCGCTTTCCCGAAACAGCACGCGCCAGTCGCTTGCGGCGACGGCGGTGTAAATCGGCGTCGAATATTGACCCTGCCACGTTTCGCTGAAATCATTGATTGTGAAGGGGCTTTCTGTCGCGATGCCTGGGTCAAAATCGGAAGGTGATCGTTTTGTCGCGAAATCACGAATTTGTTAAATTTCTGATATGGTTACGATCATGTGAGGGTGGGGTCAAAATTGGACGGCGAAACACAGACTGAAGCTTGCGATCCAAAGAGTTTGATCTTTACCGTTTCGGGACTAAGAAGAGCCGATGCCCCGGACGTCTGACCTTTTGCTGCTTCGCTTTGCCGGCGCTTCGATCGGGCCGCATGCGGTTCCGGCGGCCGAGCTGGCGCGCGCCCTCGACGGCTTTCAGCGCATCGTCCACCTTATTGGGATGAGGCTGGAGGGGAGGACCTTGAGCCGTCGCGCAAGGCCGTCGCAAGAGGTCCAGCGCCGCTTCGTCCTGGTCTGCGAACTGCCGCGATCGGGCTCCTACGAGCAGCCATTGCGCTTGATCACGCTCGACCCGCAGCTTCTGGCCCCGCAGGAACTGGAGCGCGCAAATGCGGACCTGGGCCGCTTTCTCCATGCGATCGGCCAGAGAGACGAGCGGCGGTTGGAAGATGCGGTGGCCAACTCGACCTATCGCCGGTTCATGCTCGACGCCCTGGCGCAGGCGATGCCGGACCCGCAGTCGGGAGTGTCTCTTGAAGTCCTCGCGAATGGAGACCGTCTGCTGGGTTCAACGACCGCGCAGGCCTTTGTCGAGGATCAGCGGCGGCCGCGCCTTTCGGCAGCGTCGGCGGGCGTCGTCAACGGCGAGCTGATCGAAATCGATTTCGCAGCGCGCCGGATCAGATTGCGCCTGCTCGGGGTGAAGCGGGACATCGCCTGCAGCTACGAGGACTCGGTCGAGCCCACTCTTCTGGAGCATCCTCGCGAGTTGATCCAGGTTTTTGGATCAGTTTCGGTGGACGCTCGAGGCGTCCCCCGGACGATCGAAGCCGTCGACTTCATCCGACCCATTCAAGAGGAGGAGGACGTCTCGATAAACTCGTTCGACATTGGCAATAGAACCGTCCGTGCGCGCCGACCGCTTGTGGTCAGCATTCGGTTTGACCGCGAAGAACAGCTCTTCACGGCGGCAGTTCCGTCACTCGAAATTGAAACAGTCGGCGAGACCCGCGACGATGTCGCCGAAGGGATCGTCGCTGAGTTGAGGGTGCTCTGGCGCAATTATGCGTTAGGCGATGATGCACGTCTAACAGCGGGCGCACGAAACCTAAAAGGCCGGCTTCTTGAGGCCTTTGAGGAAACACTGGATGCCGCGTAAGGTTCGCCAGGTGCTCTCCAGCTTGAAGGCCAAGGGATTTTTCGAGGATCGTGAGGGGCATCACATCTTTCTTATTTACGAGACCAGGGATGGGTTCAGGACCGAAATCCGGACGCGCGTCAGCCATCAATCGGGCGGCGGCGACATAAGCGATAGCCTGCTCGCCGCAATGGCGCGCCAGGTAAGGCTCGGTCGTCAAGACCTTGAGCAGCTAATCGACTGTCCCCTGTCGCGCGAGGAGTATGAAACCAAGCTTGATCTGAAAGTGTGAGAGCAGCCCCGAACGGGCTTGCAACGGAAAGCTCGATCGGACTCTGATAACGGTCAACGCCGCCGCCGGCGACAGCGGGGCCAGCGCGACTTCACCGGCGGGTATCACAGGCAAGCCATCCTCCGAGCGCCTTCACCGCTGGTTGCGGTCGCGTGCGCAAGAGTTCCCTGTTCGAGTGCGAAACCTTCCCTGTTCCCACGAAAACTTTCCCTGTTCCGCAAATCAACGTTCCCTGTTCTTTGGACTGAATCTTTTGTCCGCCGCCGCCTTCGGTCGCCGTCCGGAGAGCGCGGGCGCCGCGGCGGCGCCACGCCGGCGCGGGGTCCGTTTCGCACGCGCTTGGCGCCTTCGCTCGGTGGCGAATGCGCGTCCCCTGAAGGCCTTTCCGTGGCTTGCTGTAGCCGGGTTTCTGGCGACATTTAATTCAATCTCTAGTTGCCACTACGCCGATTTCTTAAACCCACGCAGGAAGCGCTTTCGCCCGGGCTCGCGAGCGAAAATTGTTGACAGGCGTCATAATTTGTTTCATATCTGTTCTTTTGGAAAGAAAGGCTCCCGATGACTGATCTGGCCGAACCCCGCTCCGCCCGCCTCTCGCTCTCGCCCGCCGCCCGGGCGCTCCGCCTCCAGCGCATCTTCGCCCGCATGCAGGAGGGGGCGAGCTATGCGGCGATCGCGACGGAGGAGGGGCTGTCGCGCGAGCGGCTGCGGGAGATCGTGAAGGCGGCGACGACGAGGCGGGGGTCTCCCCCGACCACAAGAAGATGCAGTTCGCCCGGCTCGAGCCCGCATTGCGTTTGGCGGCCCGCGGCGTCTCGGAGGGCGACGTGAAGGCCATTCCGCTGCTCCTCAAGCTCGTCGACCGGCTCGACCGCTATTGCGAGCCGGATGCCTTCGACAACTCGCCGCTGCTGGGCGACCTTTTTCCGCGGCCGAGGCGACGGCGGCCTCGCCGCAGCGCGCGGCTGGCGGCCGATGGAGACGCGGACCAGCCTGGGGCTGAGCCGCGAGGAGCGCAAGTCAGCCGCGAGTCTGTTCCAACTTCTTGAAAAGGCGCAAAACGGCAATGGGCAAGTCTTGTAACGAGTTGGCATGGATTTGGGTTCGGCGCCGAGTCCGCTTGGCGCTGGCGCCTCATTTTCGGCGACGTGAGGCCTACGCCTTCAGCTCCGCCGGAAACCCGGGCGCGCGCAGGTCGGTGTGCAGCGCGTCCTCGAGGAGCTTGACCACCTGGGTCGACCACGCCCCGCCGCCGTAGGCCTCGCGGGCGCGGATGAAGGTCTGCGAGGTGATCGCGGCGAGGTCGAGCGGCACGCCGAGCTCCCGCCCGAGCTTCATCGCCAAGCCGAGGTCCTTGCAGGCGAGGTCCATGGTGAAGCCGATGTTGTAGGAGCCGTTCAGCACCAGCTGCAACTCGGTCTCGTGGACGAAGCTGGCGCCCGAGCTCGCCTTGATGACGTGGTAGGCCTGAGCGAGGTCGAGGCCGCCGCGCTTGGCGAGCATCAAGGCCTCGCCCGCCGCGACCAGATGGACGAAGGCGAGCATGTTGGTGATGACCTTCATCACCGAGGCGGAGCCCAACGGGCCGACGTGGAAGATCGGGCCGCCCATCGCCTCGAGCGCGGCGCGATGGCGCTCGAATATGGCCGGCTCCCCGCCGACGATGACGGCGATTTCGCCCGCCGCCGCCTTGTGCACGCCTCCGGTCACCGGCGCCTCGAGAGTGAAGACGCCTTTCTCCGCGGCGATCGCGGCGAGGCGCTGGACCGAATCGGAATCGTCGGTGCTCATCTCGATCCAGGTCGAGCCGGGCGCGAGACTCATGAGCACGCCCTCCGGGCCGGTCAGCACCCGTTCGGACACGGCCGGCGAGGGCAGGCAGGTGACGACCGCGTCGACCTTCTCGGCGAGCGCGCGCGGAGACTCCGCCCAGGCCGCGCCGGCCGCCAGCAAGGATTTCGCCGCCTTCGGGTCGATGTCGTGCACGATGAGATCGAACCCGGCGCGCCGGAGACTGGCGGCCAGCGCCCCGCCGAGACTGCCGAGCCCGATGAAGCCGTACCGCGTCGTCATTCACGCCTCCCAAACCATTGTCGGGGAGAATAGGCGCTCGGCGGCGGCGGGCAAGCGCCACGTCGTCGCGGGCCATCGAAGGAACGTCCGCCCGCTCTGGCGCCCGGGCTCGGATTGCACTAAGTGTCTGGGATGCCTAATCTGAGAGAGCGGCCGCCTTAGTTCGGGAGCCAAGAGTTGGATACGATCGCGGCCGCGGCGGCCAGGAAGCTCGGCAAGTTCCTTGCCGACGACTTCCGGGAGATTTTCGGCGCCTCTGATGATGAATTGGCCGAGCATCTCGGTTCGCTGGCCCGGAGCACCATCGAGTGCATCGCCAGAAGCGACGCGCTCTACCACAACTTCGAACACACGATGCTGGTGACGATGGTCGGCCGCGACATCCTGCGCGGGCGCGTGCTTTCTGAGCGAATCGAGCCCGAAGACTACGCCCACCTCATTTGCGCCTGCCTAATGCATGACATCGGCTTCGTGCGCGGCGTTCTGAAAGGCGACACCAAGACGGAATTCGTCATCGACCAGGCCGGCAACAAGGTCACGCTCCCCCGCGGCGCCTCGGACGCCGCGCTCATGCCCTATCACGTCGACCGCTCGAAGCTGTTCGCCTATGATCGGCTCGGGACTTCGAAGCATGTCGACCCCGCGCGGCTCGCGGAGGCGATCGAGCTCACCCGCTTTCCGCCCGCCCTTGAGGGGCGCGAAGCCAGTCTCGAGGCGAGGCTGACGCTCGCCTCGGACCTCATCGGCCAGCTCGGGGACCCGCTCTATCCGAAGAAGGCGAACGCCCTCTTCGCCGAATTCGAGGAGCTCGGCGCCAACCGACAGTTCGGCTACAAGACGCCGGCGGATCTGGTGGACAAGTATCCCAAGTTTTTTTCCGAACTGGTTGCGGCCCATATCGAGGAGGGCGTCAAGTATCTGTCCATGACCGCGTCGGGCCGCCAGTGGATCGCCAACCTCCACAATCACGTCTGGTGCGCCGAGAATGGCGCCTGGTTGATGGGCCCACAGCAGTGATCGATTGAGGAGCAGCCGTCAGTCGGGCGCCGCGACCGGCCCGAATCGCGGCACGAGATGCAGCGCCGAGCCTTCCCAGGGGTGGGCGTTGGCGACCTCCTCGTCCAGTTCGACGCCGAGGCCCGGATCGTCGGAGGGAATGACATAGCCGTCCTCCCATCGGATCGGCTTCTTGAGAATCCTGGCGTGGAAGCCGTCCCAGCGCTCGATGCTCTCGAGGATGAGGAAGTTCGGGCTGCAGGCGGCGAGCTGGACGTTGGCCGCCCCGACCACCGGCCCGCAATAGAGATGCGGCGCGATCTGGGCGTAATGCGCCTCCGCCATCGCGGCGATCTTCTTGGCCTCGAGCAGCCCGCCGACCCGGCCGAGATTCGGCTGCAGGATCGAGGCGGCGCCGGTCTCGAGCACGCGGGCGAATTCATATTTCGTCGTCAGCCGCTCGCCGGTCGCAATCGGCATGCGGCATTGCGCGGCGACCCTCGCCATCTCCTCGGGCGCCTCGGGCGGCGTCGGCTCCTCGAACCACAGCGGCTCGTAAGGCTCGATCCGGCGGGCGAGACGCAGCGCGCCCGAGACGGTGAACTGGCCGTGCGTGCCGAACAGGAGATCGCACTTCGTCCCGAGCGCTTCCCGCAGAGTCTTGCAGAAGGCTTCGCTGAGCGCGAGCCGTTCGAGGCTCGGCTGGCGGGGGTCGAAGGTCGAGTAGGGGCCGGCGGGGTCGAACTTCACCGCGGTGAACCCTTGCGCGACATATTTCAGCGCCCGCTCGGCCGCGGCGTGAGGGACCGAATAGACCGGGCTGTCGGAATAGGCGTGCGAGCCGGGCTCGTCGGGGTAGAGGTAGGTGTAGCTGCGCAGCCGCTCGTGGACCTTTCCGCCGAGGAGCTCGTAGACGGGCTTCCCGACCGCCTTGCCGACGATGTCCCACAGCGCCATTTCGAGGCCCGACAGCACGCCCATCAGCGAGACGTCGGGCCTCAGCGTGTAGCCGCGACCGTAGACGTTGCGCCACAAGCGCCTCGATGCGGAAGGGGTCCATGCCCAGCACATGGCGCTCGAACACGTCCTCGATCATTGCGACGATCGCCTTCGGGGCGAAGCTCGCCGCATAGACCTCGCCGACGCCCTCGATTCCGCAGGCGGTCTTCAGCTTCAGGAACACGAAATAGCGGCCGCCGAATGCGGGCGGCGGATTGCCGACGACGAAGGTTTTCAGTTCGGCGATCTTCAATTTGCGCCCCTCAAAACACGATCACGTTCCTCAACGCCGCCCCGGAGCGCGACGAGGCGACGGCGTCGTTGATCCGCTCCAACGGATAGCGCCCGCGTAATGAGTTCGTCGAGCTTGAGCCGCCCCTCGCGGTAGAGCGCGACGATCTTCGGCACGTCGATCAGCGGCCGGGCCGAGCCCATCTTCGAGCCGAGGATTTTTTGCCCGTCGGCGGCGAGCCAGCCGGGGTCGATGGTCGCGGCGACGCCCGACGGCGGCATGCCGACCAGAACCGTTCCGCCGTTGCGCTTCATCAGCGAGACGCCCTGTTCCGCGGCGCCCTTGACGCCGACGGTGACGAACACCCAGTCGGCCTTTCGTCCGCCCGTGAGCTCCTTCACCCGGCCCTCGACGTTCTCGCGCCTGGCGTTGATCGTGTGGGTCGCGCCGAATTCGCGCGCGGCCGCGAGCTTCTTCGCCTCGACGTCGATCGCGATGATCGGGTCGCAGTCCGCCAGTCGCGCGCCCTGGACGGAGTTGAGGCCGACGCCGCCGCAGCCGATGACGACGACGCTCGAGCCCGCCCTGACATTGGCCGTGTTGACCACCGCGCCCATGCCGGTCAGCACGCCGCAGGCGATCAGCGCCGCGCTGTCGAGCTTGATGTCCCTCGGGATCGCGACCGCCTGCGAGGCGTCGACGACGATGTGGTCGGCGAAGGCCCCGGTCCGGAGGCCGTGGACGACCGGCTCGCCGTCGCCGTCGCGGAGCGGCGTCGCCTTGTCGAGCGGGAACACCTCTTCGCAGAAGACCGGCGCGCCCTCGGCGCAGGCCGGGCAGAAGCCGCAGTTGCGGATCAGCGTCGCGACGACATGGTCGCCGGGCCGAAGCCGGGTCACGCCCGGCCCGACCGCCTCGACCACGCCCGCCGCCTCATGGCCGTAAACGGCCGGCAGTTCGCCGCCCCAGGCGCCGTCCATATAGAAAATGTCGCTGTGGCAGATCGCGCAGGCGGCCGTCTTGATCAGAACCTCCCCGGGGCCGGGAGGGCTAAGCTCGATCGTCTCGATGGCGAGCGGCGCGCCGAAGGCGCGGCAGACGGCGGCTCTGGTTTTCATGGGTCCCCGAGATTCGCTTCCGATGATCGGCGGGAAAGGTTCACGGTCGAGCCCGCAGTTCAAGCGCAGTCTTGATGCGGGGGCCATGCTTTTTTCATTGGGGCGACCGCCCCAGAGTCGTGCGCCGCCGGAACGCGGTCCGCAAGGGTCCGGCCCGATCGAACTGGCCAAGTGGCGCAAAGGGCCGTTTGGCGCCGTTTTAGCGTCGCGGCCCAATTCTTTCAGGAACCTACGACCCCGTTTAGCGTCGCGATGAAAATCGGCAGGCCAGAGGCGGCGGCTGATGTAACAACATTATTTTATAGTATGATAACTCGGCATCATCGAGGCCATGCCGTCCAACTCGGCGCTCCCGGGAAAAGCTTCAGCCGGCGATCGCGAGCGCTTCGCCGATCGCGCGCCAGGCCTGGTCGATCGCGACATCGGTATAGGCGCCGGCGCCGGAATCCGAATTCGCGATCACGATTCGCCCGAACGGCGCGCGGGCGACCACGTGGGGCTGGTCGCGCTCGTCCCAATCCGGGTCGAACAACGGATTGTACTCGTAGGCGTAGCCGTGCGGCCAGCGATTGACCGTGATTTCCACGATGTCCGTCGCCGGATCGAACCCGCCCGGCGCGAGAATGCGCGTGAGCTGATCGCGGATGTTGCGCTCGAACGTCCCGAAGCCGGTCGCCAGCAGTTCCGCTTGTCCGGCCCGAAACTGCGATCGGGGGTCGAGACCAGGGCCGCATGGCACGCGGGTCATTCGCACCAGGATCGGCTCCTCGGGCGAACGCACGCTCGTATAGGCGCCGATGTCGACCACCGAGTTCAGATTCACGGAAGCGTGATAAGAGCCGGGCGCATAGACCTCGTCGACGCCGAGCGCCTTGAAGGCGCGCCAGTTCCGAAGCGCGACCGTGGTGTAGACGAGCGGCGTCTTGACCAGCGCATGCAGGGCCTCGCGCTGCCGGGCCGGCATTTCCGGGCAGAGATAGGGAATCATGCAGCTCCAGCAGGCGAGCACCGCGGCCGTCGCGCGCACCGTGTGGAGCGTCCCGTCGCGCGCGTAGGTGACCTCGACCTCCCGCGCTGTCGAAGGGTCCCCGAGGTTTTGGACCTTGAGAGCGGTGCTGCTGAGCCGGATGCGCACCGGGGCCTCCGGATGATCGAGCGCCTCGTAGTCCGCGCGCACCGTGACGACGTCCTCGGCGCTGCCGCCGGGCATTGCCGCCGGCGCCAGGCGACGCACGAGGAGCCGCGCGATCGAGGCGTTGCCGTCCGGGAAATGAAACTCCGCCGAGCCCCCGTCCGCAGCGTAGCCGGCAGCGGTGAAGCCCATGTGCGGCGCCGCGCCGGGTTCGAGGTTGAGCCCGTGAAATCCCGGGAAATCGAACGGCCACACTTCGAGCGCGCCGACGGCCTCGATCCCGATCCCCCACTCGTCGTGCGTCATCGCCTGGAAATAGGGGAGGACGCCCGGGTCGGCCTTGATCGTCCTGGTCAGATAGTCGGCGTAGCTCATCCGCGCGAGCCGGGCTTTCTTCTCGTCTGAGGAAAGGCGCGGCATGTAATCGAGCCGCTCCTCGTAGATTCTGGCGATGTCGGCCTTCACCCGGGGAGAGAGCGGGGCGTCATGCAGCAGCTGCGGCCAAGGCTTCGTCCCCGCCCCGACGACGAGCCGGTCGGCGCCGAAGGTCTCGCGATCGAAGAACACGCCGCGGCCGAGTCCGAGCCAGGGGTAAAAGTCCTTCCTGGCGCAGCGCGCCTCGAGCGCAAGAGGATCGACGCCAAGCTGCCGCATCAGCCCGGAGGCGACGAGGCTGTAAGGCCGCGGGCTGTCAATCGCCCATGTGCCGCCGTTAATACGTTGCGTTCGGCCTCGAAGCGAGAATTCGTTGCTCTTGGCATGGCCGCCGAAATCGTCGTAATTGTCGAGGATCAGCACGCGGGCCTCAGGCTTGGCCGCCCGGTGGAACGCCGCGGCGGCGAGACCGCTGATTCCGGCGCCGACGATGACGAGGTCGCAGCGCTCGATGGCGGCGTCCGCCTCGCCGAGTGGCGGCGCGCCGTCGCGCAGGCGGTGGGCGGCCTCGAACGAGCCGGGGTGACTGCCCCGCATTCCCGTCAGCGCGGGCGGGGCCCGGCTGGTCCTGCGGCGCCTCCGGCGCGCCGAATGCGGGACCCGCCAGCGCGGCGCCCAGCGCAACGGCCGCGCCGTTGAGAAAATCGCGCCGGTGGATGGCGCGATCCATTCCGAGTTCCCGGTCGCGAGCCCCGTCGCGTTGACCCCGTCGCATGCGCGCTGCCCCGGCTGCGATCGGGGTTGGAGAGACCCCTTGTGAGATCGCCCTGCTCGCCGCTCGCCTCGTGACCAGGAAAACACGGGTCGGTCCGTCTGGCAAGAAAACGCCGGTTTTTTGGAGCCCCCTGACGAAGGACAAATGCGCCTCGGCGCGAGGGAGCGTCGCAAACGAACAAACGGTTTCCATTCGGTCGATGCAAGCTTTAACACTGTTGTGGCAGCGCTCTCGACATCTGCTCACGGTTCATCGCCCGAGCCGGCCCGCTGACGCCCGCAGCCCCGAAGACCTGAGGAGGTCGCGCCATGCTGTTCGCCGCGAGTGGTCTGACCGGATGCCCCGTCGCCGCCACCGACGGCCGCATCGGCCACGTCAGGGATTTCCTGTTTGACGACCGGAACTGGAAGGTCCGCTGGATGGTCGTCGATACGGGCAATTGGCTGCCGGGCCGCAAGGTGCTGATCCACCCGTCGGCGATCGAGCCGCTCGAGCTGCCGCCGAAGCCGGCGATCCCGATGCTGAGCTTCGGCGAGTCGATGGCGGTGGCGGTCCGTCTGACCACGCGGCAGATCGAGGCCAGTCCGGAGGCGCTCGAAGACGAGCCGGTGACGGAGCAGATGGAGCATGGCCTTTACGCCTATTACGGTTGGGATCCGTTTTGGGGCGCGTCGCATTTCGGCGCCGAAGCGATCGTCGCGCGGCCTTCGGATCAGCCGGTTCCGGCCGAAGTCGCCGAAGGTCGGGCTTCGGCCCCGCCGGCTCCTACGGGCGACCCGCATCTCGGCAGCGCCGCCGCCGTCAAGGGCTATGCCGTCCACGCCTCGGACGGCGACATCGGTTCGGTCGACAATGTGCTGATCGACGACGTCCGCTGGGGCGTGCGCTATCTCGTGGTCGACACGGGTCACTGGCTGCCGGGCAAGCTCGTCCAACTCGCGCCCCATGCGGTGACGGACATCGATTGGCCCGGGCGGCGCGTCGACGTGAATGTGACGCGCGAACAGGTGAATTCAGCCCCGGCCTGGGACCCGTTGGCCATGGTGGACGACATCGCCGAACAGCGGCTGCACCGCCATTTCGGCTGGCCTGGGTCCGGCTCCTATTAGAGCTGCCGGATCTGCCATTGACAATGGACCGAAAGCGTCAATTCCTCCGGGCTATGTTTCCCGCAGACCACCATGAGGCGTTTGGAGGCGTGCCTGGCGTTTGATCTTCATCCCCTAACGCAAAGCGTTTAGCGACGAGTGGACATTCGAATGAGTGCGGACGACCAAAAGACGCCAACGGAGATTCCGGCGCCGGTCGGCGTCGCGGTTGCTCAGCGCGGGACGGATGAAGCTGCTGCGCCTTCACAGGCCTCGGCCCTATCGAATTGAGAGCGGGATCTGCCGCCACCGCCTTCAAATGTCGCGCGTGCGCCGGCCATCATCGTGGCGCTCATCGTCGCGGCGATCGTCGGCCTCTCGCTCTGGTACCTTGTCCAGCCGCAGCCGCTCATCATCCAGGGTGAGGCCGACGCCACCCGCATCGACATCGCGGCGCGCGTCGACGGCAGGGTCGGCAAGCGCCCGGTCTCGCGCGGCGATAATGTCGCCGCCGGGCAATTGTTGTACGGGATCGACAATCCGGAACTGGTGACCAAGCTCCAGGAAGCGGAAGCTGGGCTTTCGGTCGCGTCCGCACAGCTTGCCAATGTCCTCGCCGGCACGCGCGCCGAGGTGATCGCGCAACGCAAGGCCGCGATCGACAGCGCCTCCGCCAATGTAACGCTCGCCCAGAAGACCTACGATCGCACCAAGGAACTGGCGGCGTCCGGATTTGCGCCGATCCAGCGCCTTGACGAGACTACGGATTCGCTTCGCGTAGCACAACGTACGCTGGATGAAGCAAAGCTTGCCGAGCAGGAAGCCATCGCCGGCCCCACCAAGGAAGAGCGAGGCATCGCGCGCGCCAATGTCATCCAGGCGCAAGCATCCATCGACACCATCAAAGCGCAGGTTGACGAACTGGTCGTAAAGGCGCCGATCGCCTCGCAGGTCTACCAGATCGGCGCTGAGCTTGGGGAATATGTCTCGCCCGGCGTTCCGCTGCTCTCGCTCGTCGATCTGAGCGATGTTTGGCTGCGCTTCGACCTCCGCGAGGACCTCGTCAAGGGATTGAAGCCCGGGGACCGGTTTCAGATGCGCGTCCCTGCGCTTGGAAACCGGCTGATCACCGCCGCAATCAGGGTGATCTTCACGAAAGGCGAATACGCGGGATGGCGCGCCACGCGCGCGACCGGCGACTTTGACCTGCGCACCTTCGAGGTTCGCCTTTATCCGACCACGCCGGTCCCGGAGCTCAGGCCCGGTATGAGCGTCTACGCCGAATGGCCGGGCGGGCAGCGATGAGGACGCCGCCGCGGCCAGGATTCCTTCTTGTCGCGACACGCGAATTGCGCTGGATGCGGCGCGACCGCGTGGCGCTATTCCTGGCGATCGGCGTGCCGATTATCGCCTTCACGATTCTCGCCGCGATCTTCAGCAATGCGGTCATCCGCAATCTCAAAGTTACTGTTGTGGACGCCGATCGCTCCCCGACCTCGCTGATTTATGTCCAGGCGGTCGCTTCGGCGCCGGGCGTCAGCGTCGCGGAGCGTTCCAGCGATATGACGAGCGCCACACACGCGATACGCTCAGGCGACGCGATCGCCGCGATCTACATCCCTGAGAATTTCGAGCGCGATCTTGTCGCTGGGCGACGTCCCCAGATTATCGCTTTCTACAATCGACAGTATTTCACCCCAGGCAACAGCGCCTCGGCCGCGATATCCAACGCGGTCGCGGCGGCCACCGCAACGCTGCCTCGCACATCGTCGGCGAACAGTGAGTTGTATGCGCCCGGGTCGCTGGTGGTGGAGCAATACGTTCTGACCAATCCAGCGCTGAACTACGCGCAGTTCCTGCTGCGCGCTATTTTGCCCACGGTCCTTCACGTCGTCACCGCAATCGCCGCCGGATATGCGGTTGGTTCCGAGTTCTCACGCCGCAGCCTGCGAGCCTGGCTCAGAGCGGCCGGCGGCAGCGCACTCACGGCCCTCGTTGGAAAACTGGCGCCCCTCTTCGCCATCTTCATCATGATGATGGTCGTCGACGCCGGCATCATTCATGAGCTCTACAACGTTCCCTTTCGAGGCGACTCTGTGCTGATGGGAGCCGCCGCATGCCTTCTGGTCATCGCCTATCTGTCGCTCGGAAGCCTTTTGCAGCTCCTGACGCGCGATCTCGCGACCGGCATGAGCCTCACCGCCATCTTCTGCAATCCTGCCTTTGGCTTTGCGGGCGTCGGCTTTCCGTTGCTGGCAATGGGTGGTTTCGCGCGCTTCTGGGGGGCGCTGCTGCCGCTGCGTTGGTACATCCAGATCCTGTTCGACCAGGCGGTGCGCGGATTGCCAACATCGAGCTCCGCGGAACCGTTCATCATCCTGGGCGCGCTTGCCGCCGTGTGGTTCGGGCTCTCCTGGTTGCGCCTGGGCGCCATCGCCCGGACTGCGACGAGGCGCGTCCCCGAGCCGGGGGTGGCCGAGCCTGCCTTCGCGGGCGTCGGCATCGGGGGCGCAATGGTCGCCGAAATGCGTCGCATCCTCAACGACCGTGGCGTCTTCGGGCTCATCGTGATGGCGCCTGTCATCTACGGTCTCCTTTATCCGCAACCCTATCTCGGCCAGCTGCTGCGCCACATACCTATCGCGGTCGTCGACCAGGATCACACCGAGCTCAGCCGCGATCTCGTTCAGACCCTGAACGCCGATGAGGCCGTCATGGTGGCCGTACGCGCCGATACGCTCGCTGACGCGCATGCTACGCTTGCGCGACGCGAAGTCTTCGCGATTGTCGGTATTCCTAAAGACACGGAACGGGAGGTGTTGAAGGGCAACAAGGCTCGATTGGCCGCTTATGTCAATTCGGCTTATTTTCTTCTGTTCAACCGCACGCTGCAGGGTATCTCCGAAGCGACCGGCGCCGTCACCGCGGAAGTTGCCGAGCACGGAGCGCGAACCGATGGCAGCCTTGCGCACGCGGCTGTGACCCGCGCCTCTCCGGTCGAGCTGTTGTCGCAACCGCTCTTCAATCCGACAGGCGGCTATGCGAGCTATGTCGTTCCCGCAGCCTTCGTGTTGATCCTGCAGCAGACGCTGTTCCTGGGCATCGCCAGCTTGGGAGGCGTGGCCTACGAGCAGGGCGGAAGGCTCGGCAGGCGGCAGCGGGCGGGGGCGCGCGCCATCATCGGACAAGCGGTGGCGCATCTTTGCCTCGCTATGCCCGGGATCGCTTTGTATCTAATCATTCTGCCACGCGTATACGGGTTTTCCACCCTTGGGAATGTCGTCGAACTCTTCTTGTTCGTGGCGCCATTCGTCCTTTCGGTGAGCTTTCAGGCCCAGTTCGTCAGCATGTGGTTCAAACGGCGGGAGACTGCCGTGGTCCTCTTCATCGCCGTCAGTCTGCCTCTGTTTTTCATGGTCGGCGTATCGTGGCCGGTCGAGGCGATTCCCGACTTTATCCGCTCCGCCAGCCGCATCTTTCCGAGCACGTCGGCGATCGACGGGCTGGTGCGCATAAACCAGATGGGCGCCACGCTCCACGACGTTTCGCGCGATTGGACGTCCCTGTGGGTGCTGACCGTCGTATACGGTCTCCTCGCGGTGGCGGCCGCTCGGCTGTTTGTGAGGGAGCACGTCGCCGATGGGCGCTAAGTCTTTTCGCCGTCCTCTCGCGATCTTCGCGCTCGTCGTTGCGATCGGATCGGCGGCCGCAGTCGGCTATCGCTTCAAGGCGGCGAGCGCGCCGCCGGCGCCGATCCTCGGGGTCGTGCATAAAACCGAAATCCGCATCGCGCCTGAAACAAACGGCCGCATGACGTCCTATCGGGTGAGCGCCGGACAGGAGGTGCGCAAGGGAGACGTTCTTGCCGTGCTGAGCAGTCCCGAGCTTACCGCCGCCGTTGAAGAGGCCAAGGCCAACGTCGCCACAGCGAGAGCCGACCGGGCCAATGTCGACGCTGGCGTCCGCAAGGAGGAGGTCGATACGGCGGCGCACGATGTTCGCATCGCCGAGGCCAATCTCGTCCTTGCTCAGCTACAGCACGACCGAACCGCGACGCTCGCCATCAGAGACTTCGCGAGCAAGCAGCAGCTTGACGAGAGCGCTGCGGCGCTGAGCAGCTCCCAGGCCAACCTCAGCCAGCTTCAGGCGGCTTACACGCGGAGCAGGGCTGGTCCGACCGATGAGGAGCGCGCTATCGCCAAAGCGAAGGTCGCCTATGCGGAGGCGACGCTGGCGGATATCGAAGCCAAGCTCGCCAAGACCAAGCTCGTTGCTCCCGTCGACGGGGTCGTGAGCCTGCTCATCGCCGAGCCCGGCGAGGTCATCTCGCCCGGACAGCCGGTCATGACTTTGGAGGCTGCCAATGAGCGTTGGTTCACGATGACCGTCCGAGAAGACGCTCTCTCAGGAATCACTGTAGGTTCCCCTTTGCGCTTGCTCACCGCAGGGGGCGACCGGATCGAAGCGAAGGTCACAGAGCTTCGACCGCTCGGCGAATTCGCGGTTTGGCGCGCCGCGCGCGCCGTGGGCGATCATGATCTGAACAGCTTTCTCGTTCGCGCGGACCCAACCGGAGAGAATCGATCTCTGGAGCCAGGAATGACGGTCTGGATCGACCGCGCCTACCCAAACTAATGCCTCGCGCGAATGCTGACGGCGCGGACGCGGGGCGTGTGCCTGAGGGGAGGAACCGCGAGGTTTTCCCCTATCCCGATCTAGCTTGCCGCGCGGGCGAGCCGGTGCGCGTCCGGTCGCTCGGTCCGAAGGCCCCGACGTCCGACCGGGTCGGGTGGGGCGTTTGACAACGCCGCCGGCCTACAGGACTTTGCCCGACAAGCGATGGGAGGATCCGGTGACGGGGGGCTTGGTTTTCGCGATTCCCCTCATATTCGCAGGGCCTTCTTTCGCAGCGGACGCAACCGGCAACGGCGCGCTGTCGCTCGCGGCGCTTGTCGGCCAGCATTCGCCGGCGCTGACGGCGGCGGAAGAACATCTCCTCGTCGCCTATCTCGACGGCCGGCCGAAATCGGCACTATCCACCGGGCAAGAAGATCGTCGTTAGGGCGAACGAGGCGACCTGCCGCATCAGCGACGTCGACATCACGGCCAAGAGCTGCGATCTCAAATTCGGCGCACGCGCCGTCTCGCTCAGCCGGCCGCCAGGCGCAGGAACTCTATGCGACGCTGATCGAAGCCGGCGTCCCGTCGAGCGGCGCGGCCGGCTCGATCATCGAGAGCGTCAAGGCGCTGGCGTGCACGATCGACCCGGTCGCTGTGCGCCAGGAGGGCGGCGGCGGCGCGAACTGCGCTTTCACGGTCAATCCATGAGGCGCTCGCGGGGGGCTCGCCTGTCGGAATGCGAAGACCGGTCGTTCGACGAGTCGAAGGCGCCGCCCGATCGGAGCCAAAGAGGCTCGGGATGGAGGACGAAGCGCCCTCGAAATGGAGATTGCCTCGACAGCCGAGCAGGAATAGCGCAATTTCATGCGGGCGAATGGAGATCGGGGTGAGCAAGGAACCGGATAATCTCGTGCTCGAGCTGTTGCGGAACATCCGCGCCGATATCGCGCGCCTGGACGAGAAAATCGACGTCAAGGTGGACGGCGCGAAGAGCGCGTTGCGGTCGGAGATGAACGAGTTGCGGTCGGAGATGAATTCGTTGCGCGCCGACGTCGCAGCTGATTTCCTCGTCTTGCGCAAGGAGACAGGCGAACAGATCGCCGGGCTGCGCCGGGCGGTGGTCGAATATCATTCCGCCGTGCTCGGCCATGGCGTGCTGATCAGCAACCTCGAGGCGCGCGTGCGCCGGGTGGAGCAGCATCTGGGCCTGTCGGAAATCGGCGCGAGCTGATTGGGATGGACTTCCGGAAAGGTACGGGCGGCGTCGAGGCTTAGCGGGTCGTCGATAGAGCGCCCGGCAGGATTATCCAGAGACGCGTCTCCGAGGCGATGCGCTTGGCCAATGTTGTCCGCCACGCGATTCCGTCTGGTCGCCATGATCGAGGCTCCCATACCGTCTCAGGAAAGCGCAGAGGACAAGGCCGCCGCCTTCCTCGCCTCCCCGCACCGGCATTCGCCAGTCACGGCAGGAGCCCGCCGGGCTCCGGCCTGATCCGGTGCGGACCTCGGCATTCGCCAATCCGAGAACGCAGCCTGACTGGAGGGCGCGCATTCGGCGCCCTCAATGAGGTCGCACCATCCGAGCTTTGCCACGACACCATCACGGATCTGCAAAGTGCCGGAAGGAGAGTTCGATTTCCTGGGATAGTATCGATCGCACCAAACCTACGTTCAATAGGTCTGCGAGCCGAGGTCCAATTATAAGAGCATGGAGGCAATCGTTAAGCTCTTGCGTCTTGACGAATACGCTCTGGGTTTTCCTGAGACGGTTGAGCGGAGGAGCGCGTTTGGATTCCGTCGGGCTCCGCAACGTTGATGCGGGCTGTCGCGGCCCTCGAGGGTCCGGCGGGCGAAGGAGCGGGAGAGAATCAGGTCAGCCAGACTGAGGAGGAGACCCAATGAAACCTGTCGAACTCCGCCCTCCGGACATTCACGACCAGAAGACGATCCGCCTGGATCGCCCATCCGAAAGGATCAACCCAAGAGGCGGCGACTGCGATCCGCTGCCGGGCGGCCGATCGCGACGGGTCTCGTCAGCGCCGCTCGCATGAGCACGGCAGTGCAGCGACAATCCGATCTTCGGCCGCCGCTTCGTGTGCCGACGCCCGTGTCTTACGCGCCGCAAGGCCTGTCCGGCGGACCGGAGCCGCCGGACCGGCGGCGGTTGCGCTCAAATGGTGGTTCGGCGTCGCCGGCCTGCTCGTTTTCGGGAGCTACGCCTTGGCCGAGGGGCAAACCAGCTTCCAGTGCGACCCGCAATATTCCTACTGCTATCCCGGTTATGGATTCTATCCCGGAGGCGGTTATGGCGGCTGGCGCGGCGGAGCCGGCTACGGCGGCCACTTCCGAGGGTACGGAGGCTGGGGCGATTTCGGCAACTACGAGGCCCACTACGGAGGATTCGGAGGCTCGGGCATGGGTCACGGCGGCGGCGGCGGATGAAACGGGAAGCGTCGCCGCCGCGCCCCGACTTCGCCGCCGAAGCGGCGAGCATCGGGTTTGAATTCGCGTTCGACGACGGCGAGCCGTACTGGGACGAACGCGTCCGCTACGTCTTCACGCGACGCGAAGTCGAGGACCACCTCGAGAACGCCGCGCGGGAACTGCATGCCCTCTGTCTCGAACTTGTTGGGCGCGTCGTTGAAAGCGACGCGCTATTGACGCGATTGCGCATTCCCTCGCACGCTTGGCGGCCGATCGCCGAAAGCTGGGGACGGCGGGATCCTACGCTTTATGGACGCTTCGATTTCGCCTACGGCGGCGGGCCGCCAAAACTGCTCGAATACAACGCGGACACGCCGACGAGCCTGTTCGAGGCAGCGGTCGTGCAGTGGCGATGGCTCGAACAAAAGATCGCGCGCGGCGACCTGCCGGACGACGCCGACCAGTTCAACTCGCTGCATGAACGGCTGATCGCGCGCTGGCGGGTCGTCGCGGGCGACAATTTCGTGCATCTGGCCTGCATGATGCGCAGCGTCGAGGGTCGCGGCACGCTGGCCTATCTCGAGGACTGTGCGCGACAGGCGGGGCTGGCGACGCAGGCTCTGGACATGGGCGACATCGGCCTGGGCGGCTCGAGCTTTGTCGACCGCTGGGGGCGGGCGATCCGACATTTGTTCAAGCTCTACGCCTGGGAGTGGATGTTCGCCGATCCCTTTGGAAACTCGCCCGCCATCGCGGCGACGCGCTTCGTCGAGCCGCCATGGAAGACGATCCTCTCCAACAAGGGCATGCTCGCGCTGCTGCGGGAGATGGCGCCCGAACACCCGAACCTGCTCGCCTGCTATTTCGAGGACGAGGCCGACGCCTCGCGGCTCCGCCGCTACGCGCGCAAGCCGCTGTATTCGCGGGAAGGCGCGGACATCGAACTCGTCGGCCCCGGCGGCTGCCCCACCGAGACCAGGGATGGATACGGCACCGAAGGTTTCGTGCGACAGGAATTGTCGCCCCTGCCGCGATTTGACGGAAAGTATGCGGTCATCGGCTGTTGGATCATAGGCGACGAGCCAGCGGGGATGGGCTTGCGTGAAGAGGCGTCGCCCATAACCACGAACCGGGCCTGCTTCGTGCCGCATGTGATTCTGGGCTGAATCCGCGTTGGCGATTTCTGGGGACGTCAGGTTGGCTGTCCGAGACGGCTTGTCGGGCTGCTGCGAGGGAGAAGTAACGGTACGTTTATCAACTCTATTCCGTTGATTCTCTGATAGGCCGGGCGGATTGCTCATCCGGGCCAGGCGCCTTCGGGGGGCGTCGCCGTTACACCTTGCAACCCTCATCAAACCGAGATAACGTGTGTATATGGCTCTCGTAATCGTTCCTGCCGACGCGCGAAAACTCTTGACAACCCTCTTGCACGCCCGGGCCAAACCCGCTAAGAGGGCCGACCGGGGTTGGCGGCGCGATGCGACCCCGAATGATCAAACATGACTTCCGCCCTGTTCGGGCTTGAGCCTCATCGAGGCGGGCCCGGAGAGGAGCGGCGGATAGGCCGGAGGACGGAAGGAGATCCTTGCGTCCGTTCCGGCCATGTCCTGTCCGAGACTGCCGGCGCGCGAGGCTTTGGCCGAACGCTTAATTCCGTGAGGCCCCGAAGGGGGGCTCGGGGCCAGCATAGACGGGGAAGACCGGCTTTCAAACCGTGGGGCGCTCCCCTGCGGAAAATGCGGTTCGAACCTTCTGTCCGGCGCTGGGTTCGCCCAACTCCGGGGACAGGCGCAAGTCGTCGCGGCGCTCGAGTCCTTGATGATTCGCGCGGCGCGGCATGTGCAACAGGCGGGCTCACGACAAGTCCGCCGACCGGAGACAGCACCCGTGGATAGAGCGGAAAAAAAACAAGCTGTCGCGGCCCTGAACGACGTGTTCTCGAAGACGTCGGTCGTGGTCGTGGCGCACTATTCCGGCTTGACGGTCGCCCAGATGCAGCGTCTGCGCAAGCAGATGAAGGCCGCTGGGGCGAACGTCCAGGTCGCCAAGAACCGCCTGGCCCAGATTGCTCTCAAAGGCACGGACGTCGCCTCGATCGGCCCCTTGCTCAAGGGCCCGACCCTGATCGCCCATTCGGCCGATCCGGTGGCGGCGGCCAAGGCAGCCGTGGCTTTCGCCAAGGATCACGAAAAGTTCGTGCTCCTGGGCGGCGCCATGGGCAAGACCGCCCTCGACGTCGACGGGGTCAAGGCGCTCGCGACCTTGCCGTCCCTCGACGAGCTGCGCGCCAAACTCGTGGGGCTCATCACCGCCCCGGCGACCAAGCTCGCCCAGCTCTCCACCGCGCCGGCCGCCAAGCTCGCGCGCGTGATCGGGGCCTATGCCGCCAAAGACGCAGCCTGAGCCAGGCTCTTTTATTTCCTCGAATCGAACCCATATAAGGAACTCTCAAAAATGGCCAATCTGGAAAAGATCGTCGACGAACTCTCCTCCCTGACGGTTCTCGAAGCCGCGGAGCTCGCCAAACTCCTCGAAGCCAAGTGGGGCGTCTCGGCCGCCGCCGCGGTGGCGGTCGCCGCCGCTCCCGCCGCCGGCGCCCCCGCGGCGGCCCCGGCCGAGGAGAAGACCGAGTTCACGGTCGTCCTCTCCGCCATCGGCGAAAAGAAGATCGAGGTCATCAAGGAAGTCCGCGCGATCACCTCGCTCGGCCTGAAGGAGGCTAAGGATCTCGTCGAAGGCGCGCCGAAGCCCGTCAAGGAAGGCGTCACCAAGGAAGAGGCCGAGAAGATCAAGGCCGCCCTGGAGAAGGTCGGCGCGAAGGTCGAGCTCAAGTGACGAGCGCGCGGGTCCTGCGCGGGCTCGCAACCAGGAAAAAGGGGACGGTCCCGGGCGATCTCGCCCAGGGCCCGTTCCGGCGTTTTTGAGGTTGGGTCTTTTGGCCCTCTCGCGGGGCGCAGGCGGCTGAGGGCCGGCACGTCAAAGCAGAGGACATCCGGGGGCGTTCGCGACGCCCCAACGGCCCAAGGGCGATCCCGCCGATCGCCGAAAAGGGCTTTCGAGCATTGAGGAACGACATGGCGCAAACATTCACCGGCCGCAAGCGCGTTCGCAAGGTCTTCGGGCACGTCAAGGAAGTCGGCGAAATGCCGAACCTGATCGAGGTGCAGAAGGCGTCGTACGACCAATTCCTCCTAAGGGACGCGCCGAAGGGCGCCCGTCCCAACGAGGGCTTGCAGGCGGTGTTCAAGTCGGTGTTTCCGATCAAGGACTTCGCCGACACCGCGCATCTCGAATTCGTCAAGTACGAATACGAGGCGCCCAAGTACGATCTCGACGAGTGCCGCCAGCGCGGCATGACCTACGCGGCCCCGCTCAAGGTGACGCTGCGCCTCATCGTGTTCGACGTCGATCCAGAGACGCAGGCGAAGTCGGTCAAGGACATCAAGGAGCAGGACGTCTACATGGGCGACATGCCGCTCATGACGCCGAACGGCACCTTCATCGTCAACGGCACCGAGCGCGTCATCGTCTCGCAGATGCACCGCTCGCCCGGCGTCTTCTTCGATCACGACAAGGGCAAGAGCCATTCCTCGGGCAAGCTGTTGTTCGCCGCCCGCATCATTCCCTATCGCGGCTCGTGGCTCGACATCGAGTTCGACGCGAAGGACATCGTCTACGCGCGCATCGACCGGCGGCGCAAGATTCCCGTGACCTCGCTCCTCTACGCGCTCGGGCTCGACGGCGAAGAGATTTTGAAGACCTTCTATCGCACGATCACCTTCACCCGCGTGAAGGACGGCTGGCGCGTGCCCTACGATCCCGAGCGGACGAAGGGCATGAAAGCCACGGTCGACCTGATCGACGCCGACACCGGCGAGGTCGCGATCGAGGCTGGCCGGAAGCTGACCGCGCGGTCGGCCCGTCAGCTCTCCGAGAAGGGCCTGAAGGCCCTGCTCGCCGCCGACGCCGACCTCTACGGGCAGTACATCGCCGAGGACCTCTACAACCCGGAGACCGGCGAGATCTACGCCGAGGCCGGCGAGGAGATCACCGAGAAGTCGCTCGCGGCGCTGCTCGAGACCGGCTTCACCGAGCTGCCCGTCCTCGACATCGACCACGTCAACGTCGGGCCCTACATCCGCAACACGCTGAAAGTGGACAAGAACGCCTCGCGCGAGGACGCTCTGTTCGACATCTACCGCGTGATGCGCCCTGGCGAGCCGCCGACCATCGAAAGCGCGGAAGCGATGTTCCAGTCGCTCTTCTTTGACCCCGAGCGCTACGACCTGTCGGCGGTCGGCCGCGTCAAGATGAACATGCGCCTCGACCTCGACGCGCCCGACACGCAGCGCACCCTGCGCAGGGAGGACATTCTCGCCGTGGTCAAGGCGCTGGTCGACCTGCGCGACGGGCGCGGCGAAATCGACGACATCGACCATCTCGGCAACCGGCGGGTCCGCTCGGTCGGCGAACTGATGGAGAACCAGTACCGCATCGGCCTCCTGCGGATGGAGCGCGCGATCAAGGAGCGCATGTCGTCGGTCGAGATCGACACGATCATGCCGCAGGACCTGATCAACGCGAAGCCGGCGGCGGCGGCGGTGCGCGAGTTCTTCGGCTCCTCGCAGCTCTCCCAGTTCATGGACCAGACGAACCCGCTCTCCGAGATCACCCACAAGCGCCGCCTGTCGGCGTTGGGCCCGGGCGGGCTCACCCGCGAGCGGGCGGGGTTCGAGGTGCGCGACGTGCACCCGACCCACTACGGCCGGATCTGCCCGATCGAGACGCCGGAAGGCCCGAACATCGGCCTCATCAACTCGCTGGCGACCTTCGCCCGGGTGAACAAGTACGGCTTCATCGAGAGCCCCTATCGCAGGGTGCGCGAGGGAAAGGTGACCGAGGAGGTCGCCTATCTGTCGGCGATGGAGGAGCAGAAATACGCCGTCGCGCAGGCCGATACGCCGATCGACGCCAACGGCCATCTGACCGGCGACCTCATCGTCTGCCGGCGGGCGGGCGACGTCGTGCTGCTCGCGGCCGACCATGTCGACTACATGGACGTGTCGCCGAAGCAGCTCGTCTCGGTCGCCGCGGCGCTGATCCCGTTCCTCGAGAACGACGACGCCAACCGAGCGCTGATGGGCTCGAACATGCAGCGCCAGGCGGTGCCGCTGGTGCGCTCCGACGCGCCGCTCGTCGGCACCGGCATGGAGGCGATCGTGGCGCGCGACTCGGGCGCCGCGATCGTCGCGCGCCGGGCGGGAATCGTCGACCAGATCGACGCGACCCGCATCGTCGTCCGCGCGACCGACGAGACCGACGCGGCCAAGCCCGGCGTCGACATCTACCGGCTGATGAAGTTCCAGCGTTCGAACCAGTCGACCTGCATCAACCAGAAGCCGCTGGTGAAGGTCGGCGACCGCGTCGAGGCCGGCGACATCATCGGCGACGGCCCCTCGACCGATCTCGGCGATCTGGCGCTCGGCCGCAACGTGCTCGTCGCCTTCATGCCGTGGAACGGCTACAACTTCGAGGACTCGATCCTGCTCTCCGAACGCATCGTCAAGGACGACGTGTTCACCTCGATCCACATTGAGGAGTTCGAGGCGATGGCCCGAGACACCAAGCTCGGGCCGGAGGAGATCACCCGCGACATTCCGAACGTCTCGGAGGAGGCGCTGAAGAACCTCGACGAGGCCGGCATCGTCTACATCGGGGCCGAGGTGCAGGCGGGCGACATCCTGGTCGGCAAGATCACGCCGAAGGGCGAGAGCCCGATGACGCCTGAAGAAAAGCTTCTGCGCGCCATCTTCGGCGAGAAGGCCTCGGACGTGCGCGACACGTCGTTGCGCGTTCCGCCGGGCGTTCAGGGCACGATCGTCGAGGTGCGCGTCTTCAACCGCCACGGCGTCGACAAGGACGAGCGCGCCCAGGCGATCGAGCGCGAGGAGATCGAGCGGCTCGCCAAGGACCGCGACGACGAGCAGGCGATCCTCGACCGCAACGTCTATGCGCGTCTCGCCGAGACGCTCGAAGGCGAACGCGCGCTGTCGGGGCCCAAAGGCTTCAAGAAGGATCAGGTGCTGACCCGCGCCCTGCTCGACGAGCAGCCGCGCTCGCAATGGTGGAGCTTCGCGCTCGAGTCCGACCAGACGATGTCGGAGATCGAGGCGATGCGCAAGCAGTACGACGAATCGAAGAAGTCGCTGGAAAGCCGCTTCCTCGACAAGGTCGAGAAGCTGCAGCGCGGCGACGAGCTGCCGCCCGGCGTGATGAAGATGGCCAAGGTCTTCATCGCGGTGAAGCGCAAGATCCAGCCCGGCGACAAGATGGCGGGACGCCACGGCAACAAGGGCGTCGTCTCGCGCATCGTGCCGCAGGAGGACATGCCCTTCCTCGCCGACGGCACCCCGGTCGACATCGTGCTGAACCCGCTCGGCGTGCCGAGCCGCATGAACGTCGGGCAGATCCTCGAGACGCATCTTGGCTGGGCCTGCGCCGGTCTCGGCAGGCAGGTCGGCGAGGCGGTCGACGCCTATATGCGCTCGAACGACGCCGAGGCCCTGCGCGGCAAGCTCAGGGACATCTACGGCGAGGACGAGACGATCAAGGCGCTCGACGACCAGAGCCTCGTCGAGCTCGGCCAGAACCTGCGCCGCGGCGTGCCGATCGCCACCCCGGTGTTCGACGGGGCGCGCGAGAAGGACATCGTCGACATGCTGAGGAGGGCCGGCCTCGATCCGTCGGGCCAGGTGACGCTGTTCGACGGGCGCACCGGCGATCCCTTCGACCGCAAGGTGACGGTGGGCTACATCTACATGCTGAAGCTCCACCATCTGGTCGACGACAAGATCCACGCGCGCTCGATCGGCCCCTACAGCCTGGTCACCCAGCAGCCGCTGGGCGGCAAGGCGCAGTTCGGCGGACAGCGGTTCGGCGAAATGGAGGTCTGGGCGCTCGAAGCCTACGGCGCGGCCTACACGCTGCAGGAGATGCTGACGGTGAAGTCGGACGACGTCGCCGGCCGCACCAAGGTCTACGAGGCGATCGTGCGCGGCGACGACACGTTCGAATCGGGCATCCCGGAGAGCTTCAACGTGCTGGTCAAGGAAATGCGCTCGCTCGGCCTCAACGTCGAACTGGCGTCGCTGAAGCGGCTGCCGGAGGAGACGCCGCCGGCGGAGGCGGCCGAATAGGGAATCCGGCGCCCGCGCGAGGCGGGCGCCGCCCCACGAGTTTTGCTCGCGGCGATCGTGCCGCGGCTTTCTTCCATGAGAGCGAGGTCGGCGTGGCTGACGCCGAGCCTCGCGGGAGACGAGAATGAACCAGGAAATCACCAATCCGTTCGCGCCGGTCGCGGCTCCGCAGGCGTTTGATCAGATCCAGATCGCCATCGCGAGCCCCGAGAAGATCCTCTCGTGGTCGTTCGGCGAGATCAAGAAGCCGGAGACGATCAACTACCGCACGTTCAAGCCCGAGCGCGACGGCCTGTTCTGCGCCCGCATCTTCGGGCCGATCAAGGACTACGAGTGCCTGTGCGGAAAGTACAAGCGCATGAAGTACAAGGGCGTCATCTGCGAGAAGTGCGGCGTCGAGGTGACGCTGTCGCGCGTGCGCCGCGAGCGCATGGGCCACATCTCGCTCGCCGCCCCGGTCGCGCACATCTGGTTTTTGAAGTCGCTGCCCTCGCGGATCGGCCTTCTGCTCGACATGACGCTGAAGGACCTCGAGCGGATCCTCTATTTCGAGTCCTACATCGTGCTCGATCCGGGCCTGACGCCGCTCAAGGATCGTCAGCTGCTCAGCGAGGACGACTATCTGCGCGCCCTCGACGAATACGGGCAGGACAGCTTCACCGCCATGATCGGCGCCGAGGCGATCCGCGAGATTCTGAGGGGCATGAACCTGCAGAAGATCGCCGACGACCTCAAGGTGGAGATCGCCGAGTCGAAGAGCGAATTGAAGCCGAAGCGGCTCGCCAAGCGGCTCAAGATCATCGAGGCCTTCATCCATTCCGGCAACAAGCCCGAATGGATGATCATGACCGAGATTCCGGTCATCCCGCCGGATCTGCGCCCGCTGGTTCCGCTCGACGGCGGCCGCTTCGCGACGTCCGACCTCAACGACCTCTACCGCCGCGTCATCAACCGCAACAACCGCCTGAAGAGGCTGATGGAGCTGCGCGCGCCCGACATCATCATCCGCAACGAGAAGCGGATGCTGCAGGAGTCGGTCGACGCGCTGTTCGACAACGGCCGGCGCGGGCGCGTCATCACCGGGGCCAACAAGCGGCCGCTGAAGTCGCTCGCCGACATGCTGAAGGGCAAGCAGGGCCGGTTCCGCCAGAACCTGCTCGGCAAGCGCGTCGACTATTCCGGCCGCTCGGTGATCGTGGTCGGCCCGGAGCTCAAGCTGCATCAGTGCGGCCTGCCGAAGAAGATGGCGCTCGAGCTGTTCAAGCCGTTCATCTATTCGCGGCTCGACGCCAAGGGTCTGTCGGCCACCGTCAAGCAGGCGAAGAAGCTGGTCGAAAAGGAGAAGCCGGAGGTCTGGGACATCCTCGACGAGGTGATCCGCGAGCACCCGGTGATGCTCAATCGCGCCCCGACCCTGCACCGCCTCGGCATCCAAGCGTTCGAGCCGGTGCTGATTGAAGGCAAGGCGATCCAGCTCCATCCGCTCGTCTGCTCGGCCTTCAACGCCGACTTCGACGGCGACCAGATGGCCGTGCACATCCCGCTGTCGCTCGAGGCGCAGCTCGAGGCGCGCGTGCTGATGATGTCGACCAACAACATCCTGCACCCCGCCAATGGCCAGCCGATCATCGTGCCGAGCCAGGAC
>CAVYIZ010000090.1:0-9367 GCA_963768555.1 uncultured Alphaproteobacteria bacterium
AATCTTTTAAACGTTCGATATTACAATTCAACACGGTTTGATGATGTAGTCAAAGTTGAGATACATGTTCAGAAGCGAAGCAAACACCCTAATATTTTTCGGTAATACGGGGGATGATGTCCTTCCCGCAGTCGCAGCGCTTCATAATCTAATAACAAAACTTGGATTCTTAGTTATAACCTTGAATTTCTCTCAGGCTGAGATGCTAAACACAAGCTTTATGTTGCCACTTGTAGCTACCGCAAGATCAGAGAGACGCGGAAAGGTCGACTTCGACATAATTGTGCCATCCGCACGGTTTTTAAACGCGGTTTTTCGTGAACACGAATTGGGCACACCGTTCGGCTCATGCGGGCGTGCAGACTTTGTACACGAACGGCAGTCCAGAGGGCACGACCGTGACGGCCAACTCCAACACTCCGACGCTCAGCCTTTCCAGCGGCGACGGATGGATGGTTATTGATTCCTTCACGCTCTCTTTTTCGGCCCAGGTGACCGGTTTCACCGACGACTTCAACTTCGCCACCCCCAACGATGCGACCTGGAGGATATTTCTTGCGGCCGATTGCGTGAGCACCAACTGGTGGATTTGGACGAGCGATCCTGCCGGAGGTTGGTCCGCCGTCCCCGCGTTCTCGGGCACGACACAAGGCGTAAACACGCAACTTTCCAAGGCTCGTCGCTATTTCAAATGGGTGAATTAGCGAGCACGTCACCGGCGATGAGGTAGACGGTGGCTGGTTTCGTTTGGGTCGGTACCCTTGGGCTTGCGCTTGGCGGCCTGGACATTGCCGTTGATCGCCTCCAGGGGCCATTGGAAAGGCCGGTGGCGATGGATCTGAGGATGCCTTCGACTTGGCGGTGATCGTCTTGGCCAGCTTCTTCATCGGCGCGAGGTCGCAGATTTGAACCCAGGCGTTCCAGCGGTCGAGGAAACGGCGAGCCGATTTGACGCTCATAGTGAACAGCTGTTGCAGGTTGATGCGATCTGCATCGCTTGGATCGTGTCCAGGTTCTGCGTTTGCAACCGAGACGGCGCCTCCTTTTCCTCCTGCGTCAGATGATCGACGTTCTTCAGGAAGATGTAGCGCCGGCCCTTGATCTGGAAGTTGTTCCGCGCCTCCTCGCGCCGCACCTGGTCCACGGCCTCGTTGGCGAGTTTGATGACGTGAAATTTGTCGAACGTGATCTCGGCGTTCGGGAAGTCCTCTTTGATCCCCGCCTCGAATACAGCCCCCATGTCGATGCTGGCGTCGGTCACCGCCTCGCGCCGGCCGCCATGCGCCTCGAGGAAATCCGCGAATTCCTTCACGGTCGCCGCGTCCTTGCCGTCGGCGACGTAGACGACCTGCGCCGCGCCATGTCAACGAACAGGCTGATGTAGTCGTGGCCGCGCCGCGCCGAAGTCTCGTCGGCGGCGATGCGCCGCACCCGCGACAAATCCAGCTTCTCCACCGCCCGCCAGACGTAGTGTTCGACGATGCGCCACAAGCGCGTGTCGTGCTCGCCGAGCCGCTCGGCCGCATTGGCGATCGGCATCGTCTTGGCCAGAGCCAGCACATAGGCCTCAAACAGCAACGTGAAACCCGATCCCGCGCGAGCCCACGGCGTCGCCACCTTGCGCACGCCGCACTCCGGACACCTCACCCTCGGCGTGCGCGCGTGCAACAGCGTGCGATGCTGGAAGAAATCCAGATGCCGCCAAGTCTCCTCCTTCGTGTCATGAACCGCGCACCCGTCGCGCCCACACTGCGCACAGGCGAACCGACTCCCCCGCGGAAAATCAACGTGTAAATCGAGCCGACCGTCCACCGCGTCGAACTCGCTGCGCGTCACCGTCCACGGCGACGAAAGACCAAGGGCCAATTGGAAAAGATCGGTATCCTGCATCCCCTCAAATTAAACGCGATCCGCCCGAGCGATCGCTAACCCGCCCCCAAATTCCGACTTACCCACTCCTTTCAGCGAGGAGCCCTTTCCAATCCTTGGGCGTGTACACGCAGACGACCGTGACCTTGACAGGACTTAACATCGACCTTTCGTCAGGACATCAATACTGGATCGGCCTGCAGAACAACCTCGATGACTCGAGCGCATATTCGTTCTACATAGGGACGGACAACGCCGCAGACACGACTGCGTTCCAGATCAATAACCTCCACGAGTACTTTACCCCTGGCATAAAGGCGACCGCCTTCACGATCCAGGGGGCGGCCTATGGTCCCGGCGTTCCGGAACTCCCCACGTGGACGCTGATGCTGCTTGGTTTCGGAGGGCTCGGCGTTGCAGCGTACCGCAGAGGAGTTGCGGCTTCGCCTCGCCTGTCGGAAGAATAGACGGGCTCAGAGAGAGGCCCCCGCAGCGCAATCATTGTTGTCGCCAGCCCTAAGGACCGGCGCCGCCTGCTTAATCCCGCAAGTCCGGCGGCCGCGCCTCGTCGGCCAGCGCCTCGATCGCCTCGTCCGCGCCCATCGACGTCTGCGCGTTCGACCCCAGACGCCGCACCGACACCGTATTCTCGCTCGCCTCCTTGCGGCCGACGGCTATGAGGACCGGGACTTTCGCCAGCGAGTGCTCGCGCACCTTGTAATTGATCTTCTCGTTGCGCAGGTCGGTCTCGACCTTCAGGCCCCTCTTCCTGGCCTTGGCCGCGAAGCGCAACGCGAAATCGTCGGCCTCGCTGGTGATCGTGCAGACGACGATCTGGACCGGGGCCAGCCACAGCGGCAGATGGCCGGCGTAGTGCTCGAGCAGGATGCCGATGAAGCGCTCCATCGAGCCGCAGATCGCCCGATGGACCATGACCGGCGTCGTCTTCTCGCTGTTGGCGGCGATGTAGAAGGCGCCGAACCGCTCCGGCAGGTTGAAGTCGACCTGGGTCGTGCCGCATTGCCAGTCGCGGCCGATCGCGTCGCGCAGCACGTATTCGAACTTCGGGCCGTAGAAGGCGCCCTCGCCGGGGTTGAGGCTCGTCGTCACGACATTGCCGTGGCGCGCCCGGATCTCGTCGAGCACGCGGCTCATCACCGCTTCGGCGTGATCCCACATGGCGTCCGTTCCGACGCGCTTGTCGGGCCGGGTCGACAGCTTGACCACGATCTTGTCGAAGCCGAAATGGCTGTAGACGGAAAGGATCAGCTCGTTGATCTTGTGGCATTCCTCCGCAAGCTGCTCCTCGGTGCAGAAGATATGGGCGTCGTCCTGGGTGAAGGAGCGCACGCGCATCAGGCCGTGCAGCGCGCCCGAGGGTTCGTAGCGGTTCACCGCGCCGAACTCGGCGAGGCGCAGCGGCAGCTCGCGGTAGCTGCGCAGGCCGTTCTTGAAGATCTGCACGTGGCCCGGGCAGTTCATCGGCTTGATCGCATAGATGCGCTCGTCCTCGCTCTCCGCGTCCTCGCCGGCGGGGCGCGCCATGAACATGCTCTCGCGATACCAGCCCCAGTGGCCGGAAATCTCCCATAGCCGCTTGTCGAGCACTTGCGGCGCGTTGACCTCCTGATAGTCGTCGGCGAGACGCCGGCGCATGTAGGCGACGAGCGTCTGGAACAGCGTCCAGCCCTTGGGATGCCAGAAGATCGAGCCGGGCCCCTCCTCCTGGAAGTGGAAGAGGTCCATTTCGCGGGCGAGCTTGCGGTGGTCGCGCCGCTCGGCCTCCTCGAGCTGCTTCAGATAGGCGTCGAGCTCTTCCCTCTTGGCGAAGGCGGTCGCGTAGATGCGCGACAGCATCGGCTTCGTCGAATCGCCGCGCCAGTAGGCGCCGGCGACCTTCATCAGCTTGAAGGCGTCGCCGACCTTGCCGGTCGAGGTCATGTGCGGCCCGCGGCAGAGGTCGGTCCACTCCCCCTGGCTGTAGAGCTTGACGTCCTCGCCCGGCGGAATGGCGTCGATGAGCTCGACCTTGAAGGCCTCGCCCTTCCGCTCGAAGAAGCTCTTCGCCTCGTCGCGCGAGACGACGGTCTTCCTGAACGGCTCGTCGCGCGCGATGATCTCGCGCATGCGCTTCTCGATCGCCGGGAAATCCTCGGGCGTGAACGGCTCAGGAGCGGTAGAAGTCGTAGTAGTAGCCGTTCTCGATCACCGGCCCGATCGTCACCTGCGTATCCGGCCACAGCGACTGCACCGCTTCGGCGAGCACATGCGCCGCGTCGTGCCGGATGAGTTCGAGCGCGCGCGGATCGTCGCGGGAGATGAATTCGAGCGTCGCGTCCTTCTCGACCGGGTCGGCGAGATCGACGAGTTCGCCGTCGCGGATCGCCGCCACCGTGCGCTTGGCGAGGGAGGGAGAGATCGACTTGGCGATGTCGAGGCCGGAGACGCCGGGCTCGTAGGCGCGCTCCGCGCCGTCGGGAAAGGTGACGTGAATCATGTCTGCTCCAAGGCTCACTCGCCGAAACCAATCGGCGTAAGCGAAGCGCGCATGCCTATAGACGGGAGGCGCTCGGCGGGCAATCCTCCCGCCTCCGGCCGAACCGCGGTTCGGCTCGCCGTCCGCGGCGTGATAAAACGGCGCGCATGCCGGAAGACGAAGAACCTCGTCCGCCGCGTCATCGTCGAAGGCTTCGTCCAGGGCGTCGGCTACCGCGATTTCGTCCGCCGCGCGGCGCTGAGGCTTGGCGTCTCGGGCTGGGTGCGCAACCGCGCCGACGGCTCGGTCGAGGCGTTGGTCGTGGGAGCGCCAGCCGACATCGAGGCGCTGCTGGCCGAGATGCGGCGGGGCCCGCGCGGCGCGATGGTGACGAGCCTCAGGCTCGCCGAGCCGGGCGGCCAGGACGAGGCGAAGACCGGAACCTTCGCCATCCGGCCGACCACCTAGCGCCGCACACGTTCGGACCGCTCGCTCGCGCAGCTCAAACGTTTGCCTTCAGGGACTCAAGGGCTTGCGACCCGGTTTAGCGTCGGCGCGCAGACGGGCAAGGCCTCAGCCGCCCTTCTTGTCCGACAGGCGCTCGTACGGCGTCTTCGCCGGACGGTCGTCCGGCGCGCCGATCGACGTCCAGGTGGTGGGAAGCGGGTCGCTGGCCGGAAACAACTCCTCGAGCGCTTCGTCGAGCCGCCGCTCTTCCTCCTCGTGCTTCTCGCGCGATCCCTCCGGCTTTTTGGGGTTGTCTTTCATATCGGTCGCTCCGCAGGCGGAATTGGTCCCCGCCTGGCCGACAATGCGCGCGCCGGCGACCAAAAGTATGGCCATCGGTTAGTATAACTCGTAACAAATGTATTAACGGGTAGGCCTCGCGCTCCGCCCGCTTGACCCGTCTCGTTCCAGCCAGCGGGCGATCCGCTCGTAAACGTCGCGGCGGCTGAGCAAATCAAGGTGTCCCGTCTCGCCGGCGACCCATTGCCGGCCGGCGGGAATCTGCAGATCGCGCGCGGAGTCCTTGTGGCGGCCGAGCGCGCTCGCCACGGGAACGAGGCCGTCGCCGACGAGCCGGTCCTCGATGCCGCCGCGCGATGCAGCGGTCGTGCCGGCGATGGCGTAGCAGGCGACGCCCTCGGGCAGCGGAACGGGGCGGCGCGCGTCCTCGGGTTCGCGGGCGAACCGGTCGCGGCCCTGCCAATCCTCGTCCATGAGGTTCCCGTAGCGCAAGTCGGTGACGCCGGCGCTGCGGATCTTGCCGAGCCGCCCGAAGGCGGCCGCATAGGGCGTCTTGTCAAGGACGGCGTCGACCCAGTTGCCGATGCGCTCCAGCGGCGCGCCGTGGTGCGGCGTGCCGAGAAAGACGAGCTTGTTCAGCTTTTTCCGCCAGGCAAGCCCTGCCTGTTCGGCGTATCGGCAGGCGCTACGGGCGACAAGCCCGCCCATGCTGTGACCGATGACGACGAAATCTTCCAGTTCGACCGGCCATTCGGCGACCAGCGCCTCGAGCGCCGCGGCGAAGGCGCGGCCGTTGATAGAGATATGCAGGCCTGAATTGTAGGATAGGTAGACCGGCGTATAGCCGAGCTCTCGCGCGAGCGCCGCGCCATGGTCGTGGTCCGCCGCTTGTCCATTCCAGGTCACTCATGCGGAGCCCGTGCACCAGCACCGCGAGCTTGCCCGTGGCGTCCGGCGAACGCCTCGGAAAGCGCGCGCCGCTCGAGCGTGAGCGGCCGTCCGTCGCGGCGAAAGCGCATGGTCAGCGCGAGCGGATTGCCGGTTTCGGCGAGATGGTCGCCGACCACGCCGTTGAGAGCGGCGAGCGCGACCTCCCGCCCGCGCGAGACCGGCCGTTCATCCGGCCTGGCGGCTGCGAGCGCCGCAGCGGCGCCGACGCCGGCCCCGGTCAGCTGGAACGCCCCGCGGACGCCGCGATAGACGAGGCGCGTGACGTCGCCGGTCAGCCCTTGAGCGAGCGGGGCGAGGCCCGGCGTGTCGAGCACGGAATTGTGCATGTGCTCGACGAGGCCGGTCAGCCCCTCCGCCGCGTCTGCAGCTAGACGGCCGAGGCCGAGGAGGTCGGAGAGCGAGAGGGCGGCGGTTTTTGACCCCGGTTCTTCTTCAAGATCGCGATGTCGATGCTCGCCTAGTCAACTTCGTCGCCCTTGGCCTCGACGGCACGCGACGCGAGACGCCCGCGGCGCCGCCGAGGACCGTGCGGTTTCCGGAGGCGCTCGTTCCGGCGGCGCGAGGGCGATTTCAAAGGCTTGGGCGCCAAAAACTGCAATTTTGGCGCGTTTTCGCTCTGTCCGCGCGACCCGGAGTCGCATTCGGCCAGCCGCGCGTCCTGGCGCCGAATCTTGAGGTCTGAAGCTCCGGGGCCATACCATTTCCCGGCGCGGAATCCGTCTTTTCAAGCCCTTGCGGCGCCATTTCCGGGCGACTGTAACTCCCAAGGCGGATTTCACTGCGTCCCCCGCGACGGGCTTCGTCCACTCGCGTCGAGGGGCGCGCCAGGAGCGAACGGCTGACGCCGTAACGCCTCGGGCCAAATTCCTCCAAGCCGAACCGAACCTGTCTAAGCCGGACCAAGAGAACGGGCTTGGATTTTCTTGGATTCCTTCGTCCGAATCGGGGCTTTTCAACGGGTTAGTAGCGATCCAAGTCAAAAAAGGACTTGTGACGGCCCTGCCGCGACGAGAATTCGTCATCGCGATCCCCGGGGTTTGGACCTGCGGGGAAGCGACCCAAAGGGTGAAGAACGACTCTGATCGCCGCGTCCCCCCCGGCGGAGACCCGGGGGTCCTCGCGATGACAGGTTGCGGCCGGCGCCGTTTCCTTCCGGATTCGCCTCGCTGTCACGCGCTCCCGCGCCGCGCTCCGGGCGACGGAAGCGACGCGCTTCAACAGATCGACGACCGGCTCTTCCCGGCTGGTCCTTGCCAAGCGCCCGGCGCATCGGTTGCGAGGGACGGCAGGCGAAACGGTTTCGACGGAACCGGCCAAGCGGCGGTCTCCTTCAGAAAGGCAGCCCGAGAACATACATAGAACATGTTCGCGCCCTTGGCAAGAAATTTTTTCGTTGAGCAGCTTGGGGACCGCTTCAAACTTGGTCCCTCTCCGCCCGACAGCCCGGACCCGCTGTCCTCGGTCCTGTCGGCGAGGCAATCTTTCGCACCGGCCCGGCCGGAATCTGCGCTTCTTTCGAGTGACCCAGAGCAAGGCCCGCTAAGTGGCGAACCCAACATGGCTTTCCATGTTCACCAACAGGAGTCGGGCCAGGCAAGTTTCCCCGGTCTCGATTTCCGTAAGCAAGCTCCGACAGCCGCCGAACAGCGGCTATCCGTTCTTGCTTCGCAGGCGGGCTTTCCATGCCTCATCGCTGATCGCGATGAACCAGCGCAACCGCTTGAGGTCCGGGTGGCCGAGCGATCGCACCTCGAGGTCGGCGAGGATTCTCTCCAGCGCCGCCCGCGACGTCGGCCAGTCGTAATCCTCGCTGTCCAGCATCTTTTCCTCGGCGGCAATCAGCCGGTCTACGATCTCGACGATCACGTCCCCCATGGCGCATCTCACGTCTTCTCGCCTGCGCGAGTCCCGCGCCGGCGGTCGCAAGTACGGCGCCGCTGACGTCAAGCGGATTCGTTTCGATTTCGGGACAGGCGCCTTTGGGTCCTGCCGCGACGAAGGCGTCGGCCTCGCCAAGCTGGGAAAGCGGGGTCAACCGACAGATCAGATGATTTGCGCCGATTGCCCGGAAGGGCCAGCAGTCGCGTAGCAATCGGCGTCAGTCGACCGCATTCGCCCAGCGCGGCGGGCAATGCTCTTTTTCTGCGCCGCGTTGATGCGCGTTTGCCAGCCCCCGCCCGTCGCCTTGAACCGCTCGACCACATCGCGATCGAGCCGCAGCGTCACCGAGATCTTGCGGTCCGGTTTCAGGGGGCGCCCGAGGCGTCCGACGATTCCTGCGACCGGTTCCGACAGATCGGGAGCGGCGTCCGGATTAGCGGAGATCCCGCGGCCGATACGTAGGTCCTCGCTAGCAGTCGGACGAACGAGCTTCTCTCTCATAAAACAAGAACCTCGCGACTGTTTGCCTTGCGAGCCGATATCATAGCTGGCAGGGCGAGTATGACGAAGAGCGCACGAAAGCGTTGGAGGCCGCCGGCATGCATGTCATTCGGTTCGGCAACCAAGAGGTTCTCGACGACCTGACGATGTTTTGAGGCGCATTGCCGTGGAATTCCAGCTTCCGTTCGACCGCGCGGACCCTCAACCCCGGCTCCTCTCCCGAACGGGAGAGGGGACGCGCGCTAACTTGGATGGACATCGAAAACGCCCGTAAACTGACTGCGGAAGTTTATATTCCTATCAACATTGCTCTTACAAAACTCTTCAATAGTTATGAACGTTTTGCGTCTACGATCAAACTTGCATCAAAAGATAAGCAGAAAGGTTATCGTGATAGCTTCGAGACCGAATGCCTCAGTTATCTGCAGACGATCGACGATCTCTCGGCGCGGGGTGCGGACGCTTACCTTACCACCGCGATTGACAAGCAATTAAATGATTTCAGCAACTTTGTACGCAATTCGTTGGACCAGAACGTAGTCAGGAAGCGTCGCGTCCTTCAGGCAACGTTCAGTCTTTCGGACTGTCCACCGCGCCGATCGCAAGCGTCTTTGAGACAAATGCAATATCCGCCTTCGCGCGCACGAAAATACTTAGTTTCTCATTAGGGGCTTTTGGCCTCCGTCTCTCTTACAACGAAAAGGTGCTCGCTGCCCCACTTGAAACAATTGAATTCGAAGTAAGAATCAAAGACGGAGATTCGAAAATTGAATTCTTGATTAAGGGGTAACGCTCGGTTCACGCCAAGTCTCCGGCTAGCAGTTTGACGGACTTGATCTTTTCATGCCACGTAAGATGTTGATATCATTTGGTATTGTGTTTCTCCCAAATTTGAAAAAACGCTAATGAAATCAATGGTCCGAACGTTAAGTCCGACAGGCT
>CAVYIZ010000091.1:0-140433 GCA_963768555.1 uncultured Alphaproteobacteria bacterium
CGCCGAAGGGCCTCAGGGACGCCTACCGTACGTTCCGCGAGGGCGGCTGGACCGGGATCGCCTGCGATCCGCAGTACGGCGGCCAGGGACTGGCGCAGAGCGTCGCCATGCTTGTCTTCGAAATGTTCAACTCCGCGAACATGTCGTTCAGCATTTATGCGCTCCTCAACAACGGCGCTTACGAGGCAATCGAGGCCCACGGGAGCGATGAGCAGAAGAACCTCTATCTGCCCAAGCTGACCGATGGCACCTGGACCGGCACGATGTGCCTGACCGAGCCGCATTGCGGCAGCGACCTCGGCATCCTGCGCAGCAAGGCGGCGCCGCAGGATGACGGCACGTATCGCATTAGCGGAACCAAGCTCTTCATTTCCGCCGGCGAGCACGACTTGGCGGAGAACATCGTCCACCTGGTGCTGGCGCGCCTGCCCGATGCGCCAGCAGGCGTGAAGGGCATCAGCATGTTCATCGTGCCGAAGTTCCTGCCAACGGCTGACGGCGGCGTGGGTCCACGCAACGGTGTGGTCTGCGCCTCCATCGAGCACAAGATGGGCATCAAGGCGAACGCTACCGCGCAACTGGTGTTCGAAGACGCCAAAGGATGGATGATCGGCCGCCCGCACAAGGGCATGTCCGCCATGTTCACGATGATGAACGCGGCGCGCCTCGGCGTCGGCATGCAGGGCGTCGGCATCGGCGAGGTCGCCTATCAGAGCGGCGTCGCCTATGCGAAGGACCGCATCCAGGGACGTGCGCTCTCGGGCGCCAAGGATCCAAGCAAAGCGGCCGACCCGATCATCGTGCATCCCGACGTGCGGCGCATGCTTCTGACCATGCGCGCCTACAACGAAGGCTGCCGCGCGCTCGGCGGCTGGGTGTCGCGGATGCTCGACATCGCCCACCGCTCGCCCGATCCCGAGCGGCGGGAGGAGGCCGAGGAGTTCGTCGAGCTGATGACGCCGATCGTCAAGGCGCTGTTCACCGATCTCGGAATGGAGTCGGCGAACATGGCCGTGCAGGTCTATGGCGGCCACGGCTACGTCCGCGATCACGGCATGGAGCAGCTCGTCCGCGACTGTCGCGTCTTGCCGATCTACGAGGGCGCCAACGGCATCCAGGCGCTCGATCTTGCGGGGCGCAAGCTGCCCGCCCATGCCGGACGTTCGCTGCGCCGTTTCTTCCACCCCGTCGCCGCGTTCATCGAGGAGAACCGGAACCATCCGATGCTCGGGGAGATGGTGCAGGGGTACGAGAAGGCGTTCGGCGCCTTGCAGCTCGCGACCGCGCACATCGCGACGAAGGGGTTGAGCGATCCCGAGGAGGCGGGTGCGGCCGCGAGCGAATACCTGCGGCTGTTCGGGCTGGTGGCGCTCGGCTACGTCTGGGCGCGCTCGGCCAAGCTCGCGCTGGAAAAGACGGCGACTGCCGGGAGCGAGGCCGGGTTCTATCAGGCCAAGCTGCAGACCGCGCGGTTCTACCTCGAGCGCATCCTGCCGCAGGCGGGGTCGCTGTGGTTTGCGATCAAGTCCGGCAAGGACGCGATGATGAGCTTCAACGACGCGGCGTTTTGACGGGCGCGGCGGCGGGACGCAGGGGCGTGCGGCGCCGATCTTGATGGCGCCGTTGTCGCGCACGGACCGTTGATCATCCCCGTCATGTATGGACGGCCCTCGTTGCGCAAAGGGGTATTTGGCGCTTCGGCGACCGGTCGGGAGCAGTCATGCATTCGGCCTTTCGAGCGCGGTTCCATGACCGCTGGCCACGATGGGTGTCGCGGATCGGGCACCAATGGTAGGAAACGAGTCCAATGCCCGAGACGGATGAACTGCCCCCCCGCGAGTCGATGGAATATGACGTCGTCATCGTCGGCGCCGGCCCCGCGGGACTGGCGGCGGCGATACGCCTCAAACAGCGGGAGGCGAACCGGTCGGTCGTCCTCGTCGAAAAGGGCTCGGCTGTCGGGGCGCATATCCTCTCGGGCGCCGTCATCGACCCGATCGGCCTCGATCGTCTCATTCCCGATTGGCGCGCCGATCCGGAATGCCCGCTCAAGACGCCAGTGAGCGACGACCGCTTCTATTATCTCTCCGAGAGGCGCTCCGTGCGCCTGCCGAACTGGCCCATGCCGCGCCTCATGAGCAACCATGGCAATTTCGTCGGCTCGCTCGGGGCGCTCGCCCGCTGGCTCGCAGCCCGGGCGGAAGCCCTCGGCGTCGAAATCTATCCCGGCTTCGCGGCGACCGAGCTCCTCTACGGCGGCAAGGGCGAGGTCGTCGGCGTCGCGACCGGCGACATGGGGATCGGCCGGGACGGCAAGCCGAAGCCGAGCTTCACCCGCGGCATGGAGCTGAAGGGGAAATACGTCCTGCTCGCGGAGGGCGCGCGCGGCTCGCTGGCGAAGGCGGCGAGCGCCCGCTTCAAGCTCGACGAGGGGAGCTCGCCGCAGAAATTCGGCATCGGCCTCAAGGAGCTTTGGCAGATTCCGGCCGAGAAATTCTCGCCCGGCCTCGTCCAGCACACCTTCGGCTGGCCGCTTACAAGCGGGGCGACCGGCGGATCCTTCCTCTATCATTACGACGACCGGCTGGTTTCGGTCGGATTCGTCGTCCATCTCAGCTACGACAATCCCTATCTCTCGCCGTTCGACGAGTTCCAGCGGTTCAAGACCCATCCGCTGATTCGCGATGTCCTGACCGGCGGCAAGCGGCTCGCCTACGGCGCGCGCGCGCTCGCCTCCGGCGGCTGGTATTCCGTGCCGAGACTGGTTTTTCCTGGCGGGGCGCTGATCGGCTGCGCGGCGGGGTTCGTCAACTTCGCCCGCATCAAGGGCGCGCATAACGCCATCCTGTCCGGAATGCTCGCGGCCGAGGCGGTCGAGGACGCGCTCGCCGGCGGCCGCGCCAACGACGAGCTCATGGCTTACGAGAACGCGTGGCGCGCCTCCGACATCGGCCGCGACCTCTACAGAGTGCGCAACGTGAAAGCGCTCTGGTCGCGGTTCGGCCTTGCGCTCGGCGTCAGCCTCGGCGGAATTCGACATGTGGACCCATGAGCTGTTCGGCGGATCGCTGTTCGGCGCGCTCAAGCACACCAAGCCGGACAGCGCGACCCTGAAGCCGATCGCCGAGGCCAGGCCGATCGCCTATCCGAAGCCGGACGGGGTCCTGACTTTCGACAAGCTCTCGTCGCTCTTTCTATCGAACACCAACCACGAGGAGGATCAGCCGGTCCATTTGCGTCTCATCGACCCGGCCGTCCCGATCAAGGAAAATCTGCCGCGCTACGGCGAGCCGGCCCGGCTCTATTGCCCGGCCGGAGTTTACGAGGTGGTCTACGGCGATGAAAAAAACCGCGTCGATCCGCGCTTCGTCATCAACGCGCCGAATTGCGTTCACTGCAAAACCTGCGACATTAAGGACCCAGCGCAGAACATCGTCTGGACTCCGCCGGAAGGCGGGGGAGGGCCCAACTATGGCGACATGTAAGCGAAACGGCGCAAATTCGCCCGGTTTTGCTGTCGGCAGCGGATCCGGCGGGAACGCGCGCGGCGCGATGGACAACGAACTGACGTGACGAGCCAATGGAAGGCATGGACGCTCTCGGCCAGTCTCTTGAGCTCGGCGACTGCAGTCTGCATCCGGCCATACCATGGCCTCGCCCGCCCGGCAGTGGTTTCCTTCGTGCTGCCGGGCCGCGTTGGTCTGCACTGACCGCGACGCCATTTGACGCAAATCAACCAATCACTGACGGGTTCGTGTTATCGGGAACAATGTCTCCTGATCATGGAGGGCGAATATGTCACGCAAAAACCGCTCCCTTCGAAAGGGCAGTCCTAAGCCTGTCGATATTGATGTCGTGGGCCTCTACGATGAACTAGCCCCGTCGTGGAAACTCGGTTCGCCAGACACCACGGTCCCCGTGTGGACCGGGGGCAGTCCTAAGCCTGTCGATATTGATGTCGTGGGCCTCTACGATGAACTAGCCCCGTCGTGGAAACTCGGTTCGCCAGACACCACGGTCCCCGTGTGGAGCCGGGCAATTTAACATCATCCTGTCGCCAGCATCCATAGGCCCAGACACCATCCGAAACACACGGCGTGACCGCCGCAGCTCTCTGCCGGGATCCAGACGACGCGCGGACGGCCTGCCACGAGCCGCGCCGTGCATCCGCTGCGTGATTCCGTGGGTCTCAGGCACGGCGAACGAAAGGCACTCCACATGACCGATGACACCGCCACGCGGGCTTCGAGCGCGCATGTCTATCCGCTGACCATCCGTGAGCTGTTGCTGACGGGGGTCCGACGCGCGCCCGACCAGCAAATCGTCTACGCAGACAAGCGGCGTCTCACCTATCGCGAGTTCGAGGAACGGATCGGCCGGCTGGGGTCCGCGCTCGCCGCCCTTGGTGTGCGCCATGGGCATATGGTCGCCATGATGGACTGGGACACCAACCGCTATCTCGAATGCTTTTTCGCGGTGCCGATGATGGGAGCGGTGTTGCACACGGTGAACGTGCGGCTGTCGCCCGAACAGGTGCTCTACACGATCAACCATGCGCCCGATGACATGATCCTGGTCAACGGCGAGTTCCTCCCGATGCTCGAGGATATCTGGGAGCGGGTGGTGCCGGGCAAGAAGCTCGTCCTGATGTCGGACAGCGGCGCGGACGTAACAACCTCGCTGCCGCTCGCGGGCGAGTACGAGGCGCTTCTCGCCGCCGCGGACCCCGACTACAAGTTTCCTGCACTCGACGAGAACACGCGCGCGACGACCTTCTACACGACTGGCACGACGGGGCTGCCCAAGGGCGTCTTCTTCAGCCACCGCCAGCTCGTCCTGCACACCTTCGCTGCCGCCAACGCGCTCAGCGGAACCGGCCACGGTTGCTTCAACGAAGACGACGTCTACATGCCGATCACGCCCATGTTCCACGTGCATGCATGGGGCGTACCGTACATCGCGACCATGCGCGGCGTGAAGCAGGTCTATCCAGGCCGCTACCTGCCCGACACGCTCGCCCGACTGATCGAGCGCGAGAAGGTGACTTTCTCGCACTGTGTGTCGACGCTCTTCGAGATGGTGATGGCGGGCGCGAGGCGCTGCGCCGTCGACCTGAAGGGGTGGAAGGTTATCATCGGCGGCGGTCCTTTGCCGCATTCCCTCGCTGCGCAGGGCCTGGAGGCGGGGATCGACGTCTTCGGCGGATACGGCTTGTCCGAGACGTGTCCGATACTGACGATCTCGCGGCTCCGCCCGGAGATGCTGACATGGGACCGGGACCGTCAGTTGGACGTTCGCTGCCGGGCAGGCCGGCCGATCGACCTGGTGCAAATCCGCGTTGTGGACGAGGCAATGAACGACGTGCTACGCGACAGCCGCTCCGCCGGCGAGATCGTTGTGCGCGCCCCGTGGCTGACGCAGGGCTATCTGCACGATCAGGCCGCTTCAAACAAGCTGTGGGAGGGCGGATGGCTGCACACCGGCGACATCGGCATGCTCACCCCGGACGGCTATCTCAGGATCACCGACCGGCTGAAGGATGTGATCAAGACCGGCGGCGAGTGGGTGTCCTCGCTCGACCTCGAAAACATGCTGCAGCAGATGCCGCAGGTCGCCGAGGCGGCTGTGATCGGGGTTCCCGATCCGAAATGGTCGGAACGACCGCTGGCCATCGTCGTGCTGCGGGGGGACGACACCGTCGAACTCGACCAGGTGCGCGCACACCTGATGGGCTTCGTCTCGCGCGGGGAGCTGTCGAACTACGGCGTGCCGGACCGGGTGGTCGTCGTCGACGAGATCCCCAAGACCAGCGTCGGCAAGATCGACAAGAAGGCACTGCGCCAGCGATACCCCGCCTGACGGGATCGCCGCCCTTGGGCGAAGCTTGCCACTATGTTGGCGGTGCTGACCGTCCAAGCGATCCGGATCAAGTCCGGATCTCTGAAGGGTCCGATGGATAAGCACCGACGGTGTTCGAGAAGCCCCGTTGAGCCTGCACCTGTCGCGTCCTCATACCCCGCATCAGTCGCTTGTCCGGGCGGCGGTGTTGGACGGCGTCGCGTCAGGTTTGTCCGCAACTCAGTCTTCTCAACGCATTCGGCGCCAAACAGTGTCCCTCCCGCCGGCTCCCGTGCGGCGGCGGGTTTTGATAAAAAACCAAAAGTGTATAGCTTGATTTTTGTATATCAGACATTACGCGGCGTCTCTGGGCTTCGTAAACCTCTGCCGCAGCTGGTACTTGAGAAATCTTCCCCGTGGCGTTGCGCGGCAGGGCGGTTACGATCTCGAGTCGGCGCGGCAGATTGTAGCGGGCGAGCAACTCGCCGGCGAAGTCGCGCAGCTCCTCGATCGTGAGCGACTGCCCGGCTTTGAGCGCCGCGACCGCGACCACCCCCTCGCCCCATTGCTCGTCCGGCTCGCCGATCACCGCCACCTCGGCGATCGCCGGATGGCGGCAAGACGCCGATGTTCGTCGAGGTCGAGATCGTCGATTCGAGCGGCGCGAAGATCGAGACTCCGCGCATCCAGGGGGAGATCCTGGTGCGCGGGCCGAATGTCACTCCGGGCCACTGGAACCTGCCCGACGCGACGGCGCTGGCGATCGACGAGGAGGGCTGGCTCCGCACCGGCGACGCGGGCTACTTCGACGAGGACGGATTCTGACCATCAGCGACCGCATCAAGGACATGATCATCACCGGCGGCGAGAACGTCTATCCGGCCGAGGTCGAGAGTGCGCTGATGCGGGACGAGCCGACTTTGCTCAGCGCGTATTCCGGAGCGAGGAAGCTCACCATCGGCGCCGGCGGCGGCGGCACGCCCTTCTCGCTCGCCGCGACCTTCTGCGCCGCCTTCGCCCGCTTGAACGCCGGCCGCTCCCTCAGCCGACCGTAATAGGCTTGGACGGACGCCGGCGCCTGGTCGAACAGACCGGTGATCTTGAGCAGCATCAGCGCATAGCCGATCGAAATGTCGGCGGCCGTGAAGCGGTTCGCCGCGACGTGGTCGGCGCCGCCCATCAGGCTTTCGAGCCCGGCGAGGCGGCCGAGAGTCCAGCGCCCGTAGTCCGCGACCGCCTGAGGCAGGCGGCGCTCGGGCGGCTCGAAACGGCCGTAGCGCAGCATGAGAGCTTGCGGAAAGGTCAGCGTCGCCTCGCCGAAATGGAGCGCGTTGAGGTAGGCGCCGAAGCCGGGCTCGTCCGGCCGCACGCTGAGCGGCGGCCCGGCGTAGCGCTCAGCGAGATATTGGCAGATGGCGGCGGATTCCGTCATCCGCACGTCGCCGTCGATCATCAGCGGGACGGTGCCGAGCGGGTTGAGCTCGAGATACTCGCGGGCAAGGTAGCGCGGCGGGAACGGCAAAATTTCGAGGCGGTACGGCTGGCCGACCTCCTCCAGCGCCCAGAGCGCCCGGAACGAGCGGGCGTCGACGCAGTGCCAGAGAGTGATCATCGCGAGCTCCGTGCCTCTTCGTGTCTTTGTGTTAAAAAGATTTACCACGAAGGACACAAAGAAGCACGAAGTCAGAGCACCAATCGAACGTTTGCTCAGATGATAAAGTCTTCGTGCTCCTTTGTGTTCTTTGTGGTAATTCTTCAGAAAGCACACGAAGGGGCGCGAAGGTGGGGCATGCTCCGAATTCCGGCGCGCGCGGAGGCAGCCGCGCGGCAATGCATTGATGCAGCGCTGCAAGTGCACAAGGTCCTCGGCCCCGGATTGCTGGAGTCGGCATATGAGCATTGCCTCGCGCACGAGCTCGCGCGGAGAGGCGTCCAGGTTGAGCGCCAGCTCGCGCTGCCGGTTGTCTACGAGGGAGAACGGTTGGACGCCGGCTACCGGCTGGACCTCGTCGTCGACGGCTCGGTCATCGTCGAGGTCAAGTCGCTCTCGACGCGCTCGCGCCGATCCACGACGCGCAAGTCCTGACCTATCTGAAGCTCTCCAGCCTCCGTATTGGCCTGCTGATCAACTTCAACGTAGTTCTCCTCAAGCAAGGCCTCAAACGGCTTGTGCTGTAAGGCTAAAGCCCCATCTGGCGGCTGGCGAGGTCCTTCATGATCTCCTCGGTGCCGGCGCCGATGGCGTTGACCTTGACCTCGCGATAGATGCGCTCGACCTTGACGCCGCGCATGAAGCCGGCGCCGCCGAAGATCTGCACCCCCTCCGAGGCGCAGAAGGCGAGCGTGGTCGTCGCCTGGTTCTTCAGCATGCAGATTTCGGCGACCGGGTTCTCGCCCTGCTCGAGCCGCCAGGTCAGAAGCTCGAGCATCGCCTGCGACGCCTCGATCCGCATCGCCATGTCGACGAGCTTGTGGCGGATCACCTGGTGCTCGATGATCGGCTTGCCGAAGGTCACCCGCTCCTTGGCGTAGGCGATCGCCTCCTCGAGACAGACCCGCGCGGCCGAGATCGCGCCGGCCGCGCCGTGCAGCCGCTCGTCGTTGAAATTGAGCATGATGGCGCGAAAGCCCGCGCCCTCCTCGCCGATCAGGTTCTCCGCCGGCACGCGGCAATTGTCGAAATAGAGCGTCGCGGTGTCGGAGCACCACCAGCCCATCTTCTTGAGCAACGTGCGCTGCAGGCCCTCGGGATCGCCCTCGACGAGGATCGAGGCTGACGCCGCTCGCGCCGGGCCGCCGGTGCGCACCGCGAGCGTGATGAAGTCGGCCCGCATGCCCGAGGTGATGAAGGTCTTCGAGCCGTTGATGACGTAATGGTCGCCGTCGCGCCGCGCCGTCGTCCGGAGGTTGGCGACGTCGGAGCCGCCGCTCGGCTCGGTGATGGCGAGCGCCGAGATCTTCTCGCCGGAAAGAATCTGCGGCAGCACGCGCGCCTTCATCTCCTCCGACCCGCGGTGCAGGATCGGCGGCGCGCCGATGGTGTGGCTGAAGAGGCCCGCCGCCACGCCGCCGCAGCCGGCGCGCGCGATCTCCTGCATCGCGATGATGCGCATGAAGCGGTCGCCCTCGGTCCCGCCGTAGCGCTCGGGAAAGCCGAGCCCCATGTAGCCGACCGCGGCGGCCTTCCTGTAGAGCTCGCGCGGGAACTCGCCGGCCTCGTCCCAGTCGTTGGCGTAGGGCTCGATCTCGCGCGCGACGAAGCGGCGCAGGCTCTGCCGGAACGCCTCGTGCTCGGCTTTGTAGAACGGGCTCAGGCGAACGGCGTCGAACGTTTGGGCGGTCATGGCAGCGCCTCCTTCGGTTGCGGCGACAGGCGGAGCGCGACGCGCGCCTCTTCGGGCGAGGCGACGGCGCGTCCCGCTTCGCGGGCGATTGCCACGAGCGCCTTGACGAGATCGCCGTTCGAGGCGGCGCGCGAGCCGTCGGGCAGGTGGATCGTGTCCTCGAGGCCGGTGCGCAGATCGCCGCCGAGCTCGGCGGCGCGCCGGTGCAGCGGCCAGATCTCCTTGCGTCCGATCGCGGTGACGCTCCAGCGCGCGCCGGCGGCGACGAAGCGCAAGAGATAGGGCAGCAGCTCCGGATCGGCGGGCATGCCGAATTCGACGCCCATCACGAGGTTGTATTTCGGCGGCCGGTCGTAGCCGCAATTGCGGCGCGATCGCGGCCGCCGTGCGCACCATGCCGAGGTCGAAGCACTCGAACTCGGGCTCGATCCCCTTGGCGCACATCGACTGCAGAAACTTGCGGATCTTGTCGACCGGATTGTCGAACAGGACCGGCGGCCAGGCCCAGGTCCCGTCGGCGCGCGTCTTCAGATAATTGAGCGAGCCGGCGTTGAGCGCGGCGATCTCGGGCCGCACCGCCGCCAGACATTTCAGGGGGCCGGTGATGTCGTCGCCGATCACCCCGGTCGTCTGGTTGACGATGATTCCGGGGCAGGCGTCGCGGATCGCCGCGACGATCGCGGTCGCGACCTTGGGCTCCCACGACGGCCAATGCCCCAGGTTCGGCTCCTGCCGCCGGAAATGGACATGGACGACGCTCGCGCCCTCGTCGAACGCGCGCTTCGCCTCGCGCGCCATCTCTTCAGGCGTCACCGGCGCAGGATAGTCGGCGGGGTTGGTGAGGACCCCGGTCAGCGCGCAGGTGACGACGGCCTTCTCCATGTCAGTCTCCGTGCGGTTCGATGGCGAACAGCAGCGCGCGCAACGGCGCCTGCTGGCCGGCGACCGCGCTCGCATGGGCGATCACGCCGTCGATCGGCGCGAGAATGGAATATTGCATTTTCATCGCTTCGACCGTCGCGAGCGTCTGTCCCGCGCCGGACCCGATCGCCGGCTTTCGCCTCGACCCCGACGACGACGCCGCTGACCGGCGAGCGAACCGCTCCGTCCGCATGCTCGTCCTCGAGCCGCGGCGGATCGTAGGTCCGGTCGACGACGCGCCGGATGGCGCCTTCGAAATCGAGCCACAGGTCGTCGCGCGTCGCGCGCATATGCGGCGCCGAGGACGATTCCGTCGCGCGAAACGCGAACTTCGGAGTCGTTGCGCGACACGAGCCGCATCGCCAGCGCCTCGCCGTCGACCGTGACGATCCATTCGCTCGCCCTGCCGGCGAACCGAGGCGGCATACTCGGCTCCGTCGACCGCAAGACGCAGAGGCGAAGCGCGCCAGCCCGCGCTCGGCGCGGGCGGGCCGCCCCGCTCGACGAACAGCAGCGCGGCGAGCGCGATCGCCGTCGGGCTCGGGCGCGGCGCGCTCGGCGCCGCGGCGGCCGATGAAGTCGGTCGTCGCCTTTCCGTCGACGAAATCCGGCCGCCGCAGCGCGTCGAGAAGGAGATCGCGGTTGGTCGTCACGCCCGCGACGAACGTCGCCTCGAGGGCGCTGACGAGCCGGGCCCTCGCCTCCTCGCGGTCCGCGCCGAAGGCGATGATCTTGGCGAGCAGGGAATCGTAGAAGGGCGTCACCGTCGCGCCGCTCTCGACGCCGCAATCGACGCGCACCCCCTCCCCTTCCGGGGCGCGCCAGGCGGCGATCCGCCCGGTCGAGGGCAGGAAGTCGGCTGCAGGATCCTCGGCGTAGAGCCGCGCCTCGATCGCGTGGCCGCGGAGGGCGACGTCCGACTGGTCGAAGGGCAGCGGCCGCCCTTGCGCGATCTGAAACTGCAGCCGCACGCAATCGACGCCGGTCACGCATTCGGTCACCGGATGCTCGACCTGGATGCGCGTGTTCATTTCCAGGAAATAGAACCGGCCGTCGCGCGCAAGAAGGAACTCGACCGTTCCCGCTCCGACATAGCCGACCGCCGCGGCCGCCTTGACCGCCGCCGCGCCCATCGACGCGCGCAACTCGGGCGTCACGGCGGGCGACGGCGCTTCCTCGATCAGCTTCTGATGGCGGCGCTGGATCGAGCAGTCGCGCTCGCCGAGATGGACGATCCTCCCCCGCTCGTCGCCGAACACCTGGATCTCGACGTGGCGCGCGCCGGTGAGCGCGCGCTCGAGGATGAGGCGGCCGTCGCCGAAAGCGGCCTCGGCTTCGGCGCTCGCCGAGCGCAGCGCGGCCTCGAGCGCGCCCGGCTCGCGCACGATCCGCATGCCGCGGCCGCCCCCGCCGGCGCTCGCCTTCACCATGACCGGATAGCCGATGCGCTCGGCCTCCGCGGCAAAGCGCGCCGGGCTTTGGTCGTCGCCGTGATAGCCGGGAGCGCAGGGCACGCCCGCCGCCTCCATCAGCGCCTTGGCGGCGGCCTTGTCGCCCATGGCGCGGATCGCCGAGGGCGGCGGGCCGACGAAGACGAGGCCGGCGGATGCGCAGGCTTCGGCGAAGGCGGCGCTTTCGGCGAGGAAGCCGTAGCCGGGATGGACGGCCTCGGCGCCGGTCGCCTTCGCCGCGGCGATGAGCTTCTCGATCGACAGGTAGGACTCCCTGAGACGGAGCCGGGCCGATGCGGACGGCGGCGTCGGCGAGGCGCACATGCAGCGCATCGGCGTCGGCGTCGCTGAAGACGGCGACCGTGCGGAGGCCTTCCGCGCGCGCGGCGCGAATGACGCGGCAGGCGATCTCGCCGCGGTTGGCGATGAGGACCGAGGAAAAACGCCGGCTCATGCCGATCATCTCGCCCAGGACGGCGCGCGCTTTTCCGCGAACGCCGCGAGGCCCTCGCGCCCTTCGGGGCCGCGCAGCGCATCGGCAAAGCTCTTCGCCGCCGTCTCGACATAGGCCTCGGGGGACAGCGCGCGGCAGGCGGCGAAGAGACGCTTGGTCTCCGCATTGGCGCCCGGCGCGCAGCGCTCGACGGCCTGAAGCAGCGACTTCGAGCTTCGCGTCGCGCTCCGCGTCCCCCTCGCAGAAGAAGTCGGCGAGGCCGAGCGCCGCGGCCTCGCGCCCGTCGACGCCGCGCGCCGGTCAACGCCAGACGCCGCGCGACGCGCTCGCCCAGGCGCGCGACCAGATAGGGCGCGATCTGCGCCGGCGGCAGGCCGAGGCTCGTCTCGGTGAGCGCGAAGCGGGCGCGGGCGGTCGCGATGACGATGTCGGCCGCGGCGGCGAGACCCATGCCGCCGCCGACCGCCGCGCCGTCGACGACCGCGATGGTCACGAAAGGCAGCGCGGCGAAGCGGGCGAAAAAACGGCCGCCGGCGGCGTTGAGCGCCTGCAGAGGGTCGGTCTCGCCCGGCGGAGGCGGCTTCGCCAGGGCTTCCGACAGCGACTTCAGGTCGGCCCCGGCGCTGAAGACCCCGCCCGCGCCCTCGACGATCAGCGCGGCGAGTCCGGAGGGGCGTCGTCGAGCGCATGACCGATCGCGGCGACCATTTCGGCCGACAGGGCGTTCTGGCGGCGCGGGTCGTCGAGCGTGAGCCTGAGGCGGCGGCCGGTCTGCATGAACCCGAAGGAGCGCGGCCATCGTCAGAACCTCGCGACGCCGAACGAATTGGGGCGGAGCGTCCGCGCTTGCGCCTCGGCGCAGGTGTCGAGGCAGAAGGCGAGCGTCGCGCGGCTGTCGCGCGGGTCGATGAGGCCGTCGTCCCAGAGCCGCGCGGTGGCGAAGAGCGCGGTCGACTGGCGGTCGTAGCCCGCGACGATCTTCGCCCCCTGGGCCTTCGCCTTTTCCGCGTCGAACGGCAGCCCGCGCGCGGTCGCCGCCTCCTCGGCGACGATCGCCATCACCTTCGCCGCCTGCTCGCCGCCCATCACCGCGACGCGGGCGTTCGGCCAGGAGAACAGGAAGCGCGGGCCGAAGGCCCGTCCGCACATGCCGTAATGGCCGGCGCCGAACGAGCCGCCGATCTGGAGCGTGAGCTTCGGCGCGCTGGCGTTGGTGACCGCCTGGATCATCTTCGAGCCGTGCTTGACGATGCCCGAGCTCTCGGCCTCGACGCCGACGAGATAGCCGGTGGTGTTCTGCAGGAAGACGATCGGCAGGCCGGCCTGGCAGCAGAGCTGGATGAACTGGCCGGCCTTGCTCGAGCCGGCCGAGTCGATCGGGCCGTTGTTGCCGATGAGGCCGATCGCGCGGCCCTCGATCGCCGCGTGGCCGCAGACGGTCTCGGGCCCGTAGGACGGCTTGAAATCGAGATAGTCCGAGCCGTCGACGAGGCGGGCGATCACTTCGCGCACGTCATAGGGCTTCCGGTAGTCGACCGGCACGATCCCGAGAAGCTCCTCCGGGTCGTACAGGGGCGCGGGCGCGGCGCGTGCGGGCCGGCGGGGCTCCCCAGCCGATGCGGGCGAGAATTTCCCGGCCGATGCGCAGCGCGTCCGCGTCGTCCTCGGCGAGATATTCGCCGAGGCCCGTCGTCGCGCAATGCAGCTCCGCCCCGCCGAGCTCCTCGTCGCCGGCGATCTCGCCGGTCGCAGCCTTGAGCAGGGGCGGCCCGGCGAGAAAGACTTTCGAGCGGCCGCGCACCATCACGACATAGTCGGCGAGGCCGGTCTGATAGGCGCCGCCCGCGGTCGAGGAGCCGTGCACGATCGAGACGACCGGAATCCCCGCCGCCGACAGCCGCGCCATGTTGGCGAAGGTCGCGCCGCCGCGCACGAACATCTCCGCCTGCAGCATCAGGTTGGCGCCGGCGCTTTCGACGAGCTGGACGTAGGGCAGCTTCTCGGCGAGCGCGATCTCCTGGGCGCGGATCGCCTTCTCGACCCCCATCGGATGCGCGGCGCCGCCCTTGATCCCCGAATCGTTGGCCGCGACCATCGCCCGGATCCCCGAGACAAAGCCGATCCCGGCGATCAGGCCGCCGCCGTAGACGTTGTCCGCCCCGTCGTCCTCATGCATGCCGAGGCCGCAGAGGCTCGAGAAGCTCGAGAAAGGGCGAATCGCGGTCGAGGAGCCAGTTGAGGCGCTCGCGCGGCGGCAACTGTCCCCTTGCGCGAAATTTCGCGTCCGCGCGGGCGGAGGCTTCCCGGACCTTCCGCTCGAGGGCGCGGAATTCGGCGATCAGCTCGAGATGCGCGACGCGGTTGGCGCGGAAGTCGTCGCTTCCGACGATCACGTTCGAGGCAATCGCGGGCATCGGCCCTCCCTGTTCGCCGCGCGTTCCGCCGCGGCTCGCCCGCCGCGGAAGGTCCATGGAAGCGGCGCGGAAGTCAAATGGTGAAGGGAGAGAGCAGAATTGACGCCGCCAGCGGAACGTTTGAGGACTTGTCGCCGAGCGATTTGAGGTGGAAAAGGCCGCTCGCAGAAAGAAGGGCGCGAACCATGACCAGCCAGATTCTTCAGCGGGCGGGCCTTGGCCCGGCGGAATTGACCGGCGGCTCGCTTGCCGTACGCTCGCCGATCGACGGCGCAGAAATCGCCCGCGTGCCGGAAACGCCTCTCTCCGATATGCCTGCCGTCATTGCCCGCGCCAGGAGCGCCTTCGTCCCCTGGCGCGACGTTCCCCCTCCGCATCGAGGCGAACTCGTCCGCCTGCTCGGCGAGGAATTGCGCGCCGCCAAGGAGGCGCTCGGCGCCGTCGTCACGCTCGAGGCCGGAAAGATCGTCTCCGAGGGTCTCGGCGAAGTGCAGGAGATGATCGACATCTGCGATTTCGCCGTCGGCCTCTCGCGACAGATCTATGGCCTCACCATCGCCTCCGAGCGCCCGGGCCATCGCATGATGGAGACATGGCACCCGATGGGGCCGTGCGCGGTCATTTCCGCCTTCAATTTCCCGGTTGCGGTCTGGTCGTGGAATGCGGCCTTGGCGCTCGTGTGCGGCGATCCGGTGATCTGGAAGCCGTCGGAGAAGACGCCGCTCAGCGCGCTTGCGGCGATGAAGGCGTTCGAACGCGCCGCAAGGCGCTTCGGCGCCGAGGCGCCGGACGGGCTCGCGCAGGTCGTCATCGGCGGGCCGGCGATTGTCGAGGCGCTGGTCGCCTCCAGGGACGTGCCGATCGTCTCGGCGACGGGCTCGACCCGGATGGGATCGGTCGTCGGCCCGAAAGTCGCCGCCCGGTTCGGGCGCGCCATTCTTGAGCTCGGCGGCAACAACGCGATGATCGTCGCGCCCTCCGCCGATCTCGACATGGCGGTCCGAGCCATCCTGTTCTCGGCCGTCGGCACCGCGGGACAGCGCTGCACCTCGCTTCGGCGACTGATCGTGCATCATTCGATCCGCGGCGAGCTCACTCAGCGTCTCGTCAGCGCCTACGCCAGCCTCCCGATCGGCGATCCGCGCGAAGCGGGAACGCTGGTCGGGCCGCTCATCGACCATTCCGCGCGCGACCGGATGGCCACGGCGCTGGCCCGCGCCAAGGCGGAGGGCGGCGTCGTGCACGGCGGCCGAACCGTGGCCGAGCGCACGCCGAACGGCGGCGCCTACGTCGAGCCCGCGATCGTCGAGATGCCGGGCCAGACCGCGACGGTGCGCGAGGAAACCTTCGCGCCGATCCTCTACACGCTCGGCTACGAGACTTTGGAAGAGGCGATCGCCATTCAGAACGGCGTGCCCCAGGGCCTCTCGTCCTGCATCTTCACCCTCAATCTGCGCGAGGCGGAGGCGTTCCTTTCCGCAGCCGGCTCCGATTGCGGCATCGCCAACGTCAACATCGGTCCGTCGGGGGCCGAGATCGGCGGCGCCTTCGGCGGCGACAAGGAGACCGGAGGCGGACGGGAGAGCGGCTCCGACGCCTGGAAGAGCTACATGCGCCGGCAGACGAGCACGGTGAACTATTCGGCCAGGCTGCCGCTCGCCCAGGGGGTGAAATTCGACGTCTGAGGCGCCGGGCGAACGAATGAGCGACGTCATCGTCGTCGGCGGCGGCCACAACGGCCTCGTCGCTCGAACCCCTGGCAATGCTGTTGTTCTCGGCTGAGCCGAAGTTCGTGCCGCTCAGGCCTGAGGCGCTCGGGCGTCGATCCAGTCATTAACTGCCCAGAGGAAGTCGTTGTGGGTGAGATCCTTGGGATGGAGGCGACGGGGAACGAGTAGCGCCTCGACCTCAGCCTGAAAGCGGCGATAGTCGGTCTGAATGGCCGGAAAGCGGGACTTCGGCCGAAGATGCAGTAGAAATTACGTTGACACAAGCTCGTTTACCCATTTGTCTCTGGAGCGCGGTCCGTCGCGTCCGACCTTGCCGGACGTGACGGGACGGTTGAGGCGGCGGCCAATCGCATCGAGAAACGTGGAGCGGGATCACGGCGCTTTACGTTACCTCCTTCAGACCTTCCGCCTGTCTTTGTTAAGCCCCCGAGCCTAGCCGGTCAGCCCGCGGCCTGCGCGGCGAGCCGCGGCTTGCGGCCGCGCTTCCTGGGGCGCGGATCGCGCCCGGTGAGCGCGGCGAGCCGGTCGAGAAACGCCGACGGACCGAGCGGCCGGCCGATCGTCTCGGAGGCGCGCAACGCCGCGACGAGGGCCGCGTCCGCCTCCTCGGCGATCAGGTCGGCGAAGCGCCCGCCGCAGCGCGACAGCAGCGGCGCGACCTCGACCAGCCCGTCGTCGCGGCCGGCCAGATGCGCCCGCACGCTCGACCACGGCCAATCCTCGGCGCGCTCGACGAGCCGCGCCCGAACCGGATTCGTCGCCACATAGCGCGCCGCCGCCATCAGGTGTTGCTCGTCCACCACGACCGAGGAAAAGCGCCCCTGGAAGAGATGGCCGGTCACGCGGTTGCGCGCGTTGACGAAGGCGGAATAGTGCCGATCATACCGAGCGCCCGGTCGAGCCCCTCGGGCGTTTTGGGCGTCAGGATGTGATGCACGTGGTTGGGCATCAGGCTGATCAACCGAGCTGATTGCTGACACTTTGGACCGGGTTGATGGCTGACAGTTTTTGGTTTGCGGCGTGTTCCGTCGCTTTGCGGAGCCCCGTACGGGGCGGAGCGAAGCGACGGAACACGCCGTGGCGATCGAGGAGGCCCACGTCGCGGCCGCAGAAGCGCACGACATGATCTCCGGTGTCGAGTTCGGCCAAACCCACGAGTTCGCCCGCCAACGCCTCGCTGACGAAGGCGAATTCGCCCCGCCACTTGATCTCGCCGGCGCTGCGCACGCGCCGCACCTGGTGATCGGCGTCATACCAGGGGTCTTCGATCCGCTCGGGCATGGCGCGCGGCGAAGGGTCATAGAGCTCGGCTGGCGGCCTCTGTCCGAGCGCCTCGTGCGGACGCTCCTCGTTGTAATGCCGGCGGAATTCGTCGAAGCGCGCCTGTTGCTCCTCGGCGTTGGCGCTGGTGATTACGGGTCGCGGTAGGGACGGTGATTACTCACCGCCCCCCGCGCAGATCCCGGCGTGCGGCTTTGTCGGGTAGCTCAGCCATTGCTGGCTTTCGCCCCCAGTCGGGTTGGATCAAGGCGCGGACCGGGCTTCGAATGATGCCGACGTTTCCTTGATCCCCCCTATCATTCCGTACGGCGGGTTTTCCCCAGTACGGCTGAAAGGCCGGCTTTCGGGCGATGCCTTCCCGATATCGACCACCAGTTTAAGTCTGCTCCCGACGTACACTGACGAGCGTTCGGTTTGCCTTCGTCCTTCGTGCATCGCGACATGCCTGCGATAGTCCCGCACGGTGTCGGGTCGCCCACTCGCCAATGCACCGCCATGGAGGATGGGTCGTCCTCCGCCCCAGGGGTCCTCGCTCGGGTTCGGGTTATGCTGTCCCGATCCGTCTTCACTTAATCGACCCCATGCGTCCCACTCGCAGGCACATCGCGACTTCGCCGCTTGGCGGCTTATACGCGATGCCTTCGCTGTGCGGGAGCGCCTAGGCGACCCACGAGTGGTTCCGAGCTTTCGCTGTCCATTCTTTCCCGACATGCCGCCCTCTATGACCCCGGGGAGTTTCGTCATCGTCATGGTCCAGTTCTCCGATGCCGAACATGGCCTTCGCCAGGATCTGAACAGCTCGGCACTCCCATAATTCCTGCAATCCGTTTCACGCAGGGCACGTCTTTCGGGGCTTCCCGATTCACTTACGCTACGGCCTGTCGGTTTGCTCGCCCTCCTGTGACGGATCAGACCAGGTCTCCCCGGCCCCAGAGGACTTTTACTTCCAGGCTTCCGGCAGGTCGGTCGCCCTTCCTGCCGCTGGATATGACTACAACAGTGGCCTGAACTCCTTCTGTTGGCGGGACTCTCACCCGCTAGAATGGCAGCTAGCTTCGCTGCACCAGATCCCGGCGTGCAGCTTTCCCGCACCGGGCTTTTGTCGAAAGTCGGACGCGATCGTGGGTTTGGACGCCATCGATCCGTAGGCTTGCCGCTTCTGTGACATGCGAGCCCGGCACTGGGTCCGGAGCATGCGTTGCCGCTCACCTTCCCTTCGACCGGTCGCCTTCCCTCCACTATCTCCGCCACCGATGTCACTCGGCTTTGTTCGACGCTTCATCGGTAGTATGCGGCCGTCCGACTCCTCAGCTGTTCCCCGGCAGCTTCGTCTCCTCGACTTCCTGCCGCGGCCCGGGATCGCCGTCGCGACCGCGGGCCAGATGAGGTCTCCCAGGTTCCGACGCGATCCTTTCATACGTGATGTGGCCTTCGACCCCAGCGGAGCGTCAGCGCCTCGCATAACGGCGCCGCACATTTTGCCTTCGACTACAGTGAAAGCCTCGGCCTCCGCGAATTTCGGTATTTCGGGGCTCAATCCCACACCCCGCATGATCGCTGTGTACGCTTCGCCGTGGTCGTCGCCTTCCACGCCGCAACACTCGCTAGCAGGCGGACGCTACTCCCTACCTGCGCCGGACTTCCACCGGCTGGATCGCGCCAGCTCGCCTGGCGCACCATTGTCACCGTAATTGTGCAATTGCCGGAAGACCGGAAGGTAGAATCGTTAAACTATTTTCTACGTATTGCCTTCAGTTCCGAAATATACGCTCGTCCTTTTGGAGTCAATGACCAACATAAATGCGTAGTTGTATGAATTCTATCAAACATTTGGTCAGTAACGCTCCTCGAATATGTAGTAATTAATCCCAGACGCTCCAGCTGAAAGCGTACCTGACGCACGGGATTGCCGTTAAGTACTATGTCGAACCGGTTATTAGAATCCGCTAGCAATACTTTGAATTCTGTATTGTTTGCAATAGCAAGTTTACGTACGTAATCTTGTATTAGTAAACCTATAGTTAATTCAGCTTTTTCAGAATATAGTGACTCAGTTAGCTCATCAACTATCTCGTCCCATGTAGTACGTGCATCAAAAGTTAAGCTTTTAAATCTTTCGTAATCTTCGTTCTCCTCTTCGTTGTGTAACCGTTCACATCCCCCCGGCCCGGCGACGTTCAAGCCGCGCGGCTATTCAGGCGGTGGCGATGGCGGGGATCGGGGGCGAGGGTAGGTTGGCTCGTGCGGCGGCGATGAGTGAGCAAGCGTAGACCCAGGGGTCGGCGCCCCGCTTTCGGCAGGTGTCGACGACGCTGAGGCCGGCGGCGTAGAACCGGCTGCCCTCGTCGGTTCGGGTTCCGAAGCTGATGCGCCGGGCGATCACGGCGTGGCGCAACGCGCGTTCGGCCTCGTTGTTGGTCGGCGGCAGGTTCGGGTCGGAGACGAACGCGACGACCGCGTCCCAGTCGTTGAGGATTTCCCCCGCCAAATCGCGAACCTTCTTTTCGATGTCGTGCCGGTTGCACTGGCAGTTCCATTTGACGCGGGCCATCAGTCGCTTGACGGCGTCGGTGTCGGCGTCGCCGTCATGGACCCGCTCGATGAGGCGGCGAAGATCGCGCACGAGGTCGCGACCGAAGCCGGAACCGGCGCCGTAATAGCCCTCCGCGAGCGCCAGACCCTTGCGGATGAGATGGGCCAGACAGCGCTGCCGGCGGGGATGGTCGCGGTAGGCGTTGTAGCCGTCGGTCACGAACCAACCCAGGAAGGCCTCGCCGATCAGCGCGGCGAGTTCCTCCTTGCGGCGGCTGCCGATGCGATAGACGATCGTGACCGCCGTCGCCGCGACCCACATCCAGCGCAACGCGCCGCGCTGATACCAGGGGGTCTCGTCGAGATGGACGATTTCGGCCGCGCGCACGTCCTCGATGAGTTGCTCGACCACGGGCTCGCTGGCGAGGCCGAATTCGTGGACGCAGCGCTCGATGGTCGCGGTCCCGAGTTCCAGGGCGAGCCAGTCGGCCAGGAATTCCTGGATCTTGCGCCGCGAGAGACGGAAGCGTAGCGACAACGCCGCGATGAAAGTGGCGAGCATCGGACCCACCAGACACCGCTCGGTCATCGTCAGATCTCGTCTACGACCCTCGACAGGCGAGCGCGCTCCGACGCCGGGGCATGACACGGTCTCGTGACCGCATCGGCAGCGCACGGCGAAGTAGACGTGTTTGGTCGCGGCGACTTGCAACGACATGTCGGCGCGCGTGAGTTCGAGAGTGTTATGGGCGCTGACGCAACGGCGCTCCAGCTCGCCACCGAGGGCGGCTCCACAGCGGGAGCACACGGTCGGCGCGTGCTCGGCTTCTCCGCTCACAACGATCGGCCGGCTTCGCCAACAGCCTTTCTCGCCGGGCCGTTTGCCGGCCGGTTTGGCGGTCCCATTGTCGTCCGACTTACCGGCTTTCTCGGGCGCGGCGGGGGAAGTTTCGGCCTCGCCGCCGCCCTCGAGGCGATCCGCGCCCCCAGCGCCTCTCCCGTCACGTCGATAGGGGTCGTCGCTCGACGGCGGGCGCGAACTGGTCCTGGAGTCCTCGCCCGCCCGGTTGGCCAGCGCGCGCGCCAACTCATGCAACCGCCAAGCCAAGTCCTCCAATTCCTCGCGCGACATCGCCGCCAGGTCTGTCCGATCGATATCCTTCAAGTCAGGGGCGAATCGGGGAGGCACGCAAGGCGTAAAATCCTGTTCGCGCCAAAGCGCAAGCCCCCAACTCGGCGCTCAAACGGCCACACCCCCGGCATCATAATACCGCTGCAACCTCAGGAATCCCCTCATTTCGTGAACGGCCTGACTTCGAGGCTTTTTGGCCCTCATAAGAGGCGAACGGAGGGCCCTAAGGTCCCACATTGAGCATGACGCGACCTCTTTCTCGACAATTCGGAGCCCCGAACTCGCGCTTCAGGAACTCGTTATGCGAGAATTGTCGCAGCGAAGCGCCAACCTCCAGTTGCATTTGGGCCCTCAAAAAAATGAGGGGATAGCTGAGCGCTGCAACGGACCGGGGGTGTGAACGGTTACTTCGTTGTTACTAAGCCGACGACCAATTGCCACAATGTTGAGGCAGTTGCAAAATTATTCGGACATCCTAACGTAGAGAGGCAATATATTTAGATCAAGTCCGGCGCGTTTCAAGTGATATGCTATAAAATATTACGCCTTGTCTTTAGCGGATGTTGAAATATTGTTTTGGTTCCATCGCCCTGATTCGCGATAACAGGCATGACCAACGATCCTCTCGACGCCATGAAAGCCCGCTGGAACCATATCCAGGGCACTCTGTTTCCTTGGCTTCGTGAGGAAATCGACCCGATGACCGAAGCGCTCGGGCGGCTCGTCACGACCCTCGACGTGATCGGCCTCGAGGCCTTCGTTCCCGAACCGCCCCGAGGCCCCGGCCGGCCGCAAGGCGATCGCCGCGCCCTCGCCAGGGCCTTCGTCGCCAAGGCGGTGCTGGGCGTTCCTACCACCACCGCGCTGATCGAGCGCCTCGATGTCGACAAGTCGCTGCGACGCATTCTCGGTTGGGAACGACGCTCGCAAGTGCCGTCGGAAGCGACGTTTTCCCGCGCCTTCGCGGAGTTTGCGCAGTCCGATCTGCCCGCCAAGATGCACGCGGCGCTGATCGAGCGCTCGCTCGGCGGGCGCATCGTCGGCGTGATCGCGCGCGACGCCACCGAGATCGAGGCGCGCGAGAAGCCGGTCAAGACGGAGCCGAACGACAAAAGTGAGGATCCGCCGCCGCCCGATGGCGCTCAGCCGACGCGCAAGCGCGGACGCCCGCGCAAGGACGAGCAACGGCCAAAACCCGAGCCGACCCGGCTCGAACGGCAGACCACGCAGAACCTCGATCAGATGCTCGCCGATCTGCCCTCCGCGTGCGATGTCGGCTCCAAGAAGAACAGCAAGGGCTACAAGGAAACCTGGATCGGCTACAAACTGCATCTGGATGTCGCCTGCGGCCAAATCCCGGTCTCCTGCGTACTGACTTCGGCTTCCGTCCACGACAGTCAGGTCGCCATTCCTTGATGACCATGACCGGCGCCCGCGTCTCCTATCTCTACGATCTAATGGATGCGGCCTACGACGCCGCCGCCATCCATGACCACAGCAAGGCGCTCGGCCATGCGCCGATCATCGATCGCAACTTTCGCGCCCAGCACGAAGCCAAGGCCGAATGGGCCAAAGAAGTCGAGCGCATGAAACTCATCCACATACCCGACCCCGACGACCGGCTCTTTGATTTTCGAACCATGGCCGAACGCGTGAACGCCCGACTGAAGGACGAATTCGGCGCGCGGGCCGTCCGCGTGCGCGGCGCGATCAAGGTCAAATGCCACCTCATGTTCGGCGTCGTCGCGCTCGCCGTCGATCAAATACTCCGCGTCACGCAGTTTCGGCCCGCGCCGGCCTGAGCCTCGGCCGCTCACAACGCCTAATGAAGGCGAATTGCGTCGCGCTCATTGAATTTTGCAAGAGGCTCTGGTGGTACGATATCACAAATTGATCTCGCCTCAGCCATCCCCTCATTTTTTCGAGGGCCAAAATGCAACTGGAGGTTGGCATTTTGATGCGGCGAGTCTCGTATGACGAGTTCTGAAGTGCGAGTTCGGGTCTCGCAATCGTCGAGAGAGAGGTCGCGCCACGACAAATGCGGGGCCTTAGGGCTCCCCATTCGCTCTACGTGAGGGCCGAAAAGCGCCGAAATCAGGCCGTTCTCGAAATGAGGGGATTCCTGAGTGATCTCGCCCGTGAGCGATCGTACTTGGAAATGAAACTTCTGCAGTATTTCCATCAAGTTGCCGTGTAGGATCTTGTTTTCATTTCTGAGGTTCTCCAATTCTTTGTAGAACGCAGGATCGACGGCCTGATCCCCACGCACCCATCCAACGCCAGGCTTACGTCTAACGAGAGCGTGCAATGAATCCTTGACGGCAGCAACAAGATCATCCGCATTGTTCCAATATTTAACAATTCGTCTCGATTTTAAATCAATTATAAATTCTTTCAATTTGTCCATTTTTCTGGAATCATCGTCAGTGTCAGATATGGATAGCTCTCTTCTCTTTTGATAAATGAAGGCCAAAGCAGGCTTGCCAATTTCAACTGCATACCTGAATTCACGTTCCGTGTAACTAACGCCGTCGCTGTCCGTCGACCCATATCTTCCCTTGATAACTACAATGTAGTAATCAGAGTCGTTGATAATTGGCCTTATGAAATCCATTTGTTCTTCGTCGGTCGCCGGAAACTGCTCCATGCCGACGGCAATAAATCCTACCTTGTTTAACTCGTTGATAATTAGTTCCCTTTCAGATTTCAAATCAATGTGCGTTGAACTGACAAATATTTGAAAACGAGGGGCCGATGCCATTGGATACCACCTCGAAAGGTTGCCGCGGTCATGGTCAGAAGACCAGTGCAATTATCTTAACATTCGTATATACAGCAGAACGCCCTTGCGTAAAAGAGTTACGCAACTACGGTGGCAGGTCAATTACGGCGACGCGCCCCGTCTTTGGGTGCGATTAAAAGTGATGCGGAGTAAGGTTCGGATTTGGAAACGGATGGGAATTAACAGATGACGGCCGCTACACTAAGCGACGAGGCGATTTTGGCCAGTCTCAAGGCGCACCCTGGTCTTCGCGATCATTTCGCGTCGATAATTGGGGCGATAGAGAACAGCGAGGGAAACTTCAAGGAGGCCGATGCGGTCGAGGAGCGGATCGTGGAGGAGATGCGGCTGTTGGGGCGGGAGGCGATGCAGGGATGGGCCGAGAACCAGGTCGAAGCGACGGAACGAGAAATTCGTCGACAAGCTTAGGATGCATCGCCAAGGTAAAAAAAACTCCGCTGGCATACGAAATTCGGCGAGGTCGCGGTCTTAGAGCCGCAATACCGGTTCGAGAAGAAGCGCGTTCGCCCGTTCATGCGCAGCGCGAAAGTCGTTTCTCGGGGTTGTTCAGGCCCACTACAGCGCGCGATCGTCGACTTCGCCGCGGATCAGCCTTTCGCTCTGGCGCGCGCCAAGTTGCGCGAGCACTACGGCTTCGAGATCGGAGAGAGCACGATCCAGAGGGTTACACTCGGCCATGCCGGAAACATGTTCGAAGCCGGCAAGATCTCGCTAGATTTTCCCGAAGCGCCAGGGCGTCACAAGGACATTGTTGCTGAAACCGATGGCGGCATGATCCCCATCGTGGAGCCGGACGCCCGCCAGAAGGACAAGCGCAAAGGCAAGACGCTGTCGTGGAGAGAAGCCAAGATTTCTCTCGCGCACGCCAAGGGGAGCCGGACGCCAATCTATGCCGGCGCGATCGAGGGCGGTGTCGAAACCGCCGGACGGCAACTTCTCGGATGCGCGGTTCGAGCCGGCTTCGGCGCCGATTCCCGCGTTCACGCGGTCGGGGACGGAGCGGCCTGGATCGTGGGTCAGGTGGAAGCGCAATTCGGCCCACAAGGCGGCTATTTGATTGATTTTTATCATGTTTGCGAATATTTGAGCGCCGCCGTCAAGGCGATTGCGCCAGACGCCGCCGCGAAAGAGGCCTGGATGGAGGCGCAAAAGGAGGCTCTCAAGACAGGGCATTTGGAGAAGACGCTGCAGGCGCTCGCTCGTCACTTGGAGCCCCCGCAGTTGGTGACGATCAAGCTCCCGTCCGAACTTGCCATCGCTATTTGAGCGGTCGGAAAAACCAACTCGACTATCGTGACGCCTTGGCCAGGGATCTGCCGATCGGCTCCGGAGAGATCGAAAGCGCGCATCGCTATATCGCACAGAAGCGCCTGAAGCTGCCAGGAGCTTGGTGGCGCGTCGAGCGCGCCGACGCCATGCTCGCCCTGCGCGTCACCCGTATCAACGGCGACTGGGACGCCTATTGGAGCAAGCGCGGCCAAAACAGCTCGCCCGCAAATCAAAACCGCCCCTCCCTATCACAAAAATCCGCAGCATGATTGCATCACTTTGGATCGCACCCGGAAGCTGCTCAGGGCGGCGATGTTGGTGGGCACGGCATGGTAGTTGTACCAGCCGACGACCACCCGCTTCAGCCAACTTCCCTGTTCAGGGATGGACGCGTGCCGATGCCGCCGGAGTTCCTCCTTGATCGCACGCAGCTTGGCGCGCATCCGGTCGCGCCGCGATTTTCGCCGAAGCAGAAAGCCGCCACGTCGAGTGCGCCCGCAGATATGCGTGAATCCGAGGAAGTCGAATGTCTCCGGTTTGCCCGCGCCGCGCCGCTTTCGGTTCGCCGCAGCGAAGCGGCCGAACTCGATGAGACGCGTCTTGTCGGGATGCACCGTCAGCGCGAACCGCGCCATGCGCTCTTTCATATCCTCCCAGAACCGCTCGGCGTCGGCTTTGTGCTCGAAGCCTGCGACAATGTCGTCGGCGTAGCGCACGAGGATGACCTGCCCCCGGGCGTGGCGTCGCCGCCATTGATGCGCCCAGAGGTCGAAGGCGTAGGGCAGGTAGATGTTGGCCAAGAGAGGCGAAATCACCGCACCTTGCGGGGTTCCACCCTCTGTCGCCGTCACCTGCGCTTCGTCGCTCACCCCGGCCTTCAGCCATTTGCGGATCAGTCGGATCACTCGCCGGTCGCCGATCCGGTGTTCGACGAAGCGGATCAACCACTCGTGGTCGACCGCATCGAAGAACCCTTGGATGTCGGCGTCCAGCACCCAGCCCACCTTCGTGCTGTCGATTCCGACCCATAGGGCGTCCAGCGCATCGTGCTGGCCGCGTCCGGGCCGGAAGCCGTACGAGAACCCGAGGAAGTCCTCCTCGTAGATCGCGTTCAGCACCTCGGCCAATGCGCGCTGGACGATCTTGTCCTCCAGCGCGGCGATGCCGAGCGGGCGCAGCCTTCCATCCGGCTTCGGAATGAACCGACGCCGCGAGGGTTGCGCCCGATAAGCTCCGCTGTGAACCCGGCGACGCAAGTCTTCGAGGCGCGCCTCGAGTCCCTGCCCGTAGTCCTCCCATGTCACGCCGTCCACACCCGGCGCGGCTTCCCGCTTCAACGCGTGATAGGCTTGGCCGAGCGCGTCGGCGTCGACATGGTGCAGGAGCGCGGTGAACCGCTCCTCCTTCTTCAGCCTCGCGGCTTGCCGTACGCGGCTGAGGCCGTGGGACGCGCCTTCCCGGCCCGGTGTCCGGAGCGTGCCGTCCTCATCCGCGTTCTCCTTGGCCCCCGCCCTTGGCTCCACCGGCTCCTCGGCCGGTCACCCGGCCTCGTTCGTCGGCTTCACGGCTACTATGTTGGGGCCTGACCTCTCACGCCCGTGCATCATCGGCTTCGGCTCGTCGCCTTCCCGACGCGGACCAGAGCGGCACAAGGCCTGTGGTCAGGCGTGAGATCTCCCGGTTCCCGGACAAGGAGCGTCTGCACATGCCAGGGTCTGCGACCTCGCGGGACCGGCAGTACGCTCGCGTTGACGCGCACCCCCGTGTTGCCTTCCGCCATGACAAAAGCGTCGGCGTCCCGATTGATAATTTCGCGGCTCAATGGCTGGCCTATGCATTCCCCTGCCGACGCTTCGTCTCCGGCCTCGCGACCGAAAACGCACGGCTCGGGGCCGGTGTGGTTCGCTACTCCTTCACCGCAGTGGACTTGCACCACTTACTCCTTGCCGGTCTCCCGGCGCACTGTCACCGTAATGCCGAATGCCGGCGGGGCCGGTTCGTCGCGACCGCTTCGCTGACGGTCACCGCGGCGTAGGCGAATTCGCCAAGAGTTCAGCCGGCCGGCGGCGAACTCGATTTTCGCGTCCGCCCACGTCCGTCGCCCCGCTGCGGTTGTCATCCCCGCGAACCGGGTTGTGCTCGGTTATGTCGTCGCTTATGTCGCGCTTAAGCGCCGATCATGGGCTCCGCCTCATGCTCGGCGAGCCGCACGGTGAGCGAGTATGAAGCGGAGCGCAGCCAATAACGGCTGATCGGCTCCGCGCATGGATCGCGCAGCATTCGCCCGGGCGGAAAAGTCGGGGGTGCGCTCGAAGTCGCGCACGATTTCGGCGACGAAGCGTCCCGGAGGCGTGCCTTGGCGCGCGCAGCTTCGCGGCGGGTTTGCGTCGCCAATTCGCCGCCCATCGATTGGAGCGCCCAGCCTGCGACGTATTCGTTGGTGCAAGCCCCGATAACCAAACGCAATGCCATAGGAACCTCCGCGCCAAATTGCGAACAGCCAAGTCCTTTCGCGATACAACTCTAAACAGAGAGAGGGTCGACTTGCTCGTTCCGCCTGTTCCGCCGCTTCACGAAGGCTCAGAGAGGCCATGGCGCCGTGCCCAATGGGACGCCGCTGGCGCGAGGACGGGCGTGCAGCTCAAAACCTACCGCTGCCCCGCCTCGATCTCGACCAGCCGCAGGATCACGTCGGAGTAGTCCTCGCCAGGCTTGCGCATGGCCCTCATGCGGTCGACGACGGCGGCCTCGACCTGGATGAAGCATTTGCCTTGGTCGCGCTGCATGGGCCACCGAGCCGAGCCCTTTGGCAGCGTCGAGGCGATGGCGTCATAGGCGCCCTCGGTGAGGACAAGGCAAATCATCTCAGTATCCGACTTGATCCCGGCCAAGCGGTAATTTCAGGGCTGAAGCCGAGCGTTTCTGTGCCGAAACGCTACCGGCTCTCCTTCTCGAGGCGGCGGATCGATAAAACCGACTGGAGCCTGCGCCGTTGCGCCAGGACAGGATCGAAAAATCGCTTTGCGTCCAAAGTAGCCTGCAGCGGCGATTTCCGACCAACGCCCTGAACTTGCAAGCGTTTTGGCCGCGAGAGCCGCGGCGGAGGCGCCCCGTTTGGCGAAATCCGCTGTTTTTGCCGCTGTTACCAGCAAATCCGGCCGCGTCTGGCGCGGCCGGCCGCCAAGCGGAAGGAGGGGCCAGGCAATGACGCGCGCCGGACTTGCCTCGACCCGCGTTTGGCCGCATTGGTCGGGCAGGCACGCCCGCAACCAACCTCGAGCCCATGCCGTCGTCGTCGCTCAGCCCGCCCTCATGCTCGCTCTATCTCGTCACGCCGCGCCTCTCGACCGCGAACGCGGGCGCGTTCGCCAGGACATTCGCCGAGGTTCTCGCGGCGGCGCCGGTCGCGAGCGCGCTTGTCAGGCTGGCGCCGGAGGCGGCGGGCGGGGCGAAGGCGATCGTTGGCCCTCTCGTCCGCGCCGCCGTGGCGGCCGATTGCGCGCTCATCCTCGAAAACGACCCGCGGCTCGCGGCGCGGCTCGGCGCCGACGGCATCCACGTCGCCGGAGCGGGCGAGGCGCTCGACGAGGCGCTCGACAGCCTCAAGCCCGATCGCATCGTCGGCGCGGGGAGCTTGCGCATGCGCGACGAGGCGATGACCGCCGGCGAAAAGGGGGCCGATTACGTGATGTTCGGCGATCCGCGCGGCGGCGCGCCGCCGATGGCGCTCGAGCTTCTCCTCGAGCGGATCGGTTGGTGGGCGGAAATCTTCCAGACCCCCTGCGTCGCCTATGCCGAGACGATCGAGGCGGCGGACAGGCTGGCGCGCGCGGGCGCCGATTTCGTCGCGCTCGAGGACGCGGTGTGGGCGGCAGGCTCGCCGGCCGAGGCCGTCCGCGAGGCCTACGCGCTCGTTTCCAAGGCCATGGCGGGGCCGACATGACGAGGCTCGCGCTCGCTGCGACGATCGCGCTCGCCTTCGCCGCCCCCGCCTGGGGTCAAACGCCGAACGCGTACGCCGTCTCGCCGTTCGGGAATCTCTCCCCGGCAGGGCCGTCGGAGACGCAAGGGCTGGCGCCGACGCCCCTGCCGCCGCGCGCGGACGGCAAGCCGCCGGACTACGCCTTCGGCGCCTACCAGCGCGGCAACTTTCTTTTCGCGCTCAAGGAGGCCGAGCGCCGTATCGACGAAAATCCCAAGGACGCCGCGGCGATGACGCTGATCGGCGAAACCTACCACGACGGCGCGGCCGTCGCGAAGAGCGACCTCGAGGCGTCGCGCTGGTACCGCCTCGCCAGCAACCTCGGCGACCCGCAGGCCGCCTACGAGCTCGGCATTCTGCTGCTGGAAGGCGCCGCCGGCGTGCCGAAGGACCGGGCCGCCGCCAAGGAGCAGTTCGAACGCGCCGCGACCAAGAACCACCCCGGCGCGCTCTACAATCTCGGCGTCATGGCGCTCGATTCGCCCAACGGCCGGACGCCCGACTACGCCGCGGCCGCGCAATATTTCCTCAAATCGGCCACCGCGGGCGACCACAACGGCGCCTATTCCTACGGCGTGATGCTGCGCGAGGGCAAAGGCGTGCGCCAGGACGTCGCCGAGGGGGCGCACTGGCTCAAGCGCGCCGCCGACGGGGGCATCATCGCCGGCCAGGTCGAATATGCGATCATGCTGTTCAACGGCGACGGCGTGGCGAAGGACGAAGCCGGGGCGGTCAAGATCCTGCGGATCGCCGCGGCGAAGGGCAACCCGATCGCCCAGAATCGCCTCGCCCACCTCTACGTCGTCGGCCGCGTGGTCGAGCGCGATCTCGCCAAGGCCGCCGCCTGGAACGCCTTCGCCAAGGCGGGCGGCCTGACCGACCCGGCACTCGACGTTGCAACCGCCAATCTGACCGCGGACGAGCGCGGCCGCTTCACCAGGATCGTTCGGAGCCAGATCGGCTATTGAACTCTCAGGAATCGAGCGGGTTTACAATGGGACGTCCGCGGTCATTGCGGCCGCTTTGCGACGACAGGAGGCTCGCATGACCGAACTCAACGCCCGCATCGGCGAAGTCACCCGGCGGATCGCCGAGCGCAGCCGCAACTCGCGGCGCGCCTATCTCGACCGGATCGACGCCGCGGCCGCCAAGGGGCCGACGCGCAAGCGGCTCGGCTGCGCCAATTTCGCCCACGGCTTCGCCGCCTGCGCGGCTGGCGACAAGGCGGCGCTGCGCGACGGAACGGGACCCAATCTCGCGATCGTCACCTCCTACAACGACATGCTGTCGGCCCATCAGCCGTTCGCCCGCTTTCCCGATCTCATCAAGGAGGCCTCGCGCGCGGTCGGCGGCACGGCACAGGTCGCAGGCGGCGTGCCGGCGATGTGCGACGGCGTCACCCAGGGTGAAAAGGGCATGGAGCTTTCGCTCTTCTCCCGCGACGTGATCGCGCTCGCGACCGCGGTCGCGCTGTCGCACGACATGTTCGACGCCGCCGTCTATCTCGGCGTCTGCGACAAGATCGTGCCGGGGCTCCTGATCGGCGCTCTGTCGTTCGGCCATCTGCCGGCGGTGTTCCTACCCGCCGGGCCGATGCCGTCGGGGCTCGCCAACGACGAGAAATCGAAGGTTCGCCAGCTCTATGCCGAGGGCAAGGCCACCCGCGCCGACCTCTTGGAGGCCGAGGCAAGGTCACGCGCCCGGCACCTGCACCTTCTACGGCACCGCCAACACCAACCAGATGCGATCCATTTCAACCGACGGGGGGCCTGTGCGTGCTCGAAGGGCCGCTCGGCCGGGCGGTCATCAAGACGTCCGCCGTCGCCCCGGACCGGCACGTGATCGAGGCGCCTGCGCGGGTGTTCCACAGCCAGGAGGAGCTGCACGCCGCCTTCCGCGCCGGCGAGCTCGACCGCGACGTCGTCGCGGTGCTCCGCTTCCAGGGGCCGAAGGCGATCGGGATGCCGGAGCTGCACAAGCTGATGCCGCCGCTCGGCGTGTTGCAGGACCGCGGCCACCGGGTGGCGCTGGTCACCGATGGGCGGCTCTCCGGCGCGTCGGGGAAGGTGCCGTCGGCGCTGCACGTGACGCCGGAGGCCGCCGCAGGCGGCGCGATCGGCCGGATTCGGGACGGCGACATCATCCGCCTCGATGCGACGTCGGGCCGGCTCGAGGTGAAAGTTCCGGCCGCGGAATGGAACGCCCGGCCGCAGGCGCACGCCGATCTCGCGGCGGCGCATGTCGGAATGGGCCGCGAGCTGTTCGGCGCGTTTCGCGGCTTCATCGGCGCGGCGGACGAAGGGGCGACGATATTTCCCGCCGCCTGACGGGCGCGACGCCTCGCCCGACATTGAAGCTTCGTTCACCAATCGCGGGCCATACTGGCCTCGTGCCCGCGTAAACATGTGATGCGTAAAGAGGTCGTTCGATGTCGTCCCGCTTTTGGCTCGCGCTTGCTTTCGTCGTCGCCTTCGGCCCCGAGCCGGCCCGCGCGGAAGCGTCCTCGGAGGTGCTGGCGATCACGCTCGACGAGGCCAAGGTCGCCAAGCTTCCCGAGGGCACTTCGACCCTCGTCGTCGGCAATCCGATGATCGCCGACGTGACGATGCTGAAAACCGGCGACGCGATGGTCCTGACCGGCAAGGGCTACGGCGAGACAAACCTCATCGCCCTCAACTCGCGAGGCGGGATCATCTTCGAAAGGCGGCTGCGCGTTCTTCCGAACAAGTCGGTCGTGGTCTTGCAGAACGGCGCCTCGCGCGTATCCTACTCCTGCAACCCCGAATGCATGCCGACGGTGCAGCTTGGCGACGATCCGAAGACATTCAGCGACGCAGGCGGCGAGATCACGAGCCGCAACGGTCTCGCCTCCGGGGGCGTCAAATAGCCTGAACGCAGCGGCGGGACCTTGCGCCCGCTGATCGTCGAAGAGCCGGTCGCAGGCGCAGCCCGATGGTCGCGGCAGCTCGCCATCTTCGCCGCGGCGATCGCTGCGGTGGCGGTCGTGTTCGCGCGCATGCCCGCCACCGATCCGCGGGCGGCGCTGACCGTCTTCGCCGCCGCGCTCGTCATCGCCGCGATCGCGATCGTGCTCGCCGGATCCGCCGCCGCCACGATCTGGCGCGACGGGCTCAAGGGCGCGGGACAGGCTGCGTTCGGCTTCGCCCTCGCCGCGGCGCTGATCGTCTACCCCGCCTATCTCGCGGTCGTCGCGTTCGTCCTGCCGCCGATCGGCGAGGTCTCGACCGACCTCGCGTCGCCTCCGCCGTTCATGCTCTCGACCAAGGCGCGCGCAGCGCGCGCCGGAACCGAGCCGCGGCCTTTGGACGACGAAACGCGCGCCGCCCAGCAGGCGGCCTATCCCGACCTCGAGACGGTGAAGGTCGAGATGGACTCGAGCGAGGCCTATCGGCTGTCGCTCAGCGTCGCGAGCGACCTCGGCTGGCGCATCGTCGACGCCGAGCCGCCGAACCTCGCCGGCGACGGCTCGGCCCTCATCGAGGCGACCGACCGGTCGCTGTTCTTCGGTTTGGTCAGCGACATCGCGATCCGCATCCGACCCGGGGCGACGCGGACGGCGATCGACGTGCGCTCAGTCTCGCGGATCGGCAAGCATGACTTCGGCGCCAACGCGGCGCGCATCCGCCGGTTCATCGCCGCGATCAAGGAGGAGGCGCCTGAGCGCTGACGCTCGGCCGCGCTTCGTCGGATCGGCCTCGAAGGCCTCCAGCGTCGCTTTCGCCTTGGCGAGGCCGCACGAGCAGAATGCGTCAAAGCGATTTCAGAGGGATAGGCGCCAAAACCTGCAACTTCATCTGCAGTTTTCACAGCTGGCCTCCGATGTTTGCTCCGGGCGCGCGCCAGGAGCGAACGGCCGACCCCGTAACGCCTCGGGCCAAATTCCTCCAAGGGAATCAAAGCCAATCCAAGAAAAACCAAGAAAAATTGGCTTGGATTTCCTTGGATTCCTTCGTCTGATTCGGGGCTTTTCAATGGGTTACGAGCAATCCAAGGAAAATTTTTTGGCTCCTCCTCCCGGCGAGCCGCCGCGCCCCGGCCGGTCGGTCGCAAGCGGGCGCCAGCCAGAACGGCTTCGATGGAACCGGACACTCGGCCTTCTCCTCCAGGGCGGCGGCACACAGAACAAATATAGAACAGGCGCGGCCTTGTCAAGAAATTCTCGGTCTTTTTGCAGGCGGAAGAACCGACGCCGCTTTCCACTGCAATTTCATGGGCGAAGGGGCTCCCGCCGCGCGCTTCAGAACCGACGATGCGTGCATCAAATTCGAAGAGCCTATTCCCTTCGCTTTGATCCAGTCGCGTCACCAGCATGGAGGCCGCCCTCCGGGAATGGCGCTGACAATGTGACTGCCGGATCGAACAGCACGATCAAGCTCGGCAATGGCGCTGACACGGTGATGGCGATCAGCTCTCTGATAAACGGCGGAAACGGTCATGACAGTTTTGTGTTTACGGGTAGTTTTGGTCAGGACACGATCACAAACTTCAGCCCGCTGAACGATAACATAGTGCTGGCTCATGCCATGTTTGCAAACTTCGGCGCCGTGCAAGGCGATATGACGCAGGTCGGGGCAAACACCGTGATTACGTATGATCCGGCGGACGTGATCACGCTGACGGGCGTCAAGACTTCCAGCTTGCAGGCCAGCGATTTCCACTTCGTGTGATTGCCTACGCGCGCTCAACCAAAGTCACCAAGGAGGAAGGCCGTCAGTTGAAAGCCTCGACCGCCATCCCGCGTATTGCAAGACGTTGAACGACGGACGTCATTTCAAAGTCTGAACCTCCATCGCAGCGCTTGGGCCAATCGTCGGACTCCGGCTTGGCCGGGCTTGCGCTGGTCGCGGGCTACTATCGAATTGCGGCTGACCCAATGCAACTCTTCGGACGGGAACTTCCGCTTCGGGCGGAAGCGGCCTCTTTGTACCTGAGTTCGGGATCAGATCGCGGTGCAAGAACCATTGATTTCTGCACGGGCCCCTTGAGCCGATATTGACCGCCCTTCTCCCGAACAAGCGTGGCACATTTGACCCTCAGCTATCCCCTCATTTTTTCGAGGGCCAAAATGCAACTGGAGGTTGGCGCTTCGCTGCGACGACTTTCGTATGACGAGTTCTGAAGCGCGAGTTCGGGGCTCCGAATTGTCGAGACAGAGGTCGCGCCATGCTCAATGTGGGACCTTAAGGCCATTCTTTCGCCCCGCATGAGGGCGAAAAAGCCTCGAAATCACGCCGTTCTCCAAATGAGGGGATTCCTGAGCATTTGACCCACAGTCATTGTGAAAGCCGCGTCACTACAGGCGGCGGTTGCCTCTCAAAACCCTTCGACTCGCGGCCTCGAAACCGAGATACCCCGAATGTTCTCAAAGGTGCCTGGGGTTTCCAAATCCGCGTGAGAATTTGCGCGAGAGCCTCTAAGGGACATCATCAGGCTGGACAGATGGTCAAATCGCCCGCCGGATAGAGTGAGTGTCGGAAGTATGAACTCATGGCACGACTATATTGCTTTAGACGCGCTACTTCCTGCCGCAGGTTGGCTGGTTGCGACGTTCTTCGCACTCCGCGGCCTTTGGTTGGCTAAGAACGACAACAGACGTTGAGTGTTAGAGTATGGCGCATACTCCCTTGTCACGGTTGCGGTCGCTGTCTGGTATGACTATGTAGGCGTTCAGACTTTGCGATCTAATCGAGAGACCGAACAAAACAACAAAACATTGCTTGCGTTATCCGGACTTTCCAGTAAGAGTGTAATTCAGGGTTTGGATCGACTCATTGCGAGGAATTTGCAGCCACGGCGGATCATACCAGCGCCTCAGGAATCCCCTCATTTCGAGAACGGCCTGATTTCGGTGCTTTTCGGCCCTCACGTAGAGCGAATGGGGAGCCCTAAGGCCCCGCGTTTGTCGTGGCGCGACCTCTCTCTCGACGATTGCGAGACCCGAACTTGCACTTCAGGACTCGTCATACGAGACTCGCCGCATCAAAATGCCAACCTCCAGTTGCATTTTGGCCCTCGAAAAAATGAGGGGATGGCTGAGTACCAGCGCAAGAAGAAGTGCTTGCAAAACAGTTTGAGTTTCTCAAAGGCGAGATTCCAAAAAGATTTGCCTTCACGGTTCTACCTAGCCCAACAGGAGACAGCTGGCTAATCCGAGATGCCATTAACCGTGCATTCGCGCGGAATGGCTCGATTGTTCCGTTTGATTATCAATCGGCTTCATCCCCGCGAGAAACTGGCATCATGTTCACGATGCCAAATCCAAGTGATCCACCTGAGTTCGCGTTGAAGCTGAGAGATGCGTTTGGATTGGCGGGTATTCACGAGATCCGGTTCGCGCCGATGGACCCGGAAGCCGCTTCGAAATATGACTTCACTATATTCGTTGGCCCCGCTCCTTTGAAGTAGATGGCGCGGCGAAATTCGTCGCGATCTTCATACGCGCGCTGCTCCATCTCTCAAAAGTCCCCAATCTAAAATCTAAACCCTCCCGTGCAAGTTTCTCTATTTTTTGCGTCCCGCGCAACGACTGCTTCGGGTCGCGGCACGAAGTCGCTGCGCTCCAGCCGCTGCGCGGGGGCGTGAGCCGAGAGGCCGGTAGCCGATGGAGAGGATAGCGATAGCGGGGTCGCCACGATCAACTCGCGTATTGTCGGCGTGCGACGCACGATCAAGAACAGCAGGATCATCTGCCGCCAGCGCCCTCACGGCGAACCACATCGACCCGGCCTACAACGCAATGACAATAATTGGCTTGACCACTCGCGCAAAACCAATTTGCTTGAATGTGCCGTGGGTATTTCTGCTCGCAAGAAATTGATTCACACTATGCCACTGAAAGCCGATCAACCGATTAATCGCGCAACACTTGTCGGATGCGCTATTTCTGCCACGCCCAACTATTTGAAATCACACGGGCCTACAAAATCAAATCCCCTAGAGCCTCTTGCAAAATTCAATGAGCGCGACGCAATTCGCCTTCATTAGGCGTTGTGAGCGGCCGAGGCTCAGGCCGGCGCGGGCCGAAACTGCGTGACGCGGAGTATTTGATCGACGGCGAGCGCGACGACGCCGAACATGAGGTGGCATTTGACCTTGATCGCGCCGCGCACGCGGACGGCCCGCGCGCCGAATTCGTCCTTCAGTCGGGCGTTCACGCGTTCGGCCATGGTTCGAAAATCAAAGAGCCGGTCGTCGGGGTCGGGTATGTGGATGAGTTTCATGCGCTCGACTTCTTTGGCCCATTCGGCCTTGGCTTCGTGCTGGGCGCGAAAGTTGCGATCGATGATCGGCGCATGGCCGAGCGCCTTGCTGTGGTCATGGATGGCGGCGGCGTCGTAGGCCGCATCCATTAGATCGTAGAGATAGGAGACGCGGGCGCCGGTCATGGTCATCAAGGGAATGGCGACCTGACTGTCGTGGACGGACGCCGAAGTCAGTACGCAGGAGACCGGGATTTGGCCGCAGGCGACATCCAGATGCAGTTTGTAGCCGATCCAGGTTTCCTTGTAGCCCTTGCTGTTCTTCTTGGAGCCGACATCGCACGCGGAGGGCAGATCGGCGAGCATCTGATCGAGGTTCTGCGTGGTCTGCCGTTCGAGCCGGGTCGGCTCGGGTTTTGGCCGTTGCTCGTCCTTGCGCGGGCGTCCGCGCTTGCGCGTCGGCTGAGCGCCATCGGGCGGCGGCGGATCCTCACTTTTGTCGTTCGGCTCCGTCTTGACCGGCTTCTCGCGCGCCTCGATCTCGGTGGCGTCGCGCGCGATCACGCCGACGATGCGCCCGCCGAGCGAGCGCTCGATCAGCGCCGCGTGCATCTTGGCGGGCAGATCGGACTGCGCAAACTCCGCGAAGGCGCGGGAAAACGTCGCTTCCGACGGCACTTGCGAGCGTCGTTCCCAACCGAGAATGCGTCGCAGCGACTTGTCGACATCGAGGCGCTCGATCAGCGCGGTGGTGGTAGGAACGCCCAGCACCGCCTTGGCGACGAAGGCCCTGGCGAGGGCGCGGCGATCGCCTTGCGGCCGGCCGGGGCCTCGGGGCGGTTCGGGAACGAAGGCCTCGAGGCCGATCACGTCGAGGGTCGTGACGAGCCGCCCGAGCGCTTCGGTCATCGGGTCGATTTCCTCACGAAGCCAAGGAAACAGAGTGCCCTGGATATGGTTCCAGCGGGCTTTCATGGCGTCGAGAGGATCGTTGGTCATGCCTGTTATCGCGAATCAGGGCGATGGAACCAAAACAATATTTCAACATCCGCTAAAGACAAGGCGTAATATTTTATAGCATATCACTTGAAACGCGCCGGACTTGATCTAAATATATTGCCTCTCTACGTTAGGATGTCCGAATAATTTTGCAACTGCCTCCCTATTTAGCAACAATCGTGCCAAAACGCTTCAGTTGTGCACGCGTTTCGAGGCCGCCACTCTTCGAATTTCCTAAGTCGAGCACCTCATAGCGCACCTCATAGCACTCGCTGCTCCGCCGGTGCCCTACCTCCCGCGACTTCGTGCCTCGACGCTTTTTGGACGCCGGCTCGCTGAGCGTCCGGAGAGTTTCGTTGTTGCCGGCGTCCAAAAACCTGTACACAACCGGTCGATCGCAAGTGACGCAGCCGTCTGTACGAACTGTCCGATTTTGACCCTCAGTTCGCCGAAATGTCCGTTTCGGGCGGGCGCGCGCCTTCAATTCGACCGTCTCAGGCAATAACATTCGAAGCGACGTTGCGGAGGAAGCGCATGAGCGAGGCGGTCAAGACCGTCGACGGCGTTACTCTCGCGCCAGCACCGCGCGCACGCGCTCGACGAGTTCGGTCTCGGGCGCGGCGAATTGTGCGCGCTGGCGCAGCTCCAGATAGTCCGCCCGGTCCTTGGTCGCCTTGGCGAGTTCGGCGCCGAGCCTCAAGTCGCGGATCGTCACCTGCGGGCCGCCCGGCGCATCGCGTTCGTTCGAGCCCTGGATGACGGCGCAGCGGCTCATGCGCCGGTCGGCGTATTTGAGCTGCGCGTTCATGCCGCCCGAACCCAGATAGAGTTCGGCCGCGATCCCCGCCTCGCGCAGGCGGGCGACGAGGCGCTGGTAGTTCGCCATCGATTTTTCGTCGCGATCGAGGGCGAGCACGACGACCGGGCCCGGCGCGTCGGCCGCCGCCACGATCGGGCTTTTGATCGCCCGCAGCGCCGCGAGCAGGCGCGACACGCCGATGGAAAAGCCGGTCGCCGGGACGGGCTCGGCGCGGAAGCGCGCGACCAGGCCGTCGTAGCGCCCGCCGCCACCCACCGAGCCGAAGCGGACCGGCCTGCCGTCATCGCCGGGCGTTTCGAAGGTCAGGTCGGCCTCTAAGACGGGGCCAGTGTAATATTCGAGGCCGCGCACGACGGAGGGGTCGAAGCGAATGCGTTTTGAGCCGTATCGAGCAGCCCTCACCAGACTGGAGATTTCCTCGAGCTCATCCAACGCTTGACGGATACTGTCGGTGGGCGGAAGCCAAGCGCGAAGAAGGGTAATTGTCTGACGGTTCGAAATCGGAAAGGCGCCTACTTCAGGAAGAGACGATACACGAGAGACGAGCCCACCCAGTGCCCTGTCAAATGTCGTCGACACAAACGCCGAATCTTCCTGCTCCCACGAGGGAAGTTCGCCTAAAGCCCGATCTGTCTGCTGCTGAAGTTCGAATAGCGCCAATAGCTGTGCAATCTGATCGTCATTCAGGTTCGCTCCCTTTGTGAAGTCACCGCTCTCATCGCGCCTCCCCTGGCCTAGAAGCGCTCGCACGCCGACTATGCCGAGACGGTCATACTTGTCGAGCGCCCTCATGACTTGCAGGTGCCTGACGGGATCGGTCTCGACCCCAAGCCCAATGGCTTCAAGAAGGCCATCGAGAAGCTTCCGACTGTTGAATTTGATCACGTAATGACCGCGTCCGATGCCGAGCGCTTCCAGACAGTCGGCCGCCATCATGCAGATCTCGGCGTCGGCGGCGACGGTTCCCGCGCCGACCGTATCGGCGTCGAATTGCATGAACTGGCGATAGCGACCCGGCCCGGGTTTCTCGTTGCGGAACACCCAGCCTGCGCGGTAGCTGCGGTAGGGTTTCGGCAGCCGGTCAAAATTCTCGGCGACGTAGCGGGCGAGCGGCGCGGTCAGGTCGTAGCGCAGCGACAGCCACTGCTCGTCGTCGTCCTTGAACGAGAACACGCCCTCGTTCGGCCGGTCCTGATCGGGCAAAAACTTGCCGAGCGCGTCGGTGTACTCGATGAACGGGGTCTCGACCGCCTCGAAGCCGTAGAGCCTGTAGACGTCGCGGATCTTCGCCATCATCGCCTCGGCGGCCGCAATGTCGGCCGCGTTGCGGTCGACGAAGCCCCGCGGCAGGAAGGCGCGGACGCGGCTTTGGGCGTCGTTCTCAGGCATGTTCTTTCCAGTTCTTGGGCGGCTTCGAGTCAGAAGAAGCCGGCGGCGATGTTGATGGCGAGGGCGAGAATGATCGTGTTGAAGAAGAACGCGACGACCCCCTGGACGACGCAGATCCGGCGCATGCGGGACGAGGCGACGTTGACGTCGGAGCTGGCGAAGGTGCAGCCGACGGTGAAGGCCTGATAGACGAACTCGCCCCATTGCGGTTCGGGCTTGCCGGGGAACTCGAGTCCCCCGCGTCCGCCGTCGGCGAGGGCGGCGAAAAAGACGCCGGCGTAGTGAATAGCGAACATGACCTGGATGAACGTCCAGGCGCTAAGGATGCTCGCCCCGACGAGCGCGAGATGCCCGGTTTTGAGCGGGCCCTCCATGGTCTTCACCGGGCCGAGCTCCCACACGATCGCCGCCATGGCGGCGCAAGCCGCCGCGACCCCAAGGACCACCAGGACCCACCGGCTCTCGTCCTCCGGCCGGGCTTCGACGCGCGCGTGCGCCGTGGAGCGGGACATCATCTGGACGATCAGGGCGAGATAGGCCCAGGCGCCGACGTTCCAGGAAATGAGGAGGCGGGTCGGCTCCCGAAGGGCCAACGGAAAGGCACGTAAGGCGAAATAGGTCGCGACCATGAGGATCGCCCCCGCGAGCAGACGGGGCCGATGAGCGAGGGTGATAAGAAACCCGCCTGACTCCTCGTCGGCGCCCGGCGAAGTCGGGGGATTGGACATGCGCAGCCGTTCGAATCCAAACGGCGCCTGCCTTGCCCGACGCGGCGCGGGGGGTCAAGCGGCCGAGCGACCGCCCTTATGCGCCGTTTCGTTCGGTGCTAGGAGCCTGTCCGAGTAATAGCGGATTTTTGTGGCGGCCTGGGCGCGAATCGGATTCTGCTTGCTTATGAGCAAGACTTTCCGCCCGTGGACGATCGATCAACCGCTGCTGCTGCCGGCGAGCGTGCAAGACTTCGTGGGGAAGGACCACCTGGCGCGCTTTGTGCTGGCGCTTGTGGTCGGGCATCTTGAACTTTGTGAGATCGAGGGAACCTATGGGAGCGCGCGCGGACAGCCTCCGTTTGATCCGACGATGATGACGGCGCTGTTGCTTTACGCTTATTGCAACGGGGTCTACTCGTCGCGCCGGATCGCCAAGGCGGCGCGCGAACGGGTCGACTTCATGAGCATCGTCGGCCTCGACGCACCGGATTTCCGCACCATCTCGGATTTCCGCAAGCGACACCTGAAGGCGCTCGCCGGCCTGTTCGCCCAGGTTCTGAAGCTGTGCGAACGGGCCGGGCTGGCGAAGCTCGGGCATGTCGCGCTCGACGGCACGAAGATCAAGGCGAACGCCTCGAAACACAAGGCGATGAGCTACGAGCGCATGGCCAAGCGGGCGGCGGAACTCGACGCCGAGGTCGCCCAGTGGGTGAGCGCCGCCGAAGCGGCGGACGCGCGGGAGGACGAGGCGTTCGGCCGCGACAAGAGCGGCGATGAGATGCCGGACTGGGTCGCCGACAAGAAGAAGCGGGCCGAGAAGATCCGGGCGGCGCAGGCCGAATTGGAGGCCGAGGCGAAAGCGGCCGCCGCGGCGGAGGCCAGAGCGCGGGCCGAGGCCGAGGAGAAGCGAAAAGCCGAAGGGCGCAAGAAACCGGGAAAGCCAGCCGCCACACCCTCCGAGGAACCCGATCCCAAAGCGCAAAAGAACTTCACCGACCCCGAAAGCCGCATCATGAAGACCAAGGACGGGTTCATTCAGGGCTACAACGCGCAAGCGGCGGTGGACTCGACGGCGCAGGTGATCGTCGCCCATGCCCTCGACGCCAGGCAGAGCGACCAGCATCAACTGGCGCCGATCGCCGACGCGATCGAAGCCAACCTGGGCCGCAAGCCGGCGCAGCTGTCGGCGGACGCCGGCTATTGCTCCGACGCCAACCTCGCGGCGTTGGAGGAACGCGAAATCGACGGGTACATCGCGCCGGGGCGGGCCAAGCACGCCAGCGCAGGAGAAGGGGGCAGCGCACGCATCGCCGCCATGCGAGAGAAAATCAAGGCTGGCGGCCACGCCAGCCCCTATCGGTTGAGGAAGCAGCTGCCCGAACCGGTGTTCGGCCAGATCAAGCAAGCGCGCGGCTTTCGTCAGTTCCTGCTGCGCGGCGTCGAAAAGGTGGCTTCCGAATGGGGATTCGTCTGCGTCGCCCACAATATTCTGAAGCTCGCCCAAGGGTGGACTCTGCCCGAAGTCCGCCTCGCAGCCGGATGAACCCGGCAAGCCGACCAACGCAGCATACCGGGCGCCGCAAACTCCGCTTCCATGTTTCAAATGCCCATCGCATCAGGACTAAGCAGACAGGCTCCTAGGACAGGCTCAATGAGAAAATCGAAAGGATCGCCGGCATGACCGCGACGATTTCGGTCCGCGCCGACGGGCGCGTGACCGTCGTGACGATCGAGCGGCCCGAACGGCGCAACGCGGTCGACCTCGCGACGGCGCGCGCGCTCTATGAGGCGTTCAAGGCCTTCGACGCCGATTCGGGCTCTGACGTCGCGGTGCTGACCGGGGCGGGCCGCGCCTTCTGCGCCGGCGCCGACCTCGTCGCCCTGTCGGCGGGCGAGACGCGCCCGGTCAAGCGCGACGGCGATTTCGGTCCGATGGGCCCGACGCGGCTGAAGGTCGGAAAGCCGGTGATCGCCGCGGTCGAAGGGCCGGCAGTGGCGGGCGGCATGGAGCTTGCGCTCTGGTGCGATCTTAGGATCGCCGGCCGCTCGGCGGTGTTCGGCCTCTTCAATCGCCGCTTCGGCGTGCCGCTGATCGACCTCGCCACGATTCGCCTGCCGCGCATCGTCGGCCACGGCCGAGCGCTCGAGCTGATTCTGACCGGCCACGCGGTCGGCGCCGAAGAGGCGCTCCGGATCGGTCTCCTGAACGAAGTGGTCTTTGACGGAGAAGCGCTCGCCCGCGCGACCGCGCTCGCCCATGAGCTCTCCGCTTTTCCGCAGACAGCGATGCGCAACGACCGGCTTTCGGCGATCGAGCAGTGGGATCTCGGCGGAGAGGAGGCGGTCGCCAACGAGGTGGCGCGCGGCCTCGCGACCATCGCGAGCGGCGAGACGAGGGAAGGCTCGGCGCGGTTCGCCGACGGCGCCGGACGACACGGCCAGTTCGCGCCGGGCGGCAAGACGCCCGCCTGAAGGGTGGTCGTTGACAAGGGGCCCGGTTCGGCTAAGAGCCTGTTTCAAAAGCCTACCACCCCCGTCCTGACGCGCCCCGAAGGAGGGCCTCGAGGGACGATCCAGGCGGCGCCGGCGGCGGCGCAAACGCCCTCTGGAGCATCGTTCGCGGTCCTTTGCTTTCGTAAATGGCGCCTCGGGGCGAGGTCCATGACTTTTGCAACAGACACCAAGCGGGCGAGGTCGGACGCGAGGGCGCGACAATGGCCGAAGACGACGACGAACGCCTGAGATCGAACCTCGCGAGACTCCGGGGCTCGCTCGACAAGGCGCGGGCGGCCCGCGAGGCGGAGAGGCCCGGGCCTGCGGCTAATTCGAATCAACCGAAGGGCGACTCCGGAATGTCGCTCGGGATGCGGGCGGGGAGCGAGTTCATTTCGGCGATCCTCGTCGGCGTCGGCATCGGCTGGGGGCTCGACCGGCTCCTCGGAACCAACCCGATCTTTCTGATCGTCTTCTTCTTCATCGGGGTCGTCGCCGGCGTCTGGAACGTGATCCGCCTCACTTCGCCCAAAGGCGGGGGTTCCGAGCGCAATTCGCGCTTGTCTCGTACGGAAGCGGCGGATAAAGGGTTGCGGCCATCGGGTCCCAGAGCAACGCCAGACACATCGCGGCGCGGGGCTTCCGGCGGGGCAAATGGGGCCGGCGACGGCCTGGACGACGACGAGGAATAGGCGAAGTGGCGACCGAAACGGGGCCGGTGATCCATCCGACCGAGCAATTCTCCATTCATCCGATCGTTTCGATCCAGATCGCCGGCTACGACGTCTCGCTGACCAATTCCGGCCTGTACATGCTGCTGGCGGTCGCGCTCGCCTGCCTGATGACGGCGATCGCGGCGCGGGGCGGCGCGGGCGTGCCGACCCGGATGCAGGCGCTCGGCGAGATGGCCTACGAATTCACCGCGGGCATGGTGCGATCCGCGGCGGGCGAAGCCGGCATGCGGTTTTTCCCCCTCGTCTTCAGCATCTTTTTCTTCATTCTGATCTGCAACCTGTTGGGCTTCATCCCCTATTCCTACACCGTGACGAGCCAGATCATCATCACCGCCGCGCTCGCCCTGCTCGTCTTCCTGACCGTCGTGATCGTCGGGATCAAGGAGCACGGAACTCACTTTTTCAGCCTGTTCGTTCCCCCGGGCGTGCCGATCTACATTCTGCCGCTGGTCGTGGCGATCGAGATCGTCTCGTTCCTGTCGCGCCCGGTCAGCCACTCGGTTCGTCTCTTCGCCAACATGCTCGCCGGGCACATCACCCTCTACGTGTTCGGCAGCTTCGTCATCATGCTGCTCGGCGCCAGCGCCTTCATGAAAGTCTTCGCGGTGTTGCCCTTCGCCATGGCGGTCGGGATGGCCGCCCTCGAATTGCTCGTCGCGTTCCTGCAGGCCTATGTGTTCGCAATGCTGACCTGCATGTATCTCAACGACGCGCTTCACCCCGGCGGGCACTGACCGTCCGATTTAACGCAGCATGGTCTTCAGGATAGGAGCACCAAATGGAACCGCATGAACTCGCCCTCGCCGCCAAGTACGTTGGGGCGGGTCTCGCCGCGATCGGAACCGGCGCGGCCGGCATCGGCGTCGGCACTCTGTTCGGGCAGTTCCTGAACGGCGCGTTGCGCAACCCGTCGGCGGTCGACGGCCAGTTCGGCCGCCTGATCTTCGGCTTCGCGGTGACGGAAGCGCTCGGCATCTTCGCGCTGCTGATCTCCTTCCTGCTGCTGTTCGCCGTCTAAGGCGAAGAGACGGCTGATCGTTCCACAAGGACCCGCGATGGCTCAGCCCGAAACAACGCAGACGGAAGTCGGTCACGAGGGCGGAGGCGCCACGATGTTTCCGCCTTTCGACAAGAGCACGTTTCCGTCGCAGCTGTTCTGGTTCTTCATCGCTTTCGGGTTCCTCTACTGGTACATGTCGACGCGCGGGCTGCCCCAGATCGGCAAGGTGATCGAGAATCGCCGGTCGCGCATCGCCCGCGACCTCGACGACGCGACGACGACGCAGCAGAAGGCGGACGCCGCGGCGGCCGCCCACGAAAAGATGCTCGCCGACGCGCGCGCCAAGGCTCAGGCCACGGCCCAGGCGGCGCGCGACCAGGCCGCCGCCCAAGCGGCGGCCAAGCGCAAGGCGCTCGAGGATGAACTGTCCGCCCGGCTCGCCGAGGCGGAGAAGCAGATCGCCGCGACCCGCGCCAAGGCGATGACCAACGTCTCCGAGATCGCGCGGGAGACTGCGGGCGCGATCGTCGAGCGGCTCGGCGGGCGCGCTCCCGACCCCAAGGCGGTTGCGGCGGCGGTCGATTCGATCAAGCCCTGAGCGGAGACGGAATATGGACTTCGGGCCCGAGTTTTTTGTCCTTCTCGGCTTCATCGTCTTCGTCGGCATCCTGATTTATGTCGGGGCCCCTCGCATGCTCCTGAAGGCGCTCGACGCGCGCGGCGAGGCGATTCAGGCGGAACTCGCCGAAGCCGCCAGGCTGCGCGACGAGGCGACGGCGCTCTTGGCGAGTTTCGAGAAGAAGAGCGCCGAGGCGGAAGCCAACGCCGCCGCGATCATCGCCGAGGCTCGCGCCCAGGCCGAGCAGGTGGCCAAGGACGCGGCCGACCGCATGGCCGAGTTCATCGCCCGCCGCACCAGGCAGGCCGAGGCGAAGATCGCCTTCGCCGAGGCCCAGGCCGCCGCCGACGTGCGCGCCGCGGCGGCCGATCGCGCCGCCAAGGCGGCCGAGTCCGTCCTGCGCGACCAGATGCAGGCCGGAGCCGGCGCCGATCTCGTTGCGCGCGAAATCGCGGACATCAAGAGCCGGCTGAACTGAAGCGAGCCGCCCATGCGACGCTCTTGATTTGGCCCGCGTCGCGCCGCATTGTCGGCGCGCCCGGCGAAGGGATTCTCGTCCGCGCCGCAACAGGGGGACAACCGGCATGGTTCGCGCGATCATCGGCTTTCTGGCGTTGCTCGGCGCCCTGTCGCTTGCGCGCGCCGCGAGCGGCCCGTTCGAGGATTCGATCTACGGAACCCCGGCGGAAGCGCGCTGGGCCCCGTTCCACGCCAATTACGCCAACGTTCCCACGTGCGACGACCGCGCCGTGCTGTCGACCATCTCCGGGCAATTCGTCGACACGGAGAGGCTCTACTGGGGCGGCGTCCATGCGATCGAGGCCTTCGAGCGGATCCGCGAGATCGGCTTTCGCTCGGACGGCATCGACTATATCCCGCGCCGCTACTGCGTCGCGCGCGTGCTGGTCGTCGACCCCCGCGCCCCGCCTCCCGAACGGCCGAAGGCGCATACGGTCGTCTATAACGTCGGCGCGGCAACGGGCATCATAGGTGTGACCTGGGGCGTCGAGTGGTGCGTCGTCGGCTTCGACCGCCAGCTCGCCTACGCGCCGGCCTGCTATGTCCTGCGTCCGATCATCGAGCGCCGGATCGGGGTGCTGAAGGAAGTCAATTGGTTCGGCGAGTACGGACTGAAGGCTCGCGATTGAGTTGCGCGGCGCGGGCCTCGGCCTTCGCCCGAGAGGCGCTCGCGCCGTTCGCGGGCGCGTTCGCGCTTCTCGGAGCGGCGGCGGCTTTCGCGGGGAGCCTTCCGCCGGTCGCGACGGCGCCGTTCGATTTCTACGTCATGACGCTTTCCTGGTCGCCGGGCTTCTGCGACCTCGGCGGCGAGGACAAGTCGCCGCAGCAATGCGCGGTCGGCGCCGGGAACGGCTTCGTCGTCCACGGCCTGTGGCCCGACAATCGCTATGGACCAAATCCGGAGGACTGCGATCCGAGCGCGGACGCCTCCCCCGCCGATCTCGCCGCCGCGCGCGGCCTCTACCCGACGCAAGACCTCGCGCGCTACGAATACCGCAAGCACGGGACCTGCACCGGCCTCAGCGCCGAGGACTATTTCGCCGCCGTGCGCGCCGCGCGCAACGGACTCGCGATCCCGCCGCTGCTGCAGAGCCCGCGCGAATGGCGGCGCCTGTCGCCTCAGGCGATCGAGCAGGCCTTCATCGCGGCGAACGCGAATCTGCATCCCGAGGACATGGCGGTGACCTGCGCCCGAGGAGAGCTCGTCGACGTGCGCATTTGCCTTTCGAAGGACCTGAGGGCCTTCGCCGTCTGTCCGAAGGTCGCGGGACACACCTGCCGGCGCCCGTCGGTCGCCGTCGCGCCGGTGCGTTGAGCGGTGGGACGGGCCGAGAGGTCCGACCCCATGAACTACCGCCACGCCTTCCACGCCGGCAATTTCGCCGACGTCTTCAAGCACGCGATCCTGGCGCGCGTCCTCGTCTATCTCGCCCGCAAGGATGCGCCGTTCCGCTTCATCGACACGCACGCCGGCGCCGGCCGCTACGACCTTGCCGGCGCCGAGGCGAAGCGCTCGCCGGAGTGGCGCGACGGCGTGGCGCGGCTCCTGAGAGCTTCGCCGCCCGCCCGACTCGCTGCGCTGCTGGAACCCTATGTCCGCGCGATCGGCCCATTCGACGCGGGCGGCGCGCCCTCCTCCTACCCGGGCTCCCCGGCGATCGCGCAAACGCTCATGCGCCCGCAGGACCGGATCGCGCTCTGCGAGGCCCATCCGGAGGAGCGGGAGCGGCTCGTCGCTGCGCTCGGCCATGACGGCCGGCTCAGCATCGTCGGCACGGACGGCTATGTCGCGCTCAACGCCTATCTACCGCCGAAGGAGCGGCGCGGCCTCGTCCTGATCGACCCGCCGTTCGAATCGCCGGACGAACCTCAGCGCGTCGAACAGGCGCTCGCACGGGCGATCCGCAAGTGGCCGACCGGAGTCTATCTCGCCTGGCGGCCGATCCGCGAGCCCGCGCCCGACGCCCGCTTTCTCAACAGCGTCGCTGGGCTCGGCGCGTCGAACATCCTGCGGCTCGAGCTCGACGTCGGCCCCGGCCCGGTCGGAGCGCAGGGCCAGCGGCCGCTGGCGCGCGCCGGGCTTCTCGTCGTCAACCCCCCGCACACCCTGTTCGACGACACCCGCCTTCTCATGCCCTGGCTCGCCAAACTGCTCGCGCGCGAGGGATGCGGCGCCCATGTCTGCGAGTGGCTGACGCCGCCTCGGTAAGGCGCGGCTTGCCGGCGCCGCGTCAGTCGGTTTATCTCCTGAACAAACAAGGAAAGCCGGGGTCTCGATGGCGCTGCCGAACATACTCAGGGACAAGCTCAGCCTGCCGGTCGTGGGCGCGCCGCTGTTCATCATCTCGCATCCGGCGCTCGTCATCGCCCAGTGCAAGGCCGGGATCGTCGGCGCATTCCCGGCGCTGAACGCCCGCCCGATTTCGCAGCTCGACGAATGGCTGCACGAGATCACCGAGGCGCTCGCCGCGCATGACCGCGCCCATCCCGATCGGCCCGCCGCGCCCTTCGCCGTCAACCAGATCGTGCACAAGTCGAACGCGCGGCTCGAGCGAGGACCTGGCGCTGACGGTCAAGTGGAAGGCGCCGATCGTGATCACCTCGCTCGGCGCGCGCGAGGACGTCAACACCGCGGTGCACGCCTACGGCGGGATCACGCTGCACGACATCATCAACAACCGGTTCGCCCGCAAGGCGGTCGAAAAGGGCGCCGACGGACTCATCGCGGTCGCGGCGGGGGCCGGCGGCCATGCGGGCTCGGTCTCGCCCTTCGCGCTCGTCCAGGACATCCGCGCCTGGTTCGACGGACCGCTTCTCCTTTCGGGGGCGATCGCCACCGGCCGGGCCATTCTCGCCGCGCAGGCCATGGGCGCCGATCTCGCCTATATCGGCTCGGCCTTCATCGCGACCGAAGAAGCGCGCGCGATCGACGCCTACAAGCAGGCGATCGTCGAGGGCGATTCGTCCCACATCGTCGGCTCGAGCCTGTTCACCGGCATTTTCGGCAACTATCTCCGACCCTCGATCGCGAAGGCCGGCCTCGACCCGGACAACCTGCCGCAAGGCGACCCGAAGGCGATGAATTTCGCCTCCCGCGGCATCGTCTGAGGCGAAGGTCTGGCGCGACATCTGGGGCAGCGGCCAGGGCATCGGCGCGGTCAAGGCGGTGCAGCCGGTCGCCGAACTCGTCGCGCGACTTCAGCGCGAGTACGCCGAGGCGAAGGCGCGCATCTGCGCCTTTAGCCGCGCGCGGTAGCGCGACGGGACGCGGCAAGCGGCCGGGTCTACAGCGCGTGGCGTCCGTTTGTCACAGTCAAGCTTCGCATCCGCATGGTCGTGTCAGTTTGAAAGCCGGTTTCGGGCGGAGTTTTCCCGTCCAGTAGTGGTTCGGGAACAGCCGGAATCGCCTGGACACCGGACTTTCGGTGCTGCGCCGGAACACATCATCCCCGCCCGAAGCAGGCATCGACCGAAGCCCCAACAGAACGTCGCAATGGGTGGAATCCGGACCTTGAGATCCGAAGTTTCGGGGCCAGGATGCCCATGCCGTTTTAGAATATCTGCCCTGGACAACCCGTCCTGTGTAGACGATCATAATTTTCGGAACCAACTGGGCCGCGACGATGGATGTCGGCGACTGGCTGCGGAGCCTTGGGCTTGGCCAATACGATGCCCTTTTCCGTGAGAACGAGATCGACGCAGAAGTCCTGTTCGAGCTGACCGACGCCGATCTCGAGAAATTTGGCGTCCCGTTCGGGCATCGCAAGCGCCTGCTCAAAGCCATCGCGAAATTGGGGACCGCTGCGCCAAGGCTGCCCGAGGAGCCTCCCGCGCCACCACAGCCGCCGCCGCAAAGCGACGCCGAGCGCCGCCACCTCGCGGTCCTGTTCTGCGATCTCGTCGGCTCGACGAGCATTTCCGCGGCGCTCGACGCCGAGGACTGGCGCGATCTCGTCGGCGGCTATCTCGACGCGGCGTCCGAGGCGGTCGCGCAGATGGGCGGGCATGTCGCGAAGAAACTCGGCGACGGGATCATGGCGCTGTTCGGACACCCGATCGCGCAGGAGAACGACGCCGAACGCGCCGTTCGCGCCGCGCTCGCTATCCAGCTCGCGCTCGCCGAGCTGAACCGCAAGAACCTGGGCTCCGTCCGCCCCGAACTCGTCGCGCGCATCGGAATTGCGGCCGGGGCGGTGGTGGTGGATTCCTCTGGCGAGATTTTCGGCGACGCGCCCAATATCGCCGCGCGGGTGCAGGCGCTGGCCGAGCCGGGAACGGTGCTGGTCACTGCGCGCGTGCAGCGTCAGGTCGCCGGCCTCTTCGTCGTCGAGGACCGCGGCGCGCATGCGCTGAAGGGCGTGGCCGAGCCGACCACGCTCTATCGGATCGCGCGCGCGAGCGGCGGCGGCCGGCGTTCCGGCCAGCGGGCGCTGACGCCGCTGGTCGGCCGCGACGAGGAAGTCACGATGCTGCTCAGGCGCTGGGAGCGCGCGCGCCAGGGCGAGGGCCAGTTCGTCACCATCGTCGGCGAGCCGGGCCTGGGGAAATCGCGGCTGATCGAGGAGTTCCACGCCAGACTGCGCGAAACTCCGCACAGCTGGGCGGAGTGGAGTTCGTCGCAACTTCTGCAGAACACGCCGCTGCATCCGATCGCCGATTGGGGCCGGCAGCGTTTCGGCGGCGCCGACGTCGCCCCGGAGCGGCGCCTCGCCGACCTCGAGACATCGCTAGCCCAAGTCAAGCTCGACCCCGCGGAATATGTGCCGTTGCTGGCGCCGCTGGTCGACATTCCGCTTCCGCCGGAGCGCGCTTCGCCGCTGGCGCCGGAGGAGCTGCGCCGTCGGCAGATGGCGGCGATTCTCGCCTGGTTCGCGGCGGGCGCGCGCACGCAGCCGGTCGTGCTCGCCGTTCGAGGACCTGCACTGGGCCGATCCGACCACGCTCGATATATTGCGCGGCTTCGCCGAGCGCGGCGCGCTGGCGCCGTTGCTCGTCGTGGCGACAGCGCGGCCGGAATTTCACGCGCCGTGGGGCGCGCGCTCGCATCACGGGACGATCACGCTCGCCCCGCTCGATCGTGCACAAGTGCGGCAGATGGTCGGCGAACTCGCCCAGCGCCACGCACTGTCGCGGGAAACGGTCGATGGGGTGAGCGAGCGCACCGGCGGCGTGCCTTTGTTCATCGAGGAAGTGACGCGCCTGCTCCTGGAGCGCGGCGAGCAGGGCGGCGCGCAGGCGATCCCGCCGACCCTGCAGCAGTCGCTGGCGGCGCGGCTCGACCGGCTCGGCCCCGCGCGCGAGGTCGCGATGATCGGCGCGGTGCTGGGGCGCGGCTTCTCCTATCCCCTGCTGCGCGCTGTGACGGGCAATCGGAGGATCAGCGGCCGCTGCAACGCGCGCTGGAGCGGCTCGCCGAGGCTGACATCCTGCTGGTCGAGGGCCTGCCGCCGGACGCCGAATACCGCTTCAAGCACGCGCTGATCCAGGACGCGGCCTACGAGAACCTGCTCAAAAGCCGCCGCCAGGCGCTGCACCGCCGCGCCGCCGAGACTTTGCGCGATCAATTCCCGGATCGCGCGGACGCCGAGCCCGAAGCGCTCGCGCATCATTTCACGCAGGCAGGCCTCACCGACGCGGCGATCGACTATTGGGGCAGGGCTGGGGATCAGGCCTTGCGCCGCTCGGCGTTCCAGGAGGCGATCGCGCATCTCGGCAAGGCGATCGAGATGGCGGATAAGGGGGGAGGCGGAAAGTGGGCGTCTCCGGCCAGCGGCAGCAACTGCACGTCGCCTACGGCAACGCGCTGATCGCGACGCGCGGCTATGGGCCGCCAGGAAACGACGGCGGCTTTCGCCAAAGCCCGCGAGTTCGGCGCGTGGCGAAAAGGACGCGCCCGAACGGCTGGCGGCCGACTACGGCCTGTGGGTCGGCAGCTTCACACGAGGCGAGTTGGCGGCGATGCGGGCGCATGCGGCGGCTTGCCTGCGCGATGTCGAGGCAAAACCCGATTCCCCTGAGGCCGGCGTTGCGCATCGAGTTTGCGCGCAAACCCACTGGTTCGCCGGTGAGTACGTTCGAAGCGCGCGGTCATCTGGAAGACGGGCGCTCGCCTTGTTCCGGCCGGGTCGGGACGACGACCTGGCCTTTCGGTTCGGACATGACGCCGGCGCCGGCGCAATGGCCTATCTGGCGGCCACGTCGTGGGCTCTCGGCGACGTCGCTCGCGCGATTGCGCTTGTCGACGCCATGCTCACGCGCGATCGGCGAGTTTCACGCACGTCGGCACGCTTGCCTTTGGAAGGCTGCACGCGGCGATGTTCGAATTGATACGCGGCGACTTGTCGCGCGCCGCGCGGCACGCTGTCGAACTCGCCCGATTGGCCCGTGAGCATGATCTGCCGATGTGGCGAGCGGTCGGGGTCTTTCTCCAGGGCTTGGCGACGGTTGAAAGCGGCGCGCCCGGCGACGGACCGGACGACATGCGTCGCGGCATCGAACTTCTGCGCGAACAGAACGTTCTGGCCTTCGACGGGCTGTTCAAAATCGCGCTGGCCGAGGCCGAGGCCCGGGCGGGCGATCTCGGGCGAGCCGTTGCGACCCTGGACGAAGCCCTGGCGTCATCCGAGCGGACCGGGCACCGCGCGTACGACGCCGAACTTCACCGCGTCCACGGCGACATCCTGCTGAAGGCCGATCCCGAAAATCCCGCCCGCGCAGAGGACGCCTACCTCGCCGCTATCGCGGTCGCGCGAGAGCAGGGCGCGCGAAGCTTTGGACTGCAAGCGGCGCTCAAGCTGGCGAAGCTCTATCGATCGACCGGCCGCCCGGTCGAGGCGCACGACGTCCTCGCGCCCTCGCTCGTAGGCTTTTCGCCGACCCCGGAGATGCCCGAGATCGAGGAGGCGCTGGCGCTGCTCGCCGCGCTGGCCGGAGACCGGCGAGGTGAAGAACGCCGCGGCGTCGCGCCAACGCCGCCTCCAGCTGCAGACCCGCTACAGCCAGGCGTTGATGTGGTCCCGAGGTTTCGTCTCCGAGGAAGCGAGGCCGCCTTCGCCCGCGCTCGAGGAACTCGCCACGGGGGTCGAAGCGCCGCCGAGAGGTTCGACAGACTACTACGGGCTGTGGGTCGGCAGCTTGTTGCGCGGCGATCTGCGGTCGGCGCGGGAAGCCGCCGAACAATTCCTGCGCGATGCGGAGAAAGAGGAACGGATGACGGAGGCGGCGGCCGCCCACCGCTGCCTGGGCTTCGCGTGCCTCTTTCAGGGCGATCTCGCAGTGGCGCGAGCCCATTTCGAGCAGGCGCTGCGGATCTACCATCCCGAGCGTGATCGCGAGGCCAAGTTCCGGTTCGGCCCGGACACCGGCGCCGGCGCTACGGTCTACCTCGCCCTCACAAATTGGCTGCTCGGCGAGGCGGGACCGACGGGGAGGCTGATCGAAGAGGCGATCGCGCGCGCGGTTGAATCCAGCCATGCGCCCACCCAGGCCCAGGCCTACTTTCTCAAGGCCTTGCTCGATGCAGTTCGCGACGATGCCGAAGCCGCCCGCCGTGCGGCGGACTTCGTCCTCGAAGTCAGCCGAGAGCACGGTCTCGGGCTCTATCTGGCTATAGGCGCGCTGCCCGCCGGTTGGGCGCGCGCTCGGCTCGGCGATCGTGTGACAGGCGTGACCGAACTTCGACAGGGCCTGGCGGCATACGCCGACCAGGGAAACAAGTTGCTTGCGCCGTTTTTCCAAGGTCGGCTCGCAGAGTTCGAAGCCGAAGGGCAAGACGCAGACGGAGCCTCGGCGCGGATCGACGCAGCGCTGACCCTCGCAGCGCAGACCGGCGAACACTGGACCGACGCGCTTCTGCACCGCATCCGCGGCGACATTCTGCTCAAAGCCGATCCCGAACATCCCGCCCGCGCCGAAGACGCCTATCTCGCCGCCATCGCGATCGCACGAGAGCAAGGCGCGCGCAGCTTCGGCCTGCAAGCGGCCTTGAAGCTGGCGAAGCTCTATCAATCGACCGGCCGCCCGGTCGAGGCGCATGACGCGCTCGCGCCCGCAACTTCCACCCGACCCTCCCCCCGCTCGAAGGCTTTGCGCCGACCCCGGAAATGCCGGAGATCGCCGAGGCGCAGGCGCTGCTCGCCGCGCTCGCCGAGACCGGCGAAGTGAAGAACGCCGCGGCGTCGCGCCAACGCCGGCTCCAACTGCAGACCCTCTACGGTCAGGCGTTGATGCTGTCCCGAGGCTACGGCTCCGTGGAAGCCAAGGCCGCCTTCGTCCACGCTCAGGAACTCGCCAAGGGAATCGAGAACGCCTCCGAGCGGTTCGATAGATACTTTGGACAGTGTATCGGCAGTCTATTGCGCGGCGAGCTGCGGTCGGCGCGGGAAACCGCCGAAACCTTCCTGCGCGAAGCCGAGGAAGAGGGACGGACGATGGAAGCGGCCGTTGCCCGCCGCAGCTTGGGCCTGGCTTGCCTCTTTCAGGGCGAACTCGCCGTGGCCCGAGCCCATTTCGAGCAGGCGCTGAGGATATTCGACCCCGAACGCGATCGCGAGGCCAAGTTCCGGTTCGGCACGGACACCGGCGTCAGCCCTACGCTCTACCTCGCCCTCACGAATTGGCTGCTCGGCGAGGCAGGACCTGCGCGGAAGCTGATCGAAGAGGCGATCGCGCGCGCGGTTGAATCCGCTCATGCCCCAACTCTGGCCATCGCCTACATTTTCAAGGCCGTGTTCGATGCGTTTCGCAACGATGCTGAAGCCGCCCGTCGACGCAGCGAATCCGTCCTCGAAGTCAGCCGAGCGCACGGCCTCGGGCTGTATCTGGCTGTCGGAGCGCTGGCCCCAGCTTGGGCGCGCGCTCGGCTCGGCGACCGTGTGACCGGCATGACGGAGCTTCGAGCAGGCCCTGGCGGCATACGCCGACCAAGGAAACAAGTTGTATGTGCCATTCTTCCAAGGCCGGCTCGCCGAGTTCGAAGCCGCGGGGCAGGATGCGGAAGGCGCCTTGGCGCGGATCGACGAAGCGTTGGCGCTCGCGCAAGCAGACCGGAGAACACTGGACCGACGCCCTCCTGCACCACATCCGCGGCGACATCCTGCTGAAGGCCGATCCCGAACATCCCGCCCGCGCCGAGGACGCCTATCTCGCCGCCATCGCTGATCGCGCGAGAGCAGGGCGCGCGCAGCTTCGGCCTGCAAGCCGCGCTGAAGCTGGCCAAGCTCTATCAATCGACCGGCCGCCCGGTCGAGGCGCACGACGTTCTCGCGCCCGCGCTCGAAGGTTTTTCGCCGACGCCGGAAATGCCGGAGATCGCCGAGGCGCAGGCGCTGCTCGCGGCGCTCGCCGAGGATACGGCGAAATTTCCCTGAAGAAGCACACTTAGCGGTCGCAGGTTCGCATCTCCTCCCCCGTCTACGACCGGTTCATTAAGAGCTTCGCAAAGAACTCGAAGAGGCCAGGGCGCTGCCGGACGAAGGAGGGGGTTGGATCTGGTCGGCGTCGACCGCTTAGGGTCGAACTGACGCGTTCGGAGCTCGTTTCCAGGGACGGTCGCTCCTGGCGCAACCTGCGCGTTAAGACTAAGCCCGGTTTCTGACGCATCGCGCTCGTTCACCGGACGAGATTGGAACGGCGCCAACGGGTCGGGACCTGAAATTCAAACTGAGACACACCCATCCGCGACGAAGTGGATAACGGGGACAAGCTCGCGCGCCCCCGCCAAAGCGCATTGGCTCGAGACCAGCGTCAAACTATGCCTGTTGTCGGAATCGACGCGACCTTGCCGCGTTCGGTCGCGTGCGTATCATCCGGCCTCTCCGATTCGCTTTGCCCGCGTTCGACTCGGCCTCGATCAAGGAAAGGCTGCCCACGCCCATGGCGACCATCGAAGCTCTACCGCCACGCCACACCGCAGCGCAGGAGCGCTCCTACCGCACGCCTCCGCACAATCTCGAGGCCGAGCAGGCGCTGCTCGGCGCGATCCTGATCAACAACGACGCGTTCGACCGCGTCTCGGACTTTCTCAGGAGCGAGCACTTCGTCGAGGAGATTCATCGCCGCATCTACGAGATCGCGGGCTCGATGATTCGCATGGGCAAGCTCGCGACGCCGATCACGCTGAAGACCTTCCTCGGCGAGCACGATCTCGGCGGCGTCACCGTGCCGCAATATCTGGCGCGGCTCGCGACCGAGGCGACCACCATCATCAACGCCTACGATTACGGGCGCAGCATCTACGATCTCGCCATTCGGCGCGAACTCATTTCGATCGGCGAGGACGTGGTCAACGTCGCCTATGACGCCCCGGTCGACGCGAGTCCGCGGGAGCAGATCGAGGAGGCGGAGCGGCGCCTCTACCAGATCGCCGAGACGGGCCGCTACGACGGCGGCTTCCAGCGCTTCTCCGACGCGCTGAAAGTGGCGGTCGACATGGCGGCGAGGGCCTACGAGCGGGAGGGGTCGCTTTCCGGCATCGCGACCGGCCTCGCCGACCTCGACCGCTACATGGGCGGTCTGCAGGCGTCCGACCTCGTCATCCTCGCCGGCCGTCCCGGCATGGGCAAGACGGCGCTCGCCACCAACATCGCCTTCAACATCGCCAAGGCCTACGAGGGCCGGACCCGCGCCGACGGGACGGTCGAGACGGCCAACGGCGGCGTCGTCGGCTTCTTCTCCCTCGAAATGTCGGCCGAGCAGCTTGCGACCCGCGTCATCGCCGAGCAGTCCGGCGTCCCCTCCTACAAGATCAGGCGCGGCGACATCACCGAAGCCGACTTCCATCGGGTCGCCGACGCCGTGGCCGAGATGCAGCAGATTCCCTTCTATATCGACCAGACCGGCGGAATCTCGATCGCCCAGCTCAGCGCCCGCGCGCGACGCCTGAAGCGCCAGCGGGGCCTCGACCTCCTGGTGATCGACTATCTGCAGCTCCTGTCCGGCTCGAAGACGCGCGGCGACAATCGCGTGCAGGAGCTGACCGAAATCACCACCGGCCTGAAGGCGCTCGCCAAGGAGCTCGGCGTGCCCATCCTCGCCCTGTCCCAGCTGTCGCGCCAGGTGGAGCAGCGCGACGACAAGCGGCCCCAGCTTTCGGACCTGCGCGAATCCGGCTCGATCGAGCAGGACGCCGACGTGGTGCTGTTCGTCTTCCGCGAGGAATATTATCTCAAGAACAAGGAGCCGCGGCCCGGCACCGAGGAGCACATCGCCTGGATGGGCCAGATGGAGAGCGCGCACGGCCGGGCCGAGGTGATCATCGGCAAGCAGCGGCATGGCCCCACCGGCACGATCGAACTGCAGTTCGACGCCGAGGTGACCCGGTTCAGTTCGCTGGCGCGGGAAGACACGATCGCGGAAATCCGCTAGAAGCGGCGAGGGACACAAAAAACGCCGCAATTGGCCGTCTCATGAGCGGCAATCGGAGGGCTGCGCGCCATAGCGCGCCGCCGCAGTTGGGAGATTTGGATGAAGCTTATCGCCGCCCTCAGCCTCGCCGCAGCGCTCGCCGCCGCAGCCGCCTCATTCGCCCTTCCCGCCCGCGCCGACGATTTCACCCCGGCGCAGAAGCAGGAGCTCGGCGCGTTCATTCGCGACTATCTGGTCAACAATCCGGAGGTGCTGCGCGACGCGATCGAAGCGCTCGACAAGCACGACAAGGCGACGGCCGAGGCCGAACGGCAGAAGGCGGTGGCGAGCGAATCCGGGCCGCTGTTCAGCTCGAAATACCAGGCGACGATCGGCAACCCGAAGGCGACCGCCACGCTGGTCGAGTTCTTCGACTACAATTGCCACTTCTGCAAAGGCGCGTTGCCCGACATCACGAAGCTGATGAAGGACGATCCGAACCTCAAGCTGGTGCTGAAGGACTTCCCGGTGCTGGGGCCGGGGTCGGTCGAGGCGGCCAAGGTCGCGAGCGCCGCACGCAATCAGCTGCCGGGCGACAAGTTCTGGGCGTTCCACTCGAAGCTGCTCGCCATGCACGGACCGATCGGCAAGGCGGAGGCGCTGGCGGTCGCCAAGGAGCTCGGGCTCGACATGGACAAGCTCGCCAAGGACATGGAGAGCCCCGACGTCAAGACCGGGCTCGATGAGACGATGCAGCTCGCCGACGCCCTGCAGATCAACGGCACGCCGACTTTCGTCGTCGGCAAGGACGTCGTCGTCGGCGCGGTCGGTTACGATCAGCTCAAGGGCAAGATCGATTCCGTCCACAAGTGCGGCCGCGTCTCCTGCTGAGCAGGCTCGCTTTCGCTTCCGCGCCGGGCCGCAACCTGCCCGGCGCGCCCCGTCCTGACAGGCGAGGTTCGCATTGACCGCCATTCAAGCGATCGTCATGGCCGTATTGCAGGGCGTGACGGAACTGTTCCCGATCAGCAGCCTCGGCCATGCGGTGATCTTGCCGCGCCTTCTCCACTGGGCGGTCGATCTCAAGGCGCCGGACTGGCTGGCCTATCTCGCGGTGATGCATCTGGGAACGGCGATGGCGCTGTTCATCTTCTTCTGGCGCGACTGGCTCAATTTCGCCCTGTCGCTGATCGGGACGTCCGGTGCGCGCTCGGCCGCGGATAGGCGCATATTCTGGCTCGTCGTGCTGGCGACGATCCCTGGGGTCGTGATCGGGTTTGCCCTGCACAAGCCACTTGCCGAGGCTTTCGGCGTGCCCTGGATCGCTGCGACCTTTTTGATCGTCAATGGCTTCCTTCTGTACTTTGGCGATCTGATCGCCGGCGAGACGGTCGGGAAAATCGACCAGCTCAACTGGAAAGGCGCGCTGGCGATTGGTTTCGCACAGTGCCTGGCGTTCATTCCGGGCATTTCCCGCTCAGGCTCGACCATCGTCGCGGGCGTTGTGGCGGGGCTGAGGCACCAGGAATCTGCGCGATTCTCGTTCCTGATGGGCGCGCCGATCATTCTCGCCGCCAACGTCTATGAAGCGCCGAAACTTCTGAAACAGGGAGCGACATTGGGCCCGATGGCCATCCTCTCCGGACTCGTCGCCGGAATCGTCGCCTACGCGAGCCTCGCGTTCCTGATGCGCTATTTCCGTAAGAACGAGTTCGAGGCGTTGAGCCCGTTCGCCTATTACTGCTGGGCGGCCGGCGCGCTCTTCCTCGGGATCATCACGCTCACTTGAAGTCTTCCACCTGAGGACTTGGCCGCGGGCCGCGGCGCCCTATATTGCGCATGGCGGGCGAGGAAATGCGTCCGGTGCGAGGGCGTTATGTCGACGATCGAAGTCATGCCGGCGCGGCTCACGGACGAAGAAGCCCATGATTTGCGGCGCGCGATCGCCTGCCTCGAGGGAGCAAGCTTCGCCCAGCGCCTGACGGATGCGATCGGACGGCCGATCGGCGCGCTGAGCCGCGGCGTGCCTTTGCCCGCGCGGCGCATCGTCATCCGTGCGAGCGAGAGGGCGCTGCGCGCCGCCCTCAAGCTCGCGCTGCGCACGATCGACATGAAGCGCGCGCCGAACCCCGCCCATCGCGCCCACAAGCTCGCCGCCGCCGCCTCCGGCGCGGTCGGCGGCGCGTTCGGGCTCGCGGCGCTGCCGGTCGAACTGCCGCTGTCGACCACGATCCTCCTGCGTTCGATCGCCGAGATCGCGCGCGAGGAAGGCGAGGACCTGACGGCGCCGCAGGCTTCGCTCGCCTGCATCGAGGTGTTCGCGCTCGGCGGCAAGGAGGAGGAGGCGCTGTTCGAAAGCGGCTATTTCGCCGCCCGCGCCGCGCTCGCCAAGTCGGTCAGCGACAGCGCGCGCTTCGTCGCCTCGCAGGGGCTCGCCGCGCAGTCGGCGCCGGCGGTGGTGCGGCTCATTTCCCAGATCGCGGCGCGCTTCGGCGTGATCGTCAGCGAGAAGATCGCGGCGCAGGCCGCGCCGGTCCTCGGCGCGATCGGCGGCGCCGCGGTTAACGCGGCCTTCGCCGAGCACTTCCAGACGCTGGCGCGCGGCCATTTCATCGTGCGCCGGCTCGAGCGAACGCACGGGCCGAACCTCGTCGCCTTCGAATATCAGCGCCTGAAGGGAGAGAGGGCGGCGGCCGCCTGACGGCCGATCTATTAGCGCGAAGCAATTCGGGATGATCGCCGCCGAAGCGTGCCCGTGAGCATGTAGGCGCGCGCGGCCAGCGGCCGCGTGGCGACATAGCCCGTCGAAAGACTGGCCGGACGCCCTATGGAGTGCGGCTGACGCGGTCAGTGCCCGCCTCGATAGTGCGCTCTTGAACAAACGGCCGCATGAGCGAGTTCGCATTGCAGCCTGCCGCCATCGAGCATGAGGGACGTCATGGGACGCTTTGCCTCCACAGTCGCCTATTACGAGAGCGCCCGGCCGCCCTACCCCGACGCGTTCTTCGCCAAAGTCGCGATCGAGCTCGGCTTCGACCGCAGTCAGCGCCTCCTCGATGTCGGCACGGGGCCTGGCATTCTCGCGATCGGGTTTGCGGCCTATTGCCTCAAGGTCGTCGGCGTCGATCCCGAACCGGCGATGATCGAGGCCGCCCGCGAAGCCGCGGCGCGCGCCGCGGTCGCGCTCGAGCTGATCGAGGGCCGCTTCGAGGATATGTCCGACGGCCTCGGCGCTTTCGACGTCGTCACGATCGGCCGCGCGCTTCACTGGCTCGATCCCGAGCGGGCGCGCAGCAAGCTCGAACGCGTCGTCGCGCCGCACGGCCGGATCGTCGTTTGCCATGCAAATAGCGTCAAAGACGGCCGCAATCGCTGGCTCGAAACATTCGACGCCGTCCGCCAGCGCTGGAGCGGCGAACGCCCGCGGCATGACCACAGCGCATTTTTCGCCGACGGGCCGTTCGTTTCTCGCAGAAAAATCCGCGTCGAGGCGAGCCAAAGTCTGCCGGTCGAGCGCGTGGCCGACCGTGTTCTCTCGATGTCGACCACCTCACCCGAACGGCTTGGCGATGAGGTCCCCGATATGAGGCGCGCCCTGCGCGACGCCCTCGCGCCGTTCGCGGCCGACGGCGTTCTCGAGGAGATCGTCGAAGCGCAGGCCGAGGTTTTCGAGGACCGCGGATAGCGCGCACGCCGGAAAGGCGGTTCTACGCCCCTTGCCCGACGAAGATGGGTTCGCTTAGGTTCAGTCGGGGCGGGGGGGGCCGCGTCTCGTCCGGGATTCTCTGATGGAGCCGCGCCGCCCACCCTTGCTGGCGATCATCCCGCCGCCCGTCGTCTTCGCCGCTACGTTTCTCGCCGGATGGGGCGTCGGGCGGCTGGACGGGTCAAGTCAAGACTGGATCGGGACCGCGGCTGCGTGCTGGCTCGGGGCTCGCTCTCCGCGTTATGGCCGCCGCCTGCCTCAGGCTGTTCGTCCGGCGGCGTACGACGGTCGTTCCGGCCGGGCGGCCGGCGCAGCTCGTCTCGAGCGGCGCCTACGCGTGGTCGCGCAATCCGATGTACGTCTGCCTGACCGTCATCTACGCGGGCGCCGCGCTCGCCCTCGGTGAGGTATGGAGCCTGATTCTGCTGCCGCTACCCTGGGCCGCGGCGAACTTCATCGTCATCCCATACGAGGAGGCCCGCCTGCGCGAGACATTCGGCGAGGCCTACGCGGATTACTGCCGCAGGGTGCGGCGGTGGCTTTGAGGGAGGGCTGCCCGCGAGGCGCATCGAGGACGTCTTCGGGAAGCCAGACCGAAGGCATGTGGCGGACGCTCGAAAAGGCAGCTTCGATCCTTTAGCTTGCCGGCGCGCTTCCGCTCCGAAAGGCCGCTCGCATGCTGGAGAAGTTCGCCCGGTACCCGCTCACCTTCGGTCCGACGCCAATCGAGAAGCTCGCGCGTCTGAGCGCGCATCTCGGCGATCAGGTCGAGCTCTACGCCAAGCGCGAGGACTGCAATTCGGGCCTCGCGTTCGGCGGCAACAAGCTGCGCAAGCTCGAATACATCGTCCCCGACGCGATTGCTTCGAACGCGGACACGCTGGTTTCGATCGGCGGCGTGCAGTCGAACCATACGCGCCAGGTCGCCGCGGTCGCGGCGAAAATCGGCATGAAGTGCCGCCTCGTCCAGGAGGCCTGGGTTCCCCACGAGGACGCGATTTATGACCGTGTCGGCAACATCATGTTGAGCCGCATCATGGGCGCGGACGTTCGGCTCGTCGACGACGGTTTCGATATCGGCATTCGCAAGAGCTGGGAGGACGCTCTGAAGGACGTCGAGGCGCATGGCGGACGGCCCTACCCGATCCCGGCCGGCGCCTCGGTGCACAAATACGGCGGCCTCGGCTATGTCGGATTCGCCGAGGAGGTGCGCGCGCAGGAGCGCGAACTCGGGTTCGCGTTCGACTATGTCGTCGTCTGCACGGTCACCGGCTCGACCCACGCTGGCATGGTCGTGGGCTTCGCCAAGGACGGGCGCCAGCGCAACGTCATCGGCATCGACGCGTCCGCCACGCCGAAAAAGACCAAGGCGCAGGTGCTGGACATCGCGCGGAAGACGGCCAAACTGGTGGAGCTCGGCCAGGAGATCGCCGACGACGACGTCGTGCTCATCGAAGACTACGCCTATCCGATGTACGGCGTGCCGTCGCATGAGACGAAGGAGGCGATAAGGCTCGCGGCGCGGCTCGAAGGCATGATCACCGACCCCGTCTACGAGGGCAAATCGATGCAGGGCATGAACGACCTGGTCAGGAAAGGCTTCTTCCCGAAAGGATCGAGGATGCTGTTCGCCCATCTCGGCGGCGCGCCCGCCCTCAACGGCTACGCCTACGCGTTCAGCAACGGGTGAGACAGGCGGAGCGAGCGCCCGGGCCCGCGAGCATCCTTCGAGGTTCTTTGCCGCACGGCGAACGGCGGCCCGGATGAGGTCCGTGGAATGCACCCCCGCCTCGGCGGCTTCCTCGCCATCCGGCCTGTGGATGCCGCCGCTCGGCCTCGTTCTGATCGCCGAGGGCGTCCCGATCGTCGGGCGCGGTCTGAGCCGAATCGATCGGCTGGAAAAGCGGCGGCGGCCGGGAGCATTCAAAACCTGCAGGGTAATCGGGTGAAGAAGTAGGTGACAAACGGCGAAAGTGCTGAATCCATGACGAGCCTCAATTCGCATCAGAGGGGCGAGGCATGGCGGAGGCGGCAGCGGACTGCGCGGCGTTTGACGAAACCGTAGTTTTTCTGAGTCATTTTCAATGATCTGAAGGATCCCCGCCAGCGGGGGAAGGTTGACTACCCGCTGGAAGAGATCCTGCTCCTCTGCCTCATCGCCGTCCTGGCCGGCGCGGAGACCATCACCGACATCGCCCTGTTCGGCCGCAAGAAGCTGGACCTTCTGCGCCGCTTCCGCCGCTTCGCCAACGGCACGCCGGCGCACGACCATCTTGGCGATATCCTCGCCGTGCTGGACCACGAGCAGTTCCAGCGCTGCTTCGTCGCCTGGGTAGCCGCGCTGACCGGAACTCCCGAGGGGGTCATCGCCATCGATGGCAAGACCGCCCGGCGGTCCGGCCAGAAGCGGAAGGGCCACGCGCCAATCCACATGGTTTCCGCCTTTGCGGCGCGCCAGCGCCTGGTGCTCGGCCAGGTCAAGGTGGCCGAGAAGTCCAACGAGATCGTCGCCATCCCAGGGGAATCGGGTGAAGCTTTTTTACCGCGTGATCAGGCTGGCGAGGAAGTCGTCGTCCCATCCGGCGGTCTTTCGCTTGAGCCGCAGGGAAGCCTTTCCGGGAGCCAATCGGATCAGGTTCTGCGCCATGTGCTTGATCGTACAGAAGTTGGCGGGTGCGTGATCGGTTCGCAGCCGACACTCGTCGTCGCGGAACACCATGTCCAAGATCCAGTGCAGGCTATTCTCGATCGCCCAGTGGCTGCGTACGATCGGTCCTAGCATGCACGCCATCAGCGCCAGCGACGTCAGGTAGAAGCGGGTCTCCCGCTCGATCTTGTCGCCGGTTTCCCGCTCGCTTTCGACCACCACCACGGCCTTCAATCCGGGCCAGTTGTGGCGCTCCTGCAGCCAGCCGATGTCGTGAATGACGGTCGTGGTCCTGGTCTCGATGCGGCCATGATCGCCATCCACCGTTTGGTCGCGACTGATCGTTGTGTCCCTGAAACCGGCGGCTTTCTGCTCGGCCACGAACAGTTCCACGTCCTCGCGCAGCGACCCCTGGTTGCCTTTCAGCGCTAGCACGTAGTCTGCTTTCTTCTCCACCACTTTCTGCGCGATGTCGCGCTGACACCCCATGGCGTCGATGGTGATGATCGCCCCCTCGATGGCCAGCAGGTCCAGCAGTTTGGGGATGGCGACGATCTCGTTGGACTTCTCGGCCACCTTGACCTGGCCGAGCACCAGGCGCTGGCGCGCCGCAAAGGCGGAAACCATGTGGATTGGCGCGTGGCCCTTCCGCTTCTGGCCGGACCGCCGGGCGGTCTTGCCATCGATGGCGATGACCCCCTCGGGAGTTCCGGTCAGCGCGGCTACCCAGGCGACGAAGCAGCGCTGGAACTGCTCGTGGTCCAGCACGGCGAGGATATCGCCAAGATGGTCGTGCGCCGGCGTGCCGTTGGCGAAGCGGCGGAAGCGGCGCAGAAGGTCCAGCTTCTTGCGGCCGAACAGGGCGATGTCGGTGATGGTCTCCGCGCCGGCCAGGACGGCGATGAGGCAGAGGAGCAGGATCTCTTCCAGCGGGTAGTCAACCTTCCCCCGCTGGCGGGGATCCTTCAGATCATTGAAATGACTCAGAAAAACTACGGTTTCGTCAAACGCCGCGCAGTCCGCTGCCGCCTCCGCCATGCCTCGCCCCTCTGATGCGAATCGAGGCTCGTCATGGATTCAGCACTTTCGCCGTTTGTCACCTACTTCTTCACCCGATTACCCCGTTCAAAACCTCGGCGCCAATTGACTAAACCGGGATTCTGACCCATCTCTACAGGTCCGCTGGGCACGACGCTCTGAGCGGGGTTTCGGCGTGCGCCCTCACGAGGCGGCGTCAACATCAACAGAGGAGAGTGGCCATTCGTCGTCCTATGAAAGCAGTCGCGGCGCCCGAGAAAGGCGGGCCGCGAGTCAATCGTGACATACGCGCAGTCCAGGTTCAACTCATCGACGCCGACGGTCAGAATCGGGGCGTCGTCAATCTTGCCGATGCACAGAAGCTCGCGGAAGAAGCGGCGCTCGATCTGGTCGAAATCGTTCCCAACGCGACGCCGCCCGTCTGCAAGATCCTCGATTTCGGCAAATACCGCTTCCTCGAACAGAAGAAGTCGTCCGAGGCGCGCAAGCGCCAGAAGGTGGTCGAGATCAAGGAAATCAAGCTGCGCCCCGGCATCGACGACCACGACTACGAAGTGAAGATGCGCTCCGTGCGCCGCTTCTTCGACGAAGGCGACAAGGTGAAGGTGACGTTGCGCTTCCGCGGCCGCGAGATGGCGCACCAGGACATCGGCTTCAAGCTTCTCCAGCGCGTGAAGGCGGAGACCGCGCCGATCGCCAAGGTCGAAGCCGAGCCGTCGATGGAAGGCCGCCAGATGACAATGGTTCTAGCGCCGAGGTAGAGATACTTGAATTTCGGGCCGCTTTTCGCGGCCGGGGACCTGGCGGCGGCGGCCCTTTCAGCCGGCGGCGCCCGAGGACGGGATTTTGACCACAGCGCCGACCTATGCCGGACGGATCGACAGCGGGCGCAAGGCGGCCGAAACGACGGCGCTCGGGGTGCTGCTCGCGGTCAGCGCCTCGCACCTGCTCAACGACACCATGCAGTCGCTGGCGCCGGCGCTCTATCCGGTGTTCCGCGACAGGATGGCGCTGACCTTCTTCCAGACAGGCGTCATCACGTTCGTCTTCCAGATCTCCGCTTCGCTGCTGCAGCCGCTGATCGGCCTCGTCGCCGACCGGCGGCCGATGAATTTCCTGCTGCCGGCCGGCATGGCGTTCACGCTGATCGGCCTCGTTGGTCTCGCTTTCGCCGGAACCTATCCGCTGCTGCTCGCGTCCGTCGCGGTGATCGGAATCGGCAGCGCGGTTTTTCACCCCGAGGCTTCGCGAGTCGCCTGCGCGGCCTCCGGAGGACGGCACGGCTTCGCCCAGAGCATCTTTCAGGTCGGCGGCAACTTTGGCCAGTCGACCGGGCCGCTGCTCGCCGCCTTCGTGGTCGTTCCGTTCGGGCAGATTTCGGTGCTCGCCTTCACGGGGCTCGCCGGGATCGCGGTCGCGCTTCTGAGCTGGGTCAGCCGCTGGCACAGGGGCCAGCGCGCCACGCGCAAGGAGGCTCAAGCCGCGGCGGACCCGCGCCATTCGCGCGCCAAGATCGTGTGGACGATCACGGCGCTGATCGTGCTGCTGTTCTCAAAAGTGCTCTACATGTCGAGCCTCAGCAGCTACTACACCTTCTACCTGATGGGCCAGTTCGGGGTGTCGCTGCAGACGGCGCAGGTGATGCTGTTCATCTTCCTCGCCGCGGTCGCGGTCGGGACGTTCCTCGGCGGCTCGCTGACCGACCGCCTGGGCGCAAAAAACATCATCTGGGGCTCGATCTTCGGCGTCCTGCCGTTCACCCTCCTCCTGCCGCATCTCGGGCTCGTTGGCACGGCGATCTGCTCGGTCGCGATCGGCCTCGTGCTCTCCTCGGCCTTCTCCGCCATCGTCGTCTACGCGCAGGAGCTGACGCCCGGCAATGTCGGGGCGGTGGCGGGCCTATTCTTCGGGCTCTCGTTCGGCCTGGGCGGCGTCGGCGCGGCGCTGCTCGGCATGGTGGCCGACTATACGAGCCTCAAGTTCGTCTACCAAGTCTGCGCCTTCCTGCCGGCGATCGGCGTCTTCGCCCTCTTCCTGCCGAGCCCCCGGCCAGCCGCCGAGCCTGAGCGCAGCCAAGCATAGCAAAGGCCCTCATCGGTCGACTTCGTCGGCCACCTTCTCCCGCGAGCGGGAGAAGGGACAGCGCGCGCGCTCCCGCTTGCGACCCGCTTGCGGAAGAGGGCCGGGGTGAGGGCCTGGCTCCAGCGAAGCAACTCTGCGCGCGATGCTCTCGGCGAATATCGGCGTTTCGCGCCGATTGTGGTCGGCGCCGTCATGCTGCCGGGCCGCCTCTTCAAAGATCTGGCCGCACTTCGCGATGAAGTGCATGAAGCCCGCCGCCGATGCGCGACGACGCTGTTGGTGTATTCGCACTTGCCCTCGTCGACGCGTTCGACGCTGAGCGCCCAGATGAGGGCGAGGTCGAACTTGTGCGGCGCGACGGCGTCGCCGCGCCGGCCGCGGCGTTGCGGCGCGAAGGCGACACGGCCCGCCTCGATGTCGTGCGCGACGGCCGCGTCGAGGAGCGGGTCGTCACGCCCGGAATTGTCGAAGGGGACAAGGTCGAGATCAAGGACGGGCTCGCCGAGGGAGAGAGCGTCGTCGCCCGCGCCGCCGCCTTCCTGCGTCCGGGCGACCGCGTCCGGCCAATGCCCGAAACGATCGCCGCCGGAGGCTAGCGGAAGTCCATGCGCTTCAACGTCTCGGCCTGGTCGATCCGCCGGCCCATCCCGGCGGTCGTGGCATTCGTGGTGCTGACCATTCTCGGCCTCGTCAGCTTCCGGACGATGTCGATCACCCGTTTTTCCAACATCGACATTCCGATCGTTCAGGTGCTGATCACCCAGTCGGGCGCCGCGCCCGCCGAGCTCGAATTGCAGGTGACGAAGAAGGTCGAGAACGCGGTCGCCAGCATCAACGGCGTCTGGCACGTCGACTCGAAGATCACCGACGGCTCGTCCTCGACCGTCATCCAGTTCAACGTCGGCTCGGTCGACATCGACCGCGCGCTCAACGACGTGAACCTAAAAACCGCAGTTGGTCGGCTTGAGGTAGCGGCGTTCTGCGATTTTGCGCGCTCTGGTTGCGTCAGCTTGGCGCGAGACGCGGCGGCGGGCGCAACAATCGACCTTTGAGGAACGCCTTGAAGGCGCGCGAGAGGATCGCCCGCCACTTTTGCAGGCGCGTCAACTGCTCCGCATTTTCAGCCAAGGCTCGTAGGAACTCGGCTACAGCCGCGAGCGCCTTGGCGGCTGGCTTGGCCCTGGCGTGCGAGCTCGTCACGCGGATCGTCGTTTGGCGCGCGTGCCGCGTGCGCGTCGCGATGGCGGAAAGAAACAGGGGCCGGCTGGTGATCGCCTCGCGGTGCAGACCCGGTTCGGCGAGACGCACAAAAATGTTCCACCAGTCGTAAAACAGCGCGAGCAGCCGCGCCGCAAGGCGGCAGCGCGCGAGATCATGCGTCGTGAAGCCGCCCCAGCCCCATTGGTTCTTCATTTCATCGAAAATATTTTCTCCATCGCCGCGATCGCGATAGAGCTGGCCGAACGCTTCAGTTTCTTCCTCGAGCGAGGTGACCAGAACCGAATATTCGTAGACTTCTGTCGCCTCGCCGATCTCGGTGAAGGAAAGCTGCGGCGTCCCGTCTTCGTCGCTTTGCGCAAGCCCCAAAGCGCCTTTGAGACGCCGACGCAGCACGATCACCCGCCGCTCCCGGCTCCAGCCCGTCAAGCGAACGGCGCTCTCCTTGGCCTCGAAGCCTTGGCCGGCGCAAACCCATTCGCGCGCGCCGGCGAGCTTCTCGATCATACGCTTGACGTTGGCGGTCAGGCGCAGCTTGAACAGATACGGCAAGCCGCGCGCCTCGGCCTCGCGCATGATCCCCTCGTTGCCGAAGCCCGAAGTCTCCGCGCAACAGCGCCGGCCACAAGTCGTGCGGCAAGCGATCGAGCAGCGCCCATAAGCTCGGCGCGCTATGTTTGGATGCATGCTCGTCGCCGGGACAGACGTCGACATCGAGAACGAGACGCGTCGAAGCCATCGAGTAGGTGTGGTAGCAATGGCTCGGACGCCCGGGCTTCTTGGGGTTGTAGCCCAAGACCGCCCCTTCCTGATGGCCATAGAGCGGCTTGATCGTCGTATCGACGTCCAGGATCCAGGGCTCGGCGAGCAGCGGCTCGACGCAAAATGCAAGATGCTGGCGCAGCCATGTCGCGCCTTCCTTCTCGTCGATCGCCTTGAAAGCGCGCCTTACCGCATCCTCGCTGACGATCTTTTCCATGCCGAGCAGCTCGGGCAAGACGGCGTCGCAGCGCAGCGCCGCGATATGGGCGTAACGCTTGTGGCCAGCGAGCATGGAGAACATCGCCGTGCCGAGAATGTCGCGCTTCTTCGGGGCGTTGGGACTGCCGTAGCGCAGCGGACAGTCGACGACGAAGGCGTCGAACAACCCGGTCGCTTTGAGGAAATGGATGAAGAACGGGAGCTGGCCGAGCGGCGTCATCGCCGCCTCATGGTCCCATTCGACACGGACCGGCCCAAAGAAGCTGTCGATGTCGACGCCTCCGGGCGGCTCGCTCCCGACAACCAAGGATTGTTCACCGGGGGGGTGAGCCGATGAGCGGGAAGAATCGCGCGTCATACCCTTGAGAATGCGCGATTCGAATCCACTCGCAAAATCTCAACTGCGGTATTTAGGGTGAACGATCAAATCGCCAAGATTTGCTCCGATCTGCCACGCACCATCGACGAGCCGATCGTCAGCCGGATCGACGTCGAGGGACTGCCGATCGTTACCTACGCCGCCTCCGCCCCGGGCATGTCGGTCGAGCAATTGTCGTGGTTCGTCGACGATTTGATGGCGCGCGACCTGCAGAGCGTCCGCGGGGTCGGCGAAGTGAAGCGCTTCGGCGGCGTCGAGCGCGAGATTCGCGTCTCGCTCGATCCGCAGAAGCTGCTGGCGCTCGGCGTCACCGCGGCGGCGGTCAACGAACAGGTGCGGGCCGACAACGTCAATCTCGGCGGCGGCCGCGGCGAGATCGCCGGCCAGGAGCAGGCGATTCGCACCCTCGCCGGCGCGCGCAGCCTCGCCGATCTCGCGCTGCGACGCCCTGCCGGGCGGGCGCAAGATGAGGCTCGACGAGCTCGGAACGGTGGTCGACGGCGCGGCCGAGCCGCGCGCCTTCACCCGCCTGTTCGACCAGCCGATCGTCGCCTTCGCCGTCACCCGCGCCAAGGGCGCGAGCGACGTCACGGTCAATGAGCGCATCGCCAAGCGGCTCGCCGAGATCCAGGCCGGCCATCCGGAGGTGACCTTCACCAAGGTCGACACCCAGGTCGACAACGAACTCGGCAACTATCCGACCATGGAGACGCTGATCGAGGGCGCGCTGCTCGCGGTCGTCGTCGTGTTCGTCTTCCTGCGCGATCTGCGCGCGACAATCGTCACGGCCGTCGCCCTGCCGCTGTCTATCATCCCGACTTTCTGGGTGATGGACGCGATCGGTTTCTCGCTCAACCTCGTGAGCCTGCTCGCCATCACCCTCGTCACCGGCATCCTGGTCGACGACGCGATCGTCGAGATCGAAAACATCGTGCGCCACATGCGCATGGGCAAGTCGGCGTGGCGCGCCTCGCTCGAGGCCGCCGACGAGATCGGCCTCGCGGTCATCGCCATTTCGCTGTCGATCGCGGCGATCTTCGCGCCGGTGAGCTTCATGGGCGGCAGCGCGACCTCCAGCTCATCATCGCCGGCCCCGACATCGACGTCATCAACGAGACGGCGAACCAGATCGCGAGCGAAATGCGTTCGATCCCGATCATCGAGAATCCGATGTCGACGGCCGAGCTCGAGCGGCCGGAACTGCGCGTCATGCCGAAGCGGCAGGTCGCCGCCGATCTCGGCGTCTCGACCGAGGCGAGATCGGCCGCGGAACGCCGCGACTCGAGGCGCTGATCGAGGCCGGCCGCAAGCGAACGCGCCCGATCGTCATGACCACGATCGCGATGGCCGCAGGCATGTTTCCCTCGGCGCTCAGCCTCGGCGACGGCGGCGGCTTCCGCTCGCCGATGGCGATTGCGGTGACCGGCGGCCTCATCATGTCGACGCTCTTGTCGCTCGTCTTCGTGCCGGCGGCCTTCACCGTGCTCGACGACGCCGGCCGGCTCTCGTGGCGCCTGTTCAGCCGCCTGTTCGGGCAGCCGGACGAGGAGCGCGCGCCCGAACGTCTGAAGCCTGCGCCTCTGCCGAAGGCGAGGAAGGCGACGGACATTACGGTCGCGGCGGAGTGACCGTCTTCAGGATCGCGGGGGGCCGACCCATCGACGGCGGCGCCGGAGGCCGTCAATAGACGGATGTATTCCGCCGCCCCACGCGCAGCGGCAGAAGCGCGACGTCGGCGAGCGCCGCGACAAACTTGAACGCCGGCTCGAACACGAGGCCCATCACGCCGTGCGGGTCGTGATCGAAGCCCGAGGCGCCGTACTTGAGCCGCGGCGACTTCGCCGGCGGCAGGAACAGGCTGCCCGCGAGCCAATCCCAGACCGCGAGACTCGCGCCCATGTTGCAGTTGTGATGCGCCGGGTCGGCGGAATGGTGCAGCTGATGGTGGGCCGGGCTCATGAAGAGGCGCCCCACGCGCCGGTGAAGGGAATCCAGATCTGCGTGTGCTGGAGCTGCGCCGTCAGATAGATGTAGAGCAGCATCAGGACGTTGTCGTCGAACATGAGAAACGAAGTCGCCTGCTTGCCGAGACCATAGGCCGCCGCGCCGCCGATGACGCCGATGAAGAGCGACAGCGTATTGGCGAGGATCAGCGAATTGAGCGGATGGACGCGAAAGTTGACGAGCGGCGTCAGAACCTCGGCCGAATGATGCGTCTTGTGAAGCTCCCATAATGCCGGAATGCGGTGCTTCAGCGTGTGGTCGACGAAGAAGCCGAGGTCATAGGCGAGGAAGAGCGCGAGCGTTCGCGCCGCGTCGAGCGCGACGGCGGGCGCCTCGGGGCTCCGGTCGCCGAAATGGCGCGTCGAGAAAGGCGACGACGCTGTCGTTGATCCATGAGGTCGAGACGACCGCCCAGCCGAGGATCGCGCCAAACGTCATGAGGCTCGCGACGCAATAGACGAGATCGGCGAGGGTCGAGCGGTGAAGCAGCACGCGCCGCGCGAAGACGGCGCGGACAATCAGGCTCGCGCTCAACCGCCTTCCGCGCTGTTTGCGCCGATACGCGAGCCAAGCGACGGCGATCAGGAGCGCCGCGCCGAGCGACCAAATCGAGCAGATCGACGACGGCGTGAGGAAGGTCGCCGCCACCGGCCGCAGCGCTAAGAAAAGCATTTCGACGGGCCTCATCGCGACATGTCTCCTTGGCCCTCCGGAGCCGGTCGGGCGACGCGCGGTTCGCGTAAAGCTAGCGCCGAACGCTTAAGGACCGGTGTTTTGGAGACCGCGCCGGCAGCCGGGTCGCCCGAGCGGGCATTCGCATCCGCTGCGGTTTTCCAGTGCAGGCCTTGCCATTTCCGGCCCGGATGCTTTCCGAGCCTTTGCGGCGCCGTGTCCATTCGACTTGCAACCGCTTGGCCGGCACCTGGTCATTCTTGCCCCTGGTCGTTGCGGTCGCGAGGTGCATTCGTGGGCTGAAAGCTTGGGATGTGATGGAGGTCACAGCGTGGTCACCGCTTCGGCGCCATCTTACAACTTTCAGTTGCAGTCGGAGGGGATGGGCATGGCAAATCGAGAATTTCGGGTCGAACCGCACTCCGGGAGCGCGCTAAGCGTCGATTTACGCTTCGAAGGCTGAAGGCCCAGGATTGCAATCTAACAAAATAGCGATGGTAAGACGTATAGCAGCTCCGCTCCAATTATGAAGGCAGCAATGTTCGGCAAAACTCTATAATATCATCCTTATTTGCTCAACTGCGCTTTCGCATGTGGATTGCCAGCCGAAGACCGCAAACGACGTCGTGCGCGGGCCTCAGGTCGATAATCCGATCATGTGCTCATTGAATGCGCAGATGATGATGGCGCGCACGGATCTGGTGCGGGGCGATAACCTCTACATGAAGGTGATGTGCTCGCCCACCAAGAACGCCGCGGAATGGAAGGCCGAGATCGACGCGCGCAAGGCGGCGGTGCAATAGACAGAGCGCAGCCGCCTCAGCCGGACTCGGCCTTTGCGGCGGCGAACGCCGCATTGATGATTTTTGCCTGGGCCGGATCGATCGCGAGCTTGACGGCGAATCCGTCGCGCCTCGCGGCGAGCGCCTCGGCGCGGAGACCTTCTTCTCCGGCCTCGGCGAAAGCCGTATCGATTGCGGCGACGCCCGCCGCGGCGGCGGCGACGAGCGTCATCTCGCGCGCGAACCGCAAAGCGCCGGCGCAGGCGCCGCCCGCGTCGCGCGCAGTTTCCGCCCCGACGTCGAGCCGCAGGGCTTCAGCATCCCAGGCAAGGCCGATCAGGCGCGCGCTCGCGCCCTGCAACCCCGCCAGCCCCAGCAGCGCCTCGGCCGTGTCCAGGGTTGCGATGATCCCTGTCGCGCCATCGTCGAGGCCGCAAAGGGCCTCGCGCAGGGCGAGCTTGACCGAGAGCTGCTGCACGCACGCCCTGCCGCGCGCCTTTGGCAGCAGGACCGCGTAAGGCGCGGCGGCCATGACGGCGTCGAGGTCGCGATCGGTCTCGCCCCCGGACAGCGGACCGACCCTGGCCATCGGCGCGGGTCCATGGGGACGCGAGGCCGCTTCCTGCAGGAATCTCGCGGCGTTCGCCCGCGCCGTCTCCCGCCCCGCGACGTCGAGGTCGATGACGATTGCATCGGCCTCGCTCGCCAGCGCCGCCGCGAGCTTGGCTTCGTCGTCCCCCGGCGCGATGAGCAGGGATCGCATCAGGTCGAGACGATCTCCGGCCCGCGCCGGCGCATGAAGGCGGTGCGGCGGCATTCCGCGACGAGCGTCCCGTCCTGCTTGAACGCCCGGTGGCGGAACTCGAGCAGCCCCGCGTCCGCCCGCGACTTCGACGCGCGCGCCGACAGCACTTCCGTCTCCGCGCGCACCGTGTCGCCCTCGAACAGCGGCGCGGGAAAGACGACGTCGGTCATTCCGAGATTGGCGATGGTCGTGCCGACGGTGGTGTCGTTGACCGAGATGCCGATCATCAGCCCGAGGGTGAACAGCGAGTTCATCAGCGGACGGCCCCATTCGGTTTCGGTCGCGCAGAAATGCGCGTCGATATGCAGCGGCTGCGGATTGAGGGTCATGTTGGAGAACAGCATGTTGTCCATCTGCGTGACCGTTCGCGTCAGCCGATGGCGGAAAACCTGGCCGACGGAAAAATCCTCGAAGTAGAGGCCGCCGCGCGGGTGAGGAACGGGCGTCGTCATGAGTCGCTCCAACTCGTCCGCAGAATTAAACCTTCGCTAACCATGACGTCGCAATCTCCGATACATGTTTATATCGTCAACTCGAAACGCCCTCGTCGTGGCGAGCGCGCGCCCGTCGTCCGCCGCCCGCGGGCGCGCCATCCTGCGCCGATTGCTAGTCTGGGCGCAACGGGCGGGGGCCGAGACGCGGGCCGAGGCGGCGAGCGCGCTCGCGCGCGCCTTTCTTCATTCCGACCTCGCCCCCCCGCTCAGAACCGAGGCGGGGGCGGCGATCACCGCGCTGATCGACGACCCTTGCATCCAGGTGCGCCGCGCGCTGGCGGAGGCAGTTTCGGGCGCGCGCGGCGCGCCCCGTCATCTCGTCATCGCCCTGGCGAACGACGAGGCGCAGGTCGCCGCGCCCGTGCTCGCCCGCTCTCCGTTGCTGACCGACGCCGAACTCGTCGACTTCGTCGCGATGGGAGACGACGTGGCGCAATGCGCGATCGCCCGCCGGCCCGGCCTCGGCGTCGGTCCGGCGGCGGCCCTGGCGGAAGTCGGCCGGCGCGATGCGGCTCTGGCGCTGCTCGGCAATTTGACTGCGCGTCTTACGCCGGGCGCGCTGCGCCGACTTTTCGCCCGGTTCGGCGACGACGCGGAAATCCGGGAGGCCCTGCTCGCGCATCCCGGCCTGCCGGCGAGCCTCAGGGCGAACGTCGCGCTCGCGACGGCGAAGGCTTTGGCCGCCTTCGTCGCGGCGGCCGGATGGCTGGACGAAAAGCGCGCCGAGAAGATCACGCGCGAAGCGCGCGACGCGGCGCTCGCCTCGATCGCGGCGGACTGCGAGCCCCAGGAACGCGCCGAGCTCGTGCGGACGCTGCGCGAGCGCGGCGCGCTGACAATGGCGCTCATCCTCCGGTCGCTGCTCGAGGGCGAGCGCGAGCTCGCCTCGGCGGCGCTCGCCGAACTCTCCGGCCAGACTTATGCGCGGGCCGCCGCCTTCGCCCTCAATCCATACGGACAGGGTTTCGCGGCGCTCGCGCGGAAGGCCGGCCTCCCCCGTCATGCGCTGCCGGCGTTTCGCGCGGCGCTCGGCGCCATCGAGGTCCACGGCGCGGGGCGCAACGACGGACTGAAGCCGTGGCTCGTCGAGGCGACCATTGCGGCCTGCGAGGCCGAGCGCGATCCCGCGCTCGCGCCGATCCTGTCGCTCCTGTGGCGCTTCGCCACAGAGGCCGCACGGGCGGAGGGGCGGGCGCTCGCCCGCGCGGCGGCGGCCCGGCCTCGGCTGCCGCCGAGCCTCGGCTTTGCGCCTGCGAACGACCACGGAGGCGGCGCCCCGGACGCCGCTATGCCCGGACCGATCAAGGCGCTCCCCGCCCCGATAGTCCTAGCCGGCCGGCCGGCAGATCCGACAGAGGATCCGCCCCTGCCGCTCGAATTCTCCCCAGGGCGGATACGCTCGCTCGACGCGGCGTAAAATTGCCGTCCCTCCGAATGCATGCGCTTTCCCTTCGCCCGCGAAGCGGGAGAGGACAGGCGCGAAGCGCCAGGTGAGGGCTGAGAACGCCGAGCGGCGGGATTACGCTGACGCGACTTCTTTTACTGGTTTCGCGGCCGCGCCAGCTCGGCCGCGTCGTTGGGCCGGCAAGCGCGGACGCAAGCCAAAAGCAGACCAATCGCGCGCTGAAGAAAAAAGCTAAAGACGGGTGCGTGACCGTGATCCCCGCTATTGTTTATCCGAGCGCGCCTGCACTAGAGGCGTGCTGCGCGAACTTGATGCCAGACGCCGCAATTTTCTGGAGCATGGATCCAACATAAGTGGCCTTGTCCTCTTCCTGAAAGAGGATGTTGCGGGCATCCATGTCCGCTTTTTCTACGGACCAAAGCTGCCGCATGACTTCGGAGCGGGTGTTGGACACGATAAAGCTATTCAGCGTGACGGAGGGATCGCCGAGGCGGCGCTCTATATCCTTGATCGTTTGGAAAAACTGGATCTTCGGATCGCTGAACCCGATATTGCGAATGCCCTTCGGGTCGACGAACGTAATGAACTGCCTTCCTTCGATGATGAGCCAGAGGATGAAATCTGGATAAAAATTTCCTGCTTCGAAGAAGCCGACGCCTCGTCCCTTGCTAAGATTGCGCAGCAGATAGAGTTCCTTTTGCTCGAAGAAAGTTGGCATCCGGTCGTGGAAGGCCTTCACGTCCTCGACGAAGTTACGTTCTCCCTTGTTTAGGGCCACAGGGCTGATTTCGACGACCTTCTGGTCGAGATACAGAAGGGGTTCATAAAGGTGTCTTCCGAACCAGATCGCCTTTATGCCCGCAAATTCCCAGGGCTTGAGATTGCCATTCTCGATGATCGTCTTTAGATCAGTCAGCTTGGCAGCAATTTCCTCCTGAGATCGGTCAAGGAGTATCCGATAATACCACTCGCCGTTTTCGTCGCGGCCCTCGGGGAAATTCGGATCGTCTTCGGTCAATTCCTGATACTCGAGGTGCGGCAACTCCCATTCTCGCTTACGGAAACTGTAGTAGCGTTCGGTGTATCTCTTCAGGAGAGCCAGCGCTATTTCTTCCCACAGTTGGACCTTTTCGAAGGAATCGTAGGCCAGTTCGTCGGCCGGGATGAGGATTTGATACCAGCTGTGATCCGCAAGCAGCGCGTTCAGGCCATCGAGCGTGATGTTGAGGTTGTACCAGCCTCGCTCCGCCTTGAACCTCTCCAACTCAAAGTACAGCCGATCCATGCCCAGGAACGCCACGTGCCGTGAGCTCAGGTGGGCCTGGTTTGGCGATGCCTCGCCTTCCACTCCTGCCAAGCCGCGGGACTTTATGGCCTGAATCTTCGGGTACCAGTTGAGAACGACTTGGTTCTTCTGCAGATACGTAGTCGCTTTCTCCCGCGCCGGATCAGGACACGTGAGCGTCGGGATGGGGCCCAGTCGTCGGAATGCATCACCGACCTCGGTACTGACGCCGTTGATCGACTTCTTCAGCCGAATGGTCTTCAGCTTTTGCGTCCCGAGGTTCTTGATCACAGGCAGGAGAAATTCGACTGGCTCGTCGTTGAGGGCAACCCCTTCCTCTTCGAGGAAGTCACGGAACTGCGCCATGTAGCCGGCGCGAATGCCGAAAATTGACAGTGTTTCCAAAACGCATATGTGCTTGGGCCGAACGACCTCGTCGGGCAGTTGAGTCTTGCCGCTCCGCTTCAGACTGGCTCCGTACCCCTTGAGCCGTACCCCACGACCAAACAGCTGAATGATCTGGGAGCCCTCGCTCTGCCCGACATTCATCAGTCCCATCGTGCTGACGCGCCAGCTGTTCCAGCCTTCGGTGAACTTCTTTGAGCCGATCAGCAGATTGACCGTAGACTGGGGCGAGTTGATCGCGTGAAAGAGGGAACCGGCAAACTCGCGATCATCGGTCGCGATGCCCTCCGCCTCGCAGAGCTTCACCAGCTTCGCGTCATCGCCAACATTGATGACGCCGAAAGGATCGTTATCCCCGACGCGCAAGGCTATCTCGCCGGCGGCGCTTTTCAGGTTCTCGACGTGCAGCGCGCCACCGCCCGCCACGTTAAACAGAACCGACAGCGTCTCGTCGAATATTTGCGTCGGGGACAGGCCCGCGGTGTTGAGATACGCAAAACGCCCCGCGAACAGATTCCTACCGTCTGCGGCGACAAGTCCGTGGCTAAGCACTCGCTCAATCCGCTGGATGCTTCCCGCGCGATCGTTCACATAGCGAGACAAGAACTTCAAAATTTCAATGATGTCCGATGCATCGCGGGCTGCAAGTGTTTTTGTGACGCTGCCGCCAACAAAAATCCAAAGCGGCTTATCGATATTGAAGACGCTGAACGCGGCTCTCTGCTCCTTGATACAAGCCGCTGCTGCTGGAAAAAGGTCAGCAGGCACGCGACGAGATAGGCTTCGAGGTGGTTGGCTTCCGTTGTTTCGTCGAGATTGAGGATTTGGTAGTCCTTGCCGAATCCATCGCCATAGAAATAGCGGTAGGAATAGTCGAACAGGATGCTCTTCGCATATAGGTCCGTAAGCGGCCGGCTTCCCTTCACGGCCTGGCCAAACGTCGCGGAATACTCGAAAGAGAAGCCCTTCTCGCAGAGCGCGTTGCGGAACCGCATCCAGGCGCCTTCCTCGCCGCCCGACGCGCCGCGGTGGCCTTCATCGACGAGGACAAGGTTGTTCCCTTCGAAGGCGTCTATGGCGATGGTCTTGTCGCCCATCTCGTCTTTGAGCTTGTGGATGTCGAGGATCTCGATTCGCTGCCCGGCGAATAGCCCGGTGCCGTCCTTCTGGAACAGCTCGGCGGCGAGACCGGCCGCCTCGAATTCGCGCAAATGCTGCTGACTGAGGCCCTCGTTCGGGGTGAGAAGGATGATGCGGTTCAGTTCGCGCCGACGGCCGTGTTTGTCGAGATAGAATTGGTACTGGAGGATGTTGGCGTGCATCAGCAGCGTCTTGCCGCTGCCGGTGGCGCTCCAGTAGGCGATCTTGTTGAGCTGCGACCAAGCCTCGCCGTCTTCGTTGAAGGGCGCGACCTGGTCCGCTCTCCGGCTTGTCGGCGTTGCAGGCGGCGACCTGCGCGTTGATCGCCTTCAGCAGCGCTTGCGGGATCGCGGAAATAGCGGTCGAGATAGATCTCCGTGAAGAGCAGCGTCAGGTACTGAAAATATTTCCAGACGATCGGCGCCTCGCCGCGCGTGATGCGGCGCTCGTTCAGCCGCAGGGTGTGCTTGACGATGTTCTGGTCGTATTCGAGCAGCAGCTCGGTCGGCAGCTGCGTCAAATTGAAAAGCTGCGCCGTGAGCGCGTGGTGGAAATGATGGACGTTGTTTTCGTCCATCCCTTCCAGCTTCTCGTTGCGCAGATGCTCGGCCAGCTGCTCGAAGCGCTTCACGTTGAACAGCGAAAGCAGCCATTGGTTCAGGGCCAGCTTGTGCGACGAACGGAACCTGCGGCCGGCCGTTGGCGCGTCGGCGCGTCAGCTGCCCGTAGCAGGCGCGGGCCATCACAAGCCCTCCGTGTCGAACATCAGACGGTGGAAATCCTCTTCGATCAGGCGGACCTTCCAGGTGTCGTCGGCCGCCTTCAGGTTCTCCAGATTGTTGCCGCCGTTGACGTAAATCAGGCCGAACTCGCTGTCTTTGGCGGAATAGCCGGCACGCGTGAACCACGTATCAAGCACAAGATTGTCTTGCTCGGGTTTGCCGGTGAGCTTCCGCCAGATGATTAGCGTGCGGCGCCCGTCCGGGGTTGTGCCGGTCACGGTACGGAACCACCACGGACCTGCCGCGTCCTGACGCAAGCGCCCCTTGAGGACTGAGTCGCCCTTCGGCGTCGCGTTCGAACTCGGCCGAGAAAGTCTGCGGCGCGGCAATGCTCCGAACGGTCAAGCCGATCAGCCAATTGAAGGTCTCCAGAAGATCGACATTCACTTCCCGGCTTTCGTCAGATCCCGGACGCTTCACCTTAAGCTTGTAACCTGTCGGGTCAGCGAAGGCCTTTATGTTCAAGAGCGACTGGCTGCCTCGCGTCTCAACGTCCAGCATGTACCGGAGCATGTATTGTTGTTTTATGTGACCACTTTGGGAAGTGTCTGCTAAAGTGAGCAGGTCATGTTGCTCGAAAGAGCGGCGCAGAATAAGATTATTAAATGGCGTCTTCAGTCAGGATTCGAAGTTGCACCACCTTGACCGCACGCCATCGCGGGCGCGCGGTTCGCCAGCCTTCCAATCACTAGAATAGAGCGCTTTCAAGACCCGCGGCTTTGTCAAAGTATCGAAATAGTGCCCCATTTCGACAATGAGGAACTTCTCTCCGTCCACTATCCTCGCGATTAGCTCTGGATTAGAGCGTGCGAAGAACTGCCGCTTCCGCCGAAAAAATCACAAAACCAACTGTCTTTCTTCGTCGATTGAAGAACGAACTTCTTGACAAAATTTTGAACTTTTAGGGGATACGGAACAACCCCGGCTCTCCAAAAAGATTGCCTAATTCAGCTTCTCCGTCATTGTACTCGTAAAACACGCTAGTTCCGATATTTGTTTCAACTTCGTGAAGGAACCCTTTTGTTCGTGGCACTTTATTTTCATCTTCACCCCAGGAAATTCTATTGTCCGCGTTCGAAGCGACTCAAAACGATCGGCGAACTTCGTTCCTCGCGTCTTGTTTCTCGGGAAACTTCCAACCACTTTGTGGATGGGGGCAAGGTTTACCAGTAATTGGATGAATCGGCTTGTAGTATCTGAAGTTGGGATGCCTTGGATCCTTTGTCGTCGGAGACTGGCTCGGCTTTGTCCGACGTCTTGTAGAGGCCGAATGCCTGCCTCACCTGCGGGAGGAGGTCTTCGTCGAGGAACTGCGTCACCTCGGCGCTCTTGGCATGCATGATCCGGTAGAGCCCGAAATCCAGGTCGGGCTGATCGAGCTGAAAAAGCTCCTTCAGCAGGATCTTAAGTTTCTCAAACTTCTGGCTCATCAGAGGCTTTCACAATTCCATTTTTGAGGTGTCGACGGTCGCTCACGCGACCCGCCAGCGGATGATGAACCGCGTTTCCGATTCGATCCCCTGCACCAAACGTTTTTCCAGCTGATCGATCAAGGCGTCGCGCCGCTCAATGACTTGGTCTTCCACGTTGAAGATGTCCTGGGATTACCGTGACGCACCCCGTCTTTGCCCTTTTACCTCGGGAGCTACAGGGCGAAGCCGCTGTCGTTCGCGTCTGCAATCACGCTAAAGAAGCCGCAAGGACTTGAACTGACGGATGAATTCTGGCCTGTTCGAACAACACAAGAACATTTCCTTGCCAAAAGCCAGTGCCTGTGCCATTCCTCCTGTCAGCCGGAATTTCGGCGCCGGAGAAGAGCATGACCGACCAACCCTCCACCCGCTCCGGGCGCGCCGAGATGCGGGCCAAGGCGAAGGCGCGCCGGGCGAAGCGGATCGAGCGCCGGGAGGCCTGTTTGGGCTTCTTGGCCTCCGGCTATTCGCACCGTCAGATCGCAAGCGCGCTCGCGCTCAGCCCGGCCACGGTCCGGCGCGAGGTCGACAAGGCGCTCGCCGAACGGCCGGTCCACGCGCCCGAGCGCTACGCCTCGCTCCAGGTCGCCCGCCTGTCGAGGGCGCTCTGCCATGCCGACTTCAAGCTCGCCAACGGCGACATTCGGGCGTTCACGCCTTACATCAAGCTCGTCGCCGCGCTCGACCGCTATTGCGGCCTCAGGGGCGCCCGGGTCTTTCCCACGCAGCGCTGACCGACTATGCCGTGACGGCGCCGCCGCCGCCGCCTCTCGCCCTCACCCACGAACGGAGCCCGCGGCCCCGCCGCAGGGTCAGACGTTGCAGAGTTTGGTGCCCAAGACGTTGAAATCGCTAACGCGCCGGTGGACATTGCCCACTCGGTCGGACAAGACGGATGCCCGCCTTTCGCCCCCATCGACGCCGAGCCTGCCCTCCCGCCGCTCCCGTCGGAAGTTGCGGAGTTTGGCGCGCAAGACATTGAAATGGCCGAGGCGCCGATCGACATTGCAAGCGGCGCGGACGCTGCGGCCTAGCTTAGCTTAGCTAGGCGCTAAGCCGCGGGCTTCTCGTCCATGGCGGCGCGGGCCTGCGTCATTGCGCGGCGCAGGAGCGAGGCGTCCTGCGCGCCGGGCACGCCGACGCGGCCCGCGAAAATGAAGAACGGCACGCCGGTGACGCCGATCGCCTGCGCCTCGGCGATCTCGCGGCGCACCGCGTCGGCGTCCGCGCCCTCGGCCAGCAGCTCGTCGACGATGTCCGCATCGAGGCCGCTCGCCGCCGCGACGTCGAGAAGCACCGCGCGGTCGCCAATGTCGCGGCCCTCGACGAAATAGGCGCGAAACAGGCGGTCGACGACCTCGCGCTGCGACCCGGCCGAAGCGGCCCAGCGGATCAGCCGATGCGCGTCGAGCGTGTTCGGCGCGCGTTTGATCCTGTCGAAGGCGAAGGGCAGGCCGACCTCGGCGCCGAGCCGCACGAGATGGTCGTGGATCGATTTCAGCCGGCCGTCCCGGCCGAATTTCCTCTCCATGTACTCCGCGCGGTCGAGCCCGCCCTCGGGGATGGTCGGGTCGAGCTGGTAGGGCCGCCAGCGCACGGCGACCGGCCGCGATTCCTCCGCGAGCGCGGCCTCGAGGCGCTTTTCGCCGAGGTAGCACCAGGGGCAGACGACGTCGCTCACGACGTCGATGGTCAGCGAATCGTCCGCCTCGGTCATGCTGCTCTCCCGCCTGCGCGCATCGCCGTCGCAACCCTTGCGAGGGCCCCGCAGATGCTGGCGCCGCAGCGCCGTCGGCGCAAGAGAGGACGAGCAAGGCTTGCGCCGTCACGGCTCGCGCCTCCACCAGGCGGCGAGATCGACGCCGAACAGAGGGGTGACGTCGGGACGCCCGAGCTTGCTCGAATAGGCGATCCACTGCTCCGGAGCATAGTAGAGCGGCACGATGTAGAAGCCGGAGATCAGGACGCGGTCGAGCGCGCGCACCGCGGCGACGAAGTCCTCGCTGCTTTTGGCGGCCAGCATCGCCGCGATCATCGCGTCGATCGCGGGCGAGGCGACGCCGGCGATGTTGTAGGCGCCCTCGGCGTTGGCCGAGGCCGAGCCCCAGCGGCCGCGCTGCTCGTTGCCAGGCGAGGGCGAAGCGGTCCAGGTTCCGAGCATCATGTCGAAGTCGAATCGCGTCCGGCGCCGCTGGAACTGCACTTCGTCGACGAGGCGCACGTTCGCCGCGACCCCGATGCGCGCGAGATTGCGGGCGTAGGCGAGCGCAAGGCGCTCCTCCTCCCGGTCCTTGACCGTGATCTCGAAGGCGAGCGGCGTTCCGCGCGCGTCGACGAGCCGCCCGTCCTTGAGGACGTAGCCGGCGCGTCTCGAAGCTCGTCGATGACGCGGCGCGCCACCGCGCGGTCGCGCCCCGTGCCGTCGGACGTCGGCGCGCGCCAGCGCCCCTCCATCACGTCGTCGCGCACCGCGCCGGGGAAAGGGGCGAGCAGCGCCCGTTCGCGCTCGGACGCCGGGCGGCCGATCGAGGAGAGCTCGCTGTCGTCGAAGAACCCTTGCGACCGCCTGTAAGCGCCGGCGTAGAGATTGGCGTTGATCCATTCGAAGTCGAACATGCGCGGCGAGCGCCTCGCGCACGCGCGCATCGGCGAACATCCGGCGCCTCGTATTGAAGGCGAAGCCCGAGACGCCCTTGGGCAGGCCGTTGGGGATCGCCGCCGTGACGACGCGCCCGTCCTTGGCGGCGGGGAAATCGTACTCGGACCGCCAGCGCGTCACGTTGTCCTCGACCCGGTAGTCGATCAGGCCCGCCTTGAACGCCTCGAACATCGAGTTCGCGTCGCGGAAGTAGTCGATGCGGATCGTATCGAAGTTGTAGAGGCCCTTGGCGACCGGCAGGTCGCGGGCCCAGTAGTTCGGGATCGCGCTGGAGCACGAGCCGCTCGCCCGGCTTCACCTCGGCGACCCGATAGGGCCCCGAGGCGACCGGAATCTGCAGGGTCTGATCCTCGAAATGCTCGGCGTCGGTGTGGGCGCGGGACAGGACCGGCATGATCGCGAGGGTCAGCGGCAGCTCGCGGTCGTTCGCGCCCGAAAGGTCGAAGCGCACCGTGCGGTCGTCCGGCGCATCGACGCTCCTGACGAGGCTGTAGGCCGCCCGCTGCTGCGGCCGGCCCTTCGCCTTCAGGAGATTGAAGGTGAAGAGGACGTCGGCCGAGGTGATCGGAGAGCCGTCGGAAAAATGCGCCGCCGGGTTGAGGTGGAAGACGACCCTGTCGCGCGCCGGGTCGGTCTCGAGGCTCTCCGCGATCAGGCCGTAAAGCGTGAACGGCTCGTCGTCGGAGCGCGCCATCAGCGACTGATAGACGTTGCCGACGAGGCCCTGCGCGGTCGACAAGGCCTTGACGTTGTAAGGGTTCAGGCTGTCGAACGCGCCGAGATAGGCGAGGTCGAGCCGGCCGCCCTTCGGCGCGTCCGGATTGGCGTAGGGCAGATGCGTGAAATCCGCGTTCAGCGCCGGCTCGCCATGCATGGCGATCGCCCCGACCGGCGCGGCCGATTTCGGCGTCGGCCGGCGGCGCGGCGGCCAACAGCGCGGCGCCGAGCGCAAGGCGAATCGAAAGTCCGAACCATCGGCTTAAGCTTAGCACCGGCAAATGCGCCGATTCTCGGTCGAACGGCATTTTCCCGAATGCCTCGCCCGTTCATGGCGGCGATGCGGCGCGGGCCGCGCCACGGCGGCCGAAATTGTTATTGGATTGTCGCGTCGAATATGGAAAGAGAGCGCGCCAGAGAGCCGCCCGCCAGCGGCGCCTTCGCGTCATAATGTCGCCCGAAGGCTCGCCGAAGGCGTTGCCCGCCCGGCGGCGCCTCGAGGGCGGGCGCAAAGCGATCATTTGCATAAGGCTTGAAAGGATCATTGATGAGACTTCCCTATCACGCGCTTGGGCGCCGCGGCGCTCGCAACGAGCCTCGCGCTCGCGTCGGGCGCAGCCCTCGCGCAGACCGCGCCGGCGAAGCCCGCCGCGCCGGCCGCTCCGCCGCGCCTGCCGCGCCGGGGCGCTCGGCGCCAGCCCGCGCCGCAGCCGCCGTCAAAGGTCGATCTCGTCTCGCCGGAGCCGCAGTGGGTCAAGCTCTGCGGCAAGGAGCAGACGACGGGCCGCGACGCGTGCCAGACCATGCGCGACTTCGGCGCCTCGGCCGATCAGCCGCCGATGATCAGCATGCAGGTGTTCGAGCTGCAGGGCGAGGAGAAGCGCAAGCTTCGCTTCATGGTGCTGCCGATCGGCATGCTGTTGAAGCCGGGCTTCCGCGTCATCATCGACAAGTCCGAGCCGATCGACGGCAAGTACGACATGTGCTTCCAGAACGCCTGCACCGCCGAAGTCGACATCGGCGCGAGCACGCTCAACAGCCTGAAGAAGGGGCAGAACCTCGCCGTCATCATGCGGCTTCCGGGCGGCGACCCGTCGGGCCGCGAACTGACCCTCAACATCCCGCTCAAGGATTTCGGCGCGACCTTCGACGGCAAGCCGACCGATCCGAAGCTGCTCGAACAGCAGCGCCAGGCGTTGCAGCAGCAGCTGCAGAAGAAGGCCGAAGAGCAGCGCAAGATGCTCGAGCAGCAGCAGAAGCGGAACGGCGCGCCGGCTCCTGCGGCGCCGGCGGCTGCCGCTCCCGCCGCACCGGCTCCGAAGCAGTGACCTGAGATCCTCTCCTCTGCCGCCGCGGCGCGAGGGAGCTACTCAAACGATGAAGGCGCGCCCGGAGCCCGGCGCGCGCCTTGTTCATTCGTCGGACTGGCTCTGCGCTTCAGCTCGCCATCGCCTTGCGGCGGAAGCGGTAGCGCCCGTCGGCCGTCCGTTCGAACGTCTCGCTGATTTGCGGGTGGCCGACCGGCTCGCCGGACTCGTCGGGCAGCAGGTTCTGCTCGGACACGTAGGCGATATACTGGCTGTCCTCGTTCTCGGCGTAGAGCCGGTAGAAAGGCTGGTCCTTGGCGGGCCGGACCTCGGCCGGAATGGACAGCCACCATTCCTCGGTGTTCGAGAACACCGGGTCGACATCGAAAATGACGCCCCGAAACGGATAGATCCGATGCTTGACGACCTGTCCGATGCCGTATTTGGCGATGCGCGTAGTCATGAGAATGACTTAGTCGGCGCGGCGCCGCTGGTCAATTCGCGAAGGCTTAATTCGCATTAGCTATGCAGTCTCCCATGTGATAGAACATAAAGTGAACGCAGGAGGCACGCATGGACCATCAAGAATATCTGGCTTGGCTGTCTGAGATTGATGATCTTTCCGGAGCAGCGGATTGCAACGGTTCGGCTCTTGGCTGGTCAGCCGTCGCTGGAAGCCGTGATCGGCCTGCTGGAGGAGCGATCGGGGCAGCGCGAAGCTGTCCGCACTGTGCGACGGGTGGAGCTGTGATCCGAGGCCGCTCCAACGGGCTGAACCGGTATTTTTGCAAGATCTGCGGCAAAACCTTCAACGCCCTGACTGGGACGCCGTTAGCCCGGCTGCGACGCAAGGATTGTTGGACGGAATTCGCCGCGTCGTTAAGCGATGGCGACACGGTGAAGACCTCGGCCGAGCGCTGTGGGGTGGCCGGCAGCACTGCTTTTCGCTGGCGTCACCGCTTCCTGCGCGCGGTGACGGCTGGCGCGATCAAACTGCGCGGCATCGTCGAGGCCGACGAGACGTTTGTCTTGAGCAGTCGTAAAGGCGAACGGAATCTCGATCGCAAGGCCCGCAAGCGCGGCGGAAAGGCGTCCAAACGGGGATTGTCGGATGAGCAGGTTCCGGTCCTGGTGGCCGCCGACCGCTCCGGCGTCACCGTCAGCGCCGTGTTGCCGGTGGTGTCTGCCGCTCATTTGCAAGCGGTTTTGCAGCCAGTTCTTGATCAGGACGCTCTGCTGGTCACCGACGGCTGCACCAGTTATCCGCCCTGCGCCGCCGCGCTGGGCGTCAGCCATGAGGCGCTCAACCAAACTGCCGGCGAGCGCGTCCGGGGCGAATTGCACATCCAGACCGTCAACAGCCGCCATGAGCGGGCGCTCAAGACCTTCCTGCGTCGCCATCGCGGCGTAGCCACCAAGTATCTCGACAGCTATCTCAGATGGTTTCACCTTGCAGTGCTTCCACGACAGCCCACACCACGCGCCGTCCTCGCCGCAGCCGCAGGAATCCTGCCGGTCAGACAAATTGCATAGCTAATGCGAACTGAGCCTTCGCGAATCGCCGCACCTTGTCACACATCCTAAAACTGGTAAAGCGCAGCGTATTCAGCATCCTTGGCCGCGACCTGCTTGGCGAGTTCGACGATGACGCGCGCCTGCTTCCAGGTCGCGTCGTCTTGCATCTTTCCGTCGATCATAACCGCCCCCGAGCCGTCGGGCATGGCGGCGAGAATCTTGCGCGCGAAGGCGACCTCCGCCGGATCCGGCGAGAAGACTTTCTTGGCGATGGCGATCTGGCTCGGATGCAGCGTCCAGGCGCCGGCGCAGCCCAAGAGAAAGGCGTTGCGGAATTGCGCCTCGCAGGCGGCGGGATCGGAGAAGTCGCCGAACGGTCCATAGAACGGCTTGACGCCATAGGCCGCGCAGGCGTCGACCATCCGCGCGATCGTGTAGTGCCACGGATCCTGCTGAGCGCTCGAGCGCGCGGCGCCCGGGCTCGGCCGCGTCCGCCAGCACCCGGTAGTCGGGGTGGCCGCCGCCGACCCGGGTCGTCTTCATCGCGCGCGAGGCGGCCAGATCGGCGGGGCCGAGACTCATGCCGTGCATGCGGGGAGAGGCGGCGGCGATCGCCTCGACGTTGTTGACGCCCTGCGCCGTCTCCAGGATCGCATGAACGAGGATCGGCCTCTTGAGGCCATGCCGGGCTTCGAGCAGCGCGAGATACTGGTCGACGAAATGAATGTCCCACGTCGCCCTCGACCTTGGGGATCATCACGACGTCGAGCTTGTCGCCGATCTCGCCGACAAGCCTCGTCATGTCGTCGAGAAACCACGGGGAGTTCAGCGCATTGACGCGCGCCCAGAGGCCGGTCGAGCCGAAGTCCGTCGCCTTCGCCATCGCGATCAGGCCGTCGCGCGCGGCGGCCTTGGATTCGACCGGGATCGCGTCCTCGAGATTGCCGAGCACGACGTCGACCTGCCCAGCCAGCTCGCCGGCCTTGGCGCGCACCTTTTCGATGTGCGGCGGCACGAAATGGATCATGCGCTCGAGCCGCGACGGCAGTTCCCGGTAAGGACGCGGCGCGCCGATCGCCAGCGGCTCGAAGATCTTGCGCGGGGCTTTCATGAGCGGGCCTTGGCTCAAACGCCGGACCTTAGGGACTTTACGCGCGAGCCCGCAAGCGAGAGAAATCGCGTCGACGCGAGCAATCGCGTGACTGCGCCGCTGCGTTCTCCGCACTCCTCCATCATCCGCGCGATCGATGTCTGTCTGGCCAGCGCCGCAGCCGTTCGCCGGGCGATTTCATCGAGATGGCGGCGGATCAACGGATCGGTCCCCGCCTCGCCGAACTCGGTCGGCAAGCGCCGTCAGCTCCCGGCCGATCTGCTCGAGGACCGAAATCTCGCGCTGCGTCCCGGCGAGGTCGTCGCTCAGCCCGTCCAATGCGCGAGTCAGGTCCCGCATCGGCCCACCTCCCGAAGTGACGACTAGACAGCCCCATGCGGAGGGCGGCCCCGCAACTCGCCGTCGAATCCAACATAGTTCGCCCATGCCGCGTCGGCTGGCAATAGGGATAACTACATATACCTAGTTCATCGGAGATAAAAATGTCCGCCAAGGCGTCCTTCGGCCAACCGAAGCGGAGCCGCGCGGGGCGAGGCCGGCGGCTCCGAGACCGATCTTGCGCTCATTGTAAGGGCTATGCTTCCGCCTCCGCCGCCTAGGACGGGCGGCCCTCCATTCTTTCAATCATTTGCGCGAGCGATGTTCGCTTGCCGCGCGCGAGGGCCAGTTGCTCGCCGATGGAATGCAATTGCCGCTGGCGCAACGGGTTCCTCCGGACGGCCTCGTCCCAGTCGATGATCGTCGCCAGTTCCTGGCTGGCCCGTTCCAGGATGTCGATGACCCCTTTTGTTTCGTCGAGGTCGTGACGAAGGTCCTCCAACGAAAGTCCGCCGCCTCGCATCGGCTTTCCCTCCCAGACTGACGCAAACCATTCGACTTGAACGCATACCCGCGAGAAAGCTGCGCTCCTCGCGGCTGAGTACGCCAAAGGACCGAAGCCAACGCCGCCACGCCCGCCGATCGACCAAAAGGTTCCCGACCGGGCGGCCGGAACACCTGGGGCATTTTACGTACGGGCTTTATGAGGCGAATCTTGTCCACAGGATCTGGCGCAGCCTCACGCTGAGGTCGGCGGCGGCGGGCTGGACCCGAGCTTGCGAACAAGGCGCGTTCGCGCTGTCGCTCGCTCGGAATCGACGCCATGATCACCCGGCCAGCGGCTCACGCCGCCTGTCGCCGGATGCGGCCGCGGCGCGTCAGGCCTTCCTGGCGATGCTGACGATTTGACATTTGGTCGCCACCAATCAATGGCCGCTTGCGAACAAAGCGCGAAACATGGTTGCGTCGCATTATGTCGCTCGCCCTGATTCGCCCGGCGCCCCTGATCGACCTCAACCCCGAGCAGCGGCTCGCGGTCGAGCACGGGATCGGCGAGGCGCAAGGGCCTGGGCCGCTGCTCGTCATCGCCGGGGCGGGCTCTGGCAAGACGGCGATGCTCGCCCATCGGGTGGCGGCGCTGATCCTCGCCGGCGCCGATCCGAAGCGCATCATGCTCGCGACCTTTTCGCGCCGCGCCGCGGCCGAGCTTGGCCGGCGGGTCGAGCGGCTTCTCGCGCGCCGTCTGCCGCCGGAAGCGGCGGCCGCCGCCACGCCCGCCTATTCGGGCACTTTTCACGCCATCGGCGCACGCCTCTTGCGCGAATACGCGCCGCGCCTCGGCCTCGATCCTGCAGTTCACCATCCACGACCGCGAGGATTCGGCCGACCTCATGAACTGGGCGCGGCACGAGGCGGGGCTCAGCGAGACGCGGGAGCGCTTCCCGGCCAAGGGGACGTGCCTCGCCATCTATTCGCGGGTGGTCAACGCGCGCGGCGACCTCGGCGCGACGCTCGGCAAATGGTTCCCCTGGGCGGCGGCGCACGAAGACGCGCTCCGCGCCCTGTTCGGCGCTTATGTCGAGGCGAAGCAGCGCCAGAACGTGCTCGATTACGACGACCTCCTGCTCTACTTCGCCCAGATGGCCGCCGAGCCGGAGATCGCCGCCGAAGTCGCCGCCCGCTTCGATCACCTGCTGGTCGACGAATACCAGGACACCAACGCGCTGCAGGCCGAGATCGTGCTCGCGCTCCGCCCCGGCGGCCAAGGCCTCACCGTGGTCGGCGACGACGCGCAGTCGATCTATTCCTTCCGCGCCGCGACCGTGCGCAACATCCTCGACTTCCCTTACGCCTTCGATCCGCCGGCCCGCGTGGTGACGCTCGATCGAAACTACCGCTCGACGCAACCCATCCTCGCCGCCGCCAACGCGGTGATCGCGCTCGCGCCCGAGCGCTACGCCAAGGATCTGTGGAGCGACCGCGCGCATGGGGGTCCGCCCGCGCTCGTCGCCGTCGCCGAGGAGGCCGACCAGGCGCGGTACGTCGCGACCCGCGTCCTCGCCAACCGCGAGGCCGGCGCCGCGCTGAAGTCGCAGGCGGTGCTGTTCCGCGCCTCGCACCACAGCGCCGCGCTCGAGCTCGAGCTCACCCGCCGCAACATCCCCTTCGTCAAATTCGGCGGGCTCAAATTCCTCGACGCCGCCCATGTGAAGGACGCGCTCGCGCTGATGCGGTTCGCCGAAAACCCGCGCGACCGGGTGGCGGGCTTTCGCGTCGCCCAGCTCCTGCCGGGCGTCGGGCCGAAGATCGCCGAGGCGATCGTCGGCGCGGCGGCCGAGGACGACGGCTTCGGTGCGATGTCGGCGCTTGTCGCTGCCGGCCCGCGCCCGGGCGGGGTTCTCCGCTTTCGCAGACCTGATGCGCCGCCTGGCGTCGCATGCGTCCCCGTGGCCCGGCGAACTGGCGGACGCCGTCGCCTGGCTCGCCCCGCAGCTCGAGACGCGCTACGACGACGCGGCGGCGCAGATCGGCGACCTCGAGGCGCTCGAACGCATCGCCGCCTCCTTCGCCTCGCGCGAGCGCTTCCTGACCGAACTGACCCTCGATCCGCCCGACGCGACCAGCGACGAGGCGGGGCCGCCGTTGCGCGACGAGGACTATCTGCATCCTCTCGACCATCCATTCGGCCAAGGGCCAGGAATGGCGCTCGGTGTTCGTCTTGAACTGCGTCGACGGCTGCATTCCCTCCGATCTCGCGACCGGCTCGTCCGAGGAGATCGAGGAGGAGCGGCGTCTCCTCTATGTCGCGATGACCCGCGCGCGCGACGAACTGACGCTTGATCGTCCCGCAGCGCTTCTACGTCCACGGCCAGCCGAGGAACGGCGACCGCTCCGTGTTCGCCGCCCGCACCCGCTTCATCCCGCCGCCGCTGCTGAAGCATTTCGACCGGCTGACCTGGCCCGAGGCGCAGGCCGCAGCCGGCGCTGGTCGCGTCGGAGGGGCCGCGCGTCGATCTGGCGGCGCGGATGCGGGCGATGTGGCGGTGAGGCGCGGTTCAAGCAGGGACGAATTCCCTGCTCCGAAGGGAATTCCCAGGGATTTTTGCCGGATTGGTCAAAATTCTAACCGAAAAAGACCATCGATTCCAGCAGCTTGCGGAAGAATTCCCTGCGCGTCCGAGCAGGGAATTTTTTCGCGCTGAGCAGGGAATTAGCAGGGAATTTTGGCGCGAGAGCAGGGAATTTCGATTCCAATTCGAGCGCCGTCCGGTCGCAGGGCGTAGTCGTTGGCCGCGTCGGTGTCGTCAGACGGCGACCCCGGTTGCGGCAGAGCATTAACAACTCCAGCTAGCACCTTGATGAGAAAAGACAAATTAAAAAGCAGTTCCCGAAAATCGACACGGACGATGTGCTGGAGCCCTCGATGCGGCCGATGTCGACGAATACGACCTGACGGCCGGCGCGGGACGCGCGACGCGTCGGTTGCAGCGCTACGAACGGTTCGTCAAGGACGCGTCGATCCACTTGCGGTTGCCGGGGGGCATGCCGGACGCCGTCCGGGCGCAGGCTGCGAAAGCGAAGGTCCCGACCCAGAGGCTCGTTCGGGAATATATCGAACGCGGCTTGCGGCGGGATCGAAGCGACCCGAACCGCGCGGCAAAGGCGCGATAGCTTTACGCTCGCCCAAACATGTTCGCGCATTTTGGAGGCGGCCCTTCTGACGGCTTCTGACCATTTAGGGGCTCGACGTAGCGCAGTATGATCGATCCTCGGTGCGAATTTCCCTCTCCGTCACCTCCGCCTGCCTCTCCGCCCAGCCCAGCAGCGCTTCGATTTTATAGCATATCACGGCGCCTTCAATGCGGCCAGGCTTGGGACGCAGCGGCGCTGGCGAGCGTTGCTTGCCGCGTCGCCAAGCTTGATCGGCGCGGTCGACCCGAAGGGACGCACGCTTTTGCATCGGGCCTGCGCGGTTCGGCGGGACACCCGCAGGGAATTCCATTTCGATTACATTTTTATTGACAAATCGCTTTTATGCGCGCAAACTAAGAAATGCGGCGCGAGTTTAATTTGGAGACAAAAATGGCAAATGGGTCGGCCGAGCTTCGATCTTTGCTCAAGGATGTGGAGTTGAACGGATTGGTTGTGATAGATAAGAAAAAGCTCCTTTGGCTTCTCGGTTGGGGCCAAGATCGCGAAGGAGCTTGGAAAGATCTTCTCAATCAATGGGTTGAGATAAACTGAAATCGCGGTGCCCTATATGGCTTCGAACTGTGGGGTAAAATCGTATTGACGATGAAGCCCCCGGACGGCGTGAAATGGGTGCCAGTCGAAGATTGGGCGGGCGCTCCGAAATAACCTACGGCGAGAGAGCGGGTTGATGCCCGCTCTTTCCACTTCTGATTGCCACTGTTCACCTGCATGCTCAATCGGAAATATAACGAGCACGGTTTGCGCACGCGCGCTCGCCCGGCCCCGAGCGCGGGGTCGGGCGATATGGCGATAAGAGATCGGAACAGCGTTTCAATGAGCAAGATCTACGGAGATAGGTGGAGAGTCGTTGGGACCTTGGGGGCCGGCGGGCAGGCCGACGTCTTTCGTGTAATCGACGAATTCAACGATAAGCCTCGGGAGTTTGCTTTGAAGAGATTCCGTGATGTAAACCGTCTTGATCGTTTCAAGAACGAAGTTGAGGCGCTAAAGCGACTCGCACATCCAAACAACGTCCAATTAATTGACCACTCTCAATTCACACCCGAGGAGGTGGAACAGAAACACTATATTGTTATGCGGATGGCGTCGGCTGGTGATGCAGAGAGGCGACTTGCGCTATTCGCCGGAAGCATCGAGAACGTTATCCGCGTCGCATTGCAGGCGGCCCAGGCTTTAAGTGCCGCACATCAAGCGAATGTTATCCATCGCGACGTGAAACCAGGAAATATTCTGTTTCCGGACGATGGCTTTGACATCTGGCTTTCCGATTTTGGTATCTGCCGCTTGGAAAAAGAAGCTAGAGACACTCCTCCCGGGGTTATCATGGGGCCGCGTCGTTTCGCAGCCCAAGAAATCGAAGCCGGGAATGAAGAGGTATATCTTGACGTTGATATTTATTCCGTGCCTATCCGGTTAACGCCCACACCTACTATATCTTAAGTCGGCCGACGCGCGGCGCTATCCGGTTGACACCCACAGATAGGCGAGTTAGATCGTGGGCGTAAGGCGGATACAGGTCGCTGACCATGGACGTTCTCGCCCGCGCCAATCTGCCATTCCCGAAATCGCTCCCCGAGTTCCAGGGGCTTTTTCCTGATGATGCGGCCTGTGCCTCCTACCTGGAAAAGTCCCGTTGGAGCGAGGGGTTCGTCTGCCCTCACTGCGGGTCTGTTGGGGAACCGTTCCGCTTTGAAAATCGTCCCGGCGTTTTGCGATGCCGCCATTGCCGTCGCAACACGGGATTGACCGTGGGAACCGTGATGGAGCGCAGCCATACGCCGCTGAGCGTTTGGTTCTGGGCGGCTTATCTGGTTGCCAGCCAGACGCAGGGCATGTCGGCGGTGCAGTTTCAGCGGCAGCTTGGGCTGACGCGATATGAGACCGCCTTCGGCATTCTGCACAAGCTCCGCGCGGGCATGGTGCGACCCGATCAGGACCGGATTGGCGGCAGGGCCGGAGAGCATGTTGAGGTGGACGAAGCCTATGTTGGAGGCCGGACTCGTGGCGAAGGCCGTGGCGTCCACCACAAGACGCTGGTGACGGCTGCCGTCGAGGTCCGCCACCGGGAGCCGGGCACTGCGCAGGACAAGCGGAAGGATGGTCGCTATGCCGGTCGCGTCCGGCTGTCCATCGCTGACGACCGCAGCGCCGAATCGCTGGCCAGATTTGTCGAGAGTGCCGTCATGCCGGGGACGCTGGTCATCACCGACGACTGGAGCGGCTATGCCAGCCTGCGCAAGCGGGGCTACGACCACCACGCGATTGCCGAATGCGGCGACCCGGAGGTGGCCGAGGAGTTCCTGCCGATCTGCCATCTCGTCTTCTCGAATCTGAAGACGTGGCTGAACGGCATCCACCACGGCGTCAGCGCCAAGCATCTGCAAGCCTACCTCAACGAGTTCACTTTCCGGTTCAACCGCCGCTTCTACCCGTTCAACGCCTTCCGCTCTCTGCTCGGTGTCGCGGGTGGCGTCGAGTTACCAACCTTTGCAGAACTCTATTCGGGCGATTGGATGCATCCTACATGTAGTGGGTATGGGCGTTAACCGGATAGACACGATTTATTCCTTAGGCCAGGTTATATTTTATCTGCTATCCGGCGGGAGGACATTTTTCCGGGAAATCGTCCTTGCCAAGGAATATGACGACTTCTTTCAAGGAGGAGAACGTTCGCAATTACTTCGACTAGCGCTGACCAAAATGGTAGCTGTCCGTGGCAAACGCCTGTCGTCGATGGGTGATGTCATTACAGAGCTAATACAATTAGAACAATGGAGCACGAACGCTTATACTTTGGCAGTGGACGAAAATTTGCGGTCAAAGGTTTTCTCGCTCCGCCAGCGCGCGCACGAAATTGTACGTAAACGTGAAGCCGAGCAAGCTTCCCGAGATAATGACTGGGCGTAACCGTTCACATCCCCCCGGCCCGGCGACGTTCAAGCCGCGCGGCTATTCAGGCGGCGGCGATGGCGGGGATCGCCACGCCGTGATCGCCCGGCGCATCAGCTTCGGAACCCGAACCGACGAGGGCAGCCGGTTCTACGCCGCCGGCCTCAGCGTCGTCGACACCTGCCGAAAGCGGGGCGCCGACCCCTGGGTCTACGCTTGCTCACTCATCGCCGCCGCACGAGCCAACCTACCCTCGCCCCCATCAGTCGCTTGACGGCGTCGGTGTCGGCGTCGCCGTCATGGACCCGCTCGATGAGGCGGCGAAGATCGCGCACGAGGTCGCGACCGAAGCCGGAACCGGCGCCGTGGCACGACATCGAAAAGAAGGTTCGCGATTTGGCGGGGGAAATCCTCAACGACTGGGACGCGGTCGTCGCGTTCGTCTCCGACCCGAACCTGCCGCCGACCAACAACGAGGCCGAACGCGCGTTGCGGTTGCACTGGCAGTTCCATTTGACGCGGGCCAAGCGCTGCCGGCGGGGATGGTCGCGGTAGGCATTGTAGCCGTCGGTAACGAGCCAACCCAGGAAGGCCTCGCCGATCAGCGCGGCGAGTTCCTCCTTGCGGCGGCTGCCGATGCGATAGACGATCGTGACCGCCGTCGCCGCGACCCACATCCAGCGCAACGCGCCGCGCTGATACCAGGGGGTCTCGTCGAGATGGACGATTTCGGCCGCGCGCACGTCCTCGATGAGTTGCTCGACCACGGGCTCGCTGGCGAGGCCGAATTCGTGGACGCAGCGCTCGATGGTCGCGGTCCCGAGTTCCAGGGCGAGCCAGTCGGCCAGGAATTCCTGGATCTTGCGCCGCGAGAGACGGAAGCGTAGCGACAACGCCGCGATGAAAGTGGCGAGCATCGGACCCACCAGACAGCGCTCGGTCATCGTCAGATCTCGTCTACGACCCTCGACAAGCGAGCGCGCTCCGACGCCGGGGCATGACACGGTCTCGTGACCGCATCGGCAGCGCACGGCGAAGTAGACGTGTTTGGTCGCGGCGACTTGCAACGACATGTCGGCGCGCGTGAGTTCGAGAGTGTTATGGGCGCTGACGCAACGGCGCTCCAGCTCGCCACCGAGGGCGGCTCCACAGCGGGAGCACACGGTCGGCGCGTGCTCGGCTTCTCCGCTCACAACGATCGGCCGGCTTCGCCAACAGCCTTTCTCGCCGGGCCGTTTGCCGGCCGGTTTGGCGGTCCCATTGTCGTCCGACTTACCGGCTTTCTCGGGCGCGGCGGGGGAAGTTTCGGCCTCGCCGCCGCCCTCGAGGCGATCCGCGCCCCCAGCGCCTCTCCCGTCACGTCGATAGGGGTCGTCGCTCGACGGCGGGCGCGAACTGGTCCTGGAGTCCTCGCCCGCCCGGTTGGCCAGCGCGCGCGCCAACTCATGCAACCGCCAAGCCAAGTCCTCCAATTCCTCGCGCGACATCGCCGCCAGGTCTGTCCGATCGATATCCTTCAAGTCAGGGGCAAATCGGGGAGGCACGCAAGGCGTAGAATCCTGTTCGCGCCAAAGCGCAAGCCCCCAACTCGGCGCTCAAACGGCCACACCCCCGGCATCATAATACCGCTGCAACGGACCGGGGGTGTGAACTGGACGCGAAGCGGAGGAACATGAGGGCTGTGAGGTTGAGGTTCTCCCAGTCCTTGGCCAGTCTTCGGCAGCGGTTGAGCCAGGCGATCGTTCGCTCGACGATCCAGCGCTTGGGCAGCGTGACGAAGCCTTTCGCCTGATCGGATCGTTTGACGATCTCGATCTTGACCCGAGACAGCATTTTGGCGAGCGCATCGGCGAAGATCGGCCCTTGATAGGCGCTGTCGGCGAACAGTTTTTCGAGATAGGGGAACCGGCCAAACAGCGTCGCCAGCAGCAAAACGCCGCCGTCGCGGTCCTGGATGTCGGCGGAATGAACGATGGCCTGCATCAGCAGCCCTTGCGTGTCGACGAGAACATGACGCTTGGGTGCAATTCAAAGTGATGCGGAGTAAGGTTCGGATTTGGAAACGGATGGGAATTTAACACATGACGGCCGCTACACTAAGCGACGAGGCGATTTTGGCCAGTCTCAAGGCGCACCCTGGTCTTCGCGATCAATTCGCGTCGATAATTGAGGCGATAGAGAACAGCGAGGGAAACTTCAAGGAGGCCGATGCGGTCGAGGAGCGGATCGTGGAGGAGATGCGGCTGTTGGGGCGGGAGGCGATGCAGGGATGGGCCGAGAACCAGGTCGAAGCGACGGAACGAGAAATTCGTCGACAAGCTTAGATGCATCGCCAAGGTAAAAAAAACTCCGCTGGCATACGAAATTCGGCGAGGTCGCGGTCTTAGAGCCGCAATACCGGTTCGAGAAGAAGCGCGTTCGCCCGTTCATGCGCAGCGCGAAAGTCGTTTCTCGGGGTTGTTCAGGCCCACTACAGCGCGCGATCGTCGACTTCGCCGCGGATCAGCCTTTCGCTCTGGCGCGCGCCAAGTTGCGCGAGCACTACGGCTTCGAGATCGGAGAGAGCACGATCCAGAGGGTTACACTCGGCCATGCCGGAAACATGTTCGAAGCCGGCAAGATCTCGCTAGATTTTCCCGAAGCGCCAGGGCGTCACAAGGACATTGTTGCTGAAACCGATGGCGGCATGATCCCCATCGTGGAGCCGGACGCCCGCCAGAAGGACAAGCGCAAAGGCAAGACGCTGTCGTGGAGAGAAGCCAAGATTTCTCTCGCGCACGCCAAGGGGAGCCGGACGCCAATCTATGCCGGCGCGATCGAGGGCGGTGTCGAAACCGCCGGACGGCAACTTCTCGGATGCGCGGTTCGAGCCGGCTTCGGCGCCGATTCCCGCGTTCACGCGGTCGGGGACGGAGCGGCCTGGATCGTGGGTCAGGTGGAAGCGCAATTCGGCCCACAAGGCGGCTATTTGATTGATTTTTATCATGTTTGCGAATATTTGAGCGCCGCCGTCAAGGCGATTGCGCCAGACGCCGCCGCGAAAGAGGCCTGGATGGAGGCGCAAAAGGAGGCTCTCAAGACAGGGCATTTGGAGAAGACGCTGCAGGCGCTCGCTCGTCACTTGGAGCCCCCGCAGTTGGCCGACGATCAAGCTCCCGTCCGAACTTGCCATCGCTATTTGAGCGGTCGGAAAAACCAACTCGACTATCGTGACGCCTTGGCCAGGGATCTGCCGATCGGCTCCGGAGAGATCGAAAGCGCGCATCGCTATATCGCACAGAAGCGCCTGAAGCTGCCAGGAGCTTGGTGGCGCGTCGAGCGCGCCGACGCCATGCTCGCCCTGCGCGTCACCCGTATCAACGGCGACTGGGACGCCTATTGGAGCAAGCGCGGCCAAAACAGCTCGCCCGCAAATCAAAACCGCCCCTCCCTATCACAAAAATCCGCAGCATGATTGCATCACTTTGGATCGCACCCATGACGCTTCTTGCCCTTGATCTTCTTTCCCGCATCGAACCCGTGCGGATCGATCGAGGCCCCCCCTTTTTCCGCGCTTCTCACGCTCTGGCTGTCGATGATGGCGGCGGTTGGGCTGGCCTCGCGTTCGGCCTGCTCACGACACTTTTCGTAGAGCATGTCATGGATGCGATCCAACACGCCATCAATGCCCCAATCGCAGAAGTATCGATAGACGGTGCTGCGCGGCGGCAAATCCTTGGGAAGGTAACGCCATTGGCATCCCGTGCTCAGCACGTACATGATGGCGTTGAGCGCCTCTCGCATGTCTGTTTCGCGCCTGCGGCCTCCCCGCCTCGCCGGAGGAATGAGCGGTTCGACATGCGCCCACTCCTCATCCGTCAGGTCGCTCGGGTATCGCAAAGTATCGCAAATGATCCCGCTTGTATTTCGCTCGGTTCTCGTTCGTCCACATGGCGGCCCCGAATTAGTCCGCCTTCTATGGAATCACAACCAATTCATGGGACTCAACAACTTTCGGGCCAGACACTTAATACGGCCGGCGTAGGGATATATATAAGGCTTGGCCAAAAGACTTTTCATTCTCTCGGTGCTGTAGGAATCAGCCTGACGCATAAGATAACGGTCCATCAAAAGCTAGAGCTGCAGTTCCATGTGTGTGATGGAGGAAAGTATCCGAATATCATTCATGTGAGCCCCAACACTCCGACGCCAACCCAGAAGCAATACGTAGGAATCATACCTGTGTTCTCGTCGCTTTTGGTCGGTCGTCCTCAACCACAATTCTTTCTGTGTGCGGACGATGGCACTGTCCCTATGAATTTAAACAACGGTTCACTCGTAATGGATACCGGCCCGAAACCTATGCAACATCTGGCTCACGTCAACCCCGTGACCCATCGTGTTCATATGTGCGAATTTGAACTTGCTGAGTTATCTGTGCGTTGGCCTGAAGTTGAGGCGCTTGAAAAAGCGATGGTCGATAAGTTTGTGAGTGAGATTAGGCTCAAACTGTACTCACGTCCGATGCGGGCTCTGCGGCCCGGCCCTTCCGTCACCTTTTCTTCGCGTGGATGATGCTGGCGCCGTCGCCGAGAATGTCGTCGCCCTCGATCAGCACGTCGCCGAGGTTGACCCCGATGCGATAGAGGATGCGGCTGTCCTCGGGAACGCCCGCGTTGCGCTCCGCCATCTGCTTCTGGATCGCGATGGCGCATTCGACCGCCGCCACGACGGACGGGAACTCCAGCAGCACGCCGTCGCCCATCGTCTTCACCAGCCGCCCGCCGAAGGCGCGCACGATCGGCGCCGCGGCGTCGCGATGCGCGCGCACTGCCTTCGCCGTCCCCGCTTCGTCCTCGCCCATCAGGCGCGAGTAGCCGACGACGTCGGCCGCCAGGATCGCGGCGAGGCGGCGGGCAGCGGTCATTTCGCGTTCCCTCTCTTCTGACGCCTGCGGCGTTCGCGCGCCAAGACGCGCTTCGTCTCCCCGCCTTCACGAACTCGAAAAGCCGCCCCGCTCGGCCAGAGCTGCGATATCGCGCGCGCCGTGTAGAACCCGCACGACAATGACTTCGTTGTCGCTGGTCTTATAGCATACCACATGGCGACCCTGAAAAATCGCGCGCAGGCCGGGCGCCTGGTCGCGAGGGGCGCCCGCCAGCGGAAATTCGGTCAAGCTCGCAAGCGTCGCTTCGATGCGCGAAATAAGCCGCGTCGCGACCGCCTCGGAGCTTTCGGCGGCGACATAGGCCCAGATTTCGGCGAGGTCGGCCTCCGCCGCTTCGGTCAGGCGGAGGCGGATCGGGCGGCTAATAGCTTTTTCCCACGCGCCACGATTGCTTTGGAATCGAATTTCTTCACCCGTCCCGCCGCGACGTCGGCGAGGCCCTTGTCGATATCGGCCTTGAGCGCCGCCAGTTCCTCGATCTGCAACGCGCGCTTCATCTTCCAGTCGCGCAACGCCTCGCGCACGACTTCGCTCACGGAGGCGTACTGGCCCTCCGCAACCGCGCTTCTCACGATGGCCGCCATCTCGGCGGGAAGGGTGATCGTAAACCGTTCAATGTCAGCCATAGCCTCAACCGCCGTGCAACTGGGGCCACATACGATATCATACAAAGTATGCACATGCGAGGTGTAGGCCAGTTCGGCGGCGCGCAGCAATCTTGCGCCTCACAATGTGGCGTCCTCAACTCGCGTGAGGCAATACAGTTTTGCCGCGGTGCTGCACCCGAGGATCAATTCGCCTTTTTCCCCTTAGGCAGGCCGGCCTTGCGCAGGCCTTCGACGACGCCCTGATATTCGCGAAGGAAGGTTGGATTGTCCGACCACTTGATGCTCACTCACCCCCTCACCCCCCTCTTGCGCCCCGATCCGATCTGTTCGATGCTGACATGCCAGAGACGAGACGAACGGGCGAAAACGTTCGCGGGACCAAGGGCGTGAGGGGCCTAGGGAGGACGCGTGCCGCCGATACTCGAGTTGCGCTCGGTGTCGAAACACTTCGGCGCGATTCACGCGCTCAACGAAGTCGACCTCACGCTGGCCGAGGGCGAAGTTCTCGGCCTGATGGGCGACAACGGGGCCGGCAAGTCCACCCTGGTCAAGGTGATCGCCGGCAATTTTCCCCCAACCCACGGCGAAATCCGCCTCGCCGGGGAGCATGTGCGCTTCCACCGCCCGGTCGAGGCGCGGGAGAAGGGGATCGAGGTCGTCTATCAGGACCTCGCGCTCTGCAACAATCTCTCCGCCGCCGCCAACGTGTTCCTCGGGCGCGAGGTCAAGCGCCGCATCGGGCCGTTCCGCCTGCTCGACCACAAGGCGATGGCGCGCCACGCCGGCGCCCTCTTCACCGAGCTCAAGTCGGAGACGCGGCCGCGCGACCTCGTGCGCCAGATGTCGGGCGGGCAGCGACAGGCGGTCGCCATCGCGCGCACGCGCCTCTCGAAGGCGCGCATCGTGCTGATGGACGAGCCGACCGCCGCGATCTCGGTGCGGCAGGTGGCGGAGGTCCTCGACCTCATCCGGCGGCTGAAGGATTCCGGCATGGCGATCATCCTCATCAGCCACCGCATGCCGGACGTGTTCGCCGTCAGCGATCGGGTCATGGTGATGCGCCGCGGCCGCAAGGTCGCCGACAAGGCGATCAAAGCGACGACCCCAGAAGAAGTGACCGGCCTGATCACCGGCGCGATTCACGCCGCCTGAGGAGCCCTCATGTCGACCGAAGCCGCCGAGCCGCCGCCGCAGGCCAACGTCTCGATCGAATCCGTGCTCGTCGTCCAGCAGCACACGCTCTGGCAGCGCATCGTCGGGGCGCAGGCGTTCTGGGTCACGATCGCACTCATCATCATCTGCGTTGTGATGAGCTGGCTCGAGCCGGCCTCGTTCGCGACGTCGGAGAGCTTCTACAACATCACGCGAAACTTCTCGTTCATCGGCATCATGGCGCTCGGCATGACCGCGGTCATCGCGACCGGCGGCATCGATCTCTCGGTCGGCTCGATCATGGGGCTGACGGCGGTGGCGAGCGGGCTCACCCTCGAGGCCACTATCCGGCCTGGGCCGCAATCGCGGTCGGGCTCGGAGCAGGCGCGCTCACCGGGCTGATCAACGGGCTCATCATCGCCTATGCGGGCATCTCGCCGTTCGTGACCACGCTCGGCATGCTGGCGATCGCGCGCTCGGCGGCGGTCGTGCTCTCCGGCAACCGCATGCTTTATAATTTCGGCCCCGGCGGCCCGGCGTTCAAGGCGCTCGGCGGCGGCGCGCTCAGCATCGGTCCGACGTTCCAGCTGAGCTACCCGCTGCTGTTCCTGATCGTGCTGACCGCGCTGCTCGGAATCGTCTACAAAATGACCAGCTGGGGCCGCCACGTGCTGGCGATCGGCGGCAACGAGCAGGCGGCCCTGCTGACCGGCGTCGCGGTCAACCGCATCAAGGTCGAGGTCTATGTCGTTTCCGGCCTCGCGGCGGCCTTCGCCGCGATCCTGGCGGTCGGCTGGGAGGTTCGGCGATCAACGCGCTCGGCCAGTCCTACGAACTGCTCGCGATCTCGGCCGCCGTCATCGGCGGCGCCAACCTCATGGGCGGGGAAGCGAACGCCTACGGCGCCTTCATCGGCGCGGCGCTCATCTTCGTCATCCGCAATTCGCTGCTGATGGCCGGCGTCGATTCGAATTGGCAGGGCACGTTCGTCGGCCTCTTTCTCATCGCAGCGGTCTATCTCGGGAAAGTCCGAGGAGCCAGGCGCGAGTGACCCTTAAGGGCGCTCGCGTCAAACAAGGGAGGACTCGCATGTTGAAGCTTATTCTGACCGGCGCCGTCGCCGCGGGCGCGCTGCTCTCGGTGTCGGCCGCCGCGCGCGCCGCCGAGCCCTATACGTTCGCTCTGGTGCCGAAGAACACCAACAACCCCTTCTTCGATCAGGCCCTCGCCGGCTGCAAGAAGGCCGAGAAGGAGCTGAAGGGCGCGATCAAGTGCCTCTACATCGGGCCGGGCGAGCATGGCGGCGGCGACGAGGAAGCGCAGATCGTCGCCGACCTGATCACCAAGAAGGTCGACGGCATCGCGGTCTCCCCGGCCAATGCGCCGGCGATGGCCAACGCGCTGAAGGGGGCCGCCGCGGCCCACATTCCGGTGCTGACCTGGGACTCCGATCTTCTGCCGCAGGACAAGGGGTTGCGCGCCGCCTATATCGGGACGCACAATTACGACATCGGCGTCAACCTCGCCAAGCTCGTCATGGCGGTCAAGCCCAAGTGCGGCACGATCTGCATCCAGTCCGGCGGCGCGGCGGCCGCCAACCACAACGAGCGCATGCAGGGCATCCGCGACACGCTGTCGGGCAAGAAGAGCGCCGAGTCCCCGGGCGACCGCCTGACCGGACAGAACGGCTGGACCGAGGTCGCCGGCTGCCCGCTCTACACCAACGACGACTTCCCCGTGGCGATGCAGCAGGAACAGGACATCCTCAACAAATATCCCGACCTCGACGCCTTCGTGCCGACCGGCGGCTTCGGCGAGTTCCTGGCCGACGCCTATAAGAACTCGATGGGCAAGTGGAAGGACAAGATCGCCAGCGGCAAGATCGCGATCGCCGTCGCCGACACTTTGCCGATGCAGATAGACGAACTGAAGGAAGGCCTCGCGACCGGAAACGTCGGCCAGCGGCCATTCGATATGGGCTACAAGGTCATGTATTTCCTCAAGGACATGAAGAGGGCAAGGCGCCGCCCGCCGACCCGACCTACACCGGCCTCGACATCTGCGCGCCGAAGACCGCCGACACCTGCGTCGGCGGCGGCAGCTGAGTTTTACGGGCCGACTGCTGGGGGAGAGGGGCCGGCCTCGCGCCGGCCCCTTTTCTTTGCCGCCTCGCCCATCAGGCGGGAGTAGCCGCGTCGGTGGCGAGGCGGTGGGCGACGGTCATTGCTCGGGCACCCCGGCCTTGCGCATGCCGTCGATGATCCGTTCGCTCCCCACCGGGATGGCGTAGTCGCCAAGAGCGGCTCTGAGCCTCGCAATGGTGAACTGCGGATTGAGCGTGAGCCCCGCCTGGGCTGCGGCCCGAGCCTCCTCCAGCCGACCGAGAAACGCCAATGCAGTTGCGATATAAAAATGAGTCATTGGATTGTTGCGGTTGGCTTCGATCGATCTCCTCAGCCAAACGATGGCCTCTTCATCGCGGCCGAGAATGATTTTCGCGACGCCGACAAACATCTGCCAATAGAAGACCAGTGCATCGCGAGGACTGAGCCGGAGGGCCTCGAGGACGTAGGTCTCGGTCTCCTCAGCGCGGCCGACAATCGCTTTGAAGGCGCCGATCGTTGCATGAGCGTTGGCCAAGTTTCGATCGAGCGCCAGGGCTCGCTCGCATTCGGCAATTCCCTGCTCGGCGCGATTGGTGACCCCGAGGACCGATCCCAAACACAGGTGAGCGTGCGCGCTTTCAGGCGCCAGCGAGAGCGCCTTGATTGACGCCGCCTCGGCAGCCGCGAGCCGAGCGGCCCTGTCGTCGGGAAAGAAATACATCGCAACAAGGAAATCCACGAACGCTATCATGACGAGCGCGGTGACGTTGTCGGGATCGAGCGCCAGAGCGCGTTCGAAAAGGGTTCGTGCGTGCGCCAAGTTTTCGGACACCCGCCCCTTATGGAACCAAGCCCAGCCCTGAAGAACGAGGTCGATCAAGTCGGGGCTCGAAGCTCCTTCTGACCGGCGAGCTTCGGCGGCAAGAAGCTCCGCGCTGAGTTGATTGGCCAGCCGCGCGACGATCTCGTCCTGCATGTCGAAAAAGTCGGCCACGGGCTTGTCGAACCGTTCCGCCCAAAGATGATTGCCGCTCTCTGCGTCCACGAGCTGAACGTTCACCCGCATCCGATCGCCGCGTCGCTGGACGCTTCCCTCCAATGCGTAGCGCACATTCAATTCACGGCCCAGCGCCTTCACGTCGATTGGCTTGCCCTTGAACGTGAACGCGGTGTTTCGAGCAATCACGAAGGATCCGTTGATCCGCGAGAGATCGGTGATCGAGACTCTCGGTCACGCCGTCGACGAAGTACTCCTGCTCGGGATCGCCGCCGATGTTGGCGAATGGCAGGACGACGATGGAGAGGCGCGGCGGTCCGGTCCTTTCCGAAGCGGCCGGATGAGCCGCAGGGGACACAACAGCGCTATCCGGCTCGAGCGCAAAAACCCGCACCGCCCGCGCAATGTTTTTCAGCGCCTTCTCGCCGCGATCGACGAAGGTTTCCTTCACCCGGTCGCGCACCTGCTCGTAGGCCGCGCCGGAAAGGCAAAGCCCGCCAGGCTCGCAAATGGCTTCCAGCCGCGCGGCGATATTGACCCCGTCGCCCATCAGGTCGCCGTCGGCCTCCTCGACAACGTCGCCCATATGGACGCCGACGCGGAACTCGATGCGTTTGTCCGGCGCGACGCCCGCGTTGCGCTCGACCATCGCGGTCTGCAGCTCGATCGCGCAGCGCACGGCGTCGACCACGCTGCGGAACTCGACAATGAGGCCGTCGCCCATGCGCTTGACGACCCGCCCGTGGTGGACGGCGATGGTCGGGTCGACGAGGTCGCCACGAAGCGCTCGGAGGCGAGCGAGCGTGCTCTCTTCGTCCGCGGCGACAAGCCTGCTGTAGCCGACGACGTCGGCGGCGAGGATCGCGGCAATTTTTCGGGTCTCGGTCAATCCGGCCCTCGATTACGGCGCAGAATAGCACGACGACCCGGCTTGCGCTGCATCGCGCTGGTAGAGGAATTTAATTCAAAATGGACCGTCAAAGCAGGCGACAGTCGCACGCGTTTTGTTATCATCCGCCGCAAAACGAGGAGCTGTTCCATGAAGGCTTGGCGTCTCGAAAAACTCGGCGGCCGGCTCGCACTGGAGGACGTTCCCCTCCCCGAGCCGCGGCCCGGCAGCGTGCTGGTCAAGGTCGAGGCCACGACGCTGCTGTCCTACCTCAAGGCCTATGTCGAAGGAAAACTGCCTCGCTACAATCCGCCGGCGAACCCCTTCACCATTCGGCACGAACGCGATCGGGACGGTCGAGGCGGTCGGGCGCGACGTCTGGAGTCTCGAGAAGGGCCAACGCGTCGTCGTGTCCCCGTTTTTCGTCGCGCGCGAGAACGTCGACGATCCCGCGCAGATCCTGATCGGCCTCACCGCCGGCGCGGGATCGAGAATCGATGCTGGCCGACTGGCCGGACGGGACGCTCGCCGAATATGCGCTCGCGCCCGTCGAGGCGGTCACGCCCCTCGACGGCTTCGAGGCCGCCGATGCGGCTGAGCTCGCGGCCTTGAGCCGGTTCATCGTGCCTTCGGCGGCCTTCTGCGCGGCCGGCTCGCGGCGGGCGAGACGCTGGTCGTCAACGGCGCGACGGGCGCCTATGGAACGGCCGCGGTCCTGCTCGGCGTCGCCATGGGCGCGGCGCGGGTGATCGCGGCCGGACGCAACCGTGAAGCGCTCGCCGCGGTCGCTAAGGCCGCGGGCCCGCGCGTCGCGCCGGTCGCGCTCGCCGGCGATGTCGCGGCCGACGCCAAGGCGATCCGCGAAGCGTCCGGCGGCGGCGCCGACATCGCCTTCGACATGGTCGGCAACGCCGCCGATCCGCGCTCGACGCTCGCGGCGCTGACGAGCCTCAAGCGCGGCGGCCGGCTCGTGCTGATGGGCAGCATGACCGTCGACCTGCCGCTCCCCTACACGCAGTCATGCTCAACAACTGGGAGATTCTTGGCCAGTTCATGTATCCGGCGAGCGCCTACCGGCGCCTGGTCGAGCTCGGCCGCAGCCGCCTCCTCGACCTCGCCGCGATCCGGCCGAGGGTCTTTCCGCTGACGGCGCTGCGCGAGGCGATGGAGGCGGCGGCCGGGGCGGGAAAAATGGAAGTTGTCGTGGTGAAGCCCTGGGAAAGGCCCTCATCCGGCGCTTCGCGCCACCTTCTCCCGCAAGCGGGAGAAGGGAGCGCGCCCCTCTCCCGCTCGCGCCCGCTCGCGGGAGAGGGCCGGGCTGAGGGCAAGCCGTCAAAACGTCTCGGCGATGATCTCGCCGACCTGCTTGTGGACGGCGTTGCGCGCGTCCATCGAGGCGTCCAACTCCGTGTAGTAGACGGCGGCGAGCAGCGGGGCGCGGCCGGGCGGCCGGATGACGCCAATCGTATTCGCCGTGCCGTGTTCGCCGCTGCCGGTCTTGTCGCCGATCCCCCAGGTCGGCGGCAGGCCGGCGCGCAGTCGCTTGTCGCCGACCTTGTCGCCGATCAGCCAGGCCTCGAGTTGCGTGCGCGAGGCCTCGGAGAGAACGCCGCCCGTGAGCACTGCCTGAAGGTCGCGCGCCATGGCGAGCGGCGTCGTCGTGTCGCGCGCGTCGCCGGGAGTAGCCGTATTGAGGCTCGGCTCGTTGCGGTCGAGCCGGGTCGCCTCGTCGCCGAGCAAGCGGGCGAAGCGCGTGAACTCGTTCGGGCCCGCCGATGACGGACAGGATCAGATTTGCGGCGGTGTTGTCGCTCCAGTCGATCGCCGCCGCGCAAACGTCGCCGAGCCGCATGCCGCCCTCGCCGACATGCGCCTTGGTCGCCGGCGTATATTCGAGGAGATCGGCCGGCCCGTAGGGAATCGTCCGGTCGAGACTCTCTTTTTCTTCGTCGACCAGCTTCAGCACGGCGGCCGAGGCGAGAAGCTTGAACGTGCTGCACATCGGGAAGCGCTCGTCGGCCCGATGCGCGAGCGTAACTTCGCTTCCCGTATCGAGGATCGCGACGCCGAGCCGGCCGCCCGCGCGCGCCTCGATCGCGGCGATGCGCTCGTTCGCAAGCTTCGCGCGATCCTCTGACGAAGCCGCGCGGGCGAACACGGGCGCCGCCGCTGCGAGAGCGCCCAGAAAAAACGACGGCTGTAGAACTGCATTGTGCGCTCCGGTTCGTGATGCGAGCCTCTTCACATCGCGGTCGTCCATAAATCGAAGGAAAACCCCGATACGGGAATCTGATCACGCTATGCTCGAAGGAAGCCGCCCACACGGCCTGTTAAAAACGCTTTGCCGGCAGTCCTCGAGCAGAGGAATTCCCTTTTGGCTCTGTCGTGTGGCTCACACCTAAGTATACACGATCAATCCATTCGTCGACCTGTTAAGGCTGGCCTCTGGCCGCCACCTCCTTCTCGAAAACTTATCGAACGGTTCTTCGAAAAGGAATCTTCCATGCGCAATTCGACTTTGAGCGCCGTCACCGCGTCGTTTGCCGCTGTCGCGATGATTGTTTCTGTCGGAACTTCCGACGCGCTGGCGAGGGGTGGCGGCGGCGGAGGCATGGGCGCGTTCCATGGAGGGGGCGGTTTTCACTCGAGCGGCGGTTTTCACTCGGGCGGAGCATGGAACGGCGGCTTCCACCGCCACAGCGGCTACTTCGGCGGTTACAACGCCTGTGTGCTAAATCCGTACAATCAGTTCAGAAATTCCACCTACCCAATTCGTGCTAGCGGGCGGCGGCGCCTGAAGGCTCGCTTTGAGTCGCCTACAAACTGCGCGCCGTGGCCGCTCGCCGAATGGGGTCTCGACTGCGAACGGGCGCCGCCAGTGTGATCCATGACGGCGCCCGCGTCGCGAGCGGCGAAGGCCGCGTTGATCGTTACTGCGCGATCGGAGCGTACTTGCCCTCTTTCCAGACGTTGATGTCGAATTTCGGATCCTTGATGTCGCCCTTCGAGTCGAACTTGACCGGGCCCATCACGGTCTCGACCGGCTGGCCGCTCTCGAGCGCTTTGGCGACCGCCTTTGGATCCTCGGAGCCCGCCTTCTTGATCCCGTCGGCGATCGCGTTGATCACGCCGTAGCTGAAGAGCGTGAAGCCTTCCGGATTGAACCCCTGCGCCTTGAACTGCTCGACCGCGTGAGCGGCGGCGGGGGAGCGGCGCGGATCGGTCGGGAAGGTGAACAGCACGCCTTCCCCCGCCGGGCCCGAGATCTGCCAGAACTCCGAGGTCGCGAGGCTGTCGGGGGCGATCAACTGGGGTTTGTAGCCCTGGTCGGCGGCCTGGCGGATAATGAGCCCCGCCTCGGTGTGATAGCCGCCGAAATACACCACATCGGCGCCGGCGCCCTTCAGCTTGGTGACGATCGCGCTGTAGTCCTTCTCGCCCGGGTTGATGCCCTCGAACATGACCTCGGTGACCCCGGCGGCGTTCAGCTTGTCCTTCACCACGGCGGCGACGCCTTTGCCGTAGGCCGACTTGTCGTGCAGGATCGCGATCTTCTTGCCCTTGTACTTGTCGACGATAAAGGACGCGATGAAGGCGCCCTGCGCGTCGTCGCGGCCGTAGAGGCGCAGGACGTTCTGATGGCCCTTTTCGGTGAGCACGGGATTCGACGAGGCCGGGCTCATCATCAAAATGTTGTTCTCGGCGTAGATGTCCGAGGCCGGAATTGACGACCCCGAGCAGGCGTGGCCATCGACGAACTTGATCTGCTGGCCGACGATGAGGTTGGCGACCGCAACCGCCTGTTTCGGATCGCAGGCGTCGTCCTCGATGACGATCTTGATCTTCTTGCCGTTGACCCCGCCGGCGTCGTTGATCGCCTGGGCCGCCGCTTCCGCGCCGCGCTTCATCTGGTCGCCGATCGAGGCCACAGGGCCGGTCATCGGCCCGGCGACGGCGATGGCGATGTCCTGGGCGAGGACCGGCGTCGCGAGCGCGATCCCCGAGAGCGACAGAATGACAATGTTGCGCATGTTTGCTTTCTCCCTGGACGCGCGGCGCGCACTCGCCGCCTTCGCGCGGCGTCGTGGCTCTGGCGCGCCCCGCATGGCCTAGCGGGGAACGCCTTCGATGGCAACCGCGGCGCTTGCGCTCCGTTAGCCGACCGGCGTCCAGCGCATTCTGAGCGCCGGCAGCCCCGAGTGCGCGCTCAAGCCGCCCGTGACCACGTGAAAGCCCTCGCGTTCGTAGAAGCGCCGGGCGCGCCGGTTGTCCTCGTTGACGTCGAGTTCGACGAAGCCCGGGGCGAGGCGTTTCGCCGCGTCGAGGAGAGCCGAGGCGAGGCCCGAGCCGAGCTGGGGCGGCGCGACGCAGAGCTGGTCGAGATAGCCGTTCGCCGGATCGAGGGTGACGAAGCCCGCCGGCCGGCCGATCGCGTCGAGGCCGACGACGATCGCCCCGCCGCCGGCCCGATGGGCGCGCAGGCGGTCGACGAGCCAGCACCGCCGCGCATCGAAGTCGATCGCGAAGCCGGGCTCGCGCCACGCCGCGGCCCAGAGGTCGATGAGTGCCGGCAGGTCGGCCTCGTCGAAGTCGCGCAATGCGAAGGCTCGAACGCTCACCGCTCCGTCAGCTTCAGTTCGATGCGCCGGTTGCGGGCGAGCGCCGCGTCGTCGGTCCCCTGGTCGATCGGCTGGTACTCGCCGAAGCCGGCCGCAGCGAGGCGGCTGGGCTCGACCCCCTTGGAGATGAGATATTGCACGACCGAAACCGCGCGCGCGGCCGACAGCTCCCAGTTCGACTTGTACTGTCCCGCGCCGGTCAAGGGACGGCTGTCGGTGTGCCCGTCGACCCTCAGGATCCAGGGGATGTCGGGCGGAATCTCGCGCTCGAGGTCGAGCACGGCGGCGGCCAGCGTGTCGAGCGACTGCTTGCCCTCCGGGCTGATGTCGGCTTTGCCTTCGTCGAACAGCACCGAGGATTGGAACACGAACCGGTCGCCGACCACCCTGATGTCCGGACGGGAGCCGAGGATCTGGCGCAGCCCGCCGAAGAAGTCGGAACGGTAGCGGTTGAGCTCCTGCACCTTCTGGGCGAGCGCGACGTTGAGCCTCTGGCCGAGGTCGGAGATCTTCGATTGCGACTCCCGGTTCGCCGCCTCGGATGCGTTGAGCGCGTCCTCGAGCGCGGCGAGCTGCTTGCGCAGGGCGGCGATCTGCTGGTTGAGCACGTCGACCTGAGCGAGCGCGCGAGAGGTGATGGTCCTCTGGTCGTCGAGCGCGGTCGCGGCGGCGGAGGCCTGTCCGGCGGACGCGGCGGCGGACGCGCCCTCGGCCGCCTGGTCCTTGAGGCGCTTGGCTTCGAGCTGCGCCGAGTCGAGGGTCGCGGTCAGGGTCGCGATCTTGCTCTCGTCGGCGCTCTTTTGCGTGCGCTCGAGCGCGAGCAGGTTGGTCAGCTCCTCGATCTGCCGGTCGAGCTTGGCGAGCGCCTCGTCCTTGCCGGTCACCTCGCGCGACAGGAAGAACTGCGCCAGCATGAACACGGAGAGCAGAAAGATGATGACGAGCAGCATCGTCGACAGGGCGTCGACGAAGCCCGGCCAGTAGTTGACCGGCTCGTAGCGGCGTCCGCGCGAGAGGGCCATCGAAAACTCCTCTTTGACCCCCTCTCCCCGCCCGCGGGGAGAGGGCCGCTCGCTTGTACGATCCGGTAAGATCGCTGACGGATTGGACCGGATACATCGTTGACAGGTCTATTGCACGGCGAGGAGGGCCCCACAATTCCCGAACAAAACTCGGGCCGCGCGTGACGCTGACCGATTTTGCGGCCTGCGGCGGCTTCGAGGGTCACGATCGGGTCTTGTCGGTCACCTCCTCGTCTTCGCCTTCGCGCAAGGCGAGTCTCGTGGGAATCGCATGCAACCGGCGCAAAGTCTTGTCGGTCTCAACCGCGCGCGGGTCATCATCGCCGCGGCATCGGAGGCGGCCGGTCATGACCTCCGGGCTGGGAAACGGACGGTTTTGGTTCATCCGGCCGGTCCGTGCGCCAGCGCCCGGACCCGTCGCCGGGCGTCGAGGATCGTCGCCAGCGCTTGCGCTCCGCCGCCGACGCGAATGATCAACTGGCGGGCATGGCTGACGACGCGTCCAGGCAGGCCGATCAGGTGGAACCGCAGCGCCTTCATGCGCTTTTCCGCCCAGCTTTCGCCGAGCGCCAAGCGCTTCAACGCCGCGTTCAGATTGAACGCCAGGATCGCCAGCGCCCACCAGGCGGCGTTGGCGCCGAACAGCCCTGACGGCATCTGTCCGCCGGCCAGATCGGATTTCATCGCCGAATGCGCCTCCTCGCTCTTGCCGCAACGCTCCCGCAACCACCAGATCACCCCGTCGCCCGGACCCTGCCGGTTGGTCACCACGCCGAACAGCTTGTGGAGGCCCTTGCGGCCGAACGCCTGGGTGGGAAACGGCAGCTCCTTCTCGTCCCCCAGCTCCAATTGGCGCAGCGGCTCGCGGATCGCCAGGAAACGATAATCGGCGCGCTTGCGACTGTGTCCGGCCCAATCGGGGACGTAGACGACATCGGCCCATTGCTGATCGGTCGCGTAGGACTTGCCGTCGACAATCCGGATCAGCGGCCGCCACTCGCTCTCCGGCGTCGCCAGCGCGGCGGCGCGGAAAGCCTCGCTCACATCGGCCCCGATCGCAAAGTCGATCACGCCGAAACGCAAGTCCTTTCCCTCGCCGCAATAGAGCAGCAATTCTTCCTGGTAGCCCGCCGTGTCGGAGCGCAACGCAACCTTCTTCACGCTCTCCGGCAGATGGCGAAGGCTCTCTTTCAGCACCCGCAGTTGCTCGTGTCCGGCCGGCACGTTGCCGTCGCGGAACTCCGAATACAGCATCGCGCCCTGTTCCGCCCACCAGCAGTTCAGCGGTTGATAGGCCTTGAACTTCTTGTAGCAGTACAGCGCATCGCGCTTGTGGGTCTCGATCAGCGTCGCGTCCATGTCCAGCGTCGCCGACCTCGCCGGCTGGTGTTGGTGCAGGAACGCCAGCAGCGCCTGGTTCACCCGCCACAGGCCCTCGAGCTCTTCCGTCACCGCCGGAATGAACGCCGCTCCCGCCGCCGCCTTAGGCGAGCTCGGATCATGAAACCGCTCCAGCCAACCTGACAGCGCCGACGGCGAGGGCGTCGCCCGCTCGCGTTCGCGCCGAAAGCGGCTCTTCAACGACCGCCGTTCCGCGCGCGACAGCAAATCCTTCTCGATCGCGCGCAGGATCGCGGAAAATCCACTGTCGCGCTCCAACCGCTCGATGTCCTCGACGCAATCGCCGCCCGCGAGGTTCAGCAAGATCACCGCCAGGACCATCTGAATGTCGAGCCAGCCGCGGCCGCCCGCCGCCCGCACATGCCGCCGGATCGCCGCGCCGAGCCCGCTGGCCTTTATCAGGTCGAGATACAGCGCAAGACCGGCAAAAGAGGTGACCCCATGGCTCGACAAATCCGCCTCATACTGGAAATCGAGCAGCCCCTGTGCCACCATCGCGCACCCCGTTGGTGATGGTTTTCAAATCGCAATCCAAGACTATCCTCCTGATAAATCAGGACCAACGGGGAACCAAAGTTTTTCTTGAGGCGGAATCCAGGGGCCCCGCCGATGCCTTGGAGTGAGACCTGCGCGATGGACGAGCGGATGCGATTTGTGATTGCGGCGCGTGAGGACGAGGCGGTGATGACGGAGGTTTGCGCCGCGTTCGGGATCAGCCGCCAGACCGGCTACAAATGGCTGGCGCGCTATGCGGCGGAAGGCGCGGAGGGGTTGAAGGAGCGCAGCCGCGCGCCGATCCGCCATGGGCGGGCGCGCGACGAGGAGCTGGTGGCGGCGGCGCTGGCGCTGCGCGAGCGGCATCCGACCTGGGGTCCCAAGAAGCTGCGCAGGACGCTCGCCGACCGCTTGCCGGATGTCGCGCCGCCGGCGCTCAGCACGATCGGCGACTGGCTGCGCAAGGAGGGGCTGACCCAATCGCGTCGGCCGCGCAGGCGGTGTCCGCCCTTTTCTTCGCCGTTCCTGGCCGCCGACGGGCCCAACGCGGTGTGGTGCGCCGACTTCAAGGGCTGGTTTATGACGGGCGACCGCCAGCGCTGCGATCCGCTGACGATCAGCGACGCGATGAGCCGCTATCTCTTGCGCTGCCAGGCGGTGGCGCAGACCGACGGGGAGCACGTGCGCCCGGTGTTCGACGCGGCGTTCTGCGAGTTCGGGTTGCCGCTTGCGATCCGCTCGGACAATGGGCCGCCGTTCGCGTCGGTCGGCGCAGGCGGGCTGTCGCGGCTTGCGGTGTGGTGGATCAAGCTCGGCGTGCGCCCCGAACGGATCGAGCCGGGCAAACCGACGCAGAACGGCCGCCACGAGCGCATGCACCGGACCCTGAAGGCGGACGCCGCCGACCCGCCGGCGGCCACGCTCGCCGAGCAGCAGCGCCGCTTCGACGAGTTCCGCGCCGTCTACAACCACGAACGGCCGCACGAGGCCTTGGATTTCGAGACGCCGGCGGCGCTCTATCGCGCCTCCGATCGCGCTTATCCTTGCGCCCTGCGCGAGCCCGATTATCCGGACGACTGCGCCGTGCGGCGCGTGCGCTCGAACGGCGTGATCAAATGGGCCGGCGACCTGATCTTCGTCAGCGAGGCCCTGGTCGGCGAGCCCGTGGCGATCGAGGAGACCGAGGCGGGCGAATTGCGGGTTCGCTACGCCGACGTCGAACTCGGATTCCTCGACAAAAGCGGCCGCCTTCGCCGCCGGAAATTGTCGCGGCCGCCCGCCTGTGGACTTGTGGACAACGCTGAGGCGTTGCCCACAATCCCACAGGAAGAGCAGCAGCAACAGCCGGCCGCGTAAGTGGCCAAAAGTGTCAACCATGTATCCGGTCCAAAGTGTCAACCATCAATCCGGTTGCACACGCTCGCGCCCCTCATCCTAACCTTCTCCCCGCAAGCGGGGAGAAGGGACTCTCTACCGCGTCATCAGCTCTTCCAAAAGGCGGCGCAGGAGCTTGCCGATGTCCTCCTGCTGCTGGGCCTGCACGTCGACCCAGTTGCGGATCTGCTGCTGCTCGGTCCGCATGTGGCCGACCAGCGCCTGGATGCCCTCGGCGAGGGTGGCGATCGCGGCGGCGTTGCGCTGGTGCTCGACCAGCGGCTGGATCGCGACCTCCGGCTCGGGCGACGGCTCGACGACGGCCGGCGTCGTCTGCACGTGGCTCGCCAAAAACTCCTCGAATTCGGAATAGAAGCGGTTCTGCGCCTGCCCAGCCTGGAGGTCGAGAAAGCCCAGGATCAGCGAGCTCGCGAGGCCGAACAGGGAGGACGTGAACGACACGCTCATGCCGGCGATCGGAGCCGAGAGGCCGATCTTGAGGTCGTCAAACATCCGCGCGGTGTCGGCACCGGTCTTCATGCTCTCGATGACGCCGCTGATCGAATGCACCGTCTCGAGCAGGCCCCAGAAGGTGCCGAGGAGGCCGAGGAAGACGAGCAGGCCGACGAGGTAGCGGCTGAGCTCCCGCCCCTCGTCGAGGCGGGTCGCGATCGAATCGAGGATCGCCCGCGTCGTGATGGTCGACAGGCCGCGCGCGCCGGCGCCGGCGTTGAGCATCGCCTTCATCGGGGCGAGCAGGAGCGGCGGGGCGACCACCCGGCCGGCCGCCGCCCCCGTCAGCGAGTTGACCCAATGGATCTCCCGGAAGAGCCGGATGACCTGGCGGAACGTGAACAGCGAGCCGATCGCCAGAATGCCGAGGATGAGCCCGTTGAGGCCCGGATTGGCGGAGAAGGCGAGCTCGATCTGCTTGTAGAGAATGAGGACGACGAAGCCGACCAGCGCCAGGAACGCCGCCATGCCGACGAGGAAGATGCGCGGGGAGGTGAGCAGGCGGATGTCGGACTCAGTCGCCATGGATCGCCGAACGTGGGTTCACGGGGGACGCGGATAGTAGCCGATTGCGACCATAGCAAGTTTCGCGACGCTGTCGCGACGGCGTTGCCGTCCCGCTTCCCGCCGTCGTCATCAGGTCAGGCCCGGGCAGCACGTTCTCACGCAATGGCCGAGCCTCACGCCGCTCTGGCCTTCGGCTTGAGCCAGCCGCGATTGGCCAGCACTTCGGCGATTTGCACCGCGTTCAGGGCCGCGCCCTTCCTCAAATTGTCGGACACGCACCAGAGGTTGAGGCCGTTCTCGACCGTCGGGTCCTCGCGGATGCGGCTGATATAGGTCGCGTCCTCGCCCGCCGCCTCGTGCGGAGTGATGTAGCCGCCGGGCTCCCGCCGGTCGATGACGAGACAGCCCGGCGCTTCGCGCAGGATGCGGCGCGCCTCTTCGGCCCCGATCGGCTTCTCGAATTCGACGTTGACCGCCTCCGAGTGGCTGATGAACACCGGCACGCGCACGCAGGTCGCCGTCAGCTTGATCTTCGGGTCGAGGATCTTCTTGGTCTCGGCCACCATCTTCCACTCTTCCTTGGTCGAGCCGTCGTCCATGAAGACGTCGATCTGGGGAATGAGGTTGAAGGCGATGCGCTTCGGGAACTTCTTCGGCTCGACCGGGTCGGAGACGAACACCGCCCGGGTCTGCGAGAAGAGCTCGTCCATCGCCTCCTTGCCCGCACCGGACACCGACTGGTAGGTCGCGACCACCACCCGCTTGATCACCGCGCGGTCGTGCAGCGGCTTCAGCGCCACGACGAGCTGGGCGGTCGAGCAGTTGGGGTTGGCGATGATGTACTTGTTGACGAATCCCCTGGCCGCGTCGGCGTTGACCTCGGGCACGACGAGCGGCACGTCCGGGTCCATCCGCCAGGCGGACGAATTGTCGATTACGACGCAGCCCTTGGCGCCGATTTTTGGCGAGAACTCCTTCGAGACGGCGCCCCCGCCGACATGAGGCAGATGTCGGCGTCGGAAAAGTCGTAATGCTCGAGCGCCTTGCACTTCAGCGTCCGGTCGCCGAACGACACCTCCTTGCCGATCGAGCGGGTCGAGGCGAGCGCGACGACCTCCGAGACGGGAAAGCAGCGCTCGGCGAGGATGGCGAGCATCTCGCGGCCGACATTGCCGGTGGCCCCGGCGATCGCGACCTTGAAGCCTGACATTGGAAGAATTCCTTCTGGCTCTTGGCCTCCCCGCGAACGGCCCGCGATGACGGACCTCGACCCCGGCGCCCCGCCGGGGGAGGAGCCGGAGCGGAAGGCGCGTTCAGCCGTTCGTCCCGCCTTTGGCGGGGCGAAACGTTGTTCATCGTCGCTTTGGCGAGACGCGGCATGGAAACGGTTCCGGCGCCGGGCATGCGAGGGGCGGCCGACGGGCTTTTCGCAAACCATGACCGGGCCGGGTTGTCAATGCGCACAAGCGTGGATCGCCCCGCCAAGGTCGCCTCAGCGCAAGCTTAATGCGTGAACGGGGCAAGCCGACCGATCTCCCTCAGACCGACGGCGCATGCAGCTGGCGCAGCCGTTCCTTCAGGAAATCGAAGTCGATCGGCTTCGTCAGGAAATCGGCGGCCCCGGTCTCGGCGGCGCGACGGCGCCGCTCCTCGTCGCCATAGGCGGTCACCATGATCACCGGCAGGTCGGGCCGCCGCGCCTTGACCTCGCGCAGGAGCGCCAGCCCATCCATCCCAGGCATGTTGATGTCCGACAGGATCACGATCGGCGGCGGCTCGATGTCGCCGCCGAGCCGTTCGAGCGCTTCCGCCGCCGACACCGCAAAGTGCAAGACATAGGCGCCCTGGCGCGCCTCGCGGCGAAACCGCTGGCGAAACAGATCGGCGACATCGGGTTCGTCGTCGACAATCAGGATGCTTACGGTCATGGCCCTCCAGCCGCCTCCGCTGGAACCGGCGTCTTTGCCGCGGCGAATCGCCGCGGCAGACGGACGACGAACTCGGTGAATGCGCCGACCTCGCTCACGACCTTGATCGTGCCGCCGTGCTCGTGCGTGACGATGTCGTAACTGATCGACAGTCCGAGCCCGGTGCCTTCGCCGGTCGGCTTGGTGGTGAAGAACGGCTGGAAAAGCTTGTCCCTGATCTCGGGAGGAACGCCGACGCCGTTGTCGCGCACCCGGACCTCGACGGCCTCGCCGAGATCGCGCGTCGTCACCGTCAGCGCCGGTTCGAATGGCCCGTCGCCCGCCTCTTTCCGCCGCTTGTTCGCGGCGTAGAAGCCGTTGCCGAACAGGTTGAGGAACACGCGCGTCATGTCTTGCGGCACGAGTTCGAGCGGCGCAATGCCGCCGCCATAGGCGCGCTTCAGAGTGATGTTGAAGTTCGGGTCCTGCGCGCGGGCGCCGTGATAGGCCAGATTGAGCAATTCCTCGACGAGGGCGTTGAGGTCGACGCTCACTCTCTTGCCGCTGCCTTCGCGCGAATGCGCCAGCATGCTCTTGACGATGTTGTCGGCGCGCTTTCCGTGCTCGACGATCCGCTCGAGGTTGGTGGTCAGCACGGCGAAGACCTCGTCGACGTCGGCGCGCTTTTCCTCCTCGAGCGAAACGAGCGCCGAGGCGGCATGCTCTTTCAGTTCGTCGAGCAGTTCGACCGAAAGGCCGGCGAAATTGTTGACGAAGTTGAGCGGGTTCTTGATTTCGTGGGCGATCCCGGCCGTCAGCTGGCCGAGCGAGGCCATCTTTTCGGCCTGGATCAGAGCTGGCCTGCGCCGCCTTCAGGTCGTGCAGCGCCGCCTCGGCCGTATCGCGCGCCGCGCGGATCTCTGCCTCGGCGCGCCGTCGTTCGCGCTCAAGGCGGTCCCGCTCAATCAGGCTGTCGCGCAACATGCCGAGCGTTCTCGTCATCGCCCCGATCTCATCTCCGCCTGCCGGCGGCAATGGGACGTCGAGTTCGCCGTGCGTGATCGCCGCCATGCCCCGGTTCAACTGCTTTAGGGGCGCAGTGATCGAGCGCACCGTAAACGCGGTGAAGATGAACGCGAGCGCCAGCGCGCCAATTCCGCCGACGATCGCGAGTTTGACCGCGAGCTGCGCTTGGCTCGTCGACGCGTCGCGCCGCGCTGCGGCCTGCTGTTCGACCCGGTCGACGATCCTGTCGATCTCGTTATCGATACTGAGAATATGACTTTTTGCCTGCTCCAGCAGCGCGTTGCCGGCCGAGCTGTCGTCGCTCGAGTAGGCTACGCCCGCCTGACGCGCCAGTTCGGTCATTGCGTCGACCTCGCCTCCGATAGCGGCGACCAGCGCAGGATCGACCGCGGAAATCGCCTTCAGATCGGAGTCGAGTCCCGCTTTGGCGTCCGCGGCGGCCTGTTGCGACCGCGCGAGCTGCGTCACCGCCGAGTCGATCGCCCAATACTTCAAATCGCCGAAGTGCTTGCTGGCCGAATTGGCGTCCCTGACAACGGAGACGAGCGCCGCCTCCTCGGCGAGGCTTTGCAAGTCGCGCGTCAGTTCCCGGATCAGCAGCGCCGAGGAGACGGCGAGGACCGCAAGCAGCAGGATCGAAAGGAAGATCAGCCGTGCGCGGATCGACACATTCGGCATTCCGGGTTCACCCGTCTATCGCCCCTTCCGCCTGTCCCGAGCTGCGGCCGGCTGCAGGAAAGCGCGAAGCAAGCAGACCCGCCACGCCGCCCATGGCACGCGTTCTCCTCCAAACTGGTCGACATCATCACATACTCGGCAAGCTGATAAAAGGGCGTCCGTTTCGGGGCCAATCGTGGATGAAACTATCGCTCAGCCTGGTGTATGGTTCATCCTGATCCATTGTGGTCGGCGCCCAAGGGAGGTGAAGATGGACGATGCTACGATTTCTCGGCGAGCTGTCATTCCGTCGTCTTGGTGATGGGCCTCGCCTGGACGGGGGCGGCCCAAGCGGCGCCTGTTTCCTTCAAGGTTCCGCTGAGCGGGGCGCAAAGCGTGCCGCCGGTTGACACGAGCGGCGCGGGGACTGCTGATCTTACCTACGATCCGGCGACTCGGGTGGTGACCTGGAACATCACCTACAGCGGGCTGTCGAGTCCGGTCACGATGTCGCATTTCCATGGGCCCGCCAAGCGGGGCCAGAATGCACCTGCCGGTGATCTGGCTCACCTCAAAAACCACCCCACCCTCGAACCCGATAACGGGCAGCGCTACGCTCACTCCCGAGCAGGCGCAGCAGTTCTCCGCCGGCGATTGGTACGTGAATGTGCACACCCAATCCCATCCCGCGGGCGAGATCCGCGGTCAGGTGATCCCTCCAAAAGGTTGATCGAGGATTACAGCCAGATTGGCGATGACGCCGCGGCCAGCGGCGCCGCCGGCGAAGAAGAGGGCCGCCCGCGCCGGGCTTGCGAGCCGCGGCGCGGGCAAGCCCGCCGGCAGGAGTTTTCTGCCGGTGATCATCGGACGCAGCAGGTTCTGTCCCTTCGCCGCCGCGTAGGCGAAGATCGCCAGCACATGCAACAGGATCGCCGCCAACAGCGCGTCCCAGACGATCGCGTGCGACGCCTCGATCGCATTCGCAACCGGGGCCGGGACAATTTCCGTGAACGGTCCGACATCGGCGACGTCGTTGGCGACGTAAATTCCGCTCAGCGTCTCGACAAGAAGCATGAAGAGCAAAAGGAGCACCATCCATCCGCCGGCCGGGTTATGGCCGATCTGGCGGTCGGGCTCCCGCAGAAGCGCGAATTTCAGGTGTTGCGACGACCGTCCGCGGCGAAGCGACGAAGCGGGAAAAACGCGCCGTCTCGCTGCCGAAGAAGCCCCACATGAGCCGGAACAGCAGCAGAGCGAGCAACGCGTCGCCGGCCCGCGCGTGCCAGATCCATCCAGTTCAAGCGCCACGTCGCATAGGCCGCCGCCACCAGCGCCGCGGTGAGCCAGTGGAAAAGGCTCGTCGGCGCGTCCCAGACGATGACGACCCGCTGGGCGTCGCTTGCGCGGCCGCGGAGGCGCGCCATGTTCGACTTGGCGCCCGCGATCCATCTTACCGGCCCTGTGCGGAAAGTCGCGCCGAGCGCGTCACGTCTCACCTCCGCCCGAACAGGCGCTCGATGTCGGCGAGCTTGAGTTCGACATAGGTCGGGCGGCCGTGGTTGCACTGGCCGGCCCCCGGCGTCGCCTCCATCTCGCGCAAAAGCGCGTTCATCTCCTCGGGCTTCATCGGCCGGCCCGAGCGCACCGAATGGTGGCAGGCGAAGGTCGCAAGGCGCTGGTCGAGCCGGCGGGCGAGGCTCTGCGCCCCGTCCTCGGCCGCGAGATCGGCGGCGAGGTCGCGCACGAGGCCGGCGAGATCGCCTTTCGCGAGGACGACGGGCGCCTCGCGCACGATGACCGCGCCGGGGCCGAAGCCCTCGACGATGAGCCCCAGCGCGGCGAGCTCCTGCGCATGCGCCTCGATCAGCGCCGCCGCGTCCGGATCGAGATCGACGACGAGCGGCGTGAGCAGGGCCTGCCGCTCGACGCCCCGCCCCTCGCGCTGGCGCTTCAGCGTCTCGTAGACGATCCGCTCGTGCGCCGCATGCTGGTCGACGATGACGAGCCCGTCGGCCGTCTGGGCGATGATGTAGGCATTGATGCACCTGCGCCCGCGCCGCGCCGAGCGGGGCGGCGAGGTCGCGCGCGTCCGCCTCCGCCGCGGCGGGCGCCGCGGGGGCGAAAGCGAAGCCCGCCTGCGCCGGCTCGGCGAAGCCGGCGGCGAGACCCTGCGCGAGCGCGAGCGCGGGCGCGGCGGGCGAAGCGCGCCAGTCCCAGCCGCCGGCGAGCGCGGCGGGCCGGAAGGCCTGCGGCGGCCGCATGGCGAGCACGGTCGCCGTCCCGCCGGTGGTCGTCGCGCGGTGGAGCGCCTCGGCGAGCCGCTGCTTCATCGCCCCGACGACGAGGCCGCGCACCAGGCCCGCGTCGCGGAAGCGCACTTCCGCTTTGGCGGGGTGGACGTTGACGTCGACCTCGCGCGGGTCGCATTCGACGAACAGCGCGACGACCGCGTGCCGGTCAGCGGGCAGGAAATCCATGTAGGCCGCGCGCACCGCGCCGGCGAGGACCTTGTCGCGCACGGCGCGGCCGTTGACGAACACGAACTGGGCGAGCGCGTTCGGCCGGCTGTAGGTCGGCAGGCCGATCCGCCCTTCGAGCCGCACGCCTTGGCGCGCCGCCTCGAGCGCGAGCGAATTTGCGGCGAAGTCGTCGCCGAGCGCCTGGCGCAGCCGCTCCGCGCTGCCCGCCTCGCCCGCGCCGGCCAGCCGGCCAGTCGAAGGGAGAGCCGATATCGGTCGCGAAGGCGAAGCGGGTCTCCGGGATGGCTGAGCGCGACGCGCTTCACCATTTCTGCGACCGCCTGGGCTTCGCTGCGGTCGGATTTCAGGAACTTGAGCCTCGCCGGGGTCGCGGCGAACAGGTCGCGCGCCTCGACCCGCGTGCCGACCGCGCCCGCGCAGGGCTCGACTGGACTCTTCGCCCCGTCCTCGACGACGAGCTTCAAGGCGGTCGGCGCGCCCTCCGTCCGCGTGCGGATCTCGAGCCGAGAGACCGAGGCGATCGACGGCAGCGCCTCGCCGCGGAAGCCGAAAGTGGCGATCGCCGTCAGGTCGCCGTCGGGGATCTTCGACGTCGCATGTCGTTCGACCGAGAGTGCGAGGTCGGCTTCGTCCATGCCGCGCCCGTCGTCGCTCACCCGGATCAGGCGGCGGCCGCCCGCCTCGATCGCGACCTCGATCGTGCGCGCGCCGGCGTCAAGCGCGTTCTCGATCAATTCCTTGGCCGCCGCGGCCGGCCGCTCGATCACCTCGCCCGCGGCGATGCGATCGACGAGCAGCGGATCGAGACGGCAAATCGGCATGGGAGCATGATCCTCACGCCGACTTATCGCACGGGATCAGGCGCCAAGAAAACGCCTTCCTCGAGTCTCCTGGCCTTCCTCCCGCGGGATCAAAACGCCGGCTCGGGCGATTGGCTCTCATGTCCGACCCGCGACCAGCGGAGGTTCGGCGATGGCGCCGTCCTCGGCCTCGAGCCGACGAGCCTCGCCTATTGGCTGACGATGCAGGCTGCGATGCCGGCCGGCTTCGCCACGACCTATCCGGTCAACTGGCGATCATCCGGACGGGCGTGAAAGAGGCGATGTGAGGGGCTTCGCATTGCCGGCGTACAGCCGGAAGCCTCAAGTCCCGGATCGGCGGCTGCCGCAGACGACCCCCGCCATAGGCTTACAGTCCACGCTTGTGCTTGCAAAAATAAACCGGACAGAATAAAACTGTCGCGGAGGGGACCGCGTTTGCTCTCAATGATGGGGACGCATGGATGCGGTTAAGCACACGACTGGCGGCGGCAATTTTTGCCGTTGCGCCCGTCGCCGGCTCGGCGGACGGGCAGGAGTCCAAGGACGAGAACCTGCGCATTGTCCACGGCGCCGCGGCTTCCGAGGCCGACGACGGCGACGACGGTCTCGCTCGCGCCGGGAATGGAGTTCGCCGTCGCGCTGCGGACCAGACCGGGCTCGGGCTGCCGTTGGCGGATCCTGCAGTTCAATTCGCCGTCCTGCAGGGGCTGGGCGAGCCGGACGTGCTGTTCGAGCCGAAGCCGGACCGCAACATGGTCGGCTTCTTCTCCCGCGAGACGTTCCGGTTCCGGGTCAAGCGGGCCGGCGAGACGGGCGTTGCGTTCGGCTTTTTCAGGCCCTGGGAAAAAACGCCGCCGGAAAAACAGGTGAGGATCCTCGTTCGGATCGGCTGAGGCGCGAGGCCCCCGCCCGCTTGCGGGAGAAGGCCCGGGCCTTGCTTCCAAGAGCACCCTCATCCGGCTCTTCGGGCCGCCTTCTCCCGCGAGCGGGGAGAGGGAATTAAAACCCCTCGGGCTTGCCGACCACCGTCGTATAGAGCGAGCCGTCGCCCAGCGCGCGCGCCGCGGCGCGCTTGAGGCTCGCGAGCGTCACCGCGGCGATCTGCCGGTTGCGCTCGACGAGCCAGTCGGGGGCGCGGCCTTCGAGCTGGATCTGGACGAGCTGGGAGGCGATCTTGACCGAGGTGTCGAAGCGCAAGGGATAGGAGCCGATCAGATAGGTCTTGCCCTTCTCGAGCTCCTCATGCGTGAGGCCGTTCAGCGCCACGTCGCGGATCTCGGCCGAGGCGACGTCGAAGGATTCGCGCGCCCGCTCGTTCTTGGTCGTCGTGCCGCCGTAGTAGAAGCCGCCGTGGTCGAGGGCGTAGAGATTGCCGAACACGGTGTAGGCGAGGCCGCGCTTCTCCCGGACTTCGCGGAACAGGCGCGAGGTCATGTTGCCCGAGCCGCCGAGCACATGCGCCGCGACGATGCTCGGGATGTAGTCGGGATCGTCGCGCTTGAGCCCCGGGCGGCCGAAGCGGATGGTCGACTGCGGCACGTCGAGCGGGACCACGTCGACCTTGCCGAGGCCCGCGAAGGGCGCCTCCGGAACGGGCTGGAGGTCGCCCTTGGCCGGCAGGTCGGCGAAGGCCTTGTCGACGAGATCGGCCGCGGCCCTTTCGTCGATCGCGCCGACCACCGCGACGACCAGCTGATCGCGGGCGATCGTCCGCTTCGCCGCGGCGACGAGGTCGGCCCGCTCGATCCGCGCCAGCGTCTCGAGCGCGCCTTCGGCCGGAAGCCCGTAAGGATGGCCGGGAAAGGCGTTCGCTCGCCAGGTCCTCGCCGCGACCGTGCCCGGATCGTTGGCGTCGTGGCGGAGCTTGGCGTTGGCGTGCTCGCGCACGCGCACGAACGGCTCCTCGTCGAAGCGCGGCGCGTTGACGGCGAGGCGCAAAAGGTCGCCGGCCCGGTCGAGATTCTTGGTGAGCGTCCGCATCCGCCCGGCCATGTAATCGCGGTCGTTGCGGAAATGGAGCTCGATCGCCTTCTCGTCGAGCGCCTGCTGGAAGGCCTGCGAATCGAGGTCGCCCGCGCCCTCATCGAGCAGGCCTGCGAGCAGCATCCCCAAGCCCGCCTTCTCCGGAGAATCCTGCGCCGCGCCGCCGCGCATGGCGAATTCGAGCGCGACCAGCGGGACGGCGTAGGATTCGACGAGCCAGAAATGGAGCCCGCGCGGCGTCGTCACCGTCCGCACGTTGACGGTTGAGGAAGCAGGCGGGACGGCGATGTGTTTCTGCATGGGGCGTTTCCGGATGCGTTTTCTTGATGGATCGGCTTCAGGCGGCTTCGGCCTCGAGCGGCAGGAGGTGGCCGGTCACGGCGGGCTTGCGGTCGAGCCAGCGGCGCGCCGCGGCGAGAACCGCCTCGGCGTCGACGGCCTCGATCTTCGCCGGCCATTCCTCGACCTCGCCGATGGTCTGGCCGATCGCGAGCGACGAGCCGTACCAGCGGGCGAGATCGGACTGGCTGTCGCGGGCGTAGAGCGCGTCCGCCACGAGGCGCGTCTTGGCGCGCTCGAGCGCGCCGGGCTCGATCCCCTCGGCGAGGAATTTCGCCAGCACTTTGTCGAACGCCCTGTCGAGCGTCTCGAGGCTGACGCCGGGGGCCGGCGTCAGGTTGACGATGAAGCGGGTCTCGTCGAGCGCGGTGCCGTGATAATAGGCCCAGGCCGACACGGCGAGCCTCTCCTCGACGACCAGGCTGCGATAGAGGAGGCTCGTCTGCCCGCCGCCGAGAAGGTGGCCGAGCACGTCGAGCGCCTCCAATTCCCCGTCCTTCGCGGTGCGGCAGGAGGGGGCGAGATAATGGCGCTGCCAGTTCGGCTGCTCGACCTTGTCGTCCCTGACCGTGACGAGCCGGCTCGCGACCGTCGGCGGCTCGAGCGCGCGGACCCGCTCGGGGCGCGCGCCGCGCGGCTTCACCCGGCCATAGGTCTCTTCGGCGAGCGCCCGCGTCGCCTCCGGCTCGGCGTCGCCGGCGACGACCAGGATCGCGTTCTCCGGCGTATAGAAGCGCTGGTAATAGGCGAGCGCGTCCTCGCGCTTGAGGCCCTCGATCTCGTGCCCCCAGCCGATGATCGGGATGCCGTAGGGGTGATGGGTGAAGAGCGTCGCCTGCACCGCCTCGCCGAGCTGCGCGCCGGGATCGGTGTCGCAATGCATGCGTCGCTCCTCGAGCACGACGTCGCGCTCGGGCGCGACGATCTCGTCGGTCAGCACCAGCCCGGTCATCCGGTCGGCCTCGAAATCCATGCAGGCGCGTAAGTGTTCCTTGGCGACCTGCTGGAAATAGGCGGTGAAATCGTTGCCGGTAAAAGCGTTCTCGTGGCCGCCGATCTCGGAAATGAACTCCGAAAATTCCCCCTTCGGATGGGCCTTGGTGCCCTTGAACATTAGATGTTCGAGGAAATGGGCGATGCCCGACTTGCCGACCGGATCGTCGGCCGCGCCGTTGCGGTACCAGATCATGTGGGTGACGACCGGCGCGCGGCGGTCGGGAATGACCACGATTTCCAGGCCGTTCTGAAGGGTGAAATGGGCGACCTGCGGGGCGGGGGCATGAACGGTCATGGGCGTCCGAAAAGCTGGAGAAGCCCGCCGCGAAGGGCAAGAGCCGCCCATCGTGACGATGGCGCGACATATAGGGCGCCGGCGGGCGGCGCGCTAGGCGGGGGAGTGGGAGCGTGCATCCAGGGCTTTAGCTCGCTGTTAAGCAACAATATAATATTGGTATACGCGGATTCCTTGCACGGGGTCTCCCGGCCTGTCATTGCTCTCCTCAATCTCTGAAATTGGAGCGAGTTGGTGGCTGGCGTTTTCGCATCGCGCGTTCTTTGGAATCCCGTAATTAGAACTCTGATGTTCTGGGCCGTTACGATCTCGATTGCGCGATTTGTCTATCTCGCTTGGGCCCCCTTTCCCCTTTCTTCCGTGTTCGAGATTCTGAGCGAGGCCATTCACGGCGACATTACTCGCGTGAGCACACAGCCGTTCGCTTTCTCTCTCGCAGTCGCCATTGGCGCGGTGGCCGCGGGGCTCCTCGCTGCGTTCCTCCTTATGCATGCTTTGCTCGCGCCGCTGGCCATTTGGGCCGCGAAACGAACTATAGAGCGCACGAGCTCAAAGACCGAGTTCGCTCAAGCCATCGATCGCATCAATGCCCGTCTGATCGGACATCCACTCTTGGGACATGCATGGGCGAAGTTCGACGAAGCCGTCGTTCGTCACGATGGGCGTTTGCAAAACACGGTGAGGCCGCAAGCCTTTTTCAACTACGCAGCCCTCAGGGAAAAGCTGCTTGGCTTAAAGATCATGTCTGGCGTGCCCGGCTACTTCGTCGGGGTTGGCCTGCTCCTAACTTTCGTCGGCCTAGTCATCGCGCTTTCGAAGGCGGCGGAGGGAACCGAAGCCGCGCAAATGGCCGCAGGAGGAGCCGGCGCCGCAGCGATGCAGTCCGCTCTGCGGGAGCTGCTGCACGCCGCAACATTCAAATTCGCGACATCGATTGCGGGGCTCGCCGCTTCGATCGTGCTGTCGCTCTGCTTCCGGCTTTTCGCAGTCAGAGTTGAGGCGTCGCTGAACGGGTTCTGTGAGGCCGTTGAGCGCAAACTCGATTACATCGCGCCGCAGTCAGTGTCGCTCCAGATGCGCGACAGCCTCAAGGAGCAGGCGGACGAGCTGAAAGCCATCAACAGCGAACAGTTCTTCGCTCGCCTCGGCCAAGAAGTCGGGCCTCCCATCAATTCCGCGCTCAACTCCGCCATATCCCCTCTCACGCAACAAATTGGAGATGCGGTCGGTCAACTGAGCGCCAACAGCCAAAGCGGCGTCCAGGAACTCATTCAGCGCTTCTCAGATCCGTTCAATCCGGCGCCGGGACAGAGATGCGCGAACTGACCGCCGGCCTGCACGCCATGCTGGGCGCGATGGAGAAAGCGCGTTCCGACATGGGCCAATCCGGCGAGGATTTCGCGCAACGAATGCCGAGGCCGCTGAGAACCTAAATCGTCTGGTCGCCGAGGCCGGCCAAAACCTGGGCCAACAGTCCGACCGCAGTCGGGAGACGGTCGAGCAGATGCTCGCGTCGCTGCGCGAGATCTTCGATCAGGCCAGCAAGCAAATCGACGCAAATCTGGCTACTTCGGCGGAGGGCGCATCGTCGAAACTGAGCGAGGCGATGGATCGCGTGCTCGGGCAGCTTCAGGGCCAAGTTCAGGCTTTGCAACGGGAGCCTCGAAGGATTCCAGGCCAGCTCTGCCGCTCTGGTCGACGAAACTCGCCGCCGCGTCGCCGAAGCGCAGGAAAGGGCGTAGAGGCCATCGCCGCCACTTCGACCCGGGTCGCTGCGACGCTCGAGGAAGGTTTGGCAGGCGCGATGGCGGCGATCGGCAAGCAGGTCGAGGAGTTCTCGTCCGCGCTCCGAACTGTCTCCGCGTCGCTCGGTCAGCAGGCCCATGCAATCGACCAGGCGACCATCCGATCGCGCGAGACCGCGGAAGTCTTCGGCCAGTCCGCACAAGCCATCCGAGGAGCCGTGGAGCCGGTGACCCGCTCCAACGAGAAGATCGCCGCTGTCACTCCAAAGCGTCGGGCGAATCGCTTCGCCAGGCCGCTTCCGCTGTTGGTCGGAAAGCCAGAAGGCGTTGCGTCATTGTCGCAAGCCGTCGTCGCTCAGACGACGCGGCTGACGCGAGCTCTGGGACGACTACGAAAAGCGATTTGAAAAGGTCGACGAGGATCTTGGAAGAGCCTTTGAAAAACTGGCCGCGGAGACGACGCAAGCAGTCGCAGCATTCTGGCGGACCAGACGACGAAGATTGATGCAGGGCTTGCAAGCGCAATCGATAAGCTTGCTCCTTTCGTCAAGGACATCGGCGATGGCGCGGGAGACCTCGCCAAATCCGTCGAAGACCTGAAGAAGGTCTTCGCGCTTCGCGCCGGCGCGCGTTAAGCCGGAGAGGCCTCCAATGATCGTCCAAGACGAAGCGATCCCGCAGGCCGAAGAGGGCGAGAACTACTTCATATCGATGACGGATATGATGGTCGGCGTGCTCTTTATTTTCATCATTATGCTGATGACCTTTGCGCTTGATTTTCGCCGGACGACCGACGTCCAGGAAGACGCATTGAAGGTCGCGCAGGAGGTTGCCCGCAAACTCGACGCGCTCCAGACCGACGTTCGCGACCAGCTGGCGCGCATGGACAAGGCGCAGAAGGACCGCAGCAGGCTGCTTCTCGACATCCGGGATCAGCTGGCCGCCGAAGGCTTGACCGTTCAGGTGGACGAGGCCAACGGCGTCCTTCGCCTGACGGAAGATGCGGTCCGCTTCGCGCCAAACCGCGCGGATCTCGTCGACCGCAACAAGGAGAACGTCGACAAGATCGCGCGCGTGTTCGAGCGCGTCCTTCCGAAATATGCGCCCTGTCGCGCCGGCGAGCCGGGCGGCTGCAAGAACGGCGACGAAGCCGCAATCGAAACCCTCTTCATGGAGGGCCATACGGACACAACTGGGAACGACGCGGACAATTGGCAGCTCTCGACCGCTCGCGCGGTCAACACCTATCGTGAATTGACCTCAGTCTCGCCCGCGCTGCGGTCGCTCAAGAACCGGCAGGGTCAGGAGATCATCTCCGTTTCCGGCTATTCTTCAACCCGCCCGATCGACCCGCGCGACCAGCGCGAGGCCTGGGATCGCAACCGGCGAATCGACCTTCGCTTTGTCATGGAGACCGACAATCGTGAGGGACTGGAGCGCATTCTGAAGGTGACTGACGACATGAGGGGGGAGATTGACCGGCTGCGCAAGGCGAGCGGAGCGGGTCAATGAACTTGAAGGAGATCTTGCTCGCTTTCCGACAGACTCCCGCGCTGGTTTTGCGAGTTGCCTGCGACCCCCGCGACGGTCGCGCTTGACGCGCGGCTGACGGCCACGAGCGCTCCGTCAAGTTGCGACAGCCGCCCGACGATCTCGACGCCATCTGTCTGAGAATAGAGGAGGCGCTCGCACGCGGAGAACCGGTGAGCCGCCGCGATCTGCGGCATGCGCCGTGGTGCATTTGGGCTTCATCGCGTCCGCTCTCGACCGATTCCCGGACGGATCGAGGCGCTGCTTCGCCGTATTGCGGAGGCCGGTCGGCGAAGGGTCTATCGAGCGCTCGCCGCCGCATACTTCTACTTTTTCGATCCGGCTCGCGCTGGAATCAAAATTGGTGGGGGCCTTTCTTGCCGAGCACGTGGACATACTGGGTTCGCCGTGGCGAGAAGCGCAGAGCGAACTTCAGGTCTTCGACTGCGAGGTCGGCCCGCAGCGAATTCTGGAGCCGGGCGCTGGCAACGTCACGAGTCGCCAGACGAGGTCTTCGCCGACGTGGGGCTCCGGGACCCGAACTCCATTTCGGGTTTGCGCGCCGACGTCTATCGGCATGGGCTTCGCAAGATTTCGAGCGGGGAGACAATCGCCAACCCGCTGAAAAGGCTTGAGACGCTCCGCAACTGGATGTTCGAGGGCGGCGAGGTTCGTTTCGAGCACCTGCGGGCCGCGGCGGTGCGAGCCGCCCTCGATCCCTTCGGGGATTCGACGCCAGAGAAGTCGGTCAAGGACCAGTTTCTCGGCTTCGTGCTTTCCCTCTTGGGCGATCCACGCTCCCAACCGGCGCGGTGGAACAATTGCGCCAAATCGGAGCGCATTGCGCGCCGATGGCTGACCGAAGCTGTCTCTGCGGCAGTTCTTCGAGGTCGTCGATCGCGTGGCCCCCGAAGGCCTTTGGGTCTATCGCCGCGCCTTCTGGGACGCGCTCCATCGGAGCGACTACATCGCTGACGCCTGGGTGGTCTTTGAGATCTGCAGGCGCGCACGGCGGCACAGAATCATGTTCGGGAAGGAATTTCCTTCGCCGAGTTCGGTCAGAGGTCGGGAGTGCAGCGCGGTCACTCGGTGCTGCTGCTTCGCATCGGGCCTCTGGTCGTGGCCGAATGGAGCCACAACGGTCCGTGCAGCATCTGGAATGAGGCTGCAGGCGAAGCCGGCCCCGCGCTTCATCGGCCGCGGTATGATAGCCGCGAGCTCAAGAAGCGCCATGCCGGCGACAACTCCCACGGACAACATGGCCCGCCAGGGCGTGTTCTGGCACACCGGATCCGACAGTTACCGGTGGCAGCGTCGCATAGCCGAATATCTTCGCGAGCACGCGCAGGTCGTCATCAGGCAATCGGAGTACGAGGTGAGACGATGAGCGTGCGCTTTGAGCACGTCGTCAAGGATCAGGGCGCCATCCTTCGCCTTTATGAAATTCGGCTCTTGCGCAAGAGCGGACCGATCCCGTGGGAGTCGTGGGACGGCAAGGTCGAGAGGCGACTCGATCGGTTCCTGAGGGCGCTCGTAAGCGAGGAGCGAGTGAGGCCACTCGCGACGGACTATTCCTGCCGCATAGGACGATCGCCGAACTGCCTCATGCGCTTGCTTTGAGCGTTGGCCTGCCGGATTTGGCTCGTGTTACGCTTGCGCTGCGGTTCGAGGGACGGATCAACTCTCCTGAAGGGCGGCTTCGTCTCGACTGGACGGACGCCAACCACAGACCCGTGACGCCGCGGCGGCAGGGCGCTTTCCTGACGGTCGGCGACAGAGCCGGGACGCTTGACGCAGACGCTGTTTGAGCTGTGCGCAGGAGTGGACGTGTTCAACGCGACTGTCGGAAAAGACATTGAAACCCGTATCGCGGCCTGGGCGCCCAGTCCAGACTGCGTTGTCCGACCGGAGTCGGGCGGGAGGTCAAGACGGACGCCTATGCGACAAGCCTGTTCTTCTATCAGTCCGGCGCTTTTGCGCTCGATGTCGTGAAAGGCAGCGACGGCCCGGACTTCACTCCGATTCTGATGAGCCCGTCGCGGCGACAGCGACGGATGATCAGGCGCCGACCGAAGAGGTCGCCGAGGGCGGCGAGAGTCGTGCCTCTCGCGCTGGCCTGGCAAGCGACAGCCGACGCGCTGCTTCCTCCGCACATGCAACGCAATTTCGTGAATCAGTTCTCTTCCGGCGCCGCAAGAACGCACGACGCCTACATTGTAGGTCGAAACGCATACGTCATCATCCCTCCCGATCTCAAGATTGCGCTGGATGTCGTGCGTGCGAAGCGGCGGTCGGTGGTCGAAGAACGCCGCGCTTTCGTGCGCAATCCTCGGGTAGCCATTGCCGAGGCGCTTGAGTTGAGCGGCCCCGAGGTGGCACCGCTGTTCATTGAGACGGCCAGCTATTCGGAGCGCGTCGAAGGCCTCGGCATCTGGGAAAAGATAGCGCTTCCGCCGATCTCGCGCACCGGCGGCTGGATGCCCGAGAACTGGCCGCTCACTGCACCGGTCGCGTCGAGGGTCACTCGCGAGAACATCGACGAAATTCGTCGCGCCGTCGAGGCGGCCGAGGCGGCTGGCCGAACAGAAGTGATGATCGACGGGGAGGTGGTTCCCATCGCGCCGATCCGCGCACGAGCTCGAGCAGTTCCTGGCGGCGCGTAAGGCCGAGCCGAAGGGCGGTTCGTCCAACGTCGAGACTGCGTCGTCCCCGGAGCATGTCGAAGACAGTTCGAAGCTCGGGCTTGTAATCAAGACGAACGTGGACGGCGTCGAATATGAAGACGCCGTGTCGCCCCCGGAAACCGCTGATCGAATGCGGGTTCCCCCACGACCAAATGAGAACCAATCGTCCGAAGACGCACCAAATGGAAGGCTTCGCGTGGCTGGTCGAGGCGTGGCGGCAGGGCTGGCCAGGGGTCTTGCTTGCCGACGACATGGGGCTCGGCAAGACTATCAGGCGCTTGCGTTCCTGTCCTGGATACGCGCGAACCTAGGCCGCGCGCGGCCGCCATCACCCGACCGCTCCGGCGCTTGGCCCGATGATGGTGGTGGCGCCAACCGCGCTTCTGCGCAATTGGCGGGCAGAAGCGGATCGACACTTGACGGGCGATGGGCTGGGGGAGCTTGTCGAAGCGTTCGGTTCGGGATTGAAGACGGCTCAAGAGCCCAAAGGTGCGGACTGGTCACCGGACGACTCGATCGATCTCGATCAGCTGCGCTCCGCCGAATGGATCCTCACCACCTACGAGACCCTCGCCGACAATCACCGCAGTTTCGCGCGACTTCCCTATTCCGTCGTCGTATTCGACGAGATGCAAAAGATCAAAGAGCCGGGGTCAATCAACACCCGATCGGCGAAGACACTCAATGTCGACTTTGTGATTGGGCTGACTGGCACCCCGATCGAAAACCGACTCGAAGACATATGGTCGATTTCGTCGGCTGGCGCCCGGCTACCTTGGCGCGCTGCGGGATTTTTCGCGACGTTACGGGGAGAGGACAAGGAAAACTGAAGGAATTGAAGAGTCGCCTCGATACCCCGACCGAACAGCTGCCCGCGCCGATGTTGCGTAGGATGAAGGACGCGGCGCGCGACGGCCTGCCGCAGAAGATCATCAAGGCCTACAAGGAAACGATGCCTCCGGTCCAGGCGAGCGCCTACAGCGGCTTCTCGCACAAGCGGGAAGCAGCCGCGGATCGCGGAAACAGATGCTGGAAATCCTCCACCATCTGCGCGGCGTCTCGCTCCACCCACATCGGGCGGACGATGTCGACACAAGCGATCGCGGTTCAATATCGTCCTGGATCGGCGCATCTGCGCGCTTGTCGAAATGCGTCGAATCTGTTGCGCGGGATCGCCGGCCGCGGCGACAAGGCGATCGTATTTATCGAGGACCTCGCTGTGCAACGTGCGTTCGCCGAGTCGATGGCGATGGTTTTCGACCTCGAAGAGATACCCGGCATCATCAACGGTGGCTTGCCCGGGGACAAGAGGCAGGCGATCGTTGACCGGTTTCAGGAAGCTGTCCCTGGCTTCGACCTTCTGTTGTTGTCGCCGAGAGCGGCTGGTCTTGGCCTCACGATCACTGCGGCCACGCACGTGCTCCATCTCAGCCGATGGTGGAACCCGGCTGTCGAGGACCAGTGCAATGACCGAGCCTATCGCATTGGCCAGACCCAGGACGTTACGGTCCATGTCCCTCTCGCTGTCCATCCCGATTATGGCGATCAGTCGTTCGACGTGAAGCTCGATCAGCTCCTTGAGCGAAAGAGGACTCTGTCGCGGAACATGCTGCTGCCGCCAGAAATGAATGGCGACTTAGAAGGGCTCTTCGGTGGGGTCGCCGGTGGTGAAGAGGGCAGCGTGCGCAGCCCCCTCACCCGAGCTCGGTCAGCACCCCATAAGTCTCCGGCCTTCGGTCGCGGATGAACTGCCACAGGTTCCTCACTTCGCGCAGCTTGTCGAAATCCATGTCGTGTACGACGAGCCCGTCCTTGTCGCGGCTGGCGATCGCCTCGATCTGGCCACAGGTTTCTTCAAGCAACGAAACCTATCTATGAGAGAAGAGTTTCAATATCGGCTTTCCCCCGCGCCGCCTTAGCGTTGACTTGGCAGAACGCGGCGGGGCGGCTCGATGATAAATCGACGATGCCGGCTCCCGACAATCACTTCAAATCGTGGGCTCCGGCCCGGCGGCTCCTTTCGTAAGCTTCTTTTCCGGCGCGGCGGCGGGCCGCGAGCCTGTCCACCCTAAAGCCGATCCGCGCCCAATCGGCATCGGCCGGATCGAAAGGGCCGCCGTACCACTCGGTCATCCGGGCGTGTTCCTCATGCGTCGGGTCCGCCATCGCGTGGATAAAATCGATGTAGCCCGGCGCGCCGCCGACATCTTCGGGAGGTCCGCGTCGCTCGCCGGCGATCAGGCGCGGATAGTCGACGCGGGGGATGCCGTCCTCGACGACTTCGATGGCGATGGCGCAGCGCCACTCGTCCCCGAAGTCGTAGATATAGCCGAAGCGCATATGGCCTTTGTCGATCAGCGCTCCGAGCTGGACGTTCCGCGCCCACCTCACGTCGGGATCGTACGCGAGGTCGGGATCGGGAATGCCGTAGCGGCGGTCGCCGATCTCGAACCGATAGAGGTGATAATCCAGCCAGCCGAAGGACGCCTGGATGACGTCGTGCAGACCCTTGAGGCTGGCGGCTTGGGGCATCTCGACCAGCCGCCAGATGACGGGTTGGATCTCTTGAAGACTTATGCGGACCCTTGCGATCCGCTCGACAGCTGTCATCTCTCCGCTCACTTCTCTCGCGTCCGGCTCGGCCCGGGACAGCCAGAAGGATCAAAGCGCATCTCCGGTCGGCGGCGCCGGCCGCGCTCGAAACGCATCTGAGACACGCGCCCGAGAAAACGAGCCGAAGCCGGATCAAACGGTTGCAGGGGCTGCGCCGGCCGCAATTTCGGCTCCGAGTGGGCGAGGTCCGGGTGTACTATGACGTTTCCGGCGCGACCGTCGAGGTTTTGGCGATCGTGGCCAAGTCGGAGGCCAATTCATGGCTCGCACAATTTGGAAATCCGGAATGAAGCAGGTTTCGCTGTCCGAAATCAAGGACGATCTGTCTCGTTACCTTCGTGAGGCCGAGACGCAGGAGATCGTCATCACGCGTCATGGCAAACCGGCGGGCGTGTTGATCGGATTCGAGTCGGAAGAGGACTGGTTCGACTATCGGCTCGAAAACGATCCGCGATTCCTGCGTCGGATCGAGCAGGCGCGGGAAAGCCTGCGCGCCGCACGCGGGATCGAGCTGGAGGGTGTGGAAGCGGAAGAACAGCGCGACCCTGGGGTCGCCTGACGCCGGCGCCATGAGCTCATGGTGATCGCGGCTGGCGACCGACTCGCTGCCGGCGTGGACTTCCGATTCCCTCCTGGTCGCGGTAGGGACGCGCATTACTGCGCGCCCCCCGCACAGAACTGTACGTGCGACTTTCTCGCATACGGCTCCACCTCGGGTGTCTGACGGCAAAGCGCTTCTCTGGCCAGGGGTGGAGGATACGCGCTGCGGGGAGGTGGCGGGCGGCGAACTGCATGATCTGGCTCCAGCCGGTCTTGTCCCGGTCGCCGCGCCGCCGAGCGGCGCGGCGCCAGAGCCAGAGCACGGAGTCCCGGAAGCCATCGACCGCCCGACTGTTGGTCGGGACGGCGTGGTAGTTCATGAAGTCTCGCACGACCTGCCCCAGCCACTTGCCGGTTTCCGGCAGCGGCCGGTGCATGCGCATTCGCAGCTTGTCTTTCACCTCTTTGAGTTTCGCCCGCACGCGGTCCCGGCGGGATGTCCTGTGGATCAGGAACTTGCCCCTCCGCGATTTGCCGCAAATGAAGGTGAAACGCAGGAAGTTGAAAGTCTCCGGTTTGCCGAGACCGCGAGCCGCGCGAGCGGCCGCCGCATGGCGGCCAAACTCGATGATTCGGGTCTTGTCCGGGTGGAGCGGAGAGCGCAAACGCCTCGAGCCTCGCCCGCATCGCGTCGAGGAAGCGCCGCGCGTCGGCCTCATGCTCGAAGCCGAAGACCAGGTGAGTGGCGCGGGGGGATCGCACCCCCGCGCTCTCGCAGAACCGTACGTGACACTCTCGCGTCATACGGCTCCCATTGTTCGGCCGCGTCCAAAGAGCAGGGGCCAATGAGCGAACAGGCCGGTCTGGCGGCGTGCGATGCGTTGCAGCCAGTGGATGGCCCGCGTCTTGTGCCTGCGCAAGGACTTGAACTTCCGATCGGACCATCGCGCCAGAAAGACGTCGATGTGCCGTAAGGTCGGGTAGAGAGCCGACGGGTAGAACCGACCATAGAAGTTGATCCATCCACGGATGTGCGCATTGAACATCCGGCCAGATCGTCGAGCGTCTTGTCGCCGCGTTGGTGAAGGGACCAGCTTCGGACCGTCTGCCGGATGTCCATTCGACTTTGCTATCCTCGTCGAATCTCTTAGACCCTATCGGCCGATCTTGGCCAACTCCGCGTTCAATTCGGGCAGCGCCGTGTAGAGATCAGCTACGAGTCCGTAGTCGGCGACCTGAAAGATCGGCGCTTCCTCGTCCTTGTTGATCGCTACGATGATCTTCAAGTCCTTCATTCCGGCCAGATGCTGGATCGCCCCGGAGATTCCGACGGCGATGTAAAGCTCCGGCGCCGCCACCTTGCCGGTCTGCCCGATCTGCCAGTCGTTGGGGGCGTAGCCCGCGTCGACCGCCGCGCGAGTAGCGCCCATGGCGGCGCCGAGCTTGTCGGCGATCGGCTCGATGTAGGTCTTGAAATTCTCCGCGTTCTGCATCGCCCGCCCGCCCGCGATGATGATCCGGGCGGAGGTGAGCTCCGGCCGGTCGGACTCGGCGAGCGCCTCGCCGACGAAGGAGGACAGGCCGGGGTCGGCCGCGGCGGCGACGTGCTCGATCGGCGCTTTAGCCTCGCCCTGCGGGGCCGCCGCGAAGGCGGCGGTGCGGACGGTCGCGACGATCTTGGCGTCCCCCAACTCGACCGTCTGGATCGCGTTGCCGGCATAGATCGGCCGTTCGAATTTCTTGGGGCCGAGCACCTTGGTGATGTCCGAAACCTGCATCACGTCGATGAGCGCCGCCACCCGCGGCATGACGTTCTTGGCGTTCGCCGTCGAGGGCGCAACGATCGCGTCATACTCGGGCGCAAGCGAAACGATGAGGGCGGCCATGGGCTCGGCGAGCGCATGGGCGTAGAGAGCGTCGTCGGCGACACGAACCTTTCGGACGCCCTGAAGGCGCGCGGCGCTCTCGGCGGCGGCCGAAACGTTGCTCCCGCCCACCAGCACGTCGACCGGTCCGCCAAGCTCGTGCGCGGCCGTGAGCGCCCGGGCGGTCATGTCGCTCAGGGCGCTGCCGACGACTTCCGCCAGAAGGAGGGTCGCCATGGTCAGATCACTCCCGCTTCGTCATGCAGCCTGGCGACGAGCTCCGCCACCGACTTCACTTTCACGCCCGCCTTGCGGCCACTCGGCTCGGAGGTCTTGAGAACCTTGAGCCGCGGGGCGACGTCGACGCCGTAATCGGCCGGCGTCTTCTCGTCGATCGGCTTCTTCTTCGCCTTCATGATGTTGGGGAGCGAGGCGTAGCGCGGCTCGTTGAGCCTGAGATCGGCGGTGACGACGGCGGGCAGCTTCAAAGACACGGTCTGCATGCCGCCGTCGACTTCGCGCGTCACTTCCACCGAGCCGTCGCCGATCACGACTTTCGAGACGAAAGTGCCCTGTCCCCAGCCGGTCAGCGCCGCGAGCATCTGGCCTGTCTGGTTGCAGTCGTCGTCGATCGCCTGCTTGCCCATGATGACGAGGCCGGGCTGTTCCGCCGCGGCGACGCCTTTGAGGATTTTCGCCACCGCCAGCGGCTCGACAAGCGCGTCCGTCTTGACGAGAACGCCGCGGTCGGCGCCCATCGCGAGCGCGGTGCGGATGGTCTCGGCGGCCTGCGGCGGCCCGATCGAAACGACGACCACCTCGGTCGCCTTGCCCGCCTCCTTCTGGCGAAGCGCCTCCTCGACCGCGGTCTCGTCGAAGGGGTTCATCGACATCTTGACGTTCGCGAGCTCGACCCCGGACCCGTCCGGCTTGACGCTGATCTTGATGTTGAAGTCGACCACCCGTTTGACGGGCACAAGAATCTTCATGGGCGCAAGGCCTCCCTCCAGATCGAGCTTGGGCTCGGCAATTCTGCGCCGAAACCCCTAATGGCCGCTCTTGCGCAAGTCAACGCGGCAGGCGGTCGTGTCTTAGTTTAAATTTCCGCCCTCGACGGCCGAGTGGCGTTCTTGACCGCCGCCAAAGATTGGGCAGCGGTCCCGGCGAAGCAATGCAAGGCTCAGGGAGTGCCGCCGGCCAGGTTCGGCGCTCACTCCTCGGACAGCCCCGCCTTGCGGAAACCCGGCCCGGCGCCTCCCGACGAGAAAGCTATTCTCTTGAACTGGTCAAGGAAGGCGCAACCCGCTCGGCGTATTAAATCGACCATCGAGCCGATCATCGACAAGCGCTGCATGGCGGTGTCACGACGGCAGCAACCCGAATATTCCCAATCTGACCGGCTTCGACAACCTCCATAAGGTCACTGCACTCAACACTGGTGCTCAAAGGCTTGGGCGACGAAATCTGCAACTCCGAAGTCCCTGCCTTCAACGGCGGAAGCGGAATTTGCAAGACCGCCCGTCGACGCGGCGGGGACGCCGTGAAAACGCCGGTGAAGCGGTGAAACTCCTTTCATTTCCTTTCATTGTCTTTTCCGAATTTAGCCTTTTCAAACACTTATGCCGAACCTTGGCGACGGGAATCCCCCCTCCCATCCCGCGACGCCCGCCTCTTGCGCGTCCCGCGCTCGACCGGCCGTTCGCGCCACGGCCCATCGCGACGTTGATGCCGGTTTGTCGGACATGCAAGGTTGTGTCTTCGTGTCTTTCTGCGAAGGAGGAGGATTCAATGTGAGCATTGTAACCGGCGCTCCAGCATTCGTAAAGAAATTGTTTTGGAGATAGAATATAACCATCTGAAAACAAAAGATAACTCGGCGTTTTTGAGAGCGGGCCCCTGCTGGTCGGACACGGGCTCGGCGGCGCGGCGACCGTCGAGGCCACGCGCGCTGTCGACGGGGCCGGCATCCGCGGCGCGTTTCTCGCCGGTCCGCCGAACGAGGCGGGCCTCGAGCGCTTGATCGGAGCACGTTGGACCGCCGCCCGCGCCCGCCTGCCCTGGCCGCCTCGTCGTGGCGAGCCGCAACGACGCCGACGGCGCGTTCGAGGCCGTCGCGGCGCTCGCCCCCGACTGGGGCGCGGAGCTGGTCGACGCCGGCTTCGCCGGCACCCTCGACGCCGCGAGCGGCCCCGGCCCCTGACCGGAAGGGTTGATGCGGCTCGCAGAGTTTTTGAAGGCGATCGGCGAGAGGGCGAATTAGGGGGTAGCGTGCGATCGCGGGAGGCGATCATCGCGTCGCGCGTGCCGACGACAGTGACATTGCGCCGCACCGGAACGCCATCTCGGGCCGTTGCTTTCCGGACCCTGCGTGGTAGCCTCCTGGCTTCGGCGTCTCCGCGAGGACGGCCAGTTGGGGAGGAATCGGTGATCGGTCTGAACCTCAGGGAGGAACTGGAACAGCGCGGCATTTCCCGGCGAGACTTTTTGGGATTTTGCGCTTCGATGGCCTCGATCATGGGCTTGCCGGGCGCCACAGCCGCCATTGCCGAGGCGGTGGAAAAAGAGCCGAGACCGATCCTGGTCTGGCTCGAATTTCAGGACTGCGCCGGCAACACGGAATCCTTCCTGCGCGCCAGCCATCCGACCGTCGCCGATCTCATCCTCGACACCATTTCGCTCAACTATCACGAGACCTTGATGGCGGCGGCCGGCAGCCAGGCCGAAAGCGCGCTGGAAGATACGGTGAAAAACAACAAGGGCAAATATATCGCCCTCGTGGAGGGGTCTGTTCCGACCGGGGCCGACGGCGCCTATTGCACGATCGGCGGCCGCTCCGCTCTCGATATCGTGCGCGAGGTCTGCGGCGGCGCTGCGGCGACCATCGCGGTCGGCACCTGCGCCGCCTTCGGCGGCATCCCGGCGGCCGCGCCGAACCCGACCGGCGCATTATCCGTCGGCGACGCGGCGCCCGGCCTGCAAAACCTGATCAACATGTCGGCCTGCCCGGCCAACGCCGAGAACATCACCGCGCTCATCGTCTATTACCTGACCTTGAAGCGCTGGCCGCCGCTCGACCAGTACCGGCGTCCGCTCTTCGCCTATGGCACGAGCATCCATGACGGCTGCGAACGACGGGCGCATTTCGACGCCGGCCAATACGTCGAAGCCTGGGGCGACGAAGGGCACCGTCACGGCTACTGCCTCTACAAGATGGGTTGCAAAGGCCCGGCGACGTCGCAGAACTGTCCGACCGTGAAGTGGAACGAAGGGACCAACTGGCCGATCGGTTGCGGTCATCCCTGCATCGGCTGCGCCGAGCCGAATTTCTGGGACACGATGACGCCGTTCTATGGACGTCTTCCCAATGTGGCCGGCTTCGATGTCGGCGGGTGGGTCGACACCGTGGGCCTCAGTCTCACCGGCCTCGCCGCAGCGGGGGTGGTCGCGCACGGCGTCATCCAGGCCGTGCGGCATCGCCACGGGACAGACGAAGACCAAGGGGAGTCCAAATAATGGCCCACGTCGTTGTCGACCCTGTCACGCGGATCGAGGGTCACCTTCGCATCGAGGCGGAAGTCGACGGCGGAGCCGTCAAAGAGGCGTGGTCCTCATCCACGATGTTTCGCGGCATCGAGCTCATCTTGCGCGGCCGCGATCCGCGCGACGCCTGGGCTTTCGCCCAGCGCATCTGCGGCGTATGCACCACCGTTCACGCCATCGCCTCAATTCGCCCGAGGCGCGGGTCGGCCAACTGTCAGGCCGCAAGTTCGGCAAGCTCCTGGTCCGGGTCACACCTGAAGCAGTTTGACCTATATCAAT
>CAVYIZ010000092.1:0-18097 GCA_963768555.1 uncultured Alphaproteobacteria bacterium
GCTTGGAGGAATTTGGCCTGAGGCGAAGGCGAAGCGCCTCAGAGGGTCGACCGGTCGATCGCGCGCTCCGCCTCGGCGATCGTCTCGGGCCGTCCGACATGCAGCCACAGGCCGTCGAGCCTCAAGCCGAAGAGACGGCCTTTCGCCGCCGCCGCATGAAAGAACGGCGCGAGACGGAAGACGTCGGCGCGTTTCGTTTTCAAACAGCTCGGGGCTTGATGATGCCGACGCCGGTATAGACGAAGGGCGCCACGTGGCGCGGCTCGCGAGGCGAGAGCCGGCCCTCGCGGCTCATGGTGAAATCGCCCGGCCAGTCGACGCCGACCGCGCCCGCGCTCGCCGCGACCAGAAGCAGAATGTCCATGCCGTCGGGATCGAACGGTCGGCGAGGCGGGCGATGTTCGAGCGAGGGCCCTCGATCCAGAACGAGTCGGTATTGCACAGGAGAAACGGATCGCGGCCGATCGCCGGCAGCGCACGCTTGATGCCGCCGCCTTGGTCGAGGAGCATCGCCCGCTCGTCGGAAATGACGATCTTCGGCGATTTGCGGTTCGCCAGATGCGCCTCGATCTGATCGGCCTGCCAGTGGACGTTGACGATCGCCCGCTCGACGCCGTTCGCTGCGAGGCGGTCGAGGCAATGATCGATCAGTGCTCGCCCGGCGACCTTCACCAGCGGCTTCGGCGTCGCATCGGTGATCGGACGCATGCGCTTGCCCGAGGCCCGCGGCGAACACCATGGCCGTTTTCGGAATCGGCTCGCTCATCGTCGATCATTCCAGCGTCGGCACGTCAGAAATCAGCGGGCGTCCGGCGGTTGCCCCAACGCCCGCGGCAGGTGGTTCTGATACCAGAGGGCGAGCGGCCTGAGCAACGGATGCGCGAGGTTCTTGGCGAGATAGCGCTCGATGCGCGGCAGGTGGCGCAGGTACTGCGGCTTGCCGTCGCGCTTGTCGAGCCGCGCGAAAATGCCGAGGATCTTGGTGGCGCGCTGGGCGCCCATCGCCGCGTAGGCGGCGGCGAACCGCCGGCGTCGAACTCGGGATCGGCGGCCGATCGCCGCCGCACGTAGAGCGCCGCCAGACGCATCTCGAGGTCGTCGGAGACGTCGACTCGGGCATCCTGCAGAAGCGACGCGAGATCGTAGGCCGGGGGACCGATGACGGCGTCCTGAAAGTCTATGAGGCCGATTCTGGCGATGCCCTCTCTTTCCGGCAGCCAGTGCAGGTTCGGCGAATGATAGTCGCGCAGCGTCCAGGTCGTCGGACCGGCAAGGATCGGCTGAAGCAGCTCGCGCCAGATCGCGAGAAACTGCATGCGGGCGCCCGAAGGCACGGTGACCCTCGCGACCGCCGGCGCGTACCAGTCGATGACGAGTTCGACCTCGACCAGCATCGCCTCGGCGTCGTAAGTCGGCAGCCGATAGATGTCGTCGCCCGCCGGCAGAGCTGTCGGGCAGATCGCGGCCATGCAAATCGACGAGGAGCGCGACGGCTTCGGCGTAGCGGACGCCATTCGGAACTCCATCCTCGACCACGGTCGTCTCGCCGAGGTCTTCGATCAGCGCCAGCCCTTCCTCGACGCTGCAGGCGATCAGTTCGGGGGCCGAATAGCCCAGGCCGCGCAGGCCCTTCGTCATCGCAATGTAGGCGCGGATGTCGGGCGAAAGTTTCGCGATCGCCGCATACGGCTTGCCGTAGCGCAGGATCGGACCATCGGGCCGTGGCGGAGAAATCATCAGAATGGCGGTCGCCCCGTCGGGCTTCGTCAGTCGTTCGTACGCGCGGGTCGAGGCGTCGCCCTGCAGGAACTCGCGTCTCGCGTCGCTCCAGCCTGCTCGTTTGAGGAGCGCTCCGACGCCGAGCGCCCGAGCAAGCCGTTTGCCCATCGCCCCCAAACCGCGCAATTCCAGCAAGCGGAGGTCGGGGCCCGTGCGAGGGGTCGAATCGGATATTCACCTCGAGCCGGTCCGGCGGCAACGCGAGGCGACCCGCTCAGGCCATTCGACGATCGCAATCGCGTCGCGGATGGCCTCTTCCCAGCCGATGTTTTCGAGTTCGAGCGGACCTCGCAGGCGATAGAAATCGGCGTGGACGACCGGGCCGCTCGGCGCGTCGTAGACCTGCATCAAGGTGAACGTCGGGCTCGGCCTCTCCAGGTCCGGCGCCTCGACGAGTGCGCGAATCAATCCGCGGGCGAACGCGGTCTTGCCTGCGCCGAGTTCGCCTGAAACGGCGATGAAGTCGCCGGGCTCGAGCCACGCGGCCTGCGCGGCGGCGAAGCTCAGCGTGGCGGCTTCGTCCGGCGCTTTCTGCAGCCAGACCTTCGGCTGGTCTTTGGTCGTTGTCGCGGTCCGTCATGTCCGGCTATCGGGCCGATTGCGGCTTCGCCTGCCCGCGCGACCCGATTCGTCGGGTCGGACGCGAGCGCAGCCGGATCGATCGGGAAGATGCAAGTGACGGTCGTGCCTTCGTTCGGCGCCGTATCGATCAGCACCCGGCCTTTGTGCAGCTCGACCATGGCCTTCACGATCGAAAGGCCAAGGCCAGGCCCGCGATGGCGCGACCCGTTGGGGAATGTCTCGAACCGATTGAACACGCGGTCGATCATTTCCGGAGGGATCCGCGTCCGCGATCGCTGACCTTGAACACGATTTCCGCGCCGCGGCGCATTGCTGCGAGCGTCACCGTCTGCCCAGGCTCGGAATAGTTGATCGCGTTGGAGAGAAGATTGAAGAGAACCTGTCGCACCCGCCGGCCGTCGGCCCTGAACGTCCCAACTCCGTCCGTCATCACCATTCGCATCTCGATCGCCGCCTCGTTCAGGCGGTCCTGCACGCCCGCCGCCGCCGCCTTCATAGCTTCGGCGACGTCGACCGCCTCGAGACGCAGCTCCAGCGCGCCGGCGTCAATCGAGGCCAGATCGAGAATGTCGTCGATGATGGCGAGCAACGCATGCGACGAATTGGTGATGAAGCCGGCATATTCGAGCTGTTTGGGGTTCAGTGGGCCGACGCCCCCGGCCGCCAGCAACTGGGTGAACCCGATGATGTTGGTGAGGGGCGTGCGCAGCTCGTAGGATACATGGTTGACGAAATCGTTGCGCAGCTTTTCCGCCGCGACGAGCGCCTGATTGCGCTCGGTAAGCGCGCGCTCGACATTGGCGCTCGCCGTCACGTCCAGCGAGGTGAGGAGCGTGGCGCCGTCAGGAAGCGGCAATGCGGCGCAGTCGAGCGTGAGGCCGTCATTGCGGGCGATCCTGGCCGACCGGCTTTCGCGATGCTCGTTGAGGCCGACCATCATGTCCCGCAGTCCATCCCACAGGTCAGGATCCTGGCAAAGCGCCCGGCAACCGTCCCCAATCTCGTCGATATGCGGACGACCGCGCAATTTGAGCGGGTCGAGTCCCCACATCTCGGCGAAGACGGGATTGAACAACTTCATGCGACCGTCGGCGCCGAACACCGCCACGCCTTCCTTCAAGGCATCGAGCGTCTCGCCTTGCACATGGGTCAGGGCGTTAACCTGGGAGGCGAGCGCGAAACTCTGCGTCGCGTCGTCGTAAAGATAGGTGACGCCGCCTTTCGGATTTGGACTGGTGACGACGCGCAAGGCTCGCCCGTCTGGCAGATGCCAGACCGTCTCGCTCGGCTCGACCGCCTGGTAGGCGCTCATCAATTGTGCCTTCCATTCGCGGAAGTTCGCCTGCTCCGGCAATAGCCGCTTGGAGCGCAGGCAATCGAGGACTTCGCCGTCGCTCGGGCCCTGGTCGAGGAACCCTGGCTCGAGCGACCATATCTGCCGGTAGGCTGCATTGTAGAACGTGAGTCGCTTCGACTTGTCGAAGACCGCGACTGCGGTCGACAGCCGATCGATCATGCGCGAATAGTCGTCCTCGTTGCGCTCCATTTCGGCTCGGAGAGCCGCGATCTCCGTAACGTCGTGTGCGATGCCTGTCGAGCCGAAGGCCGTCCGGACTTCAACCGCCTCGAAAGTTCGGCGCTCGCCGCTCACGACGGCGCTTGCGCGGCGCTTCCAGAGCCCAGCGTCGCGGATCGCTTCTGCGGCCTCTCGGCGCAGTGACGGGTCGAACAGCTCGATCCTGTTGTCGACGACCGCTTTGTCGTCCGGCGCTTCGACCGCCCCGGCGTAGGATGCGTTGCACCAGACCATGCGTCCTTCGGCGTCCCGGCCCCAGGCGAGGACCGCGGCGGACTCCAGCGCCGAGCGAAGCGCGCTGAAGATCTCCTCCACCCGCGCAAGCTTTTCGCGCGTCTCAGCGAGCTCTAGGCGGTCCCCCGACACATCCCGGATGCGGATGATGGCATTGCCCGATACCGGCCGGCCGCTGATTTCAACGTGCCGCCCGCGCCGACTGACCGCCGCTATCGAGAAGGACTCGCCACGAGCAAGGAGCCGCTCCGACGCCTCCGCGACCAGTGCGGCGGCGGAATCACCCAACCACGAGGCATAGTCAAGGAGGCGCGGCCCAGCCGACAAGTCGGCCACCAGGGCCAAGTCGCCTTCGAGGGTGGGCTCGGCGTCCGGGCGGTCCCAGGAGATGACAATCTGCCGGTCGCCTTGCATAGTCAGCGCCGCCCGATCGGCTTTCGCCCGCGTGCGCACGAGTTCAGCCTCCAGAACTGAAGTTCGGCGCGACCACCTCCGCCGCGCCGAGAGATGCACAACAACCGTAATCGCCGCGAGCAGCACCGCCAACATGATGGCGATCGCTGGAACGTTGGACTCCATCGCGGCCATGTACGGCAGGGCAGACGGCGCCGGTTCGAGCCCCCGCAGCGCCTCCTCGGCGCATGCGCTCTCAGCTCTCAGGAAGACGATCAGCAGCGCGGGTAGCGCGGCGAAATCCATCCCCCGCGAGCGCCCCTCGATCGGGGCGCACCCTCCCGCGCTGAAGCCTCGCAACGAACGCCCTCCTCGAAAGCCCGGCGGCGCACGCCTTCCAGTTTCATGCCGACCGGGTCCCTCCGCCAAGGAGGCCCAAATCAGCCTTTAACAGGCTTACGAGAAGTTTCGCCGAAAGTCGTTAACCATAATGAGTGGCTGGTCAGCCGCCCCTCGCCGAGCCCTAGGTCTTGTAGAGATCCCTAATCGCAAGCCGAGAGGTTCGGATAGCGTCCGCGCCCCTCGTGTCTCTTGGCGCCAGCGGACCGAAAGACCCTAGCGGACGAGGCCAAGGATATCCTTGATCGCGTCCATATTCGGCCTTGCGATGGCGCGTGCCTTTTCCGCTCCCTCGGCGAGGACCGAATCGACGTAGCCTGGGTCACCGGAAAGCCGGAGGATCTCCGCGCGAATAGGCGTGAGTTTTTCGATGGTGACTTCCGCCAGCGCGTTCTTGAACGTCGAAAACTGGCTGCCGCCGAAACGATGGATGACGTCGGCCTTGGTTTCGTCGTTCAGGGCCGCGAAGATACCGACGAGGTTGTCCGCCTCGGGGCGCGCCGCCAGACCCTCGAGTTCTCTCGGCAGGGGCTCGGGGTCCGTCTTCGCCTTGCGAATCTTCTGCGCGATTGTGTCCGCGTCGTCGGTCAGTGCGATGTGCGCATATTCCGACGGATCCGACTTCGACATCTTTTTCGTGCCGTCTCGCAGGCTCATGACCCGCGTCGCAGGCCCCTGAATGAGCGGCTCGGGCAGCGGAAAGAAGGCGTCGCCATGCCCGTTCGCGGCGATTGACTCGGAAAAGTCGTTGTTGAACTTCTGCGCGATGTCGCGCGTCAGCTCCAGATGTTGCTTCTGGTCGTCCCCGACTGGAACGTGGGTGGCGCGGTACAGAAGGATGTCCGCTGCCATCAGCACGGGATAATTGTAAAGGCCGATCGACGCATTCTCCCGGTCCCTGCCGGCCTTCTCCTTGAACTGAGTCATGCGGTTGAGCCAGCCGAGGCGCGCCACGCAATCGAAGATCCAGGCGAGCTCGGCGTGTTCCGCGACCCGGCTTTGGTTGAAGACGGCGTTGATTTTCGGATCGATGCCACAGGCCAGGAAGGCCGCCGTCACCTCGCGCGTGGTGCGGGCGAGTTGCGCCGGCTCGTGCGGCAGGGTGATCGCATGAAGGTCGACCACGCAATAGAGGCACGGACGCGTGGCCTGGAGCTCCACGAAGCGCTTGATCGCCCCGAGGTAGTTGCCGAGGTGCAGATTGCCGGTCGGCTGGACGCCTGAAAACACGCGCTCGGGAAAGGTCGCCATCGTCGTCCGCCAGCTGAGCCAGGAAATGCAGGGCGGACCTTATGGCAACGCCGGCCTGGACGTGCAAGAGGCGGAATTTTCGACTATCAGTCACGCGGCTCGTCGTCAGGCGCCGCCAGATCGACCATGATTTCGCCTGCCAGACGCTCCAGCGCCTTCCGCAAATCCTCGACGCCGAGCTCGTCTGGCGCCCGCAATAGTGCCCTTGCGCGGAACATCTCGACGCCGGTGAAGGGCGCGCTTTCGAGGTCGCTGGCGAATTCCTCGATGTTGACCCCGAGGCTGGTCAGCGACTGGGTGACGTCGCGCACGATGCCCGTCCGCTCGTGGCCGAGGAGGTCGAGCTTGAGAAGGCGCCCTGGCGGCTTCTCAGCTTCGATCGAAGCGCCCCGCTCGACGGTTAGATGCAGCCCCGCCGTCTTGAGCAGGCGCAGCGACGATTGAAGCTCCGCCGCCCTTGCGTCCGGAACGCCAACGAGGAGGATACCCGCGAATTTGCCGGCAAGCCTGGCGGAACGGCTTTCGAGCCACGTCGCGCCGCACGCCGCGATCTTCTCGGACATTGCATTGACCAGTCCCGGACGGTCGTCACCGACGAAAGTCAGAACGAGCGGAACCATCTCGATCTCCTCAAGCGAGATTGCCGGCGCTATGCTAACAGCGATCGGCCCGATCGGCCAAATCCAACGACGGAGCGCCCCGAGCCGCTCAAAGAATGAAGCGGCTGAGATCGGCGTTGCCCGCCAGGTCGCCGACATGGCGCTCGACGAAGCATGCGTCGATCCGGACCTTTTCGCCCGACCGGTCCGCGGCGGTGAAACTCACTTCGTCGAGCACCCGCTCCATCACCGTCTGAAGGCGGCGCGCGCCGATGTTCTCGACCGAGCCGTTGACCTTCGCGGCGATGCGCGCGATCGCCGCAATCGCGCCGTCGGAGAACTCGAGCTCGATCCCCTCGGTGGCCATGAGCGCCACATACTGCTTGATCAGGCTCGCCTCGGTGTCGGTGAGGATCCGCTTGAAGTCCTCCTCGGTGAGGGAATTGAGCTCGACGCGGATCGGCAGGCGGCCCTGCAGCTCCGGCAGGAGGTCGGACGGCCGGGCGATGTGGAACGCGCCCGAGGCGATGAAGAGGATGTGGTCGGTCTTGACCGTGCCATGCTTGGTGGCGACCGTCGTGCCCTCGATGAGAGGCAGCAGGTCGCGCTGCACGCCTTCGCGCGACACGTCCGCGCCGCCGCGGCCTTCGCGGGCGCAAATCTTGTCGATCTCGTCGAGGAACACGATGCCGTTGCTCTCGACCTCGCTCACCGCATCGCGCACGATCGCATCCTGATCGAGCAGCTTGTCCGCTTCCGCCGCAATGAGCGGCTCGCGCGCCTCGGCGACGGTCATCCGCTTCGGCTTGGTTCGCTGGCCCTTGCCGAATATGTCGGCGATGTTGATCGCGCCGATCGAGGCCCCCGGCAAATTGGGAAGCTCGAACATTGGCATGGCGGGGCCGCTTTGCGGCAACTCGACCTCGATCTCCTTGTCGTTCAACTCGCCCGTGTGGAGCTTGCGGCGGAAAGTTTCGCGCGTCGCGGAAGAGGAGCTTGCGCCCACCAGCGCGTCCAACACCCGCTCTTCCGCGGCCATCTCGGCCTTGGCCTCGATGTCCTTGCGCTTGCGGCCTTTAACGAGCGCAATGGCGACCTCGATCAGGTCGCGCACGATTTGCTCGACGTCGCGCCCGACATATCCGACCTCGGTGAACTTCGTCGCCTCGACCTTCAGGAAGGGCGCGCCTGCTAGCTTGGCGAGCCGGCGGGCGATCTCGGTCTTGCCGCACCCGGTCGGGCCGATCATCAGGATATTCTTCGGCATCACTTCTTCCCGCATCGGCGAAACGAGCCGGAGACGGCGCCAGCGATTGCGCAAGGCGATGGCGACGGCTCGCTTCGCGTCCGACTGTCCAACGATATAGCGGTCGAGTTCGGAGACGATTTCGCGCGGGCTCAGGTCCGTCATGAGGTCAGAGGCTTTCGACGATCAGATTGGCGTTGGTGTAAACGCAGATGTCGGCGGCAATGCGCATCGAGCGGCGCACGATCTCTTCCGCGTCGAGCTGCATCGGGAGAAGAGCGCGCGCCGCCGCGAGCGCGTAGTTGCCGCCCGATCCGATCGCCATGGTCGAGCCAGCCTCCTCCGTCTCGGGCTCCAGCACGTCGCCCGCGCCCGAAAGGGTGAAGCTCGCGCCCCTGTCTGCGACCAGAAGCATCGCCTCCAGGCGGCGCAGATAGCGATCAGTGCGCCAGTCTTTCGCCAATTCGACGCAGGCGCGGGGTAGCTGGGCCGGATACTGCTCGAGCTTCGCCTCGAGCCGTTCGAACAGGGTGAAGGCGTCGGCGGTGGCCCCGGCGAAGCCGGCGATCACCTCTCCTTTGGCGAGGCGGCGGACCTTGCGCGCGTTCGATTTGACGACCGTCTGTCCCATGCTGACCTGGCCGTCGCCGCCGATCACGACCCGACCGCCCTTGCGCACGAGGAGAATCGTGGTCGCGTGCCAGCCGGGCGAACGGGCGGGAACCTGCTCTGTCATTCGGGATTGTCCTCAATCGGCAAGCGCCGCATGTATGGCCACAAGACGCAGGGCGCAAGGGCGGACTGTCGGCGCCGCGGCCGCGCCGGCAAGGCGAGAAGGGGCGGCGCGAGGACTGAAAAACCGCCTCGATGGGCGAAGGGTTCTGGCTCGAGGCCGCCGGCGACCGACGTTTTCAGGACCGCACGATCGCCGCTTTCAACTTCGTTCGCGCACCGCAAACGGTGTCCCGGATGTTTGCATTTCCTTGCATTTCCTTTTCGGAATCGGGCGATTTCAAAGGCTTGCGACGGGTTCGACGGCCCCCCCTCTCCCCTCCACCGCAAGGACGATCACAAGTTCCCGGGCCGCAGGGGGCGGACGCTGACGGTCGATCGGTTGGTGAAGCCGCTCTCCGGCCACGTCGATTGCGTAGTGAAGCCGCCGGCGTCCTGCGGCGGCAACGGGGGCGGCGGCGGGGGCGGGGGCGGCGGCGAGGATTCCCATTCGTCCGGCTCCGGCTCCGGACGGGGGCCGTATTTTCTCTCGTCCGCCTCGGCGAGACGGGTGATCTTGGCGTACAGTTTTTCGCGGATTTCCTCGTTGTCGCGGTGGATGGCGCGGGCGTCTTTCTGGTAGCGGTCGAGCCGGTCGAGCGCCCCGAGGAGGGGCCAGATCGCCTGGAGATCGCCTCTCGCGACCGCCTCGCCCGCCAGCTGCACCGCGGGGCCGAGGCGGGAGAGCTGCAGCAGCGCATGCGCCATGCTGTCGTCGACCTGCCGCTTCTGCAGAACCTCCGAGACGATCTGCCGAACCCGCGCCGCCGTCAGCCGCTCCTCGCGGGCGATCTCGTCATAGGCCCAGCCCTCGCGCAATCGCGCAAAAATGCGCTTCTGCCGCGCCCTCTTGCCGAAAGCCGTCAGGCGTTTTTTCGCCGGCGCCGATATCTGCTCCATAAGGGTCTCCTTTTCGGCCGCGCTCACGGCGGTCGCGGATAAGAGAACATATCATGAACATAAACAGGGCGACAAGGGAAAACACCAAATTCGTATCGGACTTGAATCGTCTTGGTAAACGAGGACGAAATCGAGCGTGACGTTCAGCGCGGCGGAGCCAGGTCACGCAAAGGAGAAGGTTAAAAACTCCGCGTCCTGCGAGATTGACCCGCTTTCCGCCGGTCAATCTCACTGACCGGCGATATCGGAAACCCACTGTGGCCTCCACCCCCATCTTCCAGGGTCGGTCAGCAACGCGTCGTGGCGAACCCGCTCATTGGCGCGGCACGTAAGGGATTCGCAAGCGAGTGGTCAAAATCTGGCGCTGGGCGCCCAGACGGATCGGCTGCTAGAGGGCTGGAATCGACCCGGAGGGGACGTTCAGGTGACAAGCGGGTCGGATGCCGTAGCAAACGATGACATCCGGGTAGCGTTGCGGACCACGGCCGGAGTGTGCGAGCCTGCCGCCAGCCGACAGACAGGGGTGAGCAATGACGGACATCTCTGAGAGAAGAACCTCGACGACGCGCACCCTTACGCCGCTGCCCTGGGCGCCCGGCGAGAAGATTGACTTCGGCGCGTGCAGATCGCTCAAGATCACCTGCGTGTCCGAGATCGGTTGGGCCGACAACAGGGACATGATGCAGGATATCAGCTCCGGCGGCGGCCTCGCGGCGAGCCAGTGGCGCATTCCCTGGCGTGAAGAAAACGCGCGAGGCAGCTGCAGTCTGCTCGAGGTCGAAGGCCTCGACGGCGCGCGCCGGCGGCTGCTGATCGACGCGGGTTGGAACCGCGACTACATGCGCGAGCGGCTGGCTGCGACCGGCGTCGCCGAGCTCATCGCCGCCGGCGGAGTCGAGGCTCTGTTCATCACCCACGAGCATATCGATCACTTGTTCGGCCTGCAGGCGGTTCTGGAGCTAAAGCACGACATCACGATCTACATTCCTTCGACCTTCCATGCCGAAGCCGAGCGTTTTATTGCCGGCGCCGTTTTCCCCGAAGCCCACGCCGCGAACACGGTCCCGCATACCGGCGAGATCGTGCGGCTCGAGCCCGGCGGCGTGCATGCGCAGATGCCCGGGCTGGCGGCCGTTGGCTTCGACCTGCCCATCATGCTCGGCATCGAGGGCGAGCAGTCGCTGTACGCCAATCTCGAGCGCGAGGGACTCGTCGCCCTCACCGGCTGCGGCCATCCTACGCTCGAGCGCATCGTCGCCTTCGCCTCCGAGCGTCTGGCGCGCGGCGACAAGCTGCACGGCCTCTATGGCGGCCTGCACATGGCGCCGTTCGGCGCGCTGACGTCCGAACAGGCCGCCAAAATACGCGACATGGGCAGGTACGGCTTCAAACGCATCGCCTGCAACCATTGCACCGGCCTAGCCGCCGTCGAGCTGATGGTCGAGCTCAGCTATCCTGTGGTGCGCGGAACCGGCCGCGACGGATCGGTGAGCGATCTCTTTGTCGGCAACGGCGATTTAGTGACCTTCGGCTGAGGAAAGCGCCCCCTCCCTTACCTTGACGCACCCATCATCGGCCGCTCTTCGCCCTTAGAGACCTTCCCGACCGCGCGGCGGCGGGATCGGCCGGGCTCGACCACGGCTAAAAAATCTTCAGCGCGCTTCCGACTGGCCGGAGTCGACCCGAAGCAGACCCTTTAGTCGACAAGCGCGGGCGGCGTTCCTGGCGACGTCCTCAGGAATCCCCTCATTTCGAGAACGGCCTGATTTCGGCGCTTTTCGGCCCTCACGTAGAGCGAATGGGGAGCCCTAAGGCCCCGCGTTTGTCGTGGCGCGACCTCTCTCTCGACGATTGCGAGACCCGAACTTGCACTTCAGGATTCGTCATACAGAACTCGCCGCATCAAAATGCCAACCTCCAGTTGCATTTTGGCCCTCGAAAAAATGAGGGGATGGCTGAGGGCGACGTCACATCGCCGTCCGAGGGGAGCCTTAGCGACAATTGGCGCGATTGCCGACAGTAAGAAGCATCGATAGCATAGTTCGGTGCGCACTTCGGAGGCCAACATTAAAGAATTTGTGGTTTTCTATGCATGGCAAAGTGATACGCCATCCAAATGCAATCGGCACCTTATCCGTACAGTGTTGGATCTTGACAGTGTTGGATCTTGCTGCCAAAAATATCTCAAATGATCCAGCTGTATCTATCCAGGTAAGGATTGACTAAGATACGCAAGGAGTATTAGGGCATGTTTGGGACATTGATACAATTATTAAGAAGATTCTTGCGTGTGACGCTTTTGTCCCTGATCTAACTTTCGTCGCCAAGACGGAGGGCGGGAAGCTCGTACCAAATCCAAACGTCTTGCTTGAGTACGGTTATGCGCTTCACGTCCTATCGGACACGTTCCTCATTCCCATAATGAACACGGCTTATGGTGCTCCGGAAAAGTTGCCTTTCGACATGGGTCACCGCCGGCACCCGTTGAATTATGACTTTCCACCAACGGCCAGTCGGAAAGATTGGCGTTCGTTTGTAAAGAATCTCGCTTCGGAGTTTGAAGCAATTCTGCGCCCAACGATCGAACAGGCGCGATCTAATCCTAAAGAGGCGATCAAAAACGCTCTAAACGATCTAGCTGATATCTCTAACGAGTTGAAAATGTTGTTAGATAGATCAATTTCTAATGATGTGGAACTAGAAACAATGCGTAATGAAGCAAATTTGATAATAGAAAAGGCATATACAATAATACACGCGAATATATCTAAATCTTCGGCGAAGGCGTTTGCTATAGTGCCAACCGTTGTGTATGGCATATTTTAGAGGTTCGTACAATGGAGAGCATAATGGTATTCGTCTAATCTTAGACAAGAGAATCGAGCAATTACATGAAATAATAGCACAATATGATCCTCGGTAGTGCCATTCGCGCGGCAGTCACTCAGCTTGGTGCAAACTTTATGCAGACGTGCGAAATCAGTGTCTCTCAAAAAGGACGGATATTGAGAGGGGCGCGCTCGAAGCAAGAGGCGATCTGAAAACGCCTCAAATGGAAACTCATTCGCGATCACGCGCGAGTTTCGAGCGGTGCAAAAGTCAAAACATTCGTTCAAGTCGCTGCTAGGGGAACGGCGGAGACACGAGGCCTTACCCTCAGCTATCCCCTCATTTTTTCGAGGGCCAAAATGCAACTGGAGGTTGGCGCTTCGCTGCGACAACTCTCGTATGACGAGTCCTGAAGCGCGAGTTCGGGGCTCCGAATTGTCGAGACAGAGGTCGCGCCATGCTCAATGTGGGACCTTAAGGCCATTCTTTCGCCCCGCATGAGGGCGAAAAAGCCTCGAAATCACGCCGTTCTCCAAATGAGGGGATTCCTGAGGGCCTTACCGCCCAACAGCCGCTGTTGTACAGGTTTTTGGACGCCGGCGACACCGAGAGTTTCCGCATGCGCAGCCGGCCGGCGTCCAAAAAGCGTCGAGGCACGAAGTCGCGGGAGGTAGGGCACCGGCGGAGCAGCGAGTGCTATGAGGTGCTCGACTTAGGAAATTCGAAGAGTGGCGGCCTCGAAACACGTGGACGGGTTAAGCGTTTTGGCACGATTGTTGCTAAATAGGGGATTTGATTTTGTAGGCGCGTGTAAAATTTCAAATAGTTGGGCGTGGCAGAAATAGCGCATCCGGCAACTGTTGCGCGTTTAATCGGTCGATCCGCTTTCAGTGGCATAGTGTGAATCAATTTCTTGCGAGCAGAAATACCGACGGCACATTCAAGCAAATTGGTTTTGCGCGAGTGGTCAAGCCAATTTTTGTCATTGCGTTGTAGGCCGGTCGATGTGGTTCGCCGTGTGAGAGGGTGCTGGCGGCAGATGATCCTGCTGTTCTTGATCGTGCGTCGCACGCCGACAATACGCGAGTTGATCGTGGCGACCCCGCTATCGCTATCCTCTCCATCGGCTACCGGCCTCTCGGCTCACGCCCCCGCGCAGCGGCTGGAGCGCAGCGACTTCGTGCCACGACCCGTTGCGGGCTTTCGAGAGGGGCCCGCTACGGGCGGTGAACCCTGCTAAGCTGCCGTAGGCGCTACGGGCGCAGTGCGCCAGGAGCGACCGTTCCTGAAACAAGCTGCGAACGCGTCAGTTCGACCCAAAGGCGACGCCCAAAAACTATCGCATCAGGTCGAATTTCTCGGCGCGATAGCGTAGTTCCATTCGGGATGAAAGGGATCACGGGTTATGTTGAGGGTCGCCATTTCCTCGTCGGAGACTTTGATGCCTTTTGGATAGGCGTGGGCATCGAGTTCGCAGCGGATCGTCAGGCCGGTCTTGGTTGTGGTGTTCGCGATCAGTTCGATCGCGACGATAACGCTTGTGAGCGGCGTTCCACGCCAGTTCTGGGTGATGTGGCAGAACATCCGGTGCTCGATCTTGTTCCACTTGGAAGTGCCGGGCGGATAATGGCAGACGTGTAAGGTCAGGCCTGTTTCGTCGGCGAGTTGTTGAAGGGCCACCTTCCAGAGCCGAAGCCGCGAACCATTCGAACCCCCTCCATCGGCCGCAATCATCAATCGGCTGGTCGCTTTCGATCGCGACGTTCTTCATTATGACACGTCTGTCGGCGACCCAACGTCTTGGTTCCAGCGGCGCGTGGCGCTGCACCGCAATGCGCCGACCGTTCATGAGCAGAGGCTTAGTGATGGAACCTGGCTACGGGTCGGCGAGCATCGCACACAAGAGGGCGGCGGCGTTACCACTTGGACAGACATCACTTCGCACAAGCAGCGCGAGGAAGAGCTCGCGGAGACCGTGCGCCAACTTAAAATCGCGCGGGACCAGGCAATGGAAGCAAGTCGGACGAAGTCGAGCTTCCTCGCCAATATGAGTCACGAGCTGCGCACACCATTAAACGCGATCATCGGTCTGACCGAACTTTTGTGCGAGAACGCGGAACGCTTTGGAACAGAGAAGGCGCTCGACCCGCTGCGCCGGGTGCTGCGCGCCGGTCGACATCTCCTTAATCTCATCAACGACATCCTCGATCTATCGAAGATCGAGGCCGGCAAGCTGGATTTGGTCCTCGAGGAGGCAATGATCCAGCCGATAGTCGAAGAAATCCTTGGCACTGCACGACCCCTAGCCGAACAAAATAGAAACCAGCTCTTTCTGGAATGCTCTGCGGAGATCGGCACGGTGCGTTGCGACAGCATGCGGCTGCGTCAGGTACTGCTCAACGTGCTCGGCAACGCGTGCAAATTTACCAAGGACGGCGCGGTCCACTTGCGGGTCGCACGCACGCGGGACATCGGACGCGAGTGGGTCGAATTTGCGGTTTCTGATAGCGGCATCGGCATGACCGAGGAGCAGCTCGCCCGCTTGTTCCAGGAATTCGCACAGGCTGACGCCTCGACGACTAGACAATTTGGCGGCACTGGTCTCGGTTTGGCAATCACGCGCAGGCTTTGCCAAATGATGGGAGGGGACGTGACTGCCACGAGCAGCCCAGGCAAGGGCTCAATCTTTAGCGTTCGGTTGCCCGCTGACGGTGGAATGGCCATGCCGCTCGAGGAGGCTCCGGCGGAGCGGCCCTACACGCGGACGATAGATGGAGGCGGTGCTTCACGGGACGTCGTGCTGGTGATCGATGACGATCCGACCGCGCGCGAACTCATTACAACCCATCTTCACGAGGAGGGTTACGCCGTCCAGACCGCAAGCTGCGGGATCGACGGGCTGAAGTTAGCACGAGACCTCCACCCAGCGGCAATCACCCTCGACATCCTATTGCCCGACATCGACGGCTGGACCGTCCTGGCTGCGCTCAAGGGCGATCCCACGCTTGCCGACATTCCTGTGATCATCGTCACGATCGTCGACGAGCAGCGTCGCGGCATGACTTTGGGCGCCGCAGGCTTCCTCACGAAGCCAATCGACCGCCACCGGCTACTTGGGATCATGACCCCTTACCGCGTCACGGAACGGACGAGCACCGTTCTTATCGTTGATGACGACGAGGAGCATCGACAGCTCGTCCGCACTATCCTCGAGACCCAAGGTTGGTTGGTCAGAGAGGCGGCCAACGGACGACTTGCCCTCGATGCTCTTGCGAGCGGATTGCCGGATATCGTGTTGCTGGATCTGATGATGCCCGAAATGGATGGGTTTCAGGTTGTGGCGACCCTCCAAGACAATCCGGCATGGCGAGACGTACCGATCGTCGTCGTCACTGCGCTTGATCTGAGCGCTGAGGAGCGCCGCCGACTGAGTGGCGGCGTCGAGGAGATTCTCTCTAAGCATGCCGACACATCTTCGCAGCTCATAGCACGGGTCGGCACGCTCATAGCAGCGAGCCGGGCGAAAACGCAACGGCTATCAGGGCGTTGATCGTGCCCAAGCTTCTGTACATCGAGGACAACGACGACAATCTCTATACGCTGACGTTGCGCTTCGATGTGCTGGGCGGCTACGAGGTGGTGACAGCGGTCGACGGTGCAGACGGGATAGCCAAGGCGATTAGCGAGCGGCCGGATATCATTCTCATGGATCTAGACCTTCCGGTGATTGACGGTTGGGAGGCGACGCGGCGACTTAAGGCCGATCCGGCGACGCGCGACATTCCCATCATCGCCCTCACTGCACACGCGATGATCGGTGATCGCGAGAAGGCGTTGGCCACAGGTTGTGAGGATTGCGACACGAAGCCGGTCGAGTTCGATCGCTTGCTGACGAAAATCATACGGGCGCTGGCCAAAAAGGCAAGTTAGGCGGCCGGAACGGTTGAATCGCCTCCGGTGCTTGGCGGTTCCGTTCGAGCGCTAACAACTCCAGAACGACGACTGCTATCCACCCTTCGCGACGCTCTGCTGGTGCCTCGATCAAGGCCCGCTTCGGGCGGAATCCTGCCGTTCGGCAATCACATCCTGAACGCCCGGAGTTCCGCTCCTTCGCGACATCCCCCACGTGAGCGCCAAGCGTTAGGTTTTGACCACTCGATCGCGCCAGCGCCGCCTCAAAAAAGGGCCATCGTCGCCTATCGCCGGCGACCTCCGGCTGAGGTCGGCAACTCGGCCTTGATCCGGGGCCGGCGGCGAATTCGCCCGTGCGTCTGCATTCACTCGAACGCGACGCCGCCCTCGAGGCCGAGGCGGCGGAATACGATCGCTGCGGGGCAGAAGCCAGTCAAGGACGATTGGAGCATGTTGAGGCCGGCGAAGGCGGTCAGCAAGAACCAGTAGGGGCTGACCAGATAGCCGAGCGCGACGCTGACCAAAACGACAAGTCCGGCGAAAGCCAGAACGGCGCGATCCAAATTCATCCTAAAAACGGCTGTTGGAAGCCCGCAAATTGCATAACTCGTTGAAATGTTTGTCGTTTTTCGGCATTCTCGCAAACGCGGAGCAGTTGGCGGAGTTCGAGCAATTTCAATGCCTTAAGCGTCAACTGCCGTTTCTAGGTTCATTCGGTTTCCTTCCATTAATGCGAACCCGAGGACCAACGCACGGCCTGCGACAAAATTCGCTCTTGCTAAATTAGGATATCTGAATATATTCGTCAAGACGTTGCACCGCACGGGTGGGGCCTGTCCGGCGCCCCCGGCCTTCGCAGGCGGCAAGGAGACTTGATCATGGACACGAAGAATTGGCCCGAGCTCACCAAAGGCTGGAGCGCGGAGCTGAAAAACCTGCGCGGCGGGGCGCCGGAGGTTATGAAGGCGTTTTCGGCCATCGCCCAGAGCGCGCTCACCCAGGGGGCGCTCGACGTCAAGACGAAAGAACTGATCGCAATCGCCATTTCGGTCGCGGTCCGCTGCGACGATTGCATCGGCTTCCACGTCAAGGCGGCGGTCGACCGCGGCGCGACGCGGGAGGAGATCCTCGAAACGCTCGGCATGGCGATCTATATGGGAGCGGGACCGTCGGCGATGTACGCCAGCCACGCGCTCGGCGCGTATACCCAGTTCGCGGCCGCAAAGACCGCCGAAGCTGCTTGAACGGAGATGTGATGTTCTCGAACCCGTTTTCCCGTTTTGCCCCTGGGCCTGATCCGCGCGCAATCGACCATGAGGAATTCGAGCAAGCGGTGAAAGCCGGCGAGTGCGTCGTCGTCGACGTGCGCGAGCCGCACGAGTTCGCCTCGGCGCATATTCCGAGGTCGCTCAACATGCCGATGTCGAGCTTCGACCCGCAGCGCCTGCCTTCCGAAAAGCCGGTGGTGCTAATCTGCCACTCCGGCAGGCGCTCGGACAGCGCGCTCGGCCAGGCGCGCGCCATCGGCCGCGAGGACGTCAGGCATTACGCGGGCGGAATCGTCGGGTGGCGATCGCGCAACGGCGCGCTCGCCCGCTAACGTCTGTCTGAAAGGAGCCGACGCTC